>NZ_JBSRXP010000019.1:0-2500 GCF_054055715.1 Luteibacter sp. PvP120 | reverse complement strand
CTTGACCAGGTTGAAGGTGCGGTAACACGCACTGGAGGACCGAACCCACATCTGTTGCAATAGATGGGGATGAGTTGAGGATCGGAGTGAAAGGCTAAACAAACTCGGAGATAGCTGGTTCTCCTCGAAAGCTATTTAGGTAGCGCCTCGTGCGAACACTGTTGGGGGTAGAGCACTGTTATGGCTAGGGGGTCATTGAGACTTACCAAACCATGGCAAACTCCGAATACCAACACGTGATACACGGGAGACACACGGCGGGTGCTAACGTCCGTCGTGAAAAGGGAAACAACCCAGACCCGCAGCTAAGGTCCCAAAGTCATAGCTAAGTGGAAAACGATGTGGAAAGGCATAGACAGCCAGGAGGTTGGCTTAGAAGCAGCCATCCTTTAAAGAAAGCGTAATAGCTCACTGGTCGAGTCGGTCTGCGCGGAAGATTTAACGGGGCTAAGCTATGCACCGAAGCTCGGGGTGTACAGATTTTGATCTGTACGCGGTAGAGGAGCGTTCCGTAGGCCTGTGAAGGTGAGTCGTAAGGCTTGCTGGAGGTATCGGAAGTGCGAATGCTGACATGAGTAACGATAAGGGGGGTGAAAAGCCTCCCCGCCGAAAGCCCAAGGTTTCCTCGCGCAACGTTCATCGGCGCAGGGTGAGTCGGCCCCTAAGGCGAGGCAGAAATGCGTAGTCGATGGGAAGCAGGTTAATATTCCTGCACTTTTCTACAGTGCGATGTGGGGACGGAGAAGGTTAGGTCTACCAGGCGTTGGTTGTCCTGGGGAAAGGCGGTAGGCATGATTCTTAGGCAAATCCGGGAATCTTTATGCCGAGCACCGAGACGAGTCCTATGAGGACGAAGTGACTGACACCACGCTTCCAGGAAAAGCCACTAAGCTTCAGCTGTAGAAAAACCGTACCGCAAACCGACACAGGTAGGCAGGGTGAGAATCCCAAGGCGCTTGAGAGAACTCGGGTGAAGGAACTAGGCAAAATGGCACCGTAACTTCGGGAGAAGGTGCGCCCCTTGGTGTGGTCACGTGCGTGACTGAGCATCGAGGGGTCGCAGTAACCTGGCCGCTGCGACTGTTTATCAAAAACACAGCACTCTGCAAACACGAAAGTGGACGTATAGGGTGTGACGCCTGCCCGGTGCTGGAAGGTTAATTGATGGGGTCAGCCGCAAGGCGAAGCTCTTGATCGAAGCCCCAGTAAACGGCGGCCGTAACTATAACGGTCCTAAGGTAGCGAAATTCCTTGTCGGGTAAGTTCCGACCTGCACGAATGGCGTAACGACAGCGGCGCTGTCTCCACCCGAGACTCAGTGAAATTGAAATCGCTGTGAAGATGCAGCGTTCCCGCGGCAAGACGGAAAGACCCCGTGAACCTTTACTATAGCTTTACATTGAACGTTGAGTTCTTCTGTGTAGGATAGGTGGGAGGCTATGAAACCGAGACGCTAGTTTCGGTGGAGCCAT
Source organism: Luteibacter sp. PvP120 (assembly GCF_054055715.1). Taxonomy (NCBI): domain Bacteria; kingdom Pseudomonadati; phylum Pseudomonadota; class Gammaproteobacteria; order Lysobacterales; family Rhodanobacteraceae; genus Luteibacter; species Luteibacter sp. PvP120. The sequence goes on along the minus strand of NZ_JBSRXP010000019.1, from coordinate 1,028 downwards.
CCTTGAAATACCACCCTGAAGTGCTTGACGTTCTAACCTAGGTCCGTAATCCGGATCGGGGACCATGTATGGTGGGTAGTTTGACTGGGGCGGTCTCCTCCCAAAGAGTAACGGAGGAGCACGAAGGTACGCTCAGCGCGGTCGGACATCGCGCACTGTGTGCAAAGGCATAAGCGTGCTTGACTGCGAGATCGACGGATCAAGCAGGTACGAAAGTAGGTCTTAGTGATCCGGTGGTTCTGTATGGAAGGGCCATCGCTCAACGGATAAAAGGTACTCCGGGGATAACAGGCTGATACCGCCCAAGAGTTCATATCGACGGCGGTGTTTGGCACCTCGATGTCGGCTCATCACATCCTGGGGCTGTAGCCGGTCCCAAGGGTATGGCTGTTCGCCATTTAAAGTGGTACGCGAGCTGGGTTCAGAACGTCGTGAGACAGTTCGGTCCCTATCTGTCGTGGGCGTTGGAGATTTGAGGGGGGCTGCTCCTAGTACGAGAGGACCGGAGTGGACGTTCCGCTGGTGTTCGGGTTGTCATGCCCATGGCATTGCCCGGTAGCTACGAACGGAAGTGATAACCGCTGAAAGCATCTAAGCGGGAAGCACGCCCCAAGATGAGATCTCCCGAGAGCTAGACTCTCCTTAAGGCACCATCAAGACTAGGTGGTTGATAGGCACGGTGTGGAAGTGCAGCAATGCATTGAGCTTACGTGTACTAATGAGCCGTGAGGCTTGACCATATAACCCCAAGACGCTTCACCGTCTTAATCTCTTACTCGCGGTTCGACTAAAACCCGGACGCTTGTCACTCGTTTACACCCTCTGTGGAGCCGGCGCTCGAAAAGCGCTGCTCCCACCCCTTCCCTGGCGGCTATAGCGGCGTGGTACCACCTGATCCCTTCCCGAACTCAGAAGTGAAACGCGCATGCGCCGATGGTAGTGTGGCTCAAGCCATGCAAGAGTAGGTCACCGCCAGGGGCTTTATCCCGGAAACCCGGTCTCATTTGAGACCGGGTTTTCTTTTTGTC
>NZ_JBSRXP010000018.1:0-11089 GCF_054055715.1 Luteibacter sp. PvP120 | reverse complement strand
GCCGGCCAGGACGGCCGGCCATTTTCGCTGAGCCATGGATGGCGAATCGAAAATCCCCGTGCGAAGCCCGACCCGGGCCCGTAGGGCAATCAATAAACGGCAGCGGAGCGGCCCTTCCCTAGCGGGTCGCCACAGGCGTGGCCCCGAGGGGGCTACCCGCCGGCTCTTGCCCCAGAGCCCAAGGCTCCAAGGCTAAACGCGATGCCGAAGGCGAGCCCACCCACACAAAGCCTAAAGTCTCCTAACCACCTGCCGATACGAAAGCTAACGCCCTATCTCACGAGACGGGTGTCAGCCTTTCCCTATCGACAGGTAACACCACCCATGAAGAAGATCGCCATCGCCGTCGCGCTGTTCGTCGCCGCCCCGCTGTCCGCCCATGCCGCCTGCGCCGCCAAGGACTTCGCCGTCGAAGGTTTCGGCGTGAAGCTCCAGCAGGGTTCGGGCCAGCCGCGTTTCAGCATGAAGGGCAACCTGGTCAACAAGTGCACCGAAGCCGCTGCCGCGCAGATCCGCATCGATGCCAAGGACGCGTCGGGCAAGGTCGTCGCGAGCAAGCAGGGTTGGCCGGCAGGTACGTCCAACATCGAACCGGGCAAGAGCGTCGACTTCGACCTCGGCCGCCTGTTCCGTTATTCCCCGGATATGACCGATTACACGGTCGTCGTTTCGGACGTCAAAGCCTGGTAATGGCGCAGGGCCCGGCGCTGCCGGGCCCTCGTTCAGAGCGGTAGCCAGGCGACGCGCTCGCCCGCCGCAAAGGGCTCGGCCCGCGCAGGAAGCCATACCAGCGCCTGCGCGGTGGCCATGTTGCTGAGCATGTGCGACTCCTGCCGCGGCAGTAACGCCAGCGAGACCATGCCGCTGCTCATGTCCAGTCGCATGCGCACGAGACGGTCGCGCTCGTCGTCGGCATCGACGGCCATGGCCAGCAGGCCCTGGCACCACGCCGGTTGTTCGGATGTCTCACCTTCCAGCCTCGCCAGCACCGCGCGTGCGTGAACGGTAAGGCACACCAGCACGGCCGCGGGATTGCCCGGCATACCCAGCAGGGCCTTTCCCTCGCGCATGCCGAACCAGAGCGGCTTGCCCGGTTTCTGCGCCACTTTCCAGAACACCTTGCGCACGCCCAGGCGTTCGGCCACGGCCGGAACGAAATCGCGATCGCCCACCGACACACCGCCGCTGGTCACCACCAGGTCGGCACTGTCCAGCGCGGCGCTCATCGCTTCTTCCAGCGCCGCTTCATCGTCGCGGACATACGCCACCACCGGCTCACCGTAGCCCTGCTCGACGAACCAGGCACGAAGCAGCGGCCCGTTGGCGTCGTAGACCAGCCCGGGCGCCAGCGGCTCGCCGGCGCGTACCACTTCATCGCCGGTGACCAAGACCACCACGCGCGGACGTCGGTAGACCTCCACCTCGGTGATCCCGGCCATCGCCAGTGCGGCGACAAGACCGGCCGTCACGCGCTGGCCGGCGGCGGCGATGATCGTGCCGGCGACCAGTTCCTCGCCTTCGAAACGGATTGCCTCGCCGACGACCACGGCGGCGGTCAGCGCGATGCCAGCCCCGGTGCGCTCGACGATCTCCTGGCGGGCGACGGCATCGGCGCCAGCGGGCAGCACGCCGCCGGTGAGGATACGCACCGCCTGCCCTGGCCCGACCACGACGTCGGCTGGATCGCCAGCAGCGGATGTACCGACGAGCGCACGCTCGTTGCGCCCATCGCCGACACGCAACGCATAACCGTCGACGGCACTCTGGGTGAAACGCGGCAGCGAGACCAGGGCGGCCACGGGCTCAGACAGCACCGACCCCAACGCCAGTTCCAGGGCCATCCGCTGCGTCGGCAAGGGGCCGACGTGCTGCCGGTAATGCGCGAAGGTTTCCGCCAGCGGCAGGAGCGCCATCAGTTGGCCTCCCCGTAGCCGCCGGGGTGCTTGCCTCCCGCACGCCCCGTTTCCAGCAGGTGCACGATGCCTGGCAACGTGGCCGCCAGCGACTCGCTGGCGCCGCCCCGGCTACCCGGGAAGGTGAGCACCAGCGTGTCGCCGATGTAGCCGGCCACGCCCCGCGAGAGCATCGCGTAGGGCATACGCTGCTGGCCGAAGGCGCGCGCGGTTTCCATGATGCCGGGGATATCCACATCCAGCATGGGCCTGATGGTGTCCACGGTGATGTCGCGGGGCCCCAGACCGGTGCCACCCACCGTTATGACCAGCGAGGTGCCCTCATCGACCAGGGCGCGCACGCGATCGCGCAGGGTCGTCGCGTCGTCGCCGATCACGGTGTAGGCCACGGGAGCGAAATGGGCATCGACCAGCGCATCGCGGACGAAGACGCCGGCCGTATCGGGTTTGGCGCCACGGGCCACGGTGTCGGACAGCACCACCACCGCGGCCGTGCGCGGCGACGCCAGTGCGCGACGGTAGTGCGATTTTCCGCCGACCTTGCGCTCGAGGCGGCAATCCTGGATGTGCAGCTCGTCGGGCTCCGCGTACGGCTTGAGCATGTCGTAGATCGTGAGCGCGGCCAGGCTGGCCGCGGTCAGCGCTTCCATCTCCACGCCGGTCGGGCCGATGGTCTGCACCTCGGCGACGATGCGCACGCTGGTCGCGGCCAGTTCGTAGGTGACGTCGGCCCGGTGGATGGGCAGCGGGTGGCACAACGGAATCAGTTCGTCGGTCCGCTTGGCGGCAAGGATGCCGGCAACGCGCGCCGTCTTCAGCGGGTCGCCTTTTTCGGTCTCGCCGCTGCGCAGCAGATCGATGCAGGCCGCTGGCGCATGCAGCGTGGCGGTGGCACGCGCGATCCGCAGGGAATCGGGTTTCTGGCTGACGTCTTTCATCCGTGGCTCGCATGCGGAGGGTGGTGGTGGTGCGCGTGGGGCGCTGGCTGGTCGTCCAGGTCGTCACGGATGCAGCAGCCCTCCACGAACGCGCTGGTACCGTCCGTGTAGAACTCTTCCTTCCAGATGGGCGCACCGTGCTTCACCGCATCCACCGCATAGCGGCATGCGTCGAAAGCCTCGGCACGATGCGGCGCGCGCACCACACAGACAATGGCGATATCCCCGATCGACAGATCACCCAGGCGATGGACAATGCGCACGTAAGGCACGCCGTAGCGCTCGCGCGTGGCCTGCTCCACGTCGCGGATCACCTTCTCGGCAAGCGGCTCGTGGGCGGTATAGGCAAGGTGGCGCACCGAGCGCCCTTCGTGGTGGTCGCGCACGGTGCCGACGAACAGGGCCAGGCCACCGCATTCGGGATGCGCATGAAGTTCGAGCAACGGGTCCACCGCGACGGCGGCGTGGGCAAGCACGGCATGGGTCATGGATCAGCCTCCGGCCACGGGCGGCAACAAGGCGATGCGGCCGTCGGCCGGCAACGCGTCCGCGCGGCGCACGATGGTGTCGCCGGACACGCAGGCGCAGCGCTCGAGCGACGCGGCCAGTGCCGGCTGCGCAACGGCGAGCCGCGCGACGGCGTCACCCACGGTGACTACCGTGTCATCGACCTCCACGGTGCATTCGTGTCGGCCGGCCAACCGCTCCAGGTTGGCGAAGAGTTCGAAAACGATCGATGTCATGGCAGATCCGTAGGAAAGCGCTCACCCACCCATGGCGTGCATGGTTAGCGGCCGGTCGACGGGACCGGGACGCGACGCGTAACCGGCATCCTTGAGCCAGACCGCGCGCCGGACCTGCTCGGCAAGCACGTCGTCGGCAATGCCCTCGCGCATGCGCGTGCCCAGCGGGGTGCCCAGCGGCGAGAACAGGCAGGTGAACAATTCGCCCGTGGCCGTCAGCCGCAGGCGGTCGCAGGTGGAACAGAAGGGATTGGAAACGGTGGAGATGACGCCCAGCGAATAACGCCCGTCCACGAGGTAAGGCGTGGACGGATCGTTGCCGCGTGGCAGGTCGTCGACGCGGTGCGTCGCACGGATGGCCGCCAGCATCTCGGCCTCCGATACCACGGCATCGCGCTTCCATTGTCCGGGCGCGTCGAGCGGCATGTATTCGATGTAGCGCAGCGGGATGTCGCGGGCCATGGCCCATTCCAGCAGCGGCACCACGTCTTTCTCGTTGTCGCCGCGGATCACCACCGCGTTGAGCTTGATGCGGGCACCGGCATCGACCAGCGCGGCGATGCCATCGAGCACCGGGGCGATCTCACGCCGGGTCAGCCGGCGAAACGTATCCGGATCGACCGCGTCGAGACTGACGTTGAAGTCGTCGATACCCGCCGCCACCAACTCGGCCGCACGCGGGGCGATGCGCGAGGCGTTGGTAGTCATCGACAGGCGACGCAGGCCCCGCTCGCGCAGGGCGTTTATATCGCGCACGCATTCGAGCAGGTCGCGACGCAGCAGGGGCTCGCCACCGGTCAGGCGGATCTGGTCGATGCCGCTGTCCACGAACAGGCCGGCCAGGCGCACCACTTCCTCGCGCGCAAGCAGGGTGCTCCGGGGAAGCCAGTCCGGATGCTCGGGCATGCAATACGTACAGCGGAAATTGCAGCGGTCGGTGAGCGATATCCGCAGCTTGCGCTTGGTACGGCCGTGACGGTCGATGAGTGGGGACATGTCGCCTCAGGAAACCACGTTGCGCGTGGGCGGGATGTGTCCAAATCCCGCCCGGCCTTCACATGCCATCGTGCCAGACTTCATCCATGAACGCCTCGAACCCCTCGTCCCCGCCGGCTTGGCCCGCCTGGCCGGAATACGCCCTTGTCGACGATCTGCTGCCCGCCCTCGACCAGTATGCGCAGGCAGGCCGCGTGGCCCTGGCCACGCTGGTGGACGTCGCCGGTCCGTCGCCACGGCCGCTGTATAGCGAGATGGCGATCGCCGCCGATGGGCGCGTGGCCGGTTACGTCTCCGGCGGCTGCGTGGAAGCCGCCGTCGCCCAGGAGGCCCTGGCCGCCCTTGCCGAGGGCCGGCCGCGCCTTCTGGACTACGGCGTGGGCAGCCCGGTGCTGGATATCCAGCTCACGTGCGGGGGGCGCATCGGCATCTTCGTCCGCGAATTGCGCGAGCCCTCCCGGTACGTGGACGCCCTGTCGGCCGCCCGGCGCGAGCGCCGCACGGTCACCGTGCTGACCGACCGTACCACCGGCGACTGGACGATCGTCGACGGCATGGCGGATCCCGATGACGACCGCTACGCGGACGTGCGCCTGCCGCCGCTGCGACTGGTCACCGTCGGGGGCGACCCGGTCACCCTGGCGGTGGCGCGACTGGCCCCCGCCATGGGCGTGGAAGTGGTGCTGCTGCGACCCCACGGCCCAACCGAGCCGCCCCCGGGCGTGACCCTGGCGGCCTACGACCCGCGCGCGCTGGGCGTGGCGCTGGACGCGCTGCGGGTGGACGAGCGCACTGCGATCTATGCGCTCAGCCACGATGCCGAGATGGATCACGCGGTGGCCTCACATGCGTTGCGCTCGCCCGCCTTTGCCGTCGGTGTCCTCGGCAGCCGCAACAAGATCGGCGCGCGCGTGGACCGCTTGCGCGACGACGGCGTGGACGACGCGGCGCTGGATCGCCTGCACCTTCCGGCGGGCCTGCCCATCGGCGCGCAGACACCGCACGGGATCGCCCTGTCCATTCTCGCGCAGGTCTGCCAGCGCGATCGCGCGCGGCACCTGTGACCGGCCGCCACGATGCCGTGATCCTGGCCGCCGGCGGCAGCCGCCGACTGGGACGGCCCAAGCAGTTGCTGACGCGGGACGGCGAAACCCTGGTGGGTCGCGTCTCGCGGCTCGTCGCATCCACGCAGCCAGGCAAGACCATCGCCATCGTCGGTGCGTACGCAGAGCACCTGTGCGGCCGCTTGAACGGTGCGCTGCCGGTATTCAATCCGGACTGGGCGACGGGCATGGCGTCGTCGTTGCACCTCGCCGCCGATGCGCTCGCCGGCCGCGATGGCCCCGTGCTGGTCGTCGTCGTGGACCAGCTGGCGCTGGACGAGGTACACCTGGAACGGCTGCTGCGTGAGCACGACGGCACGCAGGACACGGTCACGGCGTATGGCGATGCCGCGGGCGTGCCGGCCGTCTTGCGTGCGAGGACGCTCGCGCGTGCCGTCACCCTGCAAGGCGACAGTGGTTTTCGCGCGCTCTGGACCGGGCATGATGTCCATCGCGTGCGCAACGACGCGCTGGCCCGGGACCTGGACACGGAAGAAGACGTGGCCCGTGCGGTAGCCGCCGGTCTGCTGGACCGGCCGTGATCCGCTCGATGTAAAAACCAAGGCACGCAGGCGGCACGCTTCCACCCCGCCTCTTTCACGTACCTCCCTTTAAAACCGTGGTTCACCCAGGCAGCGGCGCATCTCGTCGCCCACCCACGGAGAACGGCATGCAGCCGACGACACCCCCAAGCGTATCCACCCGCCTGCGCATCAATGGCGCGGAGCATGTCCTCGACATCGATCCCCGCGTCACGCTGCTGGACGCGCTGCGCGAGCACCTGGGCCTGACCGGCTCGAAGAAGGGCTGCGACCACGGCCAGTGCGGCGCATGCACCGTGCTGGTCGAAGGCCGCCGGATCAACGCCTGCCTTACCCTCGCCGTGATGCACGACGGCGAGTCGATCACCACGGTCGAAGGCCTGGCCAGCGGCGCGACGCTGAGGCCCCTGCAGGCGGCCTTTGTCGAGCACGACGGCTTCCAGTGCGGCTACTGCACCCCGGGCCAGCTCTGCTCCGCCACCGGCATGCTGGACGAAGTGCGCGCCGGCTGGGCCAGCGCCGTCACCGCCGATGTGGCCAGCCGGCCCACGCTGACCGACGACGAGATACGCGAGCGCATGAGCGGCAACCTCTGCCGCTGCAGCGCCTACCCCAACATCGTCGCCGCCATCGCTGACGCCGCGGAGGCCGACGCATGAAGCCCTTCACCTACGAGCGCGCCACCAGCCCCGCCGCGGCGGCGGATGCGGCCGGTGCGCAGCGGCACACGCGCTTCATCGCGGGCGGCACCAACCTGCTCGATCTCATGAAGCTGGGCATCGAAACCCCGGATCATCTGGTCGACATCAACCGGCTGGACCTTGCCGGCATCGAGGACACCGCGGACGGCGGGTTGCGCATCGGTGCCCTCGTGCGCAACAGCGACCTGGCCGCGGACGCACGCGTGCGCGAACGCTATCCGGTGCTTGCCAGCGCCCTGCTGGCCGGTGCGTCGGGACAGTTGCGCAACAAGGCGACCACCGGCGGCAACCTGGTCCAGCGCACGCGCTGCTACTACTTCTACGACACCGCCATGCCGTGCAACAAGCGCGAGCCCGGCAGCGGTTGCGCGGCCATCGGCGGCTACAACCGCATCCATGCCATCGTCGGCACCAGCGAGGCGTGCATCGCCACGCACCCTTCCGACATGGCGGTAGCCATGCGGGTGCTCGATGCCGTGATCCATACCGTATCGGCACAGGGCGAATCGCGGGACATTCCCATCGGCGACTTCTACACGCTGCCGGGCGACACCCCGCATATCGAGAACGTGCTGCAGGAGGGCGAGCTGATCACGCACGTGACCTTGCCGCCCGCGCCGACTGGGCGGCAGCTCTATCGCAAGGTGCGCGACCGTGCCTCGTACGCGTTCGCGCTGGTATCCATCGCCGCCATCGTCGATGTCGACGACAGCGGACTGGCCTCGGCCCGGGTGGCGTTCGGCGGAGTGGCTCATCGCCCATGGCGGGACGATGCCTGGGAAGCCTCCGCACGTGGGACAGGCACCGACGAGACGGCGCTGCGCGCCCTCGCCGATAAAGCGCTGCCTGACGCCCATGGCCATGGCAGCAACGATTTCAAGGTACCGCTTGTCCGGCGCACGCTGGGCGCCGTTCTTGTCGAAGCCATCGGGAGGACCGCCGCATGACGATTCGCATGGATCACACCGTCGGCACCACGCCGCTGGACGATCGTCCGGAGGGATTTACCGGCAAGCCGATCGACCGGGTGGACGGGCCCATGAAGGTGCGCGGCGAAGCCCGCTATGCCGCCGAGCATGGCGGCATCGGCGAGGTTGCGTATGCCTTCCCCGTGCTGGCCACCATCGCCGTGGGGCGTGTGGCGCATCTGGACACGGCAGCCGCCAGGCAGGCGCCAGGCGTGATCGAGGTGCTGACCGCGGACAACGTGCCGGAGCAGGACACCTCGTCCGACGACGCGTTGCCACAGCTCGACGGCGATGCGGTCAAGCATTACGGGCAGCCCATTGCCCTGGTGATCGCCGAGACCTACGAGCAGGCGCGACATGCCGCATCGCTGGTCGAGGCCGACTACGAGGCGAAGCCGGGCCGCTTCGAACTGGCCGCCGAGAAGGACAAGGCGCGCAAGCCCGCGGACCTGTCGTTCGCCAAGGCCGATACCGGCAAGGGCGACTTCGAGGCCGCCTATGCCTCGGCCACGCACACTCTCGACGTCACTTACACCACGCCCTTCCAGTTCCACGCGGCGATGGAGCCGCACGCCACGGTGGCGCAATGGGACGACGGCAAGCTGACCGTGGAAACCTCCAACCAGATGCCCACCCCGGGGCGCAAGGTGCTGGCCGCGACGTTCGGCGTGCCGCCGGAGAAAGTGCGGCTGCTGTCCGCCTATATTGGCGGCGGCTTCGGCAGCAAGCTGGACGTTCAGCCGGATGCCGTGCTGGCAGCGCTGGCGGCGAAGGCCACGGGGCGCAAGGTGAAGCTCGCGCTGACCCGCCAGCAGCTGTTCCACGTGGTGGGCCACCGCACCAACACCATCCAGCGCGTGCGCCTGGGCACCGACGACCAGGGGCGGATCCTCGCCGAGGCCCACGAGGCATGGTCGGGCAACGAGCCCGGCAATGACGAGTTCGAGCCGACCGTACTCGGCACCCGCTCGCGCTATGCCGGCGAGAACCGGCTGAACACGCATCGGCACACCGACCTGGACCTGCCGCCGGCGATCTCCATGCGCGCGCCCGGCGAGGCGGTCGGCCTGCTGGCGCTGGAAGGTGCCATGGACGAACTGGCTATCCAGCTGGACATCGACCCGATCGAACTGCGCGTACGCAACGAGCCGACGGTTGATCCCGAACTGGACGTACCGTTCTCCTCGCGGCAGGTTGTGGAATGCATGCACGACGGGGCACGTCGCTTCGGCTGGGACAAGCGCATCGCCAAACCGGGACAGGTCCGCGACGGGCGCTGGCTGGTCGGTATCGGTATGTCGTCCGGCATACGCGGCAACATGCTGCAGGCGTCCAAGGCACACGTGCGCCTGGATGCGGAAGGGCGACTGACGGCGCGCATGGCCATGACGGACATCGGTACCGGCTCGTACACCGTGTTCACGCAGATCGCCGCGGACCTGCTCGGCCTGCCGCTGGACCGGGTGACGATCCTGCTGGGCGACTCCGATTTTCCCGATACGCCTGGCTCGGGTGGGTCGTTCGGGGCCGCCAGCGCCGGCTCGGGGCTTTACGATGCCTGCATGCATCTGCGCGACAAGCTGGCCCACTCCGCAGGCATCGACCCCACCCAGGCCCGCTTCGAGGATGGCCACGTGTCCGGTGGTGACAAGCGGGTCGGGTATGCCGCCCTGGCCGGGCAGCACGGTGTCGAGGCCGAGGGCGGCATCGAGCCGGGCAGCAACAACACCGACTACAACCAGAACTCCTATGGCGCGTTCTTCGCGGAGGTCGGCGTCGACGTGGACACCGGCGAGGTACGGCTGAGGCGCATGCTGGGTGTCTTCGCGGCCGGCCGCATCCTGAACGCGAAAACGGCCAGGTCGCAGGCACTCGGCGGCATGATCTTCGGTGTCGGCTCCGCCCTTTCGGAAGAGATCGTGATGGACCCGCGCTACGGCGCGTTCGTCAACCACGACTTCGCCGAGTACCACGTGCCGGTCAATGCGGACATCGGGCCGATGGAAGCGGTCTTCCTCAGCGAACTCGACGACAAGGCCAACCCGCTGAAGATCAAGGGACTGGGCGAGGTGGGTATATCCGGGGCGGGCGCCTGCATCGCCAATGCGGTTTACAACGCGTGCGGCGTGCGGATTCGCGACTATCCGATCACGCTGGACAAGGTGCTTGCGGGGATGTCCTGAGCCCCTTACCTGCGCCGCGCTCACGCGCGGTGCAGGCAGCGCGGCGGCGGTTATTCCGCATTGCATCACACGGGACCGTAAAAAAAGGGCTCGAAATGCAAAAAAACTGCCCGAACCCTATTTTCAGCGGGCGAAAGCAACGCTAGAGTGAGTCGCCCGCTGGGCACCGGCCGGAAAGGCCGCCTCATTCGATTCAAGTGACAAGGATAACCATGGCCACGACCAAAAAAACGGCGGCGAAGAAGGCTGCCAAGGCTCCCGCCAAGGGCGCCGTGAAGGCTGCAAAGGCCCCGGCCGCGCTCAAGCCGATCAAGGATGCGTTCTCGAAGTCCACGCTCGTCTCGCACATCGTCGAGCAGAGCGGCGTCGACAGCAAGAGCGTCAAGGCCGTCATGGCCTCGCTCGAGAGCGCCATCAGCGCCTCGATCCACAAGAAGGGCGCCGGCACGTTCACGCTGCCCGGCCTGCTGAAGATCACTTCGGTGGCCGTCGCCGCCAAGCCGAAGCGCAAGGGCAAGGATCCGTTCACCGGTGAAGAGCGCTGGTTCGCTGCCAAGCCCGCTTCGGTCAAGGTCAAGGTCCGTCCGCTCAAGAAGCTCAAGGACGCGGCTGCCTGATCCATCGCGGAAGCCTAGCGCTTCCGCGATCGTCGGTACCCCTGAAGCCTCCGCCCCCGGGCGGAGGCTTTTTTTGTGCGCGATACCGACAGACCCGGATGTGGCGAGCGGAGGGGGCGGACCGACGGACGGTGGTAGGAGCCCACGATGTGGGCGATCCCAAGCTCTCTCTACGACGAAAGAAGCCATGCCCCTAAAAATGCGGGCGTTTCCGAGGCCCCCAACGAAGCCACCGCCACCGCCACCCCTACCCCACGCATCGCATCATTCGTTCTGGCAGAGCGTGAGGGTTCGCGCACATCGTGCGCTTGTGTCTTTTCGATGGGGTAGATTCGAAGTCGAGAGCGGAGTGTGGCAGGCCGATTGTGCGCGGTGCCTTGAGCAC
>NZ_JBSRXP010000017.1:0-16062 GCF_054055715.1 Luteibacter sp. PvP120 | reverse complement strand
ATCGTGATGCCGCGCGCCTTCTCTTCCGGCGCCGCATCGATCGAACCGTAGTCCTTGAATTCGCCACCGAAGCGCTCGGCGCCGATCTTGGTCAGCGCGGCCGTCAGCGTGGTCTTGCCGTGATCGACGTGACCGATGGTGCCGACGTTGACGTGCGGCTTCTTGCGCTCGAACTTACCCTTTGCCATGACTCTGAAACCTCTGAAAAATCGTTGAAAGTTTTAATGAAGAAGCCCGATCAGGACTTCTTCATGACCTCTTCGGCGATGTTGCTCGGCGCCGGCTCGTAATGATCGAATTCCATCGTGAACGTGGCACGACCCTGCGACAGCGAGCGGATCGTCGTCGCATAACCGAACATTTCGCCAAGCGGGATCATCGCGTTGATCGTGTTGCCCGACGGCGTTTCTTCCTGACCGGTCAGCATGCCGCGACGGCGCGAGATATCGCCCATCACGTCACCGACGTAGTCCGGCGGCGTCACGACTTCGACCTTCATGATCGGCTCGAGCAGAACCGGCTTCGCCTTGGCGAAACCCTGCTTGAACGCCATCGACGAGGCGAGCTTGAACGCCATTTCCGAGGAGTCGACGTCATGGTACGAACCGAAGACGAGCTTGACCTTCACGTTCACCACCGGGAAGCCCGCGAGCGGACCACTGGTGATCGTCTCACGGAGACCCTTCTCGACCGAAGGAATGAATTCCTTCGGGATCACGCCACCGGAGATGTCGTTGATGAAGAGGAAGTCGTCCTTGATCGACGGTGCGATCTTGGGATCGGCACGATCGGCATCGGAGATCGGCGACAGCTCGATCACGACGTGACCGTACTGACCCTTACCACCCGACTGCTTGGCGTGCTTGTAGTCCGACTTGACGTCCGCGGCCTGAATCGTTTCGCGGTAAGCGACCTGCGGCTTGCCCACGTTGGCCTCGACGTTGAACTCGCGACGCATGCGGTCCACCAGGATGTCCAGGTGAAGCTCGCCCATGCCCGAGATGATCGTCTGACCCGACTCTTCGTCCGTCTTGACGCGGAACGACGGATCTTCCGCAGCCAGACGGCCGAGGGCGACACCCATCTTTTCCTGGTCCGACTTGGTCTTCGGCTCGACCGCCATCGAGATCACCGGCTCCGGGAACGACATGCGCTCGAGGGTGATGATCTTGTCCTGCGAGCAGAGCGTATCGCCGGTCGTGACGTCCTTCAGGCCGACCGCGGCGGCGATGTCGCCCGCGCGGACTTCCTTCAGTTCGTGACGCTCGTTGGCATGCATCTGCAGCATGCGGCCGATGCGCTCTTTCTTCGACTTGACCGGGTTGTAGACCGGGTCGCCCGCATTCAGCGTGCCCGAATAGACACGGAAGAACGTGAGCGCACCGACGAACGGGTCGGTCATGATCTTGAACGCCAGCGCGGAGAACGGAGCATCGTCCTTCGCTTCGCGGGTATCCGGCTGCTCGTTCTCGTCGATGCCTTCGACCGGCGGGCGGTCGAGAGGCGACGGAAGCAGGTTGACCACCGCGTCGAGCATCGCCTGGACGCCCTTGTTCTTGAACGCCGTGCCGCAGAACACCGGGATGATCTCGCTACGCAGCGTGCGCAGACGCAGGCCTTCGATGATCTCGGCCTCGGTCAGCTCTTCGCCACCCAGGTACTTGTCCATGTACTCTTCCGTCGCTTCCGCGGCGGCTTCGATCATTTCGGTGCGAGCCTGCTTCGACTTCTCGAGCAGTTCAGCCGGAATGTCCTTGTAATCGAACTTCATGCCCTGGGACTCCATGTCCCAGTTGATCGCCTTCATCTTGAGGAGGTCGACGACGCCTTCGAAGTTGTCTTCGGCACCGATCGGCACCTGCATCGGCACCGGATTGGCGCCAAGGCGAGCCTTCAGCTGCTCGACCACCTTGTAGAAGTTCGCGCCGGTGCGGTCCATCTTGTTGACGAACGCGAGACGCGGCACCTTGTACCGGTTGGCCTGGCGCCAGACGGTTTCGGACTGCGGCTGCACGCCACCGACGGCACAGAGCACGAACACCGCACCGTCGAGCACGCGGAGCGAACGCTCCACCTCGATGGTGAAGTCGACGTGCCCCGGGGTGTCGATGATGTTGAAGCGGTGCTCGGGCAGCGAACGGTCCATGCCCTTCCAGAATGCCGTGGTGGCAGCGGAAGTGATGGTGATGCCGCGCTCCTGCTCCTGCTCCATCCAGTCCATCGTAGCGGCACCGTCATGCACCTCGCCAATCTTATGACTGACACCGGTGTAGAACAGGATACGCTCGGTGGTCGTGGTCTTGCCGGCGTCGATGTGAGCCATGATGCCGAAGTTGCGGTAGCGCTCGATGGGCGTAGTGCGTGCCACGGTCTTTCCTCAATCTGGAGCTGAAATTACCAGCGGTAATGCGAGAAGGCCTTGTTGGCCTCCGCCATGCGGTGCGTTTCTTCGCGCTTCTTGACGGCGCCGCCACGGGATTCCGAGGCTTCGAGCAGTTCGGCGGCCAGCTTGCGCGGCATGGACGTCTCGCCGCGCTTGCGCGCTGCGTCGATCACCCAGCGCATGGCAAGCGCCATACGACGGCCCGGACGGACTTCGACCGGCACCTGGTACGTGGCACCACCGACACGGCGCGACTTCACCTCGACGGCCGGGGCGATGTTGCCCAGGGCCTTCTCGACGAGCTGCACGGCTTCAGCGTGCTTCTTGCCGATTTCTTCGAGAGCGCCGTACACGATGGATTCGGCGACGGACTTCTTGCCGGACTTCATCACCATATTGATGAAACGGGCAATCAGCTGGCTTCCGTGCTTCGGGTCCGGGAGGACCACACGGGCGGGATGGGAACCTTTACGCGACATAATTCTTGTCCTTTACTCAGCTCTTCGGGCGCTTGGCGCCGTACTTCGAGCGCGACTTGCGACGCTTGGTCACGCCGGCGCAGTCGAGACTGCCGCGAACCGTGTGGTAACGCACACCGGGGAGATCCTTGACGCGACCGCCGCGGATCAGGACCACCGAGTGCTCCTGGAGATTGTGACCTTCGCCACCGATGTAGCTGATGACTTCGAAACCGTTGGTCAGGCGCACCTTGGCAACCTTACGCAGTGCCGAGTTCGGCTTCTTCGGGGTGGTCGTATACACGCGCGTGCAGACGCCGCGGCGCTGCGGGCTGCTCTGCAGGGCCGGGGAGGCGCTTTTGTACGCCTTCGGGCTGCGGGATTTGCGCACCAACTGGTTGACTGTCGTCATGCGAAGCTATTCCTGAGAAACATAAAGGCAGACCGAAAGATCGGCCCGCCAGAGAAACGTTGTTGACGTGCGCCGCCCACGAAGCGAGCCAGCGCCCATCGTCCCTGAATCCGAACACGAGGCGCGTCCCTGCGCCTCATTTCGTATGTACGAGCAAAACCCGGAATACGGGCCTTACTCAGCGCTATCGTTGGACCCGGCAGGGGCTTCGGCGAACGAAACGGCAGGCGCCGAACCCGAGAGGGTTTCGAGCTCCGAAGCCGTCAGACCGCCCTGGCTACGACGCGAAGCGTGGTATGCCAGACCCGTACCTGCAGGGATTAGCCGCCCAACAATAACATTTTCCTTCAGGCCCCGCAACGTATCCCGGGTGCCACGAACCGCCGCTTCGGTGAGGACGCGGGTGGTCTCCTGGAACGATGCCGCCGAGATGAACGACTCGGTGGCCAGCGAGGCCTTGGTGATGCCCAGCAGGACCGATTCGAACCCGGCGCGACGCTCACCACGAGCCTCGGCACGGTCGTTCTCTTCGTTGATCCGGACGCGCTCGACCTGCTCACCGCGCAGGTAGGTGCTGTCACCCGCCTCGGTGATCTCGACCTTGCGCAGCATCTGGCGAATGATCGCTTCGATGTGCTTGTCGTTGATCTTCACGCCCTGCAGGCGGTAGACGTCCTGGATTTCCTTGACCAGGTACGACGCCAGCGGCTCCACACCCAGCAGGCGCAGGATGTCGTGCGGATTCGGCTCGCCGTCGACGACGGTCTCGCCCTTCTCCACATGCTCGCCTTCGAAGACGATGACCTGACGCCACTTGGGAATCAGCTCTTCGTGCTCGTTGCCGTCCACGTCCTTGATGATCAGGCGCTGCTTGCCCTTGGTGTCCTTGCCGAAGCTGACGATACCCGAGCGCTCCGCGAGGATCGCCGGCTCCTTCGGCTTGCGGGCTTCGAACAGATCGGCCACGCGCGGCAGACCACCGGTGATGTCGCGGGTCTTGGAGGTTTCCTGCGGGATACGGGCGACCACGTCACCCACGCCCACTTCCGTCCCGTTCTGGATCGACACGATGGCGCCGGCCGGCAGGAAGTACTGGGCCGCGATGTCCGTACCCGGCAGCTTGAGTTCACGGCCCTTGCTGTCTTCCAGACGGACGATCGGGCGCAGATCCTTGGCCTGCGTACCGCGACGCTTCGGATCGGTGACCACCGCCGACTCCAGGCCGGTCAGTTCATCGGTCTGCGACTGCACGGTAATGCCGTCGATGAAGTCGATGAAGCGCACCACACCGGCCACTTCCGTGACGATCGGATGGGTATGCGGATCCCAGTTGGCGACCGTCTGGCCCGACTTGACCGGATCGCCGTCCTTGACGGAAATGGTCGCGCCGTAAGGCACCTTGTAACGCTCGCGCTCGCGACCGTTGGCGTCGATGACGCTGACTTCGCCCGAACGCGAGACGGCGACCAGGTGACCCTGGTTGTGCTCGACCGACTTCAGGTTGTTGAACTTCAGCGCACCGGTGGTACGGACGGTGACGTTGTCGACCGCAGCCGCACGCGACGCCGCACCACCGATGTGGAACGTACGCATCGTCAGCTGGGTACCCGGCTCACCGATGGACTGTGCGGCGACGACGCCCACGGCCTCACCCATGTTGACCAGGTGACCACGAGCCAGGTCGCGGCCGTAGCACAGGGCGCACACGCCGTGGCTGGCACGGCAGGTGATCGGCGAGCGCACCTTGATCAGCTGCACCGAGGCCTTGTCGAGCTTGTCGACCAGGTACTCGTCGAGCAGCGTGTCGCGGGTGACGATGGGCTGGTCGTCGTCGCCGGGGGCGTAGACGTCCTCGACCACGACACGACCGAGCACGCGGTCACGCAACGGCTCGACCACGTCACCGCCTTCGACGATCGGGGACATCATGACGCCGTCTTCCGTGCCGCAATCGTGCTCGGTGATGACGACGTCCTGTGCCACGTCGACGAGACGACGGGTCAGGTAACCGGAGTTGGCGGTCTTCAGCGCGGTATCCGCGAGGCCCTTACGGGCACCGTGGGTCGAGTTGAAGTACTGCAGGACGTTGAGGCCCTCGCGGAAGTTCGCCTTGATGGGCGTCTCGATGATGGAGCCATCGGGACGGGCCATCAGGCCGCGCATGCCGGCCAGCTGGCGAATCTGCGCCGCGCTACCACGCGCGCCGGAGTCGGCCATGATGTACAGCGAGTTCATCGACTTCTGGTTGACCGTCTTGCCGTCGGCGTCCTCGACCTTCTCGGTGCCGATACCGTCGATCATCGCCTTGGCGACGAGTTCGTTGGTGCGGCTCCAGATGTCGACGACCTTGTTGTAGCGCTCGCCGGCGGTGACCAGGCCCGACTGGTACTGCTCCTGGATCTCGACGACTTCCTTCTCGGCTTCCTCGAGAATGCCCTTCTTCTCGGCCGGGATCTTCATGTCGTCGATGCCGATGGAGATACCGGCGCGCGTCGCGAAACGGAAGCCGGTGTACATCAGCTTGTCGGCGAACACGACCGATTCCTTCAGGCCGAGCAGACGGTAGCTCTGGTTGATCAGGCGCGAGATGTTCTTCTTGGTCAGCTCGGTGTTGACCAACGCGAACGGGAGGCCGTCCGGGATGATCTCCATCAGCAGCGCGCGACCGACCGTCGTATCGACGATGGCCGTACGCGACGACGTGGCACCTTCCGAGTCCTGCTCGGTCATGTGCACGCGCACCTTGACCTTCGCGTGCAACTCGACGGCACGGTTGTCGTACGCACGACGCACTTCGCCGACGTTCGCGAACACCATGCCGGCGCCCTTCGCGTTGATCAGCTCACGGGTCATGTAGTACAGGCCGAGCACGACGTCCTGCGACGGCACGATGATCGGCTCGCCGTTGGCCGGCGACAGGATGTTGTTCGAGGACATCATCAGGGCGCGGGCTTCGAGCTGCGCCTCGATCGAAAGCGGCACGTGGACGGCCATCTGGTCACCGTCGAAGTCGGCGTTGAACGCCGTGCAGACGAGCGGGTGCAGCTGGATCGCCTTGCCTTCGATCAGGACCGGCTCGAACGCCTGGATGCCCAGGCGATGCAGGGTCGGGGCGCGGTTGAGCATGACCGGATGTTCGCGGATCACGTCTTCCAGGATGTCCCACACCTGGGCCTCTTCGCGCTCGACGAGCTTCTTCGCGGCCTTGATGGTCGTGGCTTCGCCACGAGCCTGCAGCTTGGCGAAGATGAAGGGCTTGAACAGCTCGAGCGCCATCTTCTTCGGCAGGCCGCACTGGTGCAGGCGCAGCGTCGGGCCGACCACGATGACCGAACGGCCCGAGTAGTCGACGCGCTTGCCGAGCAGGTTCTGGCGGAAGCGGCCCTGCTTGCCCTTGATCATGTCCGCGAGCGACTTCAGCGCGCGCTTGTTCGTGCCGGTGATGGCACGACCGCGACGGCCGTTGTCGAGCAGCGCATCGACCGATTCCTGCAGCATGCGCTTCTCGTTGCGGACGATGATGTCCGGCGCAGCGAGTTCGAGCAGGCGCTTCAGGCGGTTGTTGCGGTTGATGACGCGGCGGTACAGGTCGTTCAGGTCGGACGTGGCGAAACGGCCGCCATCCAGCGGCACCAGCGGACGCAGGTCCGGCGGCAGCACGGGAAGGACGGTCATGACCATCCACTCCGGCTTGTTGCCGGATTCCAGGAACGCCTCGATCAGCTTCACGCGCTTGGTGAGGCGCTTGAGCTTGGTCTCGGAGTTGGTCGCCGTGATCTCTTCCTTGAGGCGGATGACTTCGCCGGGCAGGTCGAGGCTCTTCAGCAGCTCGTAGACGGCCTCGGCACCCATGCGGGCGTCGAACTCGTCGCCGTGCTCTTCGGTCGCTTCCAGGTACTGGTCTTCGCTGAGCAGCTGGCCGCGCTCGAGCGCGGTCAGGCCCGGATCGATCACGACGAAGGCTTCGAAGTACAGGATGCGCTCGATGTCACGCAGCGTCATGTCCAGCATGAGGCCAATGCGCGAAGGCAGCGACTTCAGGAACCAGATGTGCGCGGTCGGGCTGGCCAGCTCGATGTGGCCCATGCGCTCGCGACGGACCTTGGCCAGGGTGACCTCGGTGCCGCACTTCTCGCAGACCACGCCACGGTGCTTCATGCGCTTGTACTTGCCGCACAGGCACTCGTAGTCCTTGATCGGGCCGAAGATGGCCGCGCAGAACAGACCGTCACGCTCGGGTTTGAACGTGCGGTAGTTGATGGTTTCCGGCTTTTTCACTTCGCCGTACGACCACGAACGGATCAGCTCCGGCGAAGCCAGAGCGATCTTGATCGCGTCGAAGTCCAGCGTCTGTCGCTGCTGGTTGAACAGATTGAGCAGGTCTTTCATGCGTAATCTCCGGTAGCCGCGACGATCACTTGATCTCTTCCAGCTCGATGTCGATAGCGAGCGAACGGATTTCCTTCACGAGCACGTTGAAGGATTCCGGCATGCCCGCCGCCATCTCGTGGTTGCCGTCGACAATGTTCTTGTACATCTGGTTACGGCCCTGCACGTCGTCCGACTTGACGGTCAGCATTTCCTGCAGGGTGTACGCCGCGCCGTAGGCCTCGAGCGCCCAGACTTCCATTTCGCCGAAGCGCTGGCCACCGAACTGCGCCTTGCCGCCCAGCGGCTGCTGGGTAACGAGCGAGTACGGACCGGTGGAACGCGCATGCATCTTGTCGTCGACGAGATGGTTCAGCTTCAGCATGTGCATGTAGCCCACGGTGACCGGGCGATCGAACGCCTCGCCGGTACGGCCGTCGTAGAGCGTCGTCTGGCCGGATTCCGGCAGATCGGCGAGCTTGAGCATGTGCTTGATTTCGGTCTCTTCGGCACCGTCGAAGACGGGCGTCGCCATGGGCACGCCGTCACGCAGGTTGTCGGCCAGCTGGATGATCTCGGCGTCCGTCATCGACTTGAGGTCGACGTGGCGCACCGCACCTTCCGCACCGGCGTTGCCGTGGTTGTAGACCTCGTCGAGGAACTCGCGCAGCTTGGCCGGCTTCTCGTTGGCTTCGATCATGGCCGAGATCTTGTGGCCCAGGCCCTTGGCAGCCCAGCCCAGATGGACCTCGAGAATCTGACCGATGTTCATACGCGACGGCACGCCCAGCGGGTTCAGGCAGATGTCGACCGGACGACCGTCGGCGGAGAACGGCATGTCCTCGACCGGGACGATCATCGAGACCACACCCTTGTTACCGTGACGGCCTGCCATCTTGTCGCCCGGCTGGATACGGCGCTTCACGGCGAGGTACACCTTGACCATCTTGAGCACGCCCGGAGCGAGGTCGTCGCCCTGGGTGATCTTGCCCTGCTTCTCCTTGAAGCGCTTGTCGAAGGCCTCGCGATGACGCTTGACCTGGTCGGCCGCGCGCTCGAGGAACTCCGAGACTTCCTCTTCCTTGACGTTGATCTTGAACCAGTCGTCTTTCTTGAGCGTATCGAGGTAGGCGTCATCGATGACGACACCGCGCTTGAGACCGCCCGGGCCGCTCATCGCGGACTTGCCGACCAGCTGCGAACGCATACGGGCGTAGATCGCGCCCTCGAGGATACGGAACTGGTCGTCGAGATCCTTGCGGATCCGCTTCAGCTCGGTTTCTTCGATCTGCTTGGCGCGCTTGTCCTTCTCGATGCCGTCGCGGGTGAAGACCTGCACGTCGATGACGTTGCCGTCCATGCCCGGGGGCACGCGCAGCGAGCTGTCCTTCACGTCCGAGGCCTTCTCGCCGAAGATGGCGCGGAGGAGCTTTTCTTCCGGGGTCAGCTGGCTTTCGCCCTTGGGCGTGACCTTGCCGACCAGGATGTCGCCGGCCTTCACTTCCGCACCGATGTAGACGATGCCGGACTCGTCGAGACGGGCCAGGGCCTGCTCACCGACGTTCGGGATATCGGCCGTGATTTCCTCGGCGCCCAGCTTGGTGTCGCGGGCGATGCAGGTCATCTCCTCGATGTGGATCGAGGTGTAGCGATCTTCCTGGACCACGCGCTCGGAGATCAGGATCGAGTCTTCGAAGTTGTAGCCGTTCCACGGCATGAAGGCCACGAGCATGTTCTGGCCGAGCGCGAGCTCGCCCAGATCGGTCGAGGAACCGTCCGCCAGGGTGTCGCCCACGGCCACCACGTCACCGACGTTCACCAGCGGACGCTGGTTGAGGTTGGTGTTCTGGTTGGAGCGGGTGTACTTGGTGAGCGTGTAGATATCGACGCCGGCGTCGTTCTCGTCCACTTCCACTTCATTGACGCGAACGACGATACGGGCGGCATCGACCTGGTCGATGACACCGCCGCGCTTGGCGGACACGG
Organism: Luteibacter sp. PvP120; assembly: GCF_054055715.1. Taxonomy (NCBI): domain Bacteria; kingdom Pseudomonadati; phylum Pseudomonadota; class Gammaproteobacteria; order Lysobacterales; family Rhodanobacteraceae; genus Luteibacter; species Luteibacter sp. PvP120. The sequence continues at coordinate 6,455 of NZ_JBSRXP010000017.1, read as the reverse complement.
TGACGCCCGAGTCGCGCGCCACGGCGCGTTCGATGCCCGTGCCGACGAGCGGCTTCTGGCTGCGCAGGGTCGGAACGGCCTGGCGCTGCATGTTCGCGCCCATCAGGGCGCGGTTCGCGTCATCGTGCTCGAGGAAGGGCACGAGCGCCGCCGCCACCGACACCGTCTGCATGGGCGAGACGTCCATGTAGTTGATCTCGGCGGACGGACGCAGCTCGGACTCGCCGCGGAAGCGGCAGGAAACGAAGTCCTCGAGGAACTTGCCTTCCTTCGACAGCGGCGAGTTCGCCTGCGCGATCACGTGATCGCCCTCTTCGATCGCGGAGAGGTAATCGACCTTGTCGGTGACCTTGCCGTTCTCGACCTTGCGGTACGGCGTCTCGAGGAAGCCGTAGGCGTTGGTGCGGGCGTACACGGCCAGTGAGTTGATCAGGCCGATGTTCGGGCCTTCCGGCGTTTCGATGGTGCAGACGCGACCGTAATGGGTCGGGTGCACGTCGCGGACTTCGAAGCCGGCGCGCTCACGGGTCAGGCCGCCCGGTCCAAGCGCGGACACGCGGCGCTTGTGGGTAACTTCCGACAGCGGGTTGTTCTGATCCATGAACTGCGAGAGCTGCGACGAACCGAAGAACTCCTTCACCGCCGCGGCGACCGGCTTGGCGTTGATCAGTTCCTGCGGGGTCAGGCCTTCCGATTCGGCCAGCGACAGGCGCTCGCGAACCGCGCGCTCGACGCGGACGAGACCGATGCGGAAGGTGTTCTCCGCCATTTCGCCGACCGAACGCACGCGACGGTTACCCAGGTGGTCGATATCGTCGACCGTACCGGTGCCGTTGCGGATGTCGATCAGGACGCGCAGCACGTCGAGGATGTCGGAGGTCTCGCCCTGCTCGGCGACCAGACGCTGCGATTCCTCTTCCTTGCGCTCGCTGAAGTACTTGTGGTCATAGAGCACGCCCGGACCGACGACGTCCTTGCGGCCGACACGACGGTTGAACTTCATGCGGCCGACGCCCGAGAGGTCGTAGCGGTCGAAGGTGAAGAACAGGTTGAAGAACAGGTTCTGCGCGGCGTCCTTGGTCGGCGGCTCGCCCGGACGCATCATCCGGTAGATTTCGACCAGGGCCTCGAGCTGCGTGCGCGTGTTGTCGATGCGCAGCGTGTTCGAGATGTACGCACCGCGATCGAGGTCGTTAACGTACAGCGTCGGCACGGTCTCGATCCCGCCCTTGCGGAACTTCTCGAGGTGCTCGAGCGTCAGCTCGTCGTTGGCCGCGGCAATGATCTCGCCCGTGTCCTTGTCGATCATGTCGATGGCCACGATGCGGCCGACCGGGTAATCGTCCGGCACTTCGAGCGTGGTGATCTTCTCGCTGGCCAGCTGGCGCACGTGGCGCGCGGTGATGCGCTTGCCGGCTTCCACCAGCACCTTGCCGTCGATCACCAGATCGAAGGACAGGGTTTCACCACGCAGGCGCTCGGCGACGAGGTCGAGCATGACGCCGCCCTTCTTGCCGAGGTGGAACACGTTGTGCTCGAAGAAGATGTCGAGCATCTCCTCGTTGCCGTAGCCGAGCGCGCGCAGCAGCACCGTCACCGGCAGCTTGCGGCGACGATCGATGCGGGTGAACAGCGCGTCCTTCGGGTCGAACTCGAAGTCCAGCCACGAGCCACGGTAAGGAATGACGCGGGCCGAGAACAGCAACTTGCCCGAGCTGTGCGTCTTGCCGCGGTCGTGGTCGAAGAACACGCCCGGCGAACGATGCAGCTGCGAGACGATGACGCGCTCGGTGCCGTTGATGATGAAGGTGCCGGTGTCGGTCATGAGCGGGATCTCGCCCATGTAGACCTCCTGCTCCTTGACGTACTTCACGGCCTTCTTCGAGGCCGGGCTGTCCTTGTCGTAGATCACCAGGCGGACCGTCGTGCGCAGCGGCGCACCGAAGGTCATGCCACGGTTGCGGCATTCACGTTCATCGAACGCGGGTTCGCCGAGCCTGTAGTCGACGTATTCGAGCGCGGCGTTGCCGGAATAGCTGGAAATCGGGAACACCGACTTCAGCGCGGCGTGCAGGCCCTTCTCCTCGCGATGCTTGGAGCTGACCTGCTCCTGCAGGAATTCCTTGTACGAGTCGGTCTGGATGGTCAGCAGGTTGGGCACGCCCAGGACGGGCGGGCGCTTGCCGAAATCCTTACGGATGCGCTTCTTCTCGGTAAACGAGTAGGTCATGGTGGGTACCGCCTCGGCTCAGTAATGGGTCGATCAAAAATCGGATGAATCGAAAATCGGAGATCGAGATTCGTACCGCAGGGCATCGCTGCCCTCGACTCCCGATGTCCCATTTCCGACGGGGACGCGACGTGGTGCACGTGCATGGCGCGGGGAACGTGGTGCGTGGAACAGGCCTTGGAACGGCCAAAGCCCGGGGGCTTACGCCCCCAGGCTCACTTGACGCTATGTCGAACTACTGGCGCGCAAGGCGCCGATTACTTGAGTTCGACCGTGGCGCCGGCAGCTTCCAGATCCTTCTTGAACTTGGCAGCGTCGTCCTTCGATGCAGCTTCCTTCACGACGCCACCGGCTTCGGTGAGGTCCTTCGCTTCCTTCAGGCCCAGGCCGGTGATGGCGCGGACAGCCTTGATGACGTCGACCTTCTTGTCGCCGGCGGACTTCAGGATGACGTCGAACTCGGTCTGCTCTTCGACAGCAGCAGCGGCCGGACCGGCAGCAGCAGCGGCAACCGGGGCAGCAGCCGAGACGCCGAAGGTGTCTTCGATCGACTTAACCAGTTCCATGATTTCCATCAGGGACTTGGCCTTGATGGCTTCGACGATCTGTTCGGTGGTCAGGGTGGACATTGTTTCTTACCTTTTAAATGGTTTCGATGAGAAAAGTCGGCGAGCTTAGGCGGGTTCGGCTTCGGCCGGGGCCTCGGCGGCGGCTTCGCCACCACCCTGCTGGTCGGCCACTGCCTTGACGGCGCGTGCGAACATCGCAGCCGGTTCGGACAGGACGCGGGCCAGCATCGCAAGCGCTTCCTGGCGGGTCGGCAGCGACGCGAGAACGTCGACGTGCGCCGGGGGAAGCAGCTTGCCTTCCACCGAAACGACCTTAGGGATGAGCTTGGCGTTCGCCTTCGCGAATTCCTTGATCACGCGCCCGGCAGCACCGGGCTCTTCCAGCGAGAACGCATACAGCAGCGGACCGACCAGGGCGTCCTTGACGACCTCGAACTCGGTACCGGCCACGGCGCGCGCGGCGAGCGTGTTCTTGACAACCTTCAAGAAAACACCCGACTCACGAGCCTTCTTGCGCATCGCGGTCATCTGGGAGACCGTGGTGCCTGCGTACTCGACAGCGACCAGGGAGTGAGCCTTCGCGGCGATTTCTGCCAGCTCGGCGACTACTTCTTGCTTCTGGGACAGATTGAGAGCCATTGCACTCCTCCAATTGAACTCCGCTTGCGACTCCTGCCGCTTGCGGTCCTGGGCGACATCATCCTGACGTCGGGGACACGACGTGTCCCGGGTGGTGGCCTTTCCCCATTCGAAACGAATACGGAAGGGGCTACACCATCTACGCAGGCCGGATACCGCGAGGCACCCGATTAAGCGAACCCGCTAACGACGACGGCGTATCCATGCCAACACGAGCTCCTTGCTCGTCGCCATCGCGCGCTGAACGCGCCTACGGTCTTTGACGGCTACCACGACCTTGCGGCCATGGCTGCCCTCAAAAACGTTCCCCCGCCGGCATGCCGGCGGGGGCCGTAAAACTGCTTACTTGGCCGAGGTGTTCACGGTCGAGGTATCGACCGGCACGCCCACGCCCATGGTGCTCGACAGCGACACGCGCTGGATGTACTGACCCTTGGCAGCCGAAGGCTTGGCCTTGAGCAGGTCGGCGATCAGCGTGTTGAGGTTGTCGGCCAGCTGGGCGGCTTCGAACGTCGCCTTGCCGATGGTGGCGTGGATGATGCCACCCTTGTCGTTGCGGAACTTGACCTGGCCGGCCTTGGCGTTCTTGACCGCCGTGGCGACGTCGGCGGTGACCGAGCCGTCCTTCGGGTTCGGCATCAGGCCACGGGGACCGAGCACCTGACCGAGCTTACCGACGACGCGCATGGCGTCGGGGGTGGCGATGACGCGGCCGTAGTTGAGATCGCCAGCGGCCATCTTCTCGGCGAGGTCGTCCATACCGACGGCGTCGGCGCCCGCGGCGAGAGCGGCATCGGCCTTCTCACCCGGCGGCACGAACACGGCCACGCGAACGGTCTTGCCGGTGCCGTGCGGCAGCAGCGAGGAACCGCGAACGCCCTGGTCGGACTTCTTCGCATCGATGCCCAGACGGACCGAGACGTCGACCGACTCGCCGAACTTGGCCTTGGCGTTGTCCTTGACGATCTTCAGCGCTTCGTCGAGACCGTAGGTCTTGCCGGGCTGGACGGCGGCCGATGCGGCCTTCATACGCTTCGTGAGCTTTGCCATGTCTTAACCCTCCACTACCAGACCCATGGAACGCGCGCTGCCGGCGATGGTACGCACGGCGGCTTCGAGATCGGCAGCCGTGAGATCCGGCTCCTTCGCCTTGGCGATTTCCTCGAGCTGGGCACGCGTGACCTTGCCGACCTTGTCGGTGTTCGGCTTCTGCGAGCCCTTGGCCACGCCCGTGATCTTCTTGAGGAGGATCGAGGCCGGCGGGGTCTTCGTGATGAAGGTGAAGGTACGGTCCGAGTAGGCCGTGATCACGACCGGGATCGGGAGACCCGGCTCGAGCTTCTGCGTGGCGGCATTGAACGCCTTGCAGAACTCCATGATGTTCAGGCCGCGCTGACCGAGGGCGGGACCCACGGGCGGCGACGGGTTGGCCTGGCCGGCCTTGACCTGCAACTTGATGTAACCAATGACTTTCTTTGCCATTTTACGTTCCTCGCGAGTGCTGGCGCCTTGCGGCTCCTCGCTGTTGGCCTTCCCTGGAAGTGGTGGGGTCCGCACCTGCGAACCCCTGAAACACGGACACGCCGGAGCAAAAAGCTCCAGCGTGGACCGGGCATTATAGGCGTCCGACCCGGGTTAAGCAAACCCCGTGCCGAATGGGCGGGAGCGACCCCGCCAGGAGGCCGTCAGGCCTTCTCCACCTGGCCGAACTCGAGCTCGACCGGGGTAGAACGACCGAAAATGAGCACCGCGACGCGCAGGCGGCTCTTTTCGTAATTGACTTCCTCGACCACGCCGTTGAAGTCGTTGAACGGGCCTTCGGTGACGCGGACCATCTCGCCCGGCTCGAAGAGGACCTTCGGACGGGGCTTCTCGACGCCTTCGCGGACGCGGCTGAGAATGGCTTCCGCCTCGGTGTCACGGATCGGGTGCGGACGGTCGGCGGTGCCGCCGATGAACCCCATGACCTTCGGGGTTTCCTTGACCAGGTGCCAGCATTCGTCGTCGATACGCGGCACCTTGCCGTTCGTATCCGTCTCGATCTGGACCAGGACGTAACCGGGGAAGAACTTGCGCTCGCTGCGACGCTTCTGGCCGCCGCGCATCTCGATGACTTCCTCGGTCGGAACCAGGATCTCACCGAACTTTTCTTCCATGCCCTCGCGAACGACGCGCTCGTTGAGGGCCTTGCGAACCTGCTGTTCGAAACCCGAATAGGCGTGAACCACGTACCAGCGCTTGCTCATGCCTTACCTCAATGTCCGAGTTTAAGCAGCCAATCGAGCACGATGGTCTTCAACAACCAGTCGATCAGCCCCATCAGCAGCGAGAGAATGATGACGACCACGATGATGATACCGGTGGTCTTCAACGTTTCGTCGCGCGACGGCCAGACGACCTTGCGCAACTCGAACTGCGATTCGGAGACGAAACCGCGCAGCTTGCGGCCGGGCACCGTGAAGGCACCGATCGCCATGGCGGCGACGACCGCGGCGATGACACCGACGACGCGCGCGAAGGACGGCACGTTCGGGTTATCGCTGAAATAGTAGAAGCCGACGATGCCGGCGACGAGCACAACCAGCGCGAGCGCCAGCTTGCCGAAATCGGCCGGGCCCATAGTCCTGGCTTGTTCTGCCTTGGTGTTCATGCGCGCTTGGCAAGGTGCCTTACGAACGTGGCGAGCGAAACCGCCTGCCTGCGTCCGACGTCAACCGCCGTGGTTCCTCGAAAGTGGCACGCCAGGAGGGACTCGAACCCCCAACCTGCGGTTTTGGAGACCGCTGCTCTGCCAATTGAGCTACTGGCGTACAAATAAAACCGTTGAACCGCGGGGCGGGCAGCCCGAAGACCGACCCGCCCCGCGACCGGGTGCCCGCCCCGAAGGGCGGGCATCACTTTTCTTACTTGTTGATCTTCGACACGACGCCGGCGCCGACGGTACGACCGCCTTCGCGGATCGCGAAGCGCAGGCCTTCGTCCATGGCGATCGGGAAGCCCAGGGTCACCGAGATCTT
>NZ_JBSRXP010000016.1:0-17603 GCF_054055715.1 Luteibacter sp. PvP120 | reverse complement strand
CATGCGCAAACTGCTCATCACCCTCAACGCCATGGTCCGCGATCAGACTCCATGGCACGGAACGGTAGAGGCCTGAAAAAGACAGTTGCTCCTACCCGCGGCAAGCCCCAGCCCCGCGCAGACGGGTCACATCGTGAAACGGATGTTCTCGTCCGCGCGGAGGGTGCTGTGGGCCTCGAGGTATTTCTCGCGGCTGGGGGCGACGAAGCTCACCGTGACCGACTGGTAGTTGCCGGCGGGGGTGAGCTTGGTGGACAGGGTCTCGTGGAGCACTTCCAGGCCGATGCCGTGCAGCAACGCCGGGATGTGCTTGTCGAGGCCGGCGGCGGCGTTGCCGATCGCCGTGATCTCGAACTCGCCCGGGAACTGGAAGCCCTTGCCGTCCTTCTGTGCGTCGCTGAAGTCGATCTCGCGCATGGCCGGATGCCCTCTTACTTCTTGTCGCCGTCGCTGTGGAACCACAGCATGATGGTGTCCCACAGGCGGGAGAAGAAGCCGCCTTCGGGCGCATCGTTCAGTGCCACCAGGGGCGCCGTGAGCACCGGCTGGCCATCGAGCGTCACGCGCAGCGTGCCGACCTGCTGGCCCTTCTTGAACGGGGCGATCAGCGTGGTGGGAATGTCGAGGTTGGCCTTGAGCTTGTCGTAGTCGCCGCGCTTTACGGAGACCAGCGCGTCTTCCGTGAGGCCCAGCGGCACGGTGTTCTCGGCACCCTTCCACAGCTTGGGCGTGGCCAGCGGCTTGTTGGCCTCGTAGAGCTTGTGGCTTTCGTAGAAGCGGAAGCCGTAGTTGAGCAGCGCCAGCGCGGCGTCCGCGCGACCCTTCTCGCTGCTGGCGCCCATGATGATGGCGATCATGCGGGCGTCGCCCTGCTTGGCGGACGCGGCCAGGCAATAGCCGGCAGCGGCGGTATGGCCGGTCTTGATGCCGTCCACCGTGTTGTCGCGCCACAGCAGCAGGTTGCGGTTGTGCTGCTTGATGCCGTTCCACTCGAACTCCTTCACGGCCGAGATCGCGTAGTCCTCGGGGAAGTCGTGGATCAGGGCGCGGGAGAGGATCGCGATGTCGTGCGCGGTCGTGTAGTGATTGGCCACCGGGTAGCCGGAGGCGTTCTGGAACTGCGAATGCGTCATGCCGATCTGCTTGGCATAGGCGTTCATCAGGTTGGCGAACGCCGGCTCGGAGCCCGCGGTGTGCTCGGCCAGTGCGATGGCGGCATCGTTGCCCGACTGGATGATCATGCCGAAGAGCAGGTCTTTCAGCGGCACCTGGCTGTTGAGCTTGAGGAAGCTGGTGGAGCCGTCGGTGCTGGCACCGCCGCCACGCCAGGCGTTCTCGCTGATGGTGACCGGATCGGTCATGTGGATCTTGCCGTTACCGAGTTCGGCCGACACCACGTAGTCCGTCATGATCTTGGTGATGGACGCCGGCTCGAGCTGCACGTCCATGTCCTTGGACGCGATGATCTGCCCCGTGTTGTAGTCCATGAGCACCCAGCTCTTGCCCTCGACTTCCGGCGGCGGCGGCACCGGCGCCTCGGGCACCGCCGGGCGGGGCACGACGGTCGGACGGGGGGGCTGCTGCGCAGCGACGCCCGCGACGAGCGCGGCGGCGGCGAAGGCAAGGAGGGAGCGGGGCAGGAGCTTCATCGTTTCAACGGTCCAGTGAAATGCAAAAAAAGAAGGTCAGTCTACCGCGACCGACGGACGGGGCAGACCCATGCCGGCGATCTGGTCGGTCACGCGATCGGCGGTGTCGACGTCGGCCAGCGGCCCGACGCGAACGCGGCGCACACTGCGGCCGCCCACGGCGGTCTCGATGACACTGACCGGCCCGAGGCCGGCCTTGTTCAACTGCTCGGCCACCCGGTTGGCGTTGGCCGCGTCGGAAAACGCGCCGACCTGGAGGTAGATGGTGGGTTTGCCGGGAATGGCGGCCGTGATCGGCCCCTGGGCGGCGCCTGCGGACACGCCGGTGGCGCCCGCGGCGGCACTGCCGGCCGGCGCCTTCCACGGCACGGTGCCGGAGGGCCGGCTGGCCGTGCCACGGGACGCCGACGAGCCCGCCGCGGCAGCGCCCGTCGTGGTCACCCCTGTACCCCTGGTGGCACCCGTGCCGGTACCGGCGCCCGCCAATGGCGGCAGGGCTTCCGCCGGCGAGATGCCGGTCATGCCTGGCACGTGGTTCTCGTCGTCGTTGCCGGTGGACGCCGCGCCGGTCGCCGGCGTGGCGCCGCTGACCGGCCGGGCGCTGCCCACCGCGGCGTTCCCGACCACGGCGCCACCCACGGGCGCGCTCCCCACGGGCGCGGCAATCGCCGAGGACGGCGGCCGGGTCACGGCGCGCTCTGGGGTCGGCGCGGTGCGTGCGCCCACCGGCACGGCCGCGACGAACCGCCCCGCAGGCGGCGGTGGCGCGGTGATCGGCGCGGGCTTGGGCGCCGTGTTGACGTACGGCGCCCCGCGATCGCTGTTGGCCTCCGTCGGATCGATGGCGCGGACCTCGACCAGGCCGGTGCCCTTGGGCCACACGCCGATCTTGACGGCGGCGGCGAAGGAAAGATCGATGATGCGGTTCTCGTGGAACGGGCCGCGATCGTTGATGCGCACGATCACGCTCTTGCCGTTCTCGAGGTTGGTGACCCGCGCATAGCTGGGCAGCGGCAGCGTCTTGTGCGCGCCCGAGAACTGGTACATGTCGTATTCCTCCAGGCTGGAGGTCTTGTAGCCGTGAAACTTGTTGCCGTAGAACGAGGCGATACCGCGCTCCACGTAACCGCGCGGGGTCGGCAGCACGTTGTAGGTCTGGCCCAGCACGGAATAAGGGGTCTTGTTGCCGTAGATCGACCGCGGCTCCACCTTCGGCACCGGCTCGGGCAGCTTGCTGACGTCCGGGATCTCGGTGGGCACGCTGTCGGCACGCGAGCGATACCGCGAACCCTGCGACTTGCGGATATCGTCGTAACCACCCCGCGACGACGAAGACGACGACGAACCCCCGCCGCTGCTACCCCGCGACGCCGGCCGCGTGTTCTTCCCCCCGCCACACGCCGACAACAGCACCGCCATAAACACCACCAAGCAGAACCGCCACCCGGTAGGAGCCCACGATGTGGGCGATCCCAAGGCCACGAGCGACCCCAAAGCCACAGGCGATCCCCAACCGGTAGGCGATCCCAACGACGGCACCCCCTCCCTCATCGCGGCGCAGCACCACCCGCCCGCTCGCGGATCGCCTGGGCGAGCTGGTTCACGGCCATGGCATACATGGGACTGCGGTTGTACGTGGTGATGACGTAGAAGTTCTGGAAGGTCAGCCAGTATTCGTCCCCGGCCGGCCCATCCAGCCGAACCAGTTGGGCCTCACGCCCCGGATTGAGGTGCTGCACCGGAGCGAAGCCATCGGCCACGAACGATTCCACCGGCGCGACGGGACGCCAGTCCTTGGGAACCTCCGGCGCGGCCACACGGCCATCCGGCTGCACGCGCGCGGCCACCGGGCCGCCCCGCTCCCAGCCGTGCTCGACGAAATAATTGGCGATGCTGGCGAAGATGTCGCCCATCGAGCCCTTCATGTCGATGCGGCCGTCGTGGTCGTAGTCCACACCCCAGTCGCGAATGGACGAAGGCATGAACTGGCCCCAGCCCTGGGCACCCGCGTAGGAGCCCGTCAGCGTGTCGATCGGGCCACCGAGGTGGTGGGGCGGCAGCTCCAGCAGGGTCTTCAGCTGCTCGCGGAAGAACGGCGCGCGCTTGGGGTAATAGAAGGCCAGGGTGCTGAGCGCGTCGATGACTTTCCACTTGCCTGTGTTCTTGCCGTAGAACGTCTCGACGCCGACGATGGCCACGATGTATTCCGGCGGCACGCCGTACTTGCGACCGATGCCGTCCAGCAGGGCGCGATGTTCCTCGTAGAACGCGGCGCCCGCGGCGATCCGCTGCTCGGTCAGGAAGATGGGGCGGTAATCGCGCCACGGCTTGCCCTCGGCGGGGCGGCTGATCGCATCGAGGATCGCCTGCTGTTTCTTCGCGTTGTCCAGCAACGCGTTCAGCGACGCGGGGCTCTTGCCCGTGTCCTTGGCCACCTCGCGGACCAGTGCGTCCTGGCCGGGATGCGTCTCCGCATGCGCCGACGCGGCAAACAGCAGGGGGAAGGCGATCAACGCGCCGGCGAGGCGCGGAAGACGACGTACGGGGCGTGCGCAGCGCGCTGTCAGGGCTTCATCCATGCACCGAAGCGTAACACGCGGTCGTGACGCGTCCGGGGCAGGCCTGGGCCACTGTTCAGCCATCAATCGTGCAACTTGCGGTTCGCATGGATCGACATCAGCACGCCGAATCCGGTGAGCAGCGACACGGCCGAGGTGCCGCCGTAACTGACCAGGGGCATCGGCACGCCGACCACCGGCAGGATGCCCGCCACCATGCCGCCGTTGACCGCCACGTACACGAAGAAGCTCATGCCGATGGCGCCGGCGAGCAGGCGCGAATAGGTGTCGCGCGCGTTCATCGCGATCCACAGGCAGCGGCCGATGATGAACGCGTACAGCAGCATGATGCCGATGACGCCGATCAGCCCGAACTCCTCGGAAAACACCGCGAAGATGAAGTCGGTGGTGTGCTCGGGCAGGAACTCCAGGCGCGACTGCGTGCTGTGCTGCCAGCCCTTGCCGAACACGCCGCCGGAGCCGACGGCGATCTTCGACTGGATGATGTGCCAGCCGTTGCCCAGTGGGTCGGATTCCGGATCGAGCAGCGTGCGCACGCGGTTGCGCTGGTATTCGTGCAGGAACTGCCAGGCCACCGGAATGGCTCCGCCCACCGCGCCCACGATCAGGCCGATGCGCCACCAGGCCATGCCGGAAAGGAACAGCGCGAACGCGCCCGCGCCGGCCACCAGCAGCGCGGTGCCCAGGTCGGGCTGTTCCGCGATCAGGCCGGCTGGCACCGCGATCAGCAGGCCTACCACCACGATGTCTTTCCAGCTCGGCGGCAGCTGGCGCGGGTGCAGGTACCACGCCACCATCATCGGCATGGTCAGCTTGAGCAGTTCGGACGGCTGGAAGCGCATCACGCCCAGGTCCAGCCAGCGGTAGGCGCCCCTGCCCTCGCCCAGCACGGCCACCACCACCAGCAGCGCGGTGCTGCCCATGTATAGCCACGGTGTCCACGAGCGCAGCACCGGCGGCGGAATGCGGGAGATGACCAGCAGCAGCACGCCGCCCAGCGCGAAGCGCGCCGCCTGCCCCGTCACCAGACTGACATTGGCGTTGCCCGCGCTGTACAGCGTGGTCAGGCCCACGCCCGCCAGCACCATCAGCGCCAGCAGCAGGGGAATATCCAGGCGCGGCCGGCTGATCAGGCGCAGGCCGAAACGCTTCATGCGCAGGGTGAGGTTATCGAAGGCGCTCACTGGTCCTCACCGTTGTCGTCGGGGGGTGGTGCGCTGCTGGCGCCATCGGCGGGCTGGACGCCCTGCACGGGGGACGCCTCGGGATGCTCGTCCGGATGGGCATCCGGCGACGCGTCGGGCGGTGCGTCGGAGGTGACGATCGGGCCCGGCGGCAGATCGGACGGGCGTGGGCCGCCCTCGTCCACCACCCACTGGTCGAGGATCTTGCGCGCGATGGGGCCGGAGTCCGCGGCGCCCCAGGCACCGGCTTCGAGCACCACGGCCACCGAGATGCGTGGCGCGTCGGCCGGCGTGTAGGCGATGAAGAGCGCGCGGTGCCGCGAGGCGAGATACGCGGTGTTCTTGTTCTCGTTGTAGGCGTTGGTGGTGCGGGAAAAGCGCTCCGCCGTACCGCTCTTGCCGGCGATCAGGTAGGGAAACCCAATGCCCAGCTTCTTGCCGGTGCCCGCACCGGAGTTGATCACGGCCTTCATGCCGTCGTTGACGGCTTCCCAGTCCGCCCGCTTCCGGATGACCGACGGCCCGGTGGGCGGAAAAGGCTGGCGCACGCGCGGGCTGTCCACGCCGTTCTGCGTATCGAGAAGAAAATGAGGTGTGTATGGAACGCCGAATCCGGCGAACGTCGCAGTGGCATGGGCCAACTGCAGCGGCGTCACCGCCCAGTAGCCCTGGCCGATGCCGGCGATGATTGTCTCGCCGGGGTACCAGCCGGCCTTGCTGCGCGTAGCCTTCCATTCGCGCGACGGAAGGATGCCGGGCACCTCGCCGATCAGGTCGATACCGGTCTTCTTGCCGAAGCCCAGGCTGCCCATCCACTGCGACAGGCGATCGATGCCCATGTCCAGGGCCAGGCGATAGAAATACGTATTGGTTGAATGCTCGATCGCGCCAATCATATTGACCGTACCGTTGCCGCCGCGTACGTCGTCGCGGTAACAGCGCGACTGCCCCGGGATGCAGAACTCGCCCGTGGACAGCACCGTGTCCGACGGCCGGCGGATGCCCATGGTCAGTCCACCCAGCGCCAGGAACGGCTTTACCGTGGAGCCGGGCGGATACACGCCGCGCAGCGCGCGGTTGTACAGCGGCTTGTCGGGCGAGGTGGTCAGCGCCTTGTAGTCGGCCGAGCTGATGCCGTTGACGAACAGGTTGGGGTCGAAGCTGGGCACGCTGGCGAAGGCCAGCACCTGCCCGTTGCGCGGATCGATGGCGATGGCCGCACCGGAGCGTCCGTTCAGGCCGTCCTCCGCGGCCTTCTGCAGGCGCACGTCGATGCTCAGGTAGATGTTCTTGCCCGGCGTCGGCGGCGTGGTGTCCAGCACCGCCTGCGTGCGCCCGTCGGCGTTCACCTCGACCAGCTCGTAGCCGGGCGCGCCATGCAGCAGTTTTTCGTAGGAACGCTCGATGCCGATGCGGCCGATATGCGTGGTGCCCTTGTAGCTGGCCTCCTCGTCCTCGTCCATGCGGGCCAGGTCGTCCACGTCGATGCGGCTGACATAGCCGATGACATGGGCCAGCGACGCGCCCAGCGGGTAACGCCGGGTGAGGTAGGGCACCACGTCCACGCCGGGGAAGCGCCATCGGTTGACGTCGAAGCGGCCGATCTCGTCCTCGGTCAGCTTGAGCTTCAGCGGCACGCCCTCGAAGCGCCGGCTGCCCTTCACCTGCTTGCGGAAGGTGGCGATGTCCTCGTCGCTCAGCGGCACGATGGCACCGAGGTTGGCCAGCATGGTGTCCATGTCGGCCACCTGTTCCGGCGTCACTTCCAGGCGAAAGGCCGGCACGTTATCGGCCAGCAGCACACCGTTGCGGTCGAAGATCAGCCCGCGGGCCGGCGGGATCGCGCGCGGCTTTACCCGGTTCTGCTCCGAGCGCGCGGCGAACTCGTCGTGGTGGTTCACCTGCAGGTTGACGTACTGGCAGCACACGGCGACCAGCCCGGCCAGGATCAGCGCGAACCCGGCCAGGGCACGGCGCCGGAACAGCGCCACCTCGCCCCGCACTTCCTTGATGGAGGCGCGCCGCTTCATGTCTCGTGGATGCGCAGCCGGGCGCGGAGGTCGTCCAGGATCAGGAACACGAACGGCCACAGCGCTGCGCCCACCAGCGGCGAGATCCAGTATTCCGCCGGCGGCGCCGGGTCGCCACCGAGTACGCGGATCAGCAGCAGCAACACGCGGTCGTTGAGCAACAGGCCCAGCACGGCCAGCGACTGCTGCCACATGGGGAAGAAGCGCAGGCGCGAGCGGAAGCGCAGCGCGATGAACACCATGGCGGTCAGGCGCAGGGCCTGTTCGCCCAGCAGCACGCCGTCGAACAGGTCGGCGCCCACGCCCAGGCAGAACGCCATGCCCAGCGTCACCCGGTCACCCGATTGCAGGCACCAGTACAGCAGCACCAGCGCCGGCCAGTAGGGCTTGAACGGCGTCAACGGCCCGGGCAGCGGGATCAGCATCAGGAACAGCGACAGCAGCAGCGTGGCGGCGAACCACAGCTGGCGAACCCGGATGCGGTTCATGGCGTGCTCCCCGTGGACGCGGCGTGCGCGGGTACGCGGCTGGCGGTCGGCGAGGTGACCGACGGCAACGTCGGCGCCGCGGCGGCCGGTGTCGCGGGAGCCGCATTGGGGTCGGGCGCCAGGCTATTCGACGGACCGACGTTCGGGGCGAGCGGCGGCGGCCCGGCCGGCTCGGCCAGGTCGTGCAGCAGCAGCACGTCCTCGCTGCGATCCAGGTCGGCGGCGGGCTTGGCCTGCGCCGAGAGGAACGTGCCGGACGGCGTCTGCGCCACGTCGCGGATCTCTCCCACCGGAAAGCCGGGCGGAAAACGACCGCCCAGGCCGGAGGTGACCAGCTTGTCGCCGGCCTGCACGTCCGCCGAGACGGGGATGGTCGGAAGGGTCAGCATGTCGCCCGCGCGCGAGCCGTAGGCCACGGTACGCAGCCCGGTGCGCTCGATGGTGACGGGAATGGCGTGGTTGGGATCGGTGATCAGCATGGCCACCGAGGTGGTGGGCATCACGTCGACGATCTGGCCCATCACCCCGCGGGCGTCGATCACCACCTGGCCTTGCCGCACCTTGTCGCGCGCGCCCAGGTTGAGCACGATCCGGTGCCGGAACGGCCCCAGGTCCACGCCGACCAGGCGGGCCAGTTGGACGTTGAGCGACAGGCTGTGCTGGGTGTCCAGCAATTCCTTCAGGCGCTGGTTCTGCTCGGCCACCGAGGCCATGCGGTTGAGCTTGGCGTTGGCCAGCAGCAGGTCTTCACGCAGCCGCTGGTTCTGCTCGGTCAGGCGCTGGCGGTCGGCGAACGCCACCGTGGCCGCCTGGAAACCCTGCGACGGCAGGCCGGCGATCCGGTAGATGGGCTCGATGACGATGGACAGGCCATAGCGCACGTTGCCCAGCCACCCGCCCCGATGGTCCAGGACCATCAGCACGCAGGCCAGAGCCAGGTAGACGATCAGGCGCAGCGTTCCCGCCACGCCCGGTGCGAACAGCGGCGACGATTCGTCGCGATTGAGGGCCATGGTTCAGCGCGCTCCGGCCAAAGCGCCGCGCGCGGCCGCCATCATTCGAACGCGAAGAAGTCGCTGCCGTGCTGGTCGATCATCTCCAGGGCCTTGCCGCCGCCGCGCGCCACGCAGGTGAGCGGGTCGTCGGCGACCTGCACGTGCAGGCCGGTTTCCTCGGAGATCAGGCGATCCAGATCGCGCAGCAGCGCGCCGCCGCCGGTGAGCACGATGCCGCGCTCGGCCACGTCGGAGCAGAGCTCCGGCGGGGTCTGTTCCAGCGCCGCCTTGACCGCCGCCACGATGCCGGACAGCGGCTCGTGCAGGGCTTCCAGCACCTCGTTGGAGTTGATGGTGAACATGCGCGGCACGCCCTCGGCGAGGTTGCGGCCGGAGATTTCCATCTCCCGCACTTCGCTCTGGGGGAACGCGCAGCCCACTTCGAGCTTGATCCGCTCGGCGGTGGACTCACCGATCAGCGTGCCGTGGTTGCGGCGCACGTAGTTGATGATGGCTTCGTCGAAGCGATCGCCGCCCACGCGCACGGACTGCGAGTAGACGATGCCGTTGAGCGAGATGACCGCGACCTCGGAGGTGCCGCCACCGATATCCAGCACCATCGAGCCACGGGCCTCGTGCACCGGGATGCCGGCACCGATCGCGGCGGCCATCGGCTCCTCGATCAGGAAGACGTCACGGGCGCCGGCGCCTTCGGCCGATTCCTTGATGGCGCGACGCTCCACCTGGGTGGACCCGCAGGGCACGCAGACCAGCACGCGCGGGCTGGGCCGCAGCATGCGTGAGCGGTGCACCTGCTTGATGAAGTGCTGCAGCATCGCTTCGGTCATGGTGAAGTCGGCGATGACGCCGTCCTTCATCGGGCGGACCGTGGCGATGTTGCCGGGGGTGCGGCCGAGCATGCGCTTGGCGTCGCCACCCACGGCGGCGACGGTACGGGGACCACCGGGGCCACGATCCTGGCGGATGGCCACGACGGACGGCTCATTCAGGACGATGCCCTGTCCACGAACGTAGATGAGCGTATTCGCCGTGCCGAGATCGATGGAGATGTCGTTCGAAAAGAGTCCGCGGAACTTCTTAAACATGTGCGGCGGGCGCCCGTTGCGGCAAAAAGTAAGCATGGAAGTCTAGATTGGCGCCCTCCCCCACGCAAGGGCGAAGCGGAGGCGAAGAAGTTAAGAAAGTCTTGTAAGTCCGAAGGATGCGAGCGGAAGCTGCGGCATTCCCGTAATTCTGTACGTGTTGGCCTGTCGCCTAAGGCGACGAATTTGGGTACGATCCGTCGGTTTGCCGAACCCCTCGCGTTCGGCGCTCGCGGCGGCCGGTTCACGGTCGTGCCATCACATCCTTCAGGGTTGCCCAACGCATGACTGCCGTTATCTGCGGATCGCTCGCCTACGACACCATCATGGTGTTCCAGGACCAGTTCAAGAACCACATCATTCCGGATCAGGTCCACATCCTGAACGTGTCTTTCCTGGTGCCGGCCATGCGTCGCGAGTTCGGCGGCTGCGCGGGCAACATCGCCTACAACCTGAAGCTGCTGGGCGGCGAGCCGATGCCGGTGGCCACGGTCGGCCAGGACTTCGCGCCCTACCGCGCGCACCTGGAGAAATTCGGCATCCGCCTCGACGGCGTGCGCCAGTTCGACGACCAGTTCACCCCGCAGTGCTTCATCACCACGGACCTGGACAACAACCAGATCACGGCCTTCCATCCCGGTGCGATGTCCAGCGCGCACGAGAACCACGTGCGCGACATCCCGGACTACCAGTTCGGCATCGTCGCGCCGGACGGCCGCGAAGCCATGCTGCAGCACGTGGACGAGTTCGCCGCCCGCGGCGTGCCCTTCATCTTCGACCCGGGCCAGGCGATGCCGCTGTTCAACGGCGACGAGTTCCGCTCGATGATCGAGAAGTCCACGTACGTCATCGTCAACGACTACGAGTCGCAGCTGCTGCAGCAGCGCACCGGCTGGAACGCCGCGGACATCGCCTCGAAGGTCACCGCGTACATCGTCACGCAGGGCCCGCGCGGTTCGCAGATCCACGTCAACGGCGAAACGATCGAGATCCCGCCCGCCCGCGAGCACAAGGTGGTCGATCCCACCGGCTGCGGCGACGCGTACCGCGCCGGCCTCATCTTCGGCATCATGAAGGGCTACGACTGGCCCACCGTCGGCAAGATGGCCTCGCTGATGGGCGCGCTAAAGGTCGAGCACCCGGGCACGCAGAACCAGTACTTCACGTACGATCAGTTCGCCGCGGAGTTCGAAAGCCAGTTCGGTTACACGCTGGGCTGAGGCGCCAATGGGTGGCTTTTCGCGCACATCGTGCGCTCCTACATGGTCTGTGGCACGCCAGACGGTACGTGCGTTTGTAGGAGCCCACGATGTGGGCGATGGATGTGAGCGATGAACGTTACCGCATAACCCATCGCGCACATCGTGCGCTCCTACAAGATCCATCGCACGCCAAACCCCACGCGCTCCTGTAGGAGCCCACGATGTGGGCGATGCACCATTCCGCAAGCCAAACGATACGTGCCTCTGTAGGAGCCCACGATGTGGGCGACAATCGCAAAGCCTCAATTCCGCGGCTTGAACCCCATCGTGGCGGTGACGGCCTGCTTCCACCCTTCATACAGATCGTCGCGCGTTTCCTTGGTCATCCCGGGCTTGAACTCGCGATCGACAGCCCAGCGCTTGGCGATGTCCGCACGATCCTTCCAGAAACCCACAGCCAGGCCGGCAAGATAGGCCGCACCCTGCGCGGTGGTCTCTTGCACCTTCGGGCGCAGTACGGTCACGTCGAGGATGTCGGCCTGGAACTGGGCCATGAAGTCGTTGGCGATAGCGCCACCGTCGGCGCGCAGTTCCTTCAGTTCGATGCCCGAGTCGATCTGCATCGCTTCCAGCACGTCGCGGGTCTGGTAGGCCATGGATTCCAGCGCGGCACGGATGAACTGCTCCTTGGTGGTGCCGCGTGACAGGCCGAACACCGCGCCGCGCACGTCGCTTCGCCAATAGGGCGCACCCAGGCCGACGAAGGCCGGCACGAAGTACACGCCATCGTTGTCCTTGGCGCGCTCGGCATACGACTGCGAATCCGCCGCCTTGCCCAGCATGCGCAGGCCGTCGCGCAGCCACTGGATGACCGAGCCGGCCACGAAGATGCTGCCTTCCAGCGCGTATTCCACTTTGCCGTCGACGCCCCACGCGATGGTGGTAAGCAGGCCGTTCTTCGAACGGACGGCTTTCTCGCCGGTGTTCATCAGCATGAAGCAGCCGGTGCCGTAGGTGTTCTTGGCCAGGCCGGGCTCGAAGCAGGCCTGGCCGAACAACGCCGCCTGCTGGTCGCCCGCGATGCCGGCGATCGGCACTTCACGACCGAAGAAATGCTTGGCCAGCGTGTTGCCGTACACCTCGCTGGACGACTTCACTTCCGGCAGCATGGCGCGCGGCACGTTGAGCATCGTCAGCAGTTCGTCGTCCCACTCGCGCTTGTAGATGTCGTACATCAGCGTGCGCGAGGCGTTGGTGTAGTCGGTGACGTGCACCTTGCCGCCGGTAAGGTTCCAGATCACCCAGGTATCGATGGTGCCGAACAGCAGCTCGCCCGCTTCGGCACGCGCCTGCGCACCCTCCACGTGGTCGAGGATCCAGCGAACCTTGGTGCCGGCGAAATAGGCGTCGATCAGCAGGCCGGTCTTCTCGCGCACCATCTCGTCATGGCCGGCGGCCTTGAGCTTCTCGCAGATGTCGGCGGTCTGCCGCGACTGCCACACGATGGCGTTGTAGATCGGCTGGCCGGTCTTCTTGTCCCACACCACCGCCGTCTCGCGCTGGTTGGTGATGCCGATGCCCTCGATGCAGCTGGCATCGATGCCGGAGCTGCTGATGACTTCGGTCATCGTCGACAGCACGCTGGTCATGATCTCGCGCGGGTTGTGCTCCACCCAGCCCGGCTGCGGGAATATCTGCGGGAACTCGCGCTGCGCCGTGCCGGCGATGTTGCCGTCGTGATCGAACAGGATGGTGCGCGAGCTGGTGGTGCCCTGGTCGATGGCGAGGATGTATTTCTGCTTGTCCATCTGGGGCCTCACTGAATGGTCGAATGGGAAGAGGTGCCACGCGCCGCGGCCTGGCGTGCTTCTTCGAGCGCACGCTGGCGGGCCGGCAGGAACGGATGGATCAGCAGCTGGTACGCACCACCACCGACCACGCCGCCGATCAGCGGGCCGACGATCGGCACCCACCAGTAGTTATCCGGCGACGGCAGGGCGGACGAACCCCAACCGGCGAAGTAGGCGAACAGGCGCGGGCCGAAGTCGCGCGCCGGGTTGATCGCCCACGCTTCCAGGTAACCCATCGACGCACCGATGGTGGCCACCAGCAGGCCGATGATCAGCGCACCGTTGTTGGCGCCCGGGGCGGTCTCGTTGTACTGCTCGGTGATGGCGAAGATGCCGAACAGCAGGAAGGCGGTGAGGATGATCTGGTCAGTCAGCGCATGCATGGGCGTGACGGCCAGGCCCGGATGCGTGAAGAACACGCCAGCGGCGCCGCCGGCTTCACGGGTGAGGTTGTGCGTGGCGTTGAAGTGATCGATCACCGGCCCGAACAGGGCGTAGACGATGGCCGCACCGAGGAACGCGCCGATCACCTGCGCGATCCAGTAAGGCACCACCTTCTTCCACGAGAAGTTGCGGAAGACGGCCAGCGCCAGGGTCACCGCCGGATTGGCGTGCGTACCCGACACCGATGCCGTGGCGTAAATCGCGATGGTGACGGCAAGGCCCCACGCAATACACACGCCCCAGTAGGCGTTGAGGTAGGGACTGGGATCGTAGAGCACATACATGCACGCTACGGAATCGCCGAAGGCGATGATGATGAACATCGCCACGGCTTCGGATATCAACTCACCAATATTTTGTCGCATGATCCGTCTCTCCATCGGTTTCATGGCTGGCAGCGCGCTAGCGCTACGGTTGGGTGGCGCGCCCCTGCGGGACCCGCTGATTGAGGTACTCGGTAAGGCGTTGCACGTCGTCCTTGCCGACATGCAGGCCGATCTTGCTGCGACGCCAGAGGATGTCCTCGGCCTCGGTCGCCCATTCGTGACGGATCAGGTAGTCCACTTCGGCCTGGTAGAGGTCCGCGCCGAAATGCGTGCCCAGCGCCGCCAGGCCATTGGCTTCGCCCAACAGGTCGCGAGCTCGCGTGCCGTACAAGTGTGTCAAGCGCCAGGCAAAGCGTTCGGTCAGCCACGGCCGCGACGCACGGAGATCGTCCGTCAGCGCGTCGATGTCACGCTCGCCACCACCGGGCAGCGGACGGGCATCCGCCGTCCAGGCCGGCTTGTCGTTGCCCAGCAGCGGAGCCAGCTTGTCGACGGCTTCCTCGGCCAGCTTGCGGAACGTGGTCAGCTTGCCGCCGAAGACGTTGAGCAGCGGCGGGCCGTTCTGGTCGATGTCCAGCAGGTAGTCGCGCGTGACTTCCGACGCACTGCCCGATTCGTCCTGCAGGAGGGGCCGCACGCCGCTGTAGCTCCACACGACGTCGTCAGGGGTGAGCTGCTTCTTGAAGTAGCGGTTGGCCGCCTCGCAGAGGTACTGGATTTCCTCGGCATCGATCTTGGGCTTCGACGGGTCGGCCTTGTATTCGATATCCGTGGTGCCGACCAGCGTGAAGTCGCGCTCGTACGGAATGGCGAACACGATGCGACGATCCGGCTGCTGGAAGATGTAGGCGTAACGGTGATCGTAGATCTTCGGCACGACGATGTGGCTGCCCTTGATCAGGCGCAGCGAGTGCGAATGCTTCAGGTGGGCCACGTCGTCGAGGAAGCTGGCGGCCCAGGGCCCCGCCGCATTGACCAGGGCACGGGCCCTGACGAAGTGACGGCTGCCGTCGCGCGACTCCAGCTCGGCGATCCACCCATCGCCGTCACGGCGCGCGCTCACACAGCGCGTGTGGGTCTCGACCTTGGCGCCACGCTGCACCGCGTCCATCGCGTTGAGCACCACCAGGCGGGCATCCTGCACCCACGCGTCGGAGTACACGAAGCCCACCGAGAAATCGTCACGCATCGGCTCGCCGGTGACATGCTTGGCAAAGCGCACGCGGCGCGAGCCCGGCAGCGTGCGCCGGCCACGGCCCAGATGATCGTAGAGGAACAGCCCGATACGGATCATCCAGGCAGGGCGCAGGTGCGGCTGGTGCGGCAGCACGAAGCGCAGGGGCCAGATGATGTGGGGTGCCGCGCGCAGCAGCACCTCGCGCTCGGCCAGCGCCTTGCCGACCAGGGCGAACTCGAACTGCTCGAGGTAACGCAGACCGCCGTGGATCAGCTTGGTCGACGCACTCGAGGTATGGGACGCCAGATCGTCGCGTTCGCACAGCCACACCGAGAGCCCACGGCCCACGGCGTCACGGGCGATACCGACGCCATTGACGCCGCCGCCCACCACAAGAACATCGACCTGCTCGACCATTGCACCACCCCACTTGGCTGGAGGCGTTGCCCTACCGAAACGAGGACACCCTACGCTCGGGTACGTTCGTTCGCAACGGGCCAGTGGGCCTGACGGAGCGAAAACGAACAATCCATGACTCGGCAGGGCGACACCTGCGTTAAAATGAGCATATTCGAACACAAACGAACATCGCACGCTGCAGTGCAGCGTACGGATGCGTGTTCCCGACGCGGGTAGTACGCAGGAGCGTTGGCAACGGCGGGCTGCAATACGGCCGCCCGCCGCTGATAGGGGGGCTAAACCGATGTTTATGTGGGCCTACGAGGCGCCTTGGCCTCGCGACGGCACGGCCCGGCTCAGTCCGCGACGTAGAGCCGCGTGCCCGCCGCTTCCAGCACAGGCAGCAAGGCCTCGGGCGGCGGCCGGTCGGTAAACCATGCGTCCACACGGCTGAAGTCGCCGAGGCGCACCATGGCGTTACGGCCGATCTTGGTATGGTCGGCGCCGAGGAGCACCTGGCGGGAGTGTTCGATGATGGCCTGGGCCACCCGCACTTCGTGGAAGTCGAAATCCAGCAGGGTGCCGTCGAGCTCGATCCCCGATATACCGATGATGCCGAAGTCGACCTTGAACTGGCGGATCAGCTCGATGGTCGCCTCGCCGGTGACGCCGTGGTCCCGGCCGCGCACCACGCCGCCGGCGACGATCACCTCGAACGTGGGGTTGTCGCTCAGCAGCAGCGCGATATTAAGGTTGTTGGTGATGACACGCAGGTCGCGGTGCTCGAGCAACGCGCGGCCGACTCCCTCGTTCGTGGTGCCCAGGTTGATGAAGAGGGATGAGCCATCCGGGATCTGCCGTGCGATGGCCGCGGCAATGCGGCTCTTTTCCACCGCCTGCAGCGTCTGCCGTGCCGCGTAGGCCACGTTCTCGACACTGCTGGCCGGCACACTGACACCACCGTGGTATCGGCGGATAAGGCCGCCATCGGACAAGAGGTTGAGGTCTCTACGGATCGTCTGCGGCGCCACGTCGAAATGGCTGGCCAGTTCGTCGACACCGACGAAGCCTTCGCGCTGCACGATCGCGACCAGTTCCTCCTGCCTGCGGTTGAGACGTGTATCCATGGCGTTTTCCTTGCTGCACGACGCGCCAACATCATGCCGACTAATCGCGCGGGTGTCATGTTGCACCGGCGATCCACGCAAACCCTTAGCGATTGAACGGACGTTTGCCCATTCAGCGCAGCGCTGATGCCCGTATCCGACATTCGCACGCGACATGGCGGGCGATCCTTATCGCGCAGTGCATGGGCAGTTGCCGTGCACCGTGTAGCGCAACGACAAGCGCGCTATGTCCGCACGCTGCCCACCGATCAGGCGCGCAGCGTATGTTTCGCTTTATAGAAAGGAACCACGTTTGAACTCCGTACGTTTTGCACTTTGTACCCTCGCGTTCGCCGCCACCGCAGCCACGCGTATCCAGGCCCAGGAGGGCGCCTCAGCCACGTCGCGCGTGATGACCGCGCTGCCTTCGCTCGCCGCGGAGGGCCGTGTCCTGCCCACGCCACCGACGGATTTCGCCGTGATGCCGGTGCCTCGCGCACCCGCGCCTGCCCTGTCCAGCATCCGTATCTACGCGGTCGGTTCGACGGCTTGCGGTTGGGAATACACCAACGGCAACAGCAGCACGACCTGTAATCACGGCGGTGGCGAGCTACGCGTGGCGATCATCGAGATCGGCTACGGCGCCAACCCGATCGCGTCGATGAATGGCGGTCAGCTGCCACGCTCAGCCCGCTACGCAAGCACCGGTATCTGCATCACGGGCACGCAGTACACCTGGCCATGCACGCCGGGCCAGACCGTCGTTGGTTGGCTCGACGAGTACAACGTGGACGGTCATGAGTCGGGGTACTTCCAGTACCAGAACACGTCGACCAACGCGCCGTACAACACGCTGCATACGCAGATCAACGTCCTTTGACCGCATAAAACAAAGGCCTCCCCGGGTGGGGAGGCCTTCTGGTCGGTGGCTGGAGCACGTTCGCAATGACGTACTGCAAGTCTTGCGCCTCGCGCAGACAAAAAGAAAACCCGGTCTCAAATGAGACC
This sequence comes from Luteibacter sp. PvP120, assembly GCF_054055715.1. Taxonomy (NCBI): domain Bacteria; kingdom Pseudomonadati; phylum Pseudomonadota; class Gammaproteobacteria; order Lysobacterales; family Rhodanobacteraceae; genus Luteibacter; species Luteibacter sp. PvP120. Next base: position 63 of record NZ_JBSRXP010000016.1, on the reverse strand, counting down.
GGGTTTCCGGGATAAAGCCCCTGGCGGTGACCTACTCTTGCATGGCTTGAGCCACACTACCAT
>NZ_JBSRXP010000015.1:0-50040 GCF_054055715.1 Luteibacter sp. PvP120 | reverse complement strand
CATGCGCAAACTGCTCATCACCCTCAACGCCATGGTCCGCGATCAGACTCCATGGCACGGCACGGTAGGGGCCTGAAAAAGACAGTTGCTCCTACGGGGCGACGATTTCTCAAAAAAAAACCGCGACCCGGAGGCCGCGGTTTTTCCGACACTCGCCGAGGCGAGCGACGTGTCTTACTTCATCAGACCCGCGAGGGTCTTGCCGAGGTCGGCCGGCGACTTGACCGTGGTCACGCCTGCCTTCTCGAGCGCGGCGAACTTGGCTTCCGCCGTGCCCTTGCCGCCGGAGATGATCGCACCGGCATGGCCCATGCGCTTGCCCGGAGGTGCCGAGGCACCGGCGATGAAGGACACCACCGGCTTCTTGACGTACTGGCTGATGAACTCGGCCGCATCTTCTTCCGCGCTGCCACCGATTTCGCCGACCATGATGATGCCTTCGGTCTGCGGGTCGTCCTGGAACAGCTTCAGGCAGTCGATGAAGTTGAGGCCATTGATCGGGTCGCCGCCGATGCCGATGCAGGTGGACTGGCCCAGGCCTTCGTTCGTGGTCTGGAACACCGCTTCGTACGTGAGGGTGCCCGAGCGCGAGACGATACCGACCTTGCCCGGCTTGTGGATGTGGCCCGGCATGATGCCGATCTTGCACTCACCCGGGGTGATGACGCCGGGGCAGTTCGGACCGACCAGCACGACGTCCGGGTGCGACTTCAGCACATTCTTCACGCGCATCATGTCGAGCACCGGGATGCCTTCGGTGATCGTGACGATGATCTTGATGCCACCGGCGATGGCTTCGAGGATCGAGTCGGCCGCGAACGGCGGCGGCACGAAGATGACCGACGCGTCGGCGCCGGTCTGGTCGACCGCGTCACGCACCGTGTTGAAGACGGGCAGGCCGATGTGCTCGGAACCGCCCTTGCCCGGGGTCACGCCACCGACGACCTTGGTGCCGTAATCGATGGCCTGCTCGGCGTGGAAGGTACCCTGCTGTCCGGTGAAACCCTGGACGAGGACCTTGGTGTTCTTGTTGATCAGGACGCTCATTTAGATTCGCTCCTCAGGCCGCTGCGGCCACGGCCTTGCGGGCCGCGTCGTTGAGATCGTCGGCCGGCGTGATCGCCAGACCCGAGTTGGCCAGCAGTTCGCGGCCCTTCTCGACGTTGGTGCCCTGCAGGCGAACGATGACGGGGATCTGCAGACCCACTTCCTTCACGGCCGCGATGATGCCTTCGGCGATCAGGTCGCAACGCACGATGCCGCCGAAGATGTTAACCAGGATGGCCTTGACCTTGTCGGACGAGAGGATGAGCTTGAACGCCTCGGAGACGCGCTCCTTGGTGGCGCCGCCGCCGACGTCGAGGAAGTTGGCCGGCTCACCGCCCGCCAGCTTGATCACGTCCATCGTGGCCATCGCCAGGCCGGCGCCGTTGACCATGCAGCCGATCGTGCCGTCCATCGTGACGTAGTTGAGGTTGTGCTGGACGGCGGCCGCTTCGGCGGCGTCTTCCTGCGTGAGGTCGCGCATGGCGGCCAGGTCGGCGTGACGGAACTCGGCGTTGTCGTCCGAGTTGACCTTGCCGTCGAGCGCGGCGAGGTTGCCGTCCTCGAGGATGGCGAGCGGGTTGAGCTCGACCAGGGCCAGATCTTTCTCATTGAACAGCTTGTAGAGGCCCAGCATGGTCTTGACCAGCTGGCCGACCTGCTTCGGGTTCAGGTCCATCTTGAACCCGAGGTCGCGGCACTGGTACGGCTGCAGGCCTTCGACGAAATCCACCTGGAAGGTGTGGATGTCTTCCGGGGTCTCGGCGGCCACCTGCTCGATGTCGACGCCGCCATGCTTGGAGGCGATGAACGAGATCGACTTGGTGTCACGATCGGTGAGGATCGAGAGGTAGAGTTCCTTCGCGATGTCGGTCGCATCGGTCACCAGCACCAGGTTCACCGGAAGCGCGCGGCCGGCGGACTGGTAGGTTTCCATATTGGTACCGAGCATGCCCTTGGCGGCATCGCGGACGGCATCGAGGCTGCGGCAGAACTTGACGCCACCGGCCTTGCCGCGGCCACCGGCATGGATCTGGGCCTTGACCATCCACTGCGAGCCACCAAGGTGCTTGGCGGCGTCGACAGCGGCGTCGGGAGAGTTGGCAACCTTGCCCGGCGGCACGGCGATGCCGTACTTGGCGAACAGTTCTTTAGCCTGGTACTCGTGGAAATTCATTCGATACCTCGAGCGAACGGGAGAAGCGTGTGAATGCATGCGGGCCAGGAGCGGCCTGCACGGGAGTGGGGGATGCTTCGATCGATCACGCCAGAATGACGCAATACGGCCGCGTATTTTCCCGGAAGGCGCCCCGGATGGAAAGGGGCGCCGCGACATTGGCCCCGGGACGGCCGGTCCGGGCTGCAGGAACGGTGTGTTGCCGTGCCCCGGCCCCGCCTATACTGGCCCTCATCGAGGCCCCGGGGGGCCACCGGCGGAGAACCATCCACGTGTCCACGCCCGCGCCGACCAGCGCCTCCAGCTCGCGCGCCGTACAGAACACGGCCCGCCACGAACTGTTCTTTTTCAACTACTTCCGGCTGGGTCAGGCCGCGGTCTACACCGCGCTGGCGTTCCGCCCCGAGCACATGAACTGGCCGGCCCTGCCGGAGCCCCTGGCCGCCCGGCTGCTCGCCCTGGCCTACCTGCTGGCCGCCCTGGTCATGGTCTCGCGCACGCGGGTTTCCCTGCACCGGCCCGTCCTCATCGTCTCCATCGGCCTGACGCTGGACATCGCCGCCGCTCTTTTCGCCCTGGTCCTCATGCACGACGTGCGCATGGGCGTGGCCATGATGCTGGCGGTCAACATGGCCACCGGCGCCTTGCTGCTGCCCTTCCGGCTGTCGATGTTCTTCGCGGCGCTGGCCACCCTGGCCATGCTGGGCCACTGCCTGTTCGACCTGGACGAACCCACCGCCGGCGACCGCGAACTGGTGGAATATGGGCTGTTCGGCGCGGCCTACTTCGCCTGCGCCTCGCTGTGCTACATGCTGGGCCGCAATATCCGCGCGTCGGAGGCCCTGGCCGAGCAGCGCGGCATCGACCTGGCCAACCTGTCCCAGGTGAACGAGCTGATCATCCGGCGCATGAAGACCGGCGTGCTGCTGGTCGACGAAGGCAACCGTATCCACCAGCTCAACGAGTCCGCGTGGATGCTGATGGGCAATCCTTCGGCCGAACAGCGCGACCTGGGCAGCCTGGCACCGGAGCTGTCGCGGCGGCTTTACCACTGGCGCACGTCCGGCAAGCTGGACGAGAGCGCGACCATGCTGGCCGACGGCACCCCCGAGGTCATCCCCCGGTTCTCCCGGCTGGCCCCCAACGACGATTCGCACGTCCTGATCTTCCTGGACGACACCTCGCTGGTGTCACGGCGTGCCGAGGAGCTGACCCTCAGCTCGCTGGGGCGCCTGTCCGCGTCGATCGCCCACGAGATCCGCAACCCGCTGGCGGCGATCCACTACTCGGCCCAGTTGCTGGCCGAATCCACCGACATGAACGATACCGACCTGCGGATGGTCGAGATCATCAACAACCATTGCTCGCGGCTCAACGAAATCATCGAGAACATCCTGCAGCTGTCCCGACGCGAGCGCTCGCGTCCGGAAACCCTGGACCTGAGCCAGTGGGTGCACCACTTCGTCACCGAATACCGCCTGGGCAACGATCTGGGCGCGGACATCCTGCGCGCCGTCTCGGGCAGCGAGCCCGTGGCCGCCGTCGCGGACCCCCAGCACCTGCAACAGGTGATCTGGAACCTGGTCCAGAATGCCCTGCGCTACGGGCGCATGCCGGGTGAGCCCGCCCGCGTCATGCTGGTGGCCCGTCACTCGGAGGCCGGCATTCCCATCCTCGAGGTGATCGACCGGGGTCCGGGCATTCCGCCGAAGGTGGCCGCGCAGATCTTCGAGCCGTTCTTCACTACACACGAATACGGCACGGGCCTGGGTCTCTACCTCGCCCGGCAGATGACCGAGGCCAATCAGGCCGCCCTGGAATACGTGCGCGTGGCAGGCGGCGGCAGCTGCTTCCGGATCAGCCTCACGCCGCCCGCCCGCACGGCGGCGTCGGTGCCCCTGGCCGCCAGGGCGTGAACGGCGCCCTTTGCGCGGGACGCCGGGACGGTTACATTGGCTGTCATCACCGAACCTTTCGGAACCCATGAGCAAGCAGTCCATACTGGTCATCGACGACGAACGCGACATCCGTGAGTTGCTGACCATCACCCTTGGGCGCATGGAGCTCGACGTCGACGCCGTAGGGAGCGTCACCGAAGCACGCAACGCCCTGGCGTCCCGTCGCTACGACCTGTGCTTTACCGACATGCGTCTGCCCGACGGCAGCGGCCAGGAGATCATCGAGCTGATCGCCGCCAACCATCCGGACATGCCCGTGGCGATGATCACCGCGTATGGCAACGTCGATGCAGCGGTGACCGCCCTGAAAGCGGGCGCATTCGACTTCGTGTCCAAGCCGGTGGATATCCACCTCCTGCGCCGCCTCGTCCGCACGGCCTTGCGCCTCTCCGAAGAACGCAAGACGGAAACCGGCGCCAAGGGTGCACCGGGCGCCGATCGCCTGATCGGCGACTCGCCCGTCATGACCGAAGTACGCGGGAAGATCGTCAAGCTGGCGCGCAACCAGGCGCCGGTGTATATCGGCGGCGAATCGGGGGTGGGCAAGGAACTGGTCGCCCGGCTGATCCACGAGCTGGGCCCCCGCGCGGCGGGCGCTTTCGTGCCCGTGAACTGCGGCGCCATTCCGTCGGAACTGATGGAAAGCGAGTTCTTCGGCCACCGCAAGGGCAGCTTCACGGGTGCCCATGCCGACAAGGAGGGCCTGTTCCAGGCGGCCCAGGGCGGCACGCTGTTCCTCGACGAGGTGGCCGAGCTGCCCCTGCACATGCAGGTGAAGCTGCTGCGGGCGATCCAGGAAAAAGCCGTGCGCCCCATCGGCGGCCGTGACGAGATCCCCGTGGACGTGCGCATCCTTTCGGCCACGCACAAGAACCTGGCCCTGCTGGTCGAGCAAGGCCTGTTTCGCCAGGACCTGTTCTATCGCATCAACGTGATCGAGCTGCGCGTACCACCGTTGCGCGAGCGCCGCGGCGACGTGCCCAAGCTGGCCGAGTTTGTCCTGCGCCAGCTCGCCGTGGAATCCGGTGGCGGCGCACCCGGCCGGCTGCAACCCGAAGCGCTGGCCGCGCTGGAGGCCTACCAGTTCCCGGGCAACGTGCGCGAACTGGAGAACATCCTCGAGCGCGCCATGGCCATGTGCGAAGGCGATGCCATCGAGGCGGAGGACCTGATGTTGCCGCAACGTACGGCGGCGCCTGCCCCTTCCGGTGCGGATGCCGCCACGGGCAGCGTGGCCCAAGCGCCTGCCAGCGGACTCTCGGCCGGCGGTGCCGACGGTTCGCTGGAAGATTTCATTTCCAACATCGAGCGCGACACGATCATCAAGGCGCTGGAAGAATCGCGGTACAACAAGACTGCGACCGCCAAGAAGCTGGGCATCACGTTCCGCGCCTTGCGGTACAAGCTGAAGAAGCTCGGGATCGATTGATGCGCCACCGCGCGTGACAGCGCCGCACCGTCATGACCAGGCCGGCGTAGACGAGCACCGCAAGCATGGCGTTGAGGACAAGGCCGCCGAACAGCCCCCAGCCACGCTGGAAATCCTCATCCGGTGACGGTAGCTGCAGCCAGGGGGTAGCGAACAGGGGCACCTGCATGACCCCGCGCACGAGGTCGAACGCCGGGCCCTCCACGCATCGCGGATAGAGGCAGGAGGTCTGCCAGAGCAGGATCGACAGCGACGCCATGAGGTGCACCAGGCTCGCGACGATGAAGCCGACGAGGTATGTGGCGATCGTCATGCGACGCACGATGGCGTCGGCTTCCTTTTGCATATCCCAGAACATCGCACTCCCCGAAGCCGTGGCGGCCTGCGGCAGCGCAGACACGTGTCGGGAAGACGTTAGTCGGATACCCCTTCCATCGATATGGAAGGATTCTGAAAAATGCAGGCATTCTGCCAGGCGACCCGAAAGGGATCAGCCGGCCTTGCCCTCGCTCGCCTCCAGCGCCTCGCGCACCTTGCGCAGCAGCGCGCGCGACTGGATCGGCTTGTGCAGCACGTAGAGGTGATCCAGTTGCGGCAGTTCGTCGAGGTTGGGCGGGGCGTCCGGCCGGGCCAGCAACAGCACCGCACGGCTGTAGCCATGTTCGAGCAACGCAGCCAGCGTACGCACGCCGGTGAACAGGTTCATGTCGGCGTCCATCACCACGAGGTCGGGCACGCCGTGGGCCTCGATCCATTGCAGCGCGGCCGTGCCACTCTGGCTGGCGCCGGCCTGGTAGCCATACGCATCCAGCGTGTCGACCAGCAACGACAGCTGCACGGCTTCCTCGACCACCACGAGCACGCGCTCGGCTTCGCCCTGGAGCGACGCATCCATGATGGACGCCGGGGCGGCGTCCTCGTCTTCACTGTTGAGCGGCAGGTAGAGGTGGAACTGCGTACCTTCGCCCACCACGCTGCGCACGCGCATGAGGCCGCCATGGCTGGCGACGATGCGCTTGCACGAGAGCAGGCCGAGGCCCGTGCCGGTCTCCTTGGTGGTGAAGAACGGCTCGAACAGACGTGACAGGACGTCCGGCGGCATGCCCAGTCCGGTATCGATCACGGACAGGCGCAGGTAGCGGCCCGGGTGCGGCTGCTCGCCTTCCAGGAAGAAGTCGTCCGCCAGGCTCGCCTGCGCGGTCTCGATGCGCAGCGTGCCGCCGGCGGGCATGGCCTGGAAGGCATTCAGGCTGAGGTTGAGCAGGCACTGCTGTAACTCGGTGTGATTGCCCTCGAAGGTGACATCCGCGTCGTAGACCTCGATCGTCATGTTGACGGTTCGCGGCACGCTACCCTGTAGCAGCAATTTCAAGGCATCCAGCAGGGCGCCCAGGCGCACCTGTTCCGCGCGCCGCGCGCCACGCGCGAACGACAGCATCGACGAGACCATCTCCAGGCCGCGGCGCCCACAGTCGCGCACCAGCGTGCCCAGGCGGGCGAGGCGCGGATCGTCGGCATAGTCTTCCAGCGTGTCGCCGGCCAGCAGCAGCGGCTGCAGCAGGTTGCGCAGGTCGTGGCTGAGGCCGCCGGCAAGCAGGGCCAGGCTTTCGAATCGCTGTGCGCGGATCAGTTCCTGCTCCGCACGGGCGCGACCGCGCTGCTCTTCCGCTTCGCGCAACGCGCGCCGCACGGCGGAGGCCAGTCGCGCCGTGTTGTGCTTGAGGATGTAATCGGTGGCACCGTTGCGTAGCGCCTCGATCGCCGCTTCCTCGCCCAGGGTGGCCGAAATGAAGATGAAGGGAATGGCGGTATTGCGTTCGCGCAGCAGTTGCAAGGCCCGCTCACCGCTGAAGGTCGGCAGGCTGAGGTCGGACAGCACGATATGCGGGTCGAATCCGTCGAGGCCGTCGAGGAAGGCCGTCTCGTCGTCGACGAGCAGCACCTCGTAGTCGAGCCCGTCCTGCTCCAGCTCGGCCTGGATGAGCTCCGCATCGAGCTCGTTGTCCTCCACCTGGAGGATGCGCACTTTCCGGTTCTGGTCCTGCCCACCCATATCAGTCGCCCGGCTCCTGGCTCAATCGCCTTCCGGGCGCTGGTTCAGCACCGCCCAGAAGTGGCCGAGCGTCTGCACGGCGGTGAAGAACTGCTGCACGTCGACCGGCTTGAGCACGTAGGCGTTCACGCCGAGGTCCCAGCTGCGCGCCAGGTCGCTCTCTTCGCGCGACGATGAAAGGATCACCACCGGCAGGCGGCGCCACCGCTCTTCCGTACGCAGCTCCTTGAGGACTTCCAGGCCATCCTTGCGCGGCATCTTGATGTCGAGCAGGATCACCGCCGGGTCGCCCGGGTCACGCGTGGCATACGGGCCACGGCGATGCAGCCAGTCGAGGCAGTCGACGCCGTCCTCCACGTGCACCACGGGATTGACCAGCTTCGCCTCCTTCAGGGCGTCCATCGCCATTTCCGCATCGGCCATGGAATCTTCGACGATGAGGATCGTATGCAGCTTGGCCTTGGCGTCGATCATGTGTCACCTGTGTGGGCGGCCGCACCATCGGATGCCGGCAATGAGAAGTGGAACGTCGCGCCGCGGTCCGTCTCGCCCTCGGCCCAGGTCCGCCCGCCATGTCGCGCAACGATGCGGCGCACATTGGCCAGGCCGATACCGTTGCCCGGGAACTCCGAGGCACGGTGCAGACGCTGGAAGACACCGAACAGCTTGCTTGCGTACTGCATGTCGAAACCGGCGCCGTTGTCGCGCACGGAAAACTCATAGTCACCCGCCGCGTTACGCTCGAGGGAGACCTCGATGATCGCCTTCTCGCGGTTGGCGGTGTACTTGACCGCGTTGCCCAGCAGGTTCTGCCAGACGGTGCGCAGCATGTTTTCGTCGCCGATCACGATGGGCAGGGGCGCGATCTGCCACTCAATATGGCGATCACGCGCCTCGGTTTCAACCAGGGCTCGGGCCTCGTCCACCAGTGATTGCATGTCTACCGCCTGCAGGCGCAGCGCGCCGCGGCCCAGGCGGGAGAACACGAGCAGGTCGTCGATCAGCTGCGCCATGCGGCGCGAGGAATGGGTGATGACGTCGATGTAGTGCCTGACCCGGTCGTCCGAACGGTCGGCCAGGTGCGCTTCCAGCTTGCCGGCGAACCCGGCGATGTGCCGCAGCGGCGCACGCAGGTCGTGCGAGACGGAATAGCTGAAGGCCTCCAGCTCGCGGTTGACGTCGGAGATCTGCTCCACCTTGCCCTCGAGCTGGCGATTGAGCTCGCTGACCTTCTGCTCGACCAGCGCTCGCGCCGTGATGTCGCTGACGGTCAGCAAGACCGCCGGCGCATCGTTGTCCGACTCTTCGATACGGCGTGCATTGATCACCACGAAGCGGTCGATGCCGTCCACGGTGCGCTGGGTGAGTTCGTAATCCCACAGTTCGCGGTCACGGGCCACCACGTCGCTGAGGCGCTGCAACAGCGACGTGTCGCTCCATGCGCCTTCGCCGATCTCGTTGATCGGCAGCTTGCTGTCACGCTCACGGTCGAAACCGTACAGCTCGGCGAATGCCGTGTTGACCAGCAACGTACGCAGCGACGCATCCAGCATGGCGATGGGCTCGCGCACGGCCTGCACGATCAGTTGCGAGCGATTCACGGCATCGGACGCCTGCGACTCCGCCTTCAGGCGGATCGCGATCTGTCGTTCGGACACCACCACCACGATCGCCAGCAGCGCGATCTGGGCCAGCGAGGCGATCAGCAGCACCGTTCGGTTGTCCGACGCCGAATCCAGGGCCTGCGCGCGACGCTGTTCCAGCAGCGTGGATTCCTCCGCCAGCAGGTCGATCACCGTCTGGCGAATGGGAAAGAGGACGCGTATGTCCTCCATGGCCTTGAATGCGCCTTCGCGATCGCCCGCCCTGAGCCGGTCCATCGCCCGCTCGCAAAGGGTAGCCCGGCTGTTCGCCATCGCTTCCAGGCCGCCCAGCCGCGTGAGCTGCTGCGGATTGTCGGACATCATCCGGCGCAGGTCGCTCATGAGACCGGGAACCAGCTTGCGGTTCGCGGCCAGCCGCTCTTCCAGCTGGGGGTCGGCCGGCGCGCCCGCCAGGAGGCTGTACGCCGCCGCCTCGCTGCCGCGCAGGATGGCGTCGACGCGATAGACGCCCGCCTTGATCTCGGCCGTATGGGTAACCCAGTCGCGGGTGGACAGGGCGGCATCCGAACTGGACCGATTGACCACGTACGGCAAGGCCACGATGACGAGCACCGCCGTGAGCAGACTCGCGATACGCCAGCGCGCCCCCATCCTTACGATCATGCTGTCGTGTTCCCCGCGACGAATCCTGCCCCTGAAGGACATGGATTATAGACGCTGGGTACTTCGATTCGCTGGTGACGCAAGGACACACCCTGGGGATGCGATAACGGGTACGCCCCTTCCCGCCACGTGCCGGTCCGGCAGCGGCGGGACAAGTGACGCACCCGTTGGATGGAAGGCGTGCTTAATGCCCAAAAAGACGTGAAGGTCCCGTGAGTCCTGCCGAGGGCGCGCTCAGGGAGCCGCCCCGGTCATCGAGTAAGGCGCCGAGCCCGGTTGCTGGCCCCAGTCTTTTGCCGGCTCCGCCTGCATGATGAAGTGCAGCTCGCCACCCGCCACGATGTCCTCGTGACGGATGAAGGTGCGGTCCAGCGGCTTGCCGTTGAGCGTCACCCGGCCGATATAGGGATGCCCGGCGTCGAGCCGGTCGGCCGACACCGTGAACCGCTTGCCGCCAGGCAGGTTCAGCACGGCCTTCTCCACGAACGGCCGCCCGATCACGTACTCGTTGCTGCCCGGGGCCACCGGATAGAAGCCCAGCGAGCTGAAGATGTACCAGGCAGACATCTGGCCCAGGTCGTCGTTGCCGACCAGGCCGGTGGGCGTGGGGGAGTACTGCGTCTTCATGATCTGGACCAGCCGCTCCTGCGTCTTCCAGGGTTGGCCGGCGTAGTCGTACAGGTAGGCCACCTGGTGGCTGGGCTCGTTGCCGTGCGCATACCAGCCGATCAGGCCGGTGATGTCCTCGACGTGGGCGAACGACTTGGGGTCCACCTTGGCATCGAATACCGAATCCAGCTTCTTGACGAAGGCATCCGTTCCGCCCAGGGCCGCGATCAGTCCGGCAACGTCCTGCGGCACGTACCAGGAGTACTGCCACGCGTTGCCCTCGGTGTAATCGCTGCCATAGGCGGCCGACGACGGATCGAACGGTTCGCGGAAGGCGCCGTCGCTCTTGCGCGCGCGAAGGAAGCCGGTACGCGTGTCGAAGCTGTTCTTCCAGTTGCCGGCACGCTTCATGAAGGTCGCGGCGACATCGTCCTTGCCCATCGCCTTGGCCATGCGCGCCAGCGACCAGTCGTCGAACGCGTACTCGACGGTCTTGGACGCGGCTTCGGGCTGCCGGTCGATCGGCACGTAGCCGAGCTTCATGTAATCGTCCAGGCCGCCGTAGGGGCCGTACGTGGCACTGGCGACCATCGCCGCCAGCGCCTTGTCGGCATCGAACCCGCGTATACCCTTCATATAGGCATCGGCGATGACCGGCACGGCGTGGTAGCCGACCATGCACCAGGTTTCCATGCCCTGGTAGGCCCAGATCGGCAGGATGCCGAAGGGGCTGGCTTCGCGCGCCGCGATCAGCGAGTTGACGAACTGGCTGCTCATGTCGGGGCGCAGCAGCGTCACCAGCGGCTGCTGTGCGCGGTACACGTCCCACAGCGACCACGTGGAATAGAAGTCGAAACCCTTGGCGGTGTGCACCTGGTTGTCGGGACCGCGGTACTGCCCGTTGACGTCCATCGACAGGCTGGGGGAGATCATCGCGTGGTACAGCGCGGTGTAGAACATCCGTCGGGTGTCCGCCGGCGCCTGCACGTCCACCGTCGACAACACCTTTTCCCAGGCCCCGCGAGCCTCGGCGCGGCGCGCGTCGAAGTCGAAGCCCTGGCCATCGGCGTCCAGGTTGGCCACCGCGTTGTCCTCGCTGACCGAGGACACGGCGACCTTCACCACCAGCGGCTTACCCAGGCTGCCGAAATCGAACACGCCCTCCAGCGCACGACCGCTGATGCCGTCGGTGTCGACGGCACGGTTGCCCGGCCCACTGAAGCCGCGGTAAGCGATCGCCTCCTCACGGTTCTTCAGCGCACGGGAGGTCATCGGCTGGTTGAAACGCATGGCGAAATACAGCTGGCGACCGGGCGCCCAGCCCCGCGTGGTGCGCCCGCCGGTGACCGTACCGTCCGCACGCACGCGCAGCGACGACCAGAGCACCTTGCCGTCGTAATCGTAGATGCTGGGCCGCAGGTCCAGCAGCAGGTGCGCCGGCTTGCCCGCCGGAAAGGTGTAGCGGTGCCAGCCGACCCGCGCACCGGCCGTCAGTTCCGCACGTACGCCGTAGTCGGCCAGCGTAACGGCGTAGTACCCTGCCTCGGCGCGTTCGGTCGTATGGTCGAAACGCGAGCGATAGCCGCTGCCGGGCTTGTCGGGGGAGCCCGGGTCCAGCTTCACGTCACCGGCAACGGGCATGACGAGGACATCGCCCAGGTCGGAATGGCCGCTGCCGGAGAAATGCGTATGGGAGAAACCGAGGATGCTCGTGTCGCCGTACTGGTAACCGGCGGCCCATTTGTAGGCGTGCTTGACGTCCGGCATCGCCGTGTCGGGGGACAGCTGGATCATGCCGAAGGGCACCGTAGCGCCCGGAAAGGTATGACCGTCGCCGCCGGTGCCGATCATCGGATCGACCGCCGCAAAGGCGCTGGTCGGTCGGTCGGCGGCGGCGGCGGATGTCAGAATCGGCAGGGCAAGGCCCAGGGCGGCGGCGAGCAGGCCGCGACGCAGGCGGGCGGAGTTCGGCATGGATGGTTCCCCTCGGATAAACGCTTGACGAGCGGTCGCGATCGTTTGGATCGTGACAAACGGATCGAACGTAGCAAAGATAGCCGGCCCATGCATGTTGCAGTGCGTGATGCATCCCAGACCACACCGCGCGATGATCGCCCGGTTTAGATCGTTTGAAGGAGCCCTGAATGCCGAGGATCGCCCCGCAACGCCGCAAGGTGACCCTCGCCGACATCGCGCTGGGATGCGATGTGTCGCGGGCCACGGTATCGCTGGTGCTGCGCGGCAGCCCCCTGGTCAACTCCGCGACACGCGCGCGCGTCGAGGCGGAACTCAAACGGCAAGGCTACGTCTATAACCGCGCGGCGGCCAACCTGCGCCGACGCACCTCCTCCAGCATCGGCCTGGTCATCAACGACCTGGGTAACCCGTTCTTCGCCGAGTTCGCGGCCGGTGCCGACGAGGCGCTGGCCAGCGCCGGCTACGTCACCCTGCTGGGCAATACCGGCGAATCGCCGGACCGCCAGCAGGCGGTGCTCAACTCCCTGATCGAACACGGCCCCGCCGGCATCATCCTCTCGCCGGCCGAAGGCAGCGAGGGCGAGCAGGTCCTGGCGGCGGTCGGCATGCACACGCCGCTGCTGGTGTTCAACCGCGAGCTGCCGGACGACGAAGGCGCCCATCGCTGGGACACCCTGGAGATGGACAACGAGCACGGCGCCCGGCTCGCCACGGAACACCTCATCGGCCTCGGCCACCGGCGCATCGCCTTCTTCGGCGGCCACCGCGATTCCAGCTCGGTGGCCCAGCGTCGCAAGGGCTATGCCGGCGCCATGCAGGACGCCGGCCTGCCGGTCGATCCCGCCTGGCTGGTAGAAAGCGCGCCCACACGCCTGGAAGCCGCCCGGCAGACCGGCGCACTGTTCGCCCGCGACCCGGCACCTACCGCAGCCGTCTGCTACAACGACGCCGTGGCGCTGGGCCTGATCCTCGGCCTGACCAAGCGCGGCCGGCGCCCCGGCGACGATTTCGCCCTGACCGGCTTCGACGATGTGGCGGAGGCCTCGGTGTGCGTACCGCCCCTCACCACCGTCGCGGTCGATCCGCGCGGCCTGGGCCGACGCAGCGCCGAACTCATCCTCGAACGACTTCGCAACCCCGAGACGGACACCGCTTATACGATCGCGCCGGTACGGCTGGTCGTACGCGAAAGCAGTTGTCCGCCCTCTTCACCCTGACCCACTACCTGGAGCGCCCCATGGCCACCGGATCCACGCCATTGCCCACCTCGTCTTCGACGAGCACGGGCGACACCCGTTACACCTACTTCCCGCTCGCCCTCGGCGTGATGACCACGATCTTCTTCATGTGGGGCTTCCTGACCTGCCTGAACGACATCCTGATCCCGCACCTCAAGGGTGTGTTCGAGCTGAACTACTTCCAGGCGATGCTCATCCAGTTCACCTTCTTTGGCGCGTATTTCATCATGGGCCTGCCTGCGGGCAAGCTGGTGGCTGCGCTCGGCTACAAGAAGGGCATCGTTGCCGGCCTGATCATCGCGGGCATCGGCGCGGCGCTGTTCTGGCCCGCCGCCGGTATGCGCGTCTATCCCATCTTCCTCGGCGCGCTGTTCATCCTGGCCACCGGCATCACGGTGCTGCAGGTGGCGGCGAACCCGTACGTCGCGCTGCTGGGTCCCGAGAAGACGGCTTCCAGTCGCCTCACCCTCGCCCAGGCCCTCAACTCGTTCGGCACCTTCCTCGCTCCGTTCTTCGGTGGCGTGCTGATCCTGTCCAACGCCGTGAAGAGCAGCGACGACATCGCCAAGCTCAGCGCCGCCGAGCAGGTCACCTACCGCGCGACCGAAGCCAGCGCCGTGCAGGTGCCGTACATCGGCCTGGCCGTGGTGCTGGTGCTGATCGCGATCGGCGTGTATCTGTTCAACCTGCCCAAGCTGGAAGAAACCACCGAGAAGGCCGACGAAGGCCACCACTCGCTGATGGACGCGCTGAAGACCCCGCACGTGTTTTTCGGTGTGCTCGGTATCTTCTTCTACGTCGGTGGTGAAGTCTCGATCGGCAGCTTCATGATCAACTACCTGCAGCTGCCTGAGATCGGCAACATGACGGGCGAAGTCGCCGCGTCGCACGTCGCCTTCTACTGGGGTGGCGCGATGGTCGGCCGCTTCATCGGTTCGGCCCTGCTGGCCAAGTTCTCGCCGCGCGTCCTGCTGGCCGTGTTCGCCGCCATCAACGTGCTGCTCGTCATCACCACCATGATGACCACCGGCACCGTGGCCGTTTACAGCATCGTGGCCATCGGCCTGTTCAACTCGATCATGTTCCCGACGATCTTCTCGCTCGGTATCGAGCGCATGGGTCCGCTCACCAGCAACGCGTCGAGCCTGCTGATCATGGCCATCGTCGGCGGCGCGCTGATCCCGGTCATCCAGGGCGCGGTCGCCGACCACATCGGCCTGCAGCACGCCTTCTTCATCCCGCTCATCTGCTACGCGTACATCGTGTTCTACGGCCTGAGCGGCTCGAAGATCCGCAACGTCCCGGTCGCCGCCAAGGCCGGTTGACGCTCGTCACGACGGCCGGCGCCCGCCGGCCGTCGTGCTTCCCCTTCCCTGTCCCCAAGGACACGCGTACGCATGTCTTCCATCCTCTGCTTCGGCGAGGCGCTGATCGATTTCCACGCACAGCCCCAGGGCGGCGCCGGTCAGCCTCCCGCCTTCGTTCCGTTTGCCGGTGGCGCTCCCGCCAACGTCGCGGTCGCCTCCGCCCTGCTGGGCGCCAAAGCCCGTTTCGCCGGCATGCTCGCCCGTGACATGTTCGGCGACTTCCTGCTCAAGAGCCTGACCGACCTCGGCGTCGGCACCGACGATGTCGCGCGTACCGACGAGGCGCGCACCGCGCTGGCCTTCGTCGCGCACGACGACAAGGGCGACCGCAGCTTCAGCTTCTATCGTCCGCCCGCGGCCGACCTGCTGTTCCGTCCTGAGCACTTTCGCGCCCAGGCGTTCGACGACCTGTCGATCTTCCACGTCTGCTCCAACTCGCTCACCGAGGCCGCGATCGCCGCGACTACGGTCGAGGGCATGCGCCGCGCCCGCACGGCCGGTGCGCTGGTCAGCTTCGACATGAACCTGCGTCCGGCCCTGTGGCCGAAGGACGAGGCACCGTTGCCCCGTCTGTGGGAGACCCTGCACGAAGCGGACGTGATCAAGCTCAGTGCCGAAGAGTTCGCGTTCATCCACACCGACGCCGACACCGATGATGCCGTGCTTGCCCGGCTGTGGGAGGGCAAGGCCCGCCTGCTGCTGGTAACCGACGGTGGTGAACCGATGCGCTGGTTTACCCGCGCCGCAAGCGGCGAGCTGTCCGGCTATGCCGTCGAGGCCGTGGACACCACGGCTGCGGGCGATGCGTTCGTCGGTGGCCTGCTGTCGCGCCTGGACCACGAGGGCGTCACCCCGGCCAGCTTCGACGCGTTGATCGCCGATGAAGCCCGCCTGGTCGAGCTGATCCGTTTTGCCGCCGCCTGCGGTGCGATCACCGCGACCCGCAAGGGCTCGTTCACCGCCATTCCCGACCAGGCCGAAGTGAAGGCCTTCATGGAGAAGCACGCATGACGACTGTCCCCCGCCCCGATTTCCATTCCGTCGACGTCCTCCGCGACCATGTCGCGAAGACCATGGCCTTCTACAAGCCGAACGAGGTCGATCCGGCCGGCGGCTTCTTCCAGTACTTCAAGGACGACGGCTCGGTCTACGACCGCGGCCATCGCCACCTGGTGTCGAGCACGCGCTTCGTCTTCAACCATGCCATGGCCTACCTCGAGTTCAACAAGCCCGAGGACAAGGACCTGGTCATGCACGGCCTGACCTACCTGCGCGAGGTTCACCTCAACCCGGAGACCGGCGGTTACGCCTGGACGATTGCCGACCGCAAGCGCGACGACCAGATGAACCACTGCTATGGCCTGGCCTTCATGCTGCTGGCCTATTCCTGTGGCGTGAAGGTCGGCTTCGACGAGGCACGCGCGTGGCAGGGCGAGATCTGGGACCTGCTCGAGCAGCGCTACTTCGAGCCGCAGTACGGGCTGTACCGCGACGAGGCGGACAAGGACTGGAACTTCACCGGCTATCGCGGTCAGAACGCCAACATGCACATGACCGAGGCCATGATCGCCGCATGGGAAGCCACCAAGGAGGATCGTTACCTCGATCGCGCGCTGCTGCTGGCCGAGAACATGACCCAGCGCCAGGCCGGGCTCACCCCGCAGAAGCTGGTGTGGGAGCACTACCACAGCGACTGGACGATCGACTGGAAATACAACCTCGACAACCCCAAGCACCTGTTCCGCCCCTGGGGTTTCCAGCCCGGCCACCAGACCGAGTGGGCGAAGCTGTTGATGATGCTCGATCGCTACACCAAGGGCACGCCGAAGCATAAGGACTGGCTGGTGCCCACCGCGAAGCACCTGTTCGACGAGGCCCTGGCCAAGGCCTGGGACAACGAGCACGGCGGCATCGCCTACGGTTTCTCGCCCGAGGGCGATGTCTGCGACGACGACAAGTATTTCTGGGTACAGGCGGAATCGCTGGGCGCTGCGCAGCTGCTGTTCGAAACCACGGGCGAGAAAAAGTACGACGAGGCCTACGAGAAGATCTGGGCCTACAGCTGGCAGCACTTCGTCGATCACACGTACGGCGCCTGGTATCGCATCCTCAAGCGCAACAACGAAAAATACGACGACGAAAAGAGCCCCGCCGGCAAGACGGACTACCACACCATGGGCGCCTGCTACGAAATCATGGCCTCCCTCCGCCGCATGCAAAAAACCGCGTAGGAGCGCACGACGTGCGCGATCCCTCAATGGCCCTACCGCGAGGGAAGCCGCAAATCATGTTCTGGCGGGCGGTTCCGTACCGCCCGCCAGAACGGCTCTAGGCTCTGGGCTCTAGACACCCCATCCCAAAGCCACCCGTCCAAGACAACCCATACCCGCCAGACCCGCGACGATAATCGCCGCACCGTATCACCCCGCCCGACGCCTGGTCGGCGCCTTACGTGAAGCCCCCTTCCGTGCCGGATTCTTCTTCGCGACCGTCTTCGCGGGCGCTGCCTTGGCGGGCGCTGCTTTGGCGGGAGCCGCTTTCTTCGCCCCGCCCTTCGACGCCGCTTTCTTCGCAACAGCCTTACCCGTGGCAGCTTTCTTCACCGGCATCTTCTCGGTCGGCGTCGTCTTCGCCGGTGTGCGCGTCTTCGCGCCCAGGCTCTTCTTAAGCAGCGCCATGAAGTCCACCACATTGGTGGTGGCGTTCTCCGGCGTATGGTCGTCATCGTCGTCCACGGTGGTCGTGACGCCCTTGCTCTTGAGCCGCTTCTCGATGACGCCACGCAGTTTGTCGCGGAACTCGTCACGGTAATCGCCGGGCGACCAGTCCGCGGCCATCGACTGGATGAGGTCGGCCGCCATCTCGATTTCACGGGGCGAAATGCGGTAGGCCGTCGCGGCCTTGTCGGGCAGGTCGTAATCGCTCAGGTCCACGATCTCCGACTGGTAGCGCAGGATGTTCAGCACCAACCCGTCGCCCTGCGGCATCACCGCGGCCAGGTATTCCTTGGTACGGATGACCACACGCGCGATCCCGATCTTGCCGGTCTTCTTCAGGGTTTCGCGCAGCAGTACGTAACCCTTCTCGGCCTTCTTCGCCGGCAACAGGATGTACGGCTTCTCGAAATACGACGGGGCGATGGAACCGGCGTCTACGAAGGCATCGATCTCCACCGTTTCGTGGGCATCGCTGGCGGCGTTCTTGATGTCCTCTTCCTCGAGGACCACGTAGCTGCCTTTCTGGTACTCGAACGCCTTGACGATGTCCTTCCAGGGGACTTCCTCGCCGGTCTCGGCATTGACCCGCTCGTAGCGCACCGGCGTATTGCTGCGCTGGTCGAGCATGCGGAAATGCAGGTCGTTGCGACGTTCGCCCGACATGAGTCGGATCGGCACGTTGAGCAGGCCGAACGATAACGTACCGGTCCAGATGGGGCGTGCCATACGGGCGATCCTCGGGCGGCGGATGAGCGCCGAGGATCGCCCCGATGGCGTGCAGGTAACGCCAACGCCTAGTTCGCGTCGTCGATCACGGGCAGCTCGATCGCGCTGGCCTTGCCCGGCGCATGCCATACCTGCTGCGTGGCCTTGCGGTAATCGGCAGGCCTGGCGAAGAAGATATTCGGCACGAAGGTCTGCGGGTTGCGATCGTAGAGAGGGAACCATGACGATTGCACCTGGACCATGACCCGATGCCCGGGCAGGAAGGTGTGATCCACGGTAGGCAGGCCGAAGCGGTAGGGCAGCGGCGTGTCGGGCGTGAGCGGTTTCGCCTCGGTGAATCCCTCGCGGTAGCGGCCACGCAGGATGTCCATCGACACTGCCAGTTCGTACCCGCCCATCGTGGGGTTGGAGGCGTTGGTCTCCGGATAGACATCGATCAGCTTCACCACCCAGTCGCTGTCAGTGCCGCTGGTGGAGGCGTAAAGGTCGACCTGGGGTGCGCCCGCCACCCGCAAGGGTGCGGTGAGCGGCTCGGTCATGTAGGTCAGGACATCCGGGCGACCGTCGACGAAACGCTGGTCCTGGACCAGCCATGTCGTCCACGACTGACGATCGGCAAAATGGACCGGGCGCGGTACGTAGGGCACCGGCTTGGCCGGATCGGACACATACGTGTCATAACCCGGCGCAGCGGCCGCCGGCGCCGCGAATGACAACTTTCCATTGGCATTGAGGTACAACGGCCGGGTCTTTTTCCCCTGCGGCCAGGACGAAAAGCGATCCCAGTGGTTCTCGCCGGTGTTGTAGATCAGCACAGGCGGCGTCTTCGCCTTCGGCGCGCCGTCCAGCAGGTATTGGTTGAAGAACGGCAACAGGACATCGCGCCGGAACTGCAACGCGGTGTCGCCGTCCCACGCCAGCGCGCCCAGCGACGCACCGCTGTAGTTGACCTGGCTGTGGCGCCACGGACCCATGACCAGGTAATTCATGGTGTTGGCGCGGTCCTTTGGTTCGACCGCCTCATAGCTATGGATCGCCCCCCACATGTCCTCCTGGTCCCACAGGCCCTGTATCCACATCACCGGGACTTTCAGCGGCTGCCTTGCCATTTCCTTGTCGAGTGCCTGGCCCTGCCAGTACGCGTCGTAGGCCGGATGCTCGCTCAGCTTGCGCCAGTAGGGCAGCGCGTCGAGGCCCGCGGCACGAGCGTAATCGCCTGCGGAGCCTGCCCGCAGGAAGTTGGTGTAGTCGTCGTAACCGGCCCGGCTGATGGCCTCGCCCTTGCCACGCCTGGCGTTCTGGCCGGCGATGTAATCGAAGTTGGTCTGCCGGAACGCGCCGTAATGGAACCAGTCGTCGCCCATCCAGCCATCCACCATGGGGCTTTCGGGTGCGGCCACCTTCAGGGCGGGATGCGGGTTGACCAACGCCATGACCACCGTGAAACCCTCGTAGGACGAGCCGATCATGCCGACCTTGCCGTTCGACTCGGGCAGGTTCTTCGTCAGCCAGTCGATGGTGTCGTAGGCGTCGGTCGAGTGATCCACGGCGGAGGCGTTGAGCGGACCGTGCAGCGGGCGCGTCATCACGTAGTCGCCCTCGGACCCGTACTTGCCGCGGATATCCTGGAAGACGCGGATGTAGCCAGCATCGACGAATACCTCGTCACCCTGCGGCAGCACGTCGCGCATCGTCGTGGCATCGGCCCGGCTGGTCCGGCCATCGGCGTCGTAAGGCGTGCGTGTCAGCAGGATGGGGGCATGGTGGGCGTTTCGGGGAATCACGATCACCGTATGCAGCTTGACCCCGTCGCGCATGGGGATCTCGACCACGCGCTTGATGAAGTCGTCGGCGGCGGTGGGACTGGCGAAGCTCGCCGGGATGTCCGGCGTCATCGGCGCCGTCTGGGCGTGGGCCAGGCCGGCGGTCACGGCGAACGAGAGCGCCAGCAGGCGCGGCAGGAGCGGGAGGGATGTCATGGCAACGGCGTCCTAGGGCAGCAGGCAACCGCCCTAGCGTGCCGCATCCTGGCGATGACGGCCACGTCCCATGCGTGCGACCCCGACGATCGTGCAAAAAAAAGCCGCTCCGAAGAGCGGCGTTTTCCTCGTCACGCCCCGAAGGACACCGACGATGGACGAACTTACTGAGCCGGAGCGGTCGAAGCCGGAGCCGGGGCAGTCGCAGTGGCAGCCGGTGCGGTGGTGGCGGCAGCCGGAGCGTCGGCCGGTGCGGTGGCGGCCGGTGCGGTGGCGGCAGCAGCCGGGGCGTCGGCGGGGGCGGCGTTGTCTTCCGACTTGTTGCAACCCGACAGGGCGGCGACGGCGACAAAAGCCAGGGCGGCGATAGAAATGACCTTCATGATTCTTTGCTCCTCAATGTGTAATACATAAACGGGTACGTCTTGGACATCCTGCCGGTAAGGCAGCATCTCCCAGAGTAGCCGCGTCGGCAGGCGGTTGGAACTCGCATCCTCGACGAAACCGTCCGAAGATAGGCTCTCCTAGGATGCAACGACAATAATGAAGCGTGGATGTCCGGCGGCGCAGCGCTAGACGTGCTCGCAGACATTTTCAGAATAATCGCGTTCCCCCCTCGGAAGCCAGTCCCTATTCTGTCAGCTGGAAGTTGCCATCGGCGCCCTGCCGATGACCAGACAAGGAGAAAGGCCTCGTGAGCACCCCCCAACCCTCCCGCATCTCGCGGCGCACGCCGCAACGCCGGCGTTACCTCGCCGCCATGGTCGGTGCCGTCCTGGCGCCGGTCGCCGGTGCGGCACCGCCACCCTGGATCGTCGACGGTGGCATCCTCGACATCCCCGGCGAAGCCTTCGAAACCCGCGGCGAGTCGGAATCCGTGCTCCTGATCAGAGGCGGTGGTGGCGCCACGGCGCGCAGGGCAATCCTCGAAACCTACGGCGACTCCGCCAGCGCCGTCGAGGTACGCGGCGCGGGCAGCACGTTCGAGATGACCGGCGGCACCCTGGAAACCCACGGCGGCGGCTCCGCAGCTCTCTGGGTCCAGGGCACCCGACGCGCGAATGTCGCACTGCGCGATGTCGCCCTCGTGACAGAGGCCGGCGTCGCGCGCGGCGCCTACTTCAACCAGGACGGCGCCGACGGGCAGTTCATCCGTGGCAGCGTCACGACCACCGGCAATACGTCCATCGGTGTGCTCGCGGAAAACGGCGGCAGTTTCTCGCTGGCGGGCACGCAGGTTCTCACGACGGGGAAAACCTCGCACGGGGCCGAAGCCACGGGTACCGACTCGTCGCTGCGCGCCAGCAAGGGTGCCACCATCACGACCCAGGGCGAGGGCGCGGCAGGCGTCAACATCGGCGCCCAGGCAGTGGCAACGATCGCTGACAGCACCATCCTTACCCACGGAGCCTATGCGCCGGCACTGGCCGGGCAGGAGCAGAGCGGCACGGTCACCGTGCTCAACACATCACTCACTACGACCGGCGACAACGCGCGTGGCGTCACGACGGCCGACGGCGCCAACATGCGCCTGGAAAGCACACGGATCGACACCGCGGGTGCGGGCGCAACCGGCGTGGACGATCGCGCCTCGTCGGTCGTGCTGATCGACGGCGAGGTGTCCACGCGCGGCGACCGGGCGTACGCAGTCAACGCCCGGGGCGGCGAATACGCCGGCCGCAACCCCCTCGTCTCGCTCACCGGCACGGCGCTCAAGACGGCCGGCATTTCCGCGCACGCCGTGCAGGCCCTGGGCGGAGGCGAAGTCCGCCTGATCGAAGCCACGGTGACCACCACCGGCGCAACCGCACACGGCATTGCGACCAGTCAGGGCACCGTCCGCGCGGACGATACGCAGGTCATGACGCACGGGGCCGGCGCGTATGGCGCCGTCGTGCTGGGCGGCGGCAACCTGTATGTCGACGGGGGCAGCATCGGCAGCGAGCACACGGCGGTGCTCCGCCTTCGCGATCCCGGCACCGTACGCTTCGCCCATGGAGCACGCCTCGACGGTGCCGAACATGGCCTGATCGATGTCGATGCGGCGTCCTCGCTTCCGTTCACCGTAGTCCTCGACGAAAACGCGCATGCCTTTGGCGACATTCGCACCGCAGGGCCCTTCGTCCCACCTGCCGCTGGAACCCACGGCCCCTCCCTCGCCATCAGCCGTGGGGCTTCGTGGACCGGTGCAAGCACCATCGTCCGCGACGTCACGCTCGATAGCGGTGGCACATGGAACGTCACGGCCGACAGCGAGATCGCCAGCCTGCGCCACCACGGCGGCACGCTTGCCTTCGCACACGCTGCCGCGGGCACATTCCAACATCTGACGATTCGCGGCGACTACGACGGGCAGGACGGCCTCTTCGTCATGAATGCGCACATAGGTGACGACAACTCACCGGCCGATCTCATCCATGTGCAGGGCAACGCCTCCGGTTCTGGCCGCATTGCGGTGACATACGTCGATGGCAACGGTGCCGATACCGTCGACGGCATTCCGCTCATCCGCATCGACGGTCGCTCCGATGCGGTGTTTCGGCTACAGGGCCGCGTGGCCACCAAGATCTACGAATATTTCCTGCGCAAGGGTTCGGTGCACGCCCCCAACGACGGTAACTGGTACCTGCGCTCGTCGCGCGAGCCCGACCCCATCGTCGATCCCGCGATCGAGCCCCCCGTCACGCCGACGCCGGAAAACCCTGACATCGACCCGCCCGCGGACGTGCTTCCACCGCCACCGCCACCGCCGCCGGAGACATCCCGCATCCTGCGTCCGGAGGTCGGCACCTATCGCGCCAACCAGACTGCGGCACTGGATATGTTCCAGGGCGGGATCGGCGGTGGCCAGGACGACGAACGCGACGATGCCCGACAGAGTGTCTGGGCACGCTTCGATCGGCGACACACGGCGTTCGATATCGGCGATCAGCTCGTCACGACCAGCGGGTCGAGCGAACTCACCCTCGGTGCCGACCTGATCCGCGGCGCCTCCGATGCCGAGGGCTATGCCGGTGTCATGGCATCCACGGGCCGCGCCGACACCAGCGCCCGATCGCGCGTCACGGGCTACACCGCCAAGGGCCGCGCGCGCGGTTCGGCGGGGGGTCTCTATGCGGGCATCCGCACCGACAACGGGACCTACGTCCGCGGCTGGACCCAGTACGCTCACCTCAGCCAGCGCGTAGAGGGCGTCACCTTACCCATGGAGCGTTACGGCAGCGGCAACCTCAGCGCCAGCATCGAGGCAGGACGACGCTGGCGCCGCGCACTCAATCCCGACACCGATGTCTACCTGGAGCCGCAGGCGCAACTTACGGCCATGCGCCTCAGCGGCGGCGCGCATCGCGAGGTCAACGGTACGCAGGTCGCCCCGCTGCACGGTAGCGGCGCCACTGCCCGCCTAGGCCTGCGCGGCGCGGCGCGCTGGCACACGCCGTCCGGACACACGGCGTCGCCTTACTTCACGGCGAGTTGGCTACGCCGTCTGGGTCATCTCGATGCCACCCGCCTCGACGACGACGCGTTTTCCGCAGGCGTACCGCGCAATGCCTACGCCGTGAAGCTGGGGCTCACCTTCCTGCGTGCCACACGTTGGCGGATGTGGACCGATGTCGAAACGCGCTTCGGTGCCAACGGCTACCGTCGGGTGACGGGCAGCCTGGGCATCCGCCGCATCTGGTGAGTCATAGCTCCGGATCGCCGCAAGGCGATCCGGAGCATCGCTGCCCCGGCCACCACATCATTAACCCATGTCATCAGCCGATGCCATCAGCCAACGACTTCAGGCGACACCGCCACGGGGCGCCTCGCGGTGATGGTGCTGCCGATGGACGCCAGCACGATGCATCCGATGGCCAGCCATTGCGACAGGGCGAGTATCTCCCCGAGCAGCAGCATCGCCAGCAAGGAGGCCACGGCAGGCTCCAGGCTGACCATGATGCCGAAGGTCTCACTCGGTAATCGTTTCAACGCCATCATCTCCAATGACATGGGAATGGCGCTCGACACCACTGCCACGCCCAGACCGGCGAGCAGCACACGTGGCTCGAACAACGCCGCACCGGCGTGCACCACGCCAAAGGGCACGACAACGAGACTCGCCGCCACCAATCCCAGCGACACAGAGTGGCCGGCGTGGAGGTGCCCGGCCTGTTTACCGAAGACGATATACAGCCCCCAGCACACTGCCGCGCCCAGGGCGAACATCACGCCCGTCGTATCGACGGTACCCCGCCCACCCAGCGGCAACAGCATGGCGAGTCCGATCACGGCGCAGGCAAGCCAGACAAAATCCACCGCACGGCGCGAGCCGATCATGGCGACCGCCAGCGGCCCGCTGAATTCGATGGCGACGGCCACACCAAAGGGAATGGTCTTCAGGGCCATGTAGAACAACAGGTTCATGACACCGAGCGTCAGGCCGTAACGGACCACGAAGCCCGCATCGCGCCGGTTCAGCGGCCACCGCCAGGGTCGCCACACCACCAGGAGTACCAGTGCGGAAAAACCCACCCGCAGGGCCGATGTGCCTTCCGCGCCGATGAGTGGAAACAGCTTCTTCGCAAACGACGTGCCGACGCACAACGACGTAACCGAACCGAGCACGGCGAGTGCCGGCAGCCAGAGGGAGACAGGGCGGGGATTCATACGGCCACTTTAGCGAGGTGGGCGCACGGGTGCCATCGATCGTTTGGCCGTCCATCGGCGGGTAAGCTGGAGGCACTCGCCCCGCAGGCCCTATAGTTCGTCGCCGCACGGAGATTTCACATGACCGCCCTCCCCGACTTCCGCCTGGAAACCTATTTTTCTCGCTGGGAATTCCGTGCGCGCTATAACCTGGCCGCTTCGGACGCACAGA
This sequence comes from Luteibacter sp. PvP120, assembly GCF_054055715.1. NCBI lineage: Bacteria > Pseudomonadati > Pseudomonadota > Gammaproteobacteria > Lysobacterales > Rhodanobacteraceae > Luteibacter > Luteibacter sp. PvP120. The sequence continues at coordinate 24,638 of NZ_JBSRXP010000015.1, read as the reverse complement.
GCATGACGTTGTCGGCCTTGCTGGAACTTGCCGAGCCAGCGGATCGCATCGCTTTCGAATCGCTTTCGCTTGGCTACACCCAGACCTACGGCGAACCGGCGCTACGCGATGCCATCGCCGCCACCTACGAGCAGCGTCAGGCGGCCGATGTGCTCTGTTTCGCGGGTGCCGAGGAAGGGCTCTATGTCGCCATGCGCGTGCTGCTGGAGCCTGGCGACCATGTCATCGTCGTCACACCCAACTATCAGTCCGCGGAAACCGTACCTGCCGCGATTTGCGCGGTTACCGGTATCGCCCTCGATCCCGACGACGACTGGTCGCTGGACATCGACGCCGTTGCAGCAGCGATCCAGCCGAACACGCGGCTCGTGTCGATCAACTTTCCCCACAACCCGACCGGCAAGATCCTCGAGCGCGAACGCTTCGACGCCCTGGTCGCGCTCTGCCGGCAACATGGCATCTGGCTGTTCAGCGACGAGGTCTACCGGGGGCTGGGCGCCAGTGGCAGCATGCACCTGCCCCATGCCGCCGACGTGTACGAACGTGGCGTCTCGCTCGGCGTGATGTCGAAAGCCTATGGCCTGCCAGGACTTCGCATCGGCTGGATCGCCTGTGCCGACCGTTCCCTGCTACAGCGCATGGAGCGTTACAAGCACTACACGTCGATCTGCAATGCGCGCCCGTCGGAACACCTCGCACTCATCGCCCTCAAGGCCGGCAACATCATCCTCGAACGCCAGCGTCGTCTCCTGGACGCGAACCTGGCCTTGCTCGACACGTTCTTCGCCACATGGCGCGATCGCTTCGCGTGGTATCGACCGGACGGAGGCTGCATCGCCTATCCACGCTATCTCGGCTCGGAGGGGGTGGATGCATTTGCGGCATCGCTGGTCGAAGAAGCCGGCGTCCTGCTGCTGCCGGCAACCCACTACCGGTCGACCTTGACGCCCACACCGACGGATCGCTTCCGCATCGGGTTCGGTCGCGCCGATCTCGCGGAGGGCCTTGACGTACTATCTGGTTACGTGGGCCGCATGTAGCCCGTGTGCGTGTCCCGGGCTCACGCGGGACACGTGACGAAGCAGGCACCCCAAATAAAACGGGCGCCCCTGCACAAGGGCGCCCGTGACACACTCGGAACGGGACAGTGAGGCTTAGAACGGGATATCGTCGTCGTCGAAGCCTTCGTTGACCGGGGGTGCCGAGCGTTGCGGAGGAGCATTGCCCCCGCGCGGCTGACCGTAGTCGTCACCACCGCCGCGTTGCTGACCACCGCTGCCGCCGCCGTAATTGCCGCCGCCACGCTGCTGGCCGCCGCCGCCACCGCCTGCAGCGGCACCGCCACCACCGAAGTTGCCGCGCGACGGCTGGCGTGCGCCGCCGCCCTGACCACCGGCGAAGTTACCGCCACCGCCACCTTCGCCACCGCCCTGACCACCGAGCATCTGCATCTCGTTGGCGATGATGTCGGTCGAGTACCGCTCGATACCGTCCTTGTCGGTGTACTTGTCGGTGCGCAGCGAGCCCTCGATGTAGACCTGACGGCCCTTCTTGAGGTATTCGCCGGCGATCTCGGCGAGCTTGCCGAACAGCTTCACGCGGTGCCACTCGGTCCGCTCCTGCTTCTCACCGCTCTGCTTGTCGGTCCAGGCCTCCGAGGTGGCCAGGCGCAGGCTGGTGATCGCCGTGCCGCTGCCGGTGTAACGGGTCTCGGGGTCCGCGCCGAGGTTGCCGACGATAATGACCTTGTTTATGCCGCGTGCCATGGATTTCCCTCGTAATTCGTATCGTAGGACGACCGGGTAGTTTGGGCGATGGCCGCCATGACCGCAAACGCTGGATGGCGGGCCTCCCCCGGGCCGTTGTGTGGTCCCAGTCTCATTCCCATCTGATCTGGACCACGGCCGAGGCGCCGGCATCACCCGCCTGCAGTGGGCCAACCCGCACATAACGGGCCTCGAAGTCCAGCCTGGCCTCTCCCTGGCCCCAGTCGAACCCCACCGCCGTCGTGCCATCGGGCAGGACGGCCTCGCCCGTGCCGGTGCGCAGCTCGATGGCGACGCCGCCCGCCCCGCCGACGACGGCGAGGAATCGTGCGTCGGGCGCATAGGGCGGCGCCCGTACGGTGACCGTGGCCCGAGAGGCCCCGATGCAGTCCACCGCGATGAAAGAGCCGCCTCGCCAGGCACTTGTCGCCCCGGGTTGGGCCAGGTCGGCCATCGTCACACTGCCCAGGTCGATCCGGAGCCGGGCGTTCGAGAGGACACAGGACGGGGTCACGGCACCCGTGACCTCGAAATCCAGCGTGTCGTCAGCGCACACGGTCGGCGAGACCAGCGCCGCCGCCAAGGCAAGCGTCAGACGGCGACGATGGCCGGGCGTCGCGTCGATGTTCCCCGTCATCATTGGCAATCTCCTTCGTGCTGTTCGAGCGTGCCCTGCTGCCGGACAGACTTCATCCTCAGGACGCAGCCACCGGCGCCAGCACCAGACCAGCGGACGGTGATGGGCGAGGGGCTTTCATCCCAGCGGACCAGCGCCCTGCCACCCTGCCCGACGAAGCCCATCGAGCGGCCCTGGCCATCGATCACCTCGGCGCCGAAAGGCAGCGGCATGCCATCGCGCATGCGCCCGGCGATCAGGACCGTGGCATGGGCTTCCGTGTCGAACGGCAACAGGACGACCGCCCCGGCCGTGGGCACGACCCGCGCCTGCGTGGCGGCGAATGTGATGCCCAGAGGCAGACCTGTCGGGTCGATGTCGACGTGATTCCAGCGGTAGGGGGCCAGGTCGGGAAGCACGGCATAGCCACGGCGATCGATTTGGCCGAGCGACGATGTGGTCAGCCGTGCCCCCGTGGCATGCCGCGCACGGACCAGCCCCATCGCCTCGCCCAGGTGAGGAGCGAGCGTCATGCCTCCCGCATGGACGATGGCTGCGCCCGAGGCGGACAGCGACGTGGACGATGCACCGGTCGACCGGCTGATGGCGAAGCCGATGTCCCCGCCGCCCGACGCGCGTGATGCCGAGGCATCGAAGCGCCCGCCCGGAGCACGACCGGTAGCCATCGACGCGGCGTAGGCCCATCCACGATGTTCCTGGGTAGCTCCCGTTACGCCGGCCTGCCACTCACCGCCCCGTTCGTCGGGACGCCAGGCGAATCTTGCCTGGGTAACGCCAGCGCGCCCTCCCAATGGCACCGATACGGAGACCTGACCTTCCGTGGCACCCGAGGGTCCGCCGCCCAAGGCGCCCCGGCGATAACGCCGGCGGAACGACAGGTCGAGGGCGGCGGAGGCCCACAGGCGACTCCATGTCAGCGTGAGGTCCGAGACGGAAGCGTCGCCCGATCGTGAGAGGTGTGACAGGCCGACACCTAGAGCACCGCCGTTTGCCCCGAGCGACCGTTGATAAAGCGTGTCGACGCGCTGCTCCCTCGCCCGTCGCAAACGGGACATCCGCGCTATGGGCCGTATAGGCACGCCACGATGCGAACCGCCATGCGTGCTGCCATGCGTGACGCCGACAGAGAGCAGGCTGTCGTCACGCCAGCGTACGCCGTAGCGACCGCGCCAGCGGGATTCGCCGGGGCGGCCTCGGCGGCGGCTGGCGTGCGTGCCGTCCAGAGAGAAACCACCATGGCGTGTATCGATGGCCGCACCTGCAGCCAGCCAGCGGCTGTCGCGCACGCGGCGATGACCCGCGTACAGCGTTACACCGTGCGAAAGGCCCTGCCGCCAGAGCGCCTGGACCAATGGCGCGTCACGTCGACCTGCCAATGGCGAACGGCCGACGGCTACCGCGAAACGATGCTCGCTTTCGGACAGCAGTTCCGGCATGGGCGAATAGGGCACACGCATCTGGCGGCGGCCACCCCGCTCCTCCTCGATGTCGACGACCAGGTCGCCACCCTGCGCGGACGCGGGAAGATCGTCGAGTACGAAGGGGCCCGCGGGCACGGATAACTCCCTCAGGAGGGCCCCTCCCTGGGAAATGCGTATGCGCGCGCGACTGGAGGCGACGCCACGTACCACGGGCGTGTAGCCGATGCTGCCGCGTGGGCTCATCCGGGCATCGCTGGCCAGCTGGATCCCCTTGCCCCGGAGTGGCTCGAACAGATCGCCGGCAAGCGAGAGATCGCCCACGCGCCACGATGCTTCCATCGCCTCGAGGGGATGCTGGAGGAACGTCTGCGACGATCGATAGCGTCGACCTGTCACCGCGCCCGAGTGCCGTAACCGCCATGACCCCATGTTGACCCCGGCATCGTCAGCCATGAACAGCGAGCGCCGGTGCCTTCCCCGGGAGGATGCGTCCTGCATGTTGAGACGCCAGCCCAGTAACCCGGCAGCGATACCCTGACCCCACTGATGGCGCGGTGGGACGCCACGCCGCCGACGCACCAGCAGGGCCTGCGGAATCTCGACGTCGAGGCGCTGCTCGGCAACGTCCAGATGGGTACGCGCGCCCGGGATGCGATGGCCCAGCGGCGCGCAGGGATCGTCGTCACCCGGAATACTCGTTGCCGCCAGACCGGCACGCTCCAGTTCGGCACGCGCCAGACAGGGAACGGCATCGCTTCCTGGTTCACGCTCGACGAAACGCATGGAGCGACGTGCCTGCCACTCGTCGTTCAACCATAGATCGACGTCGTAGACGCCGGGAAGCACGGCGTTACCATGCCGAAATCGCGAAAGATCGACCGTCATCGCCGAACCGCCCGGCAGAAAGCTGGCATCGAAGTCGACCGCCTTACCATCCTGGGCGTGGGCCCATCGCGCCAGCATGGCAAGCATGCCCGCCACCAGGCGGATGACATGCCACGGTTGCCGTCGTCGCGCCATGGGATGCCGTTCCTGTTCATGGCGTCACGTCGGCCTGCCCGGGGACGAGGGCACCGAAGTCGTTGATCGACGCATAGGACACACGTGCGTGGTGCCCGGCCGTCGCGGTGTCCGGCAAAGCAAACCGCGTTGTCGCACCGGGTTCGACCATGCCACCGCCCAGCGACCAGGACCCGACCTTCGCGTCGTCGGCGAGCAGCGACACGTCGTTAAATGAAACGACATAGGGCGAGGCGTTGTGCACCTGCACCGCAGGGCGACCTGCCTCGCGCACCAGCGACCATTGCAGTTTTTCCGTCGCACGCACGACAGGCAGGGCGAGGACGTCCGGCCGGTGGAAGAGTTTCAGCCGGTGGCGGAAAGCGAACTGCAGGAGGTTCTGGTCGGTAGCGCCCTCGGCTCTCGGTGGGATTTCCAGGACATTGAGCCAGTAAAGCTTCTCGTGGTCCGTAGGGAGCGTATCGCCGGCGTGCACGATACGCAGCGTATGGCCCTGGCCCGGATCGATACGAAACACGGGCGGCGTCATGACGAATGGGCTCCTTGCACTCTGCGGCGTCGACGCTTCGTCGCCGTCGTCGATCCACGCCTGCACGAGCGCCGCTTCTTCACCCTTGTTCTGGATACGGACGGCCACATCGTGCTGTTGAGCGGGGAAGACGATGCGCGTGCCGCTGATGACCACGGCAGCATCCAGACCGGGCGAGAACAGGCTGGCGGCGACAATCAATGGAATAAGACGCATGGGAACTCCTGTACGCAGGGTCGGCGACATCAGTCGTAAACGATCTGGAAGCCGACACTCGAGTTGGCCGAGCCCGCCGTGGCACCGCCGAGACTGATGTAACGCGCGATCAGAGGAATGGACGCCTTGTGCTCCTTGATCTCCACGCTCGGGGAATCCTGTGTGTAGAGGTTGATCGACTTGCCCGTGCTGTCGGCGATGTCGACTTGCACGTTGGATGCCGCATCCGCCGCCGGCTCCACCTTGAGATGGCCGCTGACGGGATCGAGCAAGGGGCTGGCCGGATCGAACCGCACCTTGGCCTTCAGGCCATCCACGCATTCGTCGTTGCCGCCCACCAGAATGACGAAGCCGCGATCGCCCGCGGTCTGGTTGACTGTGGCAAGGCTTGCCGCACTGATGCGGTCGAGGGCCACGACCTTCCTGGCCGCTCCCGTGCCGGGCGTGATGTTTTCCACCTTGCAGGTGGTGGCTTCGATGCGTCCGGTGATCTGAAGGGTGCCGTCGTTTTGCGCCAGCGCGGGCAGGGACGCGACGAGCGCCAGCGATGCGACGAACGTCGAACAAGCGGTTTTCCTGTACATGGACGGCAACCTCTTAAATGAGAGAAGGATGCGCGGCATGGCGAAAGGAAAATGACGCGCAGGCCAAGTCTGACCGCACGTTCCTGCGTCAATCGATATGGCTTTTCTGAAAAAGGGATGACAGCCGAATGCGGCCAGGTGTCAGGCGGGCTCGTCCGCCATGCCAGGTATGCCCGCGATACGCCGCGTCCCGTACACCACGAGCGGCAACCAGAGTAGGGTCAACGCCGCTGCGCCACCGAACACACCGTAAAGACCGAGCCTGCCGAGTGCCAGCCCACCCAGCGCGCCGCCGACGAACGCACCGAAGAACTGCGAGGTGGAGTACGCACCCATGGCCGCGCCGCGCAATGCGGCCGGTGCGAGGCGGGACACCAGGCTGGGCATGGCGGCTTCCAGCAGGTTGAAGGCGGCGAAGAAGAACGTGGCTGCCACCCCAAGGACGACTAGGTGGTTGCCGCCCCAAGCCATGCCGGCCAGCGACAGGCCGAGTACGAAGACGCAGCCGACGATCACACGCGTCGCACGCTCGATGTCACGCATCCGCGGCAGCAGCGCTCCCATGGCCACCGCGGCCAGGGTCAGCACGGGCAGGTAGAGCATCCAGTGATGCGCCACGGGCAGGTGCAGCACGTCGGTGAGGAGCAGTGGCAGACCGACGAAGGACGCGGTCAGCAAGGCATGCAGGAAGAAGACCGAGCCGTTCAGTACGAGCATGCGTGTGTCCACAAACATCGCGGTCAGCGTGCGGCAGGTCACCTTCATCGGCATGGCCTGACACGTCGGTGTGGGCACCTGCCACCAGAGCATGACGATGGCGGCGACCGCCAGCAGCGACGTCAGGCCGAACAGCCCCGGAAGACCGGCGATCGCCTCGAGCGGCGGACCCAGCACGAGCGCCAGCAGGAAGGACATGCCGATGCTCACGCCGATGATGCCCATCACCTTGCCGCGGTTCGCCTCACAGGTGAGGTCGGCCGCCAGCGCCGTTCCGGCACCGGCAACCGCCCCCATACCCTGCAGGGCTCGCCCGAGCACGATACCGGTCAAGGTATGCGAGAGCGCGGCGACGGCGCCGCCGAGCGCGAAGACGATCAGGCCCAGCGTAATGGCCGGTTTACGGCCGATCCGGTCCGACAGCAGCCCCAGGGGGATCTGCAGGCACATCTGTCCTATGCCATAGACGCCCAGGGCGAGCCCGATCAGCCACGGCGTGGCACCCGGGAGGGTCCGCGCATACACGGAAAACACCGGCAGGATGAGGAAAAGCCCGAACAGGCGCAGACTGATCACGCCTGCCAGCGTCAGTGCGCTACGCCGCTCCAGGGAACTGAGTTTGCTCACCGACAGGGTCCGGGCGAATCGCCCACGGGGGGCGTCGACCGACGATTATACGGGCCCTGTCCGAATCCACGGCGAAAGCACGTATCAGACCCTATACTGTGGGCTGATTTGCCGCACGCGACCCGTATAGATGGACTCCATAGCATCCCGCTCGACCTCCCTCGACTTCGCCGGCGTACGTGCGCTGGCTGCCGACGACATGAAGGACGTCGATGCGCTGATCCGCCAGCGGCTATCGTCGGATGTGGTCCTGATCAACGCGATCGCTGACCACATCATCGCGGGTGGCGGCAAGCGCCTTCGGCCGATGCTCCACGTTCTTGCGGCCCGTGCGGCGGGTTATACGGGCGAGCAACACGCCAAGCTGGCGGCCATCGTCGAATTCATCCACACCTCCACGCTCCTGCACGACGACGTCGTCGACGAGTCGGACATGCGGCGCGGACGCAAGACGGCAAACGCGCTGTGGGGCAACGCGGCCAGTGTCCTGGTGGGCGATTTCCTCTATTCGCGCTCGTTCCAGCTGATGGTCGAGCTGGACGACATGCGGATCATGCGCATCCTGGCCGACACCACCAACACCATCGCCGAGGGCGAGGTGCTGCAGCTTCTTAACATCGGCAACGCGGACGTGGACGAGAGCGCCTACCTCGCCGTCATCGAGCGGAAGACCGCCGTGCTGTTCGCGGCCGCAACCGAACTCGGCGGCGTGCTGGGCGGCTTGCCCGAGGCGCAGGTGGCGGCGCTGCGGCGCTATGGGCTGGAGTTGGGCTATGCCTTCCAGATCGCAGACGACCTGCTCGACTATGTCTCCGACACGGAAACGCTGGGCAAGAACATCGGCGACGATCTCGCCGAGGGCAAGCCCACCCTGCCCCTGATCTATGCCATGCAGGTGGCCGATGACGACCAGCTTAAGTCGTTCCGTCACGTCATCGAGCACGGCGGCCTGGATTCGCTCGACCGCATCGTGTCGGCCATCCGGGACTCGGGCGCGATCGAGCGCACACACGAGAAGGCGGTGACCCATGCCACGGCGGCGCGCGAAGCGCTTTCTGCACTGCCGGCGTCACCTTACCGCGATGCGCTGGCGGCGCTCGCCGATTACTCGGTCGAACGCCGCTTCTGACGGGCCGCTTGCGACGGCTTATTTCCGTGTGGCGAACGACTCGCTCAGCCACGCCCGCATGGCGGCGTAAGCACGCTTGGCCACCTTGTCGTCGTAACGGCAATTGCCGGTCTGCGAGGTAGCCTCTTTCTCCGTAAAGCAGTGCACGGCGCCACCAAAATCCGTCGATGCCCAGTCCACCTTGCCCCCGCGCATCTCCGCCTCGAACGCAGCGCGCTGCTCCGGCGGCACATTGGAATCGTCCGCGCCGTTGAGCGCCAGCACGCGCGCATGAATCTGCGAGGCGAGCTTCGGATCGTCGGTGGAGAGCAGGCCGTGGAAGCTCACTACCGCGGCCAGGTCGGCACCCGTACGCGAAAGATCGAGGACGGCTGAGCCACCGAAGCAGAAGCCGATGGCGGCCAGGCGCATCGGGTCGATTGGGGCGTTCTTTTCCTGGGCCTTGAGTTCATCCAAGGCGCGCGTCACACGTTGTCGCATGATCGCGCGGTCGGCGTACAACGGCTTCACCGCGGCACCGGCCTCCGCCTCCGACGTGGGGCGGACATCGCCGCCGTACATGTCGGTCAGGAGGATGACGTAATCCTTGCCCGCGATGTCCTTGGCCTTGGCCACGGCCCGGTCGTTGACACCGAACCAGTTCGGCACCATGACCAGGCCGGGACGCTTGCCGGTCACCGCGTCGTCGTAGACGAGGACACTCTTGAAGGTCACGCCGTGGTCGGTCCACTGGACCGGCCGCGCGACCATCGCCGCGGATGCGGCAACCATGGAACCCAGAACCAGCAAGGACAAGGCTAGCAGCGTGCGGCGCATCGGCGTGACTCCCCGGAAAGCACCCAGCATAGGCGCCCCGGGGGCGTCACGGCCAGTCGTCCGGTCAGCGACCCGCCGCGTGCCTGGCCAGCGGACGCTTGAGCGGCGCCAGTGCGTTCACCAGGCGCATGCCAAGGCCACGAGCCGCGACCAGCGGGGGCGATGTCCAGCCGTAAACCCGTCCGAGGGCATCGAACGACCAGGCGTCGATGCCGTTGGCACTGCTACGACGGCGTGCGTAGCGCCGCAACACGTGCGGCGCGCCGATGTCGCGCCCGGCGTCGCGCGCGGACACCAGCGTGTCGCGCAAGGCCTCGACATCGCGCAGGCCCAGATTCACCCCCTGCCCGGCCAGCGGGTGCACCGCGTGCGCCGCGTCGCCGAGCAGCACCATCCGGCCGGACTGGTAGCGGTCGGCCAGGCGCAGGCGCAGCGGAAACGCAGCGCGACGGCCAACCCACATGATCGGACCGAGACGGAAGTCGCTGGCCACGCCGAGCGCGTCGCGGAAAGCATCGTCGTCCAGGCCCATGACCCGATCGGCCTCGGCATCGGGCAGTGTCCAGACAAGGGAACTGCGACCGTCACCCAGCGGCAGCAGGGCGAGGGGGCCGGAGGGAAGGAAACGTTGCCAGGCCGTGCGCTCGTGGGGATGCGCCGTGGCGACGTGCGCCACCACGCCACGCTGTGCGTAATCGTGCCCGTGGGTGTCGATACCCGCCATGGCGCGCAGCGGCGAGTCGGCGCCGTCGGCGGCCACGATCATTCGTGCCGCGATGAGCCGGCCATCGTCCAGCTCGAGTTGAGCGCGATCCTCGCGCTCGGCGTAACCGACCACAGTCGCAGGCACCATGCACTGGACCCCGGCGTCCGCCAGGGCACGCCACAGAACCCATTGCACCAGGGTGTTCTCGACGATGTAGCCGAGCACGTCGCGCCCCTCGTCCGCGGCGTCGAACCGCAGCGAGGCGCCGGTCTCGGCGTCCCAGACCGCCATATGTTCGTAGCCGGAGGCACGCGCGTCGCGAATGGCCGCCCAGGCGCCCAACGCGTCCAGCAGCCGCACCGACGACGGGGCGAGACCCACCACGCGCAGGTCGAGCTCGTCCTCCACACGCCAGGCCGCCGGTTCGCGCGCGTCGACGAGCGCGACCGCGAAGCCCGCCCGGGCCAGGGCCAGCGCCGCGGCGGCACCGACCATGCCACCGCCGACGACCGCCACGTCGAGCGGACCGGCGCGGCGACGCGACGAAGGGGTCAGGCCGAGGTCGCTCATGGTGTCGGCTCGCGCACGGCGAACGGGGCGTTCGCCCGAAAGCCCATGCCGCGACGGCCGAGCGCATGGCGCAACGGCGGCACGCGATCCAGCGCCAGCATGGCCAGCGAACGCAACGGACCCAGCAGGGGCTGGTCGAGGCAGGCCAGGCGGACCAGGCCGTGGCTCATCGCCATCGTGCCGTCCCGGTCCGGCGCCCGACGGTTTGCGTACTCGGCAAGGAGCGACGGCGCGCCCGGGTCGTCGGCCACGGCCACGAGTTCGGCGAGGGTCAGCGCATCGCGCAGGCCCAGGTTGAACCCCTGTGCGCCGATGGGATGCACCGTCTGCGCGGCATTACCGACCAGCACCGCACGGTCGGAAGTGACTGCGGCGGCGGCCACGCGACGGATGGGATACGGCGACCGTTTGCCGGGACGCGTCAATCGCCCCAGTCGCCAACCGAACCGCTCCTGCGCCAGCGCGCAGAAGGCGGCATCGTCCATGGCGGCCACCGCGTCGGCCTGGTCCGCGGTGACGGTCAGGACCACCCCGATGCGTCGATCCGCCAGTGGCAACACCGCCACCGGTCCGGCATCGGTGAACCGCTCGAAGGCCCGCCCAGCCGGGTCGCGCTCTGGCGTAAAGGTACTGACGAAGAGCGCCTGGTCGTAGTCGTACGCGTGGGTGGCGATACCCAGCTGTGAACGCACCCCGGACTGCGTGCCGTCCGCGCCGACCAGCAACGAGGTTTGCAGGGTGCGGACGCCGCCCTCCGTCGCCACGTCCACCGCCCAGCCGTGACCTTCGTAACGAATCCGCTCCACCCGTCCAGGGGCCATCCGGGTCAGATGCCGACACTGGTCGAGGCGGGCCAGGAGGGCCGCACCCAGTTCCCGCGCGGGCAGGGTCCAGCCGAGCGCGTCGACGCCTTCGTCGGCGGCGGTCATGCGGACACTGCCGAAGTCCCCGGACCGGCTGGTATGGATATGCGTGATCGGCGTGGCGCGATGCTCCGCGAACGCCCATACGCCAATGGCACGCAGGCCGTTCACCGTGGCGCGCGCCAGGGCGAGGTTGCGCTCGTCGTAGCTGGGCTGCTGCCCGACGGTGGGGGCGGCCGCCTCGACCAGCACGGCGGGCACGCCGGCCGCGTCCAGCGCGATGGCGAGGCTGGCACCGACCAGGCCGCCGCCGACGATGAGGATGGGTTCGGGTGTTGGGCTCATGACGGAATCATACCGCCGCCGCGTGAATACGCCGGGGTTGCGGCCCCCTGCCGCAGGCGTCGCCACGCTGGCTAGAATGCGCCTATGGCCAATCGACTCTCCAAGATCTACACCCGCACCGGCGACGACGGCAGCACCGGCCTTGGCGACGGCAGCCGTACCGGCAAGGATTCCCTGCGGGTAACCGCCTACGGCACCGTGGACGAGCTCAACAGCACGATCGGCCTGACGCTGGCGGCCGATGGCGTGGACGACGATGTCCGCGAGGCGCTGGTCCAGATCCAGCACGAGCTGTTCGATCTGGGCGGCGAGCTGTGCATCCCCGGCATGGCGATGATCCAGGCCGCGGACATCGACCGCCTGGAAACCGTCCTCGACGGCTTCAACGCCGACCTGCCGGCACTGAAGGATTTCATCCTGCCCGGTGGCGGCATGGCGGCGGCCACCTGCCACGTCGCCCGGACCGTCTGCCGGCGGGCCGAACGCGACGTCGTGGCCCTGTCCCGGGAAGAGGCCATCCGGCCCGAGGCCCAGCGCTACCTGAACCGGCTCTCCGACCTTCTTTTCGTCCTGGCCCGGGTACTGGCACGGCGCAGCGGGCATGGCGAGGTGCTCTGGCAACACGTGCGCCGCCCGCGTGGCTGAGCCGGCGGTGTAAGCTCGCGAGGCCGGAGCGGCGATCGACGCCGCGCCTCAGGATGGGGTTCATGCTCATGGGTGACGTGCCATCGTGCCGCCGCATAGGGGATTCTGCTAAGTTGGCCGCCTTTCGTAACCCGGATAAGACCCCGCCCGTGACGTCACGCATCAGCATCCTGCCTAAACGCCGCCTGCTGGCGACCGCCGTCGCCCTCATCGTCTCGGCTCCTGCCTGGCAGGCGCAGGCCCAGAGCGCCCCGACCCAGGGTGAGACGCGTGCCGTAGCGTCCACCGTACCTGTCGCGTCGGTGTCGGCCACGCCGACCGCCGCCATGGCACCCGCGGAGACCTGCCCGCTGGGCTCGTTCATCTGCCCACCGCGACCGATCAGCTACGCGCTGTGCCGCCCGAATGCCATGCTCGACTTCTACGAGCCTGGCGTCACCAAGGACAGCACGCTGCGCGACACGGCCGTGACCGACGTCCATTCGGGCATCGACGACGGCAACGCCAGCGGGGTCAAGGTCGAAAGCCCCGAGCCCAACCTCTATCACATGACCGGCGGCGTTCGCCTGGAGCGCGCCGACCAGGTGCTGCGCGCCAACGACGTCACCTATAACTCGGATTCCACGGCCTACGACGCCAAGGGCAACGTGAAGTACCAGGAGGCCGGCATGCTGGTCTCCGCCGACCGCATGACGGGTACCACCACACCCAACGACGGCGACGCCTACAACGTGCGTTACCAGTTGCTGCAGTCGCGTGGCAACGGCGTGGCCGACCACGCGAAGATCATCGATCCGCAGCACGGTCGCTTCCAGATGGCGTCCTACTCCACCTGCGATATCGGCTCCCGCAAGTGGGAGTTCCGCGCCAAGACGATCAACCTGAACAAGGAAACCGGCGTCGGCGAGGCACGCAGCGCCACGATGCGCGTCATGAACGTGCCCGTCGCCTATCTGCCGTACTTCACCTTCCCGCTGGACGACCGCCGCAAGAGCGGGTTCCTGTACCCGACCTTCGGCTCGTCCAGCCGTTCGGGCATGTACCTCAACCTGCCGTACTACTGGAACATCGCACCCAACTACGATGCGACGATCACGCCGGGCTACTACAGCGACCGTGGCTTTCTCCTGGGCACGGAGTTCCGCTACCTGCTGCCGCGCTCCAACGGCACGTTCGACCTGCAATACATGGCGCACGACAAGGGCCCGGACCAGGACGAGAGCGGCACCAGCGATCGTGACGGCTCCAAGCAGCGCTACCTGGTCCAGATCACCAACTCGACCAACCTCGGCGCCGGCTTCAGTCTTCTCGCCAACATCAACCATGCGTCCGACAACCAGTACTTCCGCGACTTCAGCAACGACCTCTATCAGTCGGCCGTCGGCATCCTGAGCTCGAGCGTCTATGTCTACAAGGGCGGCAAGTACTGGAGCGCTTCGCTGGGTGCGGACGATTACCAGAACGTGGACGCCGGGCTGCCGAACTCGGTAGTGCCGTATCGCCGCTGGCCGCGTGCGACGTTCGGCGTGCAGGCGCCGCTCACCAACTGGCTGGATGTTGGCATCGATTCGGAAGCGGTCGCGTTCCGCAAGATCGACAAGGCGTCGTTCGATCCGTCGAACGCGAGTGCCCTGGGCCAGGTGGACGGCAACCGGCTCGACCTTGCTCCTTATCTGGCCGCCGATTTCTCGGGTGCCTCCTGGTTCATCCGGCCGCGCGTCGAGTATCGCTACACCGATTACCGTCTGGATTCGGACTACCAGTACTACCATTTCGCGCAACAGAGCCCGTCGCGCTCGGTGCCGATCAGCAGCCTCGACGCCGGCCTGATCTTCGACCGGCAGACGAGCCTGTTCGGCACCAGCTACACGCAGACGCTCGAGCCGCGCCTGTATTACCTCTACGTGCCATACCGCAACCAATCGAACCTGCCCACGTTCGACACCAACTCGATGTCGTTCGATTTCTGGCAGCTGTTCACCACCAATCGCTTCTCTGGCGCCGATCGCCAGATGGATGCGAACAACCTGACCGCCGCGCTGACCACACGCCTGCTCGACGACACCGGCGTCGAGCGCCTGTCGGCCAGCATCGGCCAGATCAAGTATTTCAGCGACCAGAAGGTGCAGATGCCGGGCGTCGCGCCGACCGACTTCAGCCGGTCCGACTACGTCGCCCAGCTGGGCGTTCAGTTCAACGACAAGTGGCGCCTGAACAGCTCCTACCAGTGGAACCCGAACAAGCAGCCCAGTACCTACGTCAACGACCAGAACATGATCTACAACTCCGGGCGCAACACCGACCTGGCGACGGTCATGGTCCAGCGCCGTATCAAGGGCGACGGCATCGTCAACTTCTCCTACCGGTACCGCCGCGGCGTCATGGAACAATTCGACACATCCGTGGTCTTTCCTGTGTCGGAGCGCTGGCGCGCGCTGGCCCGCTGGGTCTATGCCCGCCGGGACATCGTGCCGGTCACCTTCAACGGCGGCCTCCCGTTTACCACCTTCGACTACTCGCACCGGACCCTGGAAGCCGCGGTGGGTATCGAGTACGACAGCTGCTGCGTCGCCTTCCGCGTGCTCGGTCGCCACTACGTACACGACTACCTGCGCGAGACGGACAACGCGGTGATGTTCGAGGTGGAATTCAAGGGCTTGGGCTCGCTCAACCCGCAATCGGGCGCCTACCTGCGCCGTGCTATCCTTGGCTATCAATAAGTGGGGCAGGTGCCCCGGGCTCCCTATTCGATGAAGCAGATCCTCTCGTACTCCCTGCTCGCCGCCTCCCTCCTGGTGGCGATGCCCCCGGCCCATGCCCAGTTGATGCCTTCGGCCCAGCCGACGGCGTCGGGCGCGACCGCCGGCAACGGTTCGATCGACCGCATCGTCGCGGTGGTCGAGGAAGACGTCATCCTGCAGAGCGAGCTGGACGAGGCCATCAACGCCATCGTCCGCCAGTACGCCTCGAATCCGGGCCAGCTGCCGCCGAAGGACGTCCTGGCCCGCCAGGTGCTCGACCGCCTCATCCTGATGAAGCTGCAGGTCCAGCGCGCCAACGACCAGAACATCCATGTGTCCGACCAGGACATCGACCAGGCGGCCACCAATGTGGCCCAGCAGAACAAGATGAGCCTCGATCAGCTGCGTGCGGCGGTGGAGCAGGACGGCTACAGCTACGCGGCGTTCCGCCAGCAGCTGTCCGACCAGATCATCGCCCAGAAGCTGCACGAGAGCGTGGTGCGCGACCAGGTCACCGTCACCGACGCCGAGGTCAACAACCTGCTGGCCAGCCCGAGCTACAAGGCCGGCGAGGTCCACCTCGCGCACATCGCCATCAGCACCCCCGCCAATGGCGGTGCCGCCGACATCGCGCAGGCGGAAGTCAAGGCCGCCGAGGCGATCAAGGCGATCAAGGGCGGCATGGACTTCAACGCCGCGGCCATCCGCTTCTCCGACGCGCCCGACGCGCTGGACGGCGGCGACCTGGGCTGGCGCCGCCTGGACGAAGTGCCGCCCGCCTTCGCGGACGCTGTCGCCACCCTCAAGCCGGGCGAGACCACCGCCGCCCTGCGCGGTCCCACCGGCTTCCACATCCTGAAGCTGGTCGACACGCGCGCGCCGGGCCGTCAGATCGTCACCGAGTATCACGCCCGTCAGATCCTCATCAAGCCGTCCGAGCTGGTCACGCCGGAGCAGGCCGAGAAGAAGGCGCAGGACCTGTACACGCGCATCGTCGACAAGAAAGAAGATTTCGCCAAGCTCGCCAAGGATGAGTCCAAAGACAACACCACGGCGAACAACGGCGGCGACATGGGCTGGTTCGCCAAGGATGCCTGGGGCCAGGCCATCGCCACCCAGGTCGAGCAGCTGAAGGACAACGAGGTCTCGCACCCCATCCAGACGGATGCCGGCTGGATCGTCCTGCAGCGTCTGGGCTCGCGCCAGAGCGACCTGACCGACCAGCTGCAGCGCGACCAGGCCCGCCAGGCCATCGGCAACCGCAAGGCCGACGAAGCCTACGAGAACTACCTCCGTGAGCTGCGTTCCACGTCCTTTGTGGATATCCGCGTGCCTGAGCTGAAAGATCCGAACGACAAGCCGGCAAGCACGGCCTCCACGCCGTAACACCGACATGACCGCGACCACCCTGCCACGGCTCGCCGTCACCGCCGGCGAGCCTGCCGGGGTGGGACCGGAGCTGGTTGCCCGCCTGGCTGCCAGCGATCTCCAGGCCGACCTGGTCGCTATCACCGACCGGCAGTTACTGGGCCGCGCGGCCGCCGCCGCTGGCGTCACCCTCCATATCGACGACGATACCGGCCAGCGCATCGGCAGCCGGGCGGCCGGGCACATCCGCGTGCAACACGTGCCGTTAGGCACCGTGGAGACCTGGGGCCATCCCGACCCACGCAACGCGCGTCACGTGCTGGACATGTTGGCCGCCGCCGCCGACGGGTGTGCCATGGGAGAGTTCGATGCCGTGGTCACCGGCCCCGTGCAGAAATCCAGCATCAACGAGAGCGGCATCGCCTTCAGCGGCCATACGGAGTTCTTCGCCGAACGCGCGGGCGTCGACGTGGTGATGATGCTGGCCAGCCCCGAACTGCGCGTCACCCTGGTCACGACTCACCTGCCCCTGTCCGCCGTGCCCGCGGCGGTCACCGCGACGCGTATTGAACGCACGCTGCGCATCGTGGCGCGTGCACTGGTGCAGGATTTCCGCCTGACCCATCCGCGCATCGCTGTGCTCGGCCTCAATCCGCACGCGGGCGAGGGCGGCCATATGGGCCGGGAAGAGTTGGACACCAT
This sequence comes from Luteibacter sp. PvP120, assembly GCF_054055715.1. Taxonomy (NCBI): domain Bacteria; kingdom Pseudomonadati; phylum Pseudomonadota; class Gammaproteobacteria; order Lysobacterales; family Rhodanobacteraceae; genus Luteibacter; species Luteibacter sp. PvP120. The sequence continues at coordinate 7,236 of NZ_JBSRXP010000015.1, read as the reverse complement.
CATCCCGTTGCTGGATCGACTGCGCGGCGAAGGCATGATCCTGCTCGGCCCGCTGCCGGCCGACACGGCCTTCGTTCCCGCCATGCGCCAGCACTACGACGCCGTGCTGGCGATGTATCACGACCAGGCCCTGCCCGTGCTCAAGAGTGAAGCCTTCGACCGCACCGTCAACGTGACGCTGGGGCTGCCTTACATCCGTACCTCGGTAGACCACGGCACGGCGCTGGACCTCGCGGGCACCGGCCGCGCGGATCCGGCCAGCCTGTTCGCCGCCACCCGCCTCGCCATCGACCTCGCCCGCCACCGGGCCACGCCATGAACGCACGCCCCAAGAAGAGTTTCGGCCAGCACTTCCTGCACGATAAGCGCTATATCGATCGCATCGTCTCGTCCGTCGCACCCAAGGACGGCGACACCGTGGTCGAAATCGGACCGGGCGAAGGCGCCATGACGATGCCCCTGCTGGCCGTGGCAAAGCGCATGACGGCGATCGAGCTGGATACCGACCTCATTCCCGGCCTGCAGGCGCGCGCGGCCGCCATAGGCGAACTACGCATCGTGCACTCGGACGTGCTCAAGGTCGATTTCACGGCGCTGGCCCATGAACTTGGCGCGGAGCGCCTGCGCATTGCCGGCAACTTGCCGTACTACATCTCCAGCCCGATCCTGTTCCACTGCGTGGCCCACGCCTCCGCCATCCAGGATATGCACTTCATGCTGCAGAAGGAGGTCGTCGACCGCATGGCCGCCGAGCCGGGCAGCAAGGTCTACGGGCGCCTCAGTGTCATGCTGCAGTTGGCCTGCAAGGTGACGCCGCTCTTCACGGTGCCGCCGGGCGCATTCCGGCCGCCGCCGAAGGTCGACTCCGCCGTGGTCCGGCTGGTACCGCTCCCTCCCGAGGCGTTGCCCACGGGCGATCCGGCACGCATTCACGCGGTCGTGAAGGCCGCATTCGCGATGCGACGCAAGACGCTTTCCAACACGCTAAAGGGCATCGTGGACGAGTCGACGATCCGTGAACTCGGCATCGATCCGCGTGCACGCGCCGAAACGCTGGCGCCGATGGACTTCGTGAAGCTCGCAAACGCGAGCTGAGCGCGTTCAGGGCATACTTGCCCACCCCCTTCCCGTCCCCGACAATCCCTCCATGAACTCTAAACAGCCCTACACGATCGACGTGGAGGTCGAAACCCGCTTCGTTCCCGACCAGTCGCAGCCCAAGGACAACCGCTACGTGTTCGCCTACACGATCACGCTGCGTAACGCGGGCGAGTCCGGTGCACAGCTGCTGACACGGCACTGGGTGATCACCGATGCGAACGGCAAGGTCGAGGAAGTGCGCGGCGACGGCGTGGTCGGCGAGCAGCCGTGGATGCGCCCCGGCGAATCCTTCGAATACACCTCCGGCGCCGTCTTGGAGACCTCGGTCGGCACAATGGAAGGCAGCTACCGCATGGTGGCGGACGACGGCACGCACTTCGATGCCCCGATCGCGCCCTTCGTGCTTTCGATCCCACGCACGCTCCACTAGGATCGAAGCCATGGATAGTGTGCATGCCCGCGCCGACAACGGCGCGACGGAGCGACAGGACTGATGGCCGTCTACGCGATCGGCGATGTCCAGGGTTGCTACCCCGAACTCCAGCGCCTGCTGGAGAAGCTTCGTTTCGACCCGTCGAACGACAAACTCTGGTTCTGCGGGGACCTGGTCAACCGCGGCGGTGAGTCGCTGGCCACGCTGCGGCTGATCCACTCGCTGCGCGACAGCACCATTATCACGCTGGGCAACCACGATCTCTCACTGCTCGCCATCGGCCAGCGTCGCGAGGATGCACAGCAACGGGTCAACCCCGAGCTGCGCGAAGTGCTGTTCGCCGACGATGCCCCGGTGCTGCTCGAGTGGCTGCGCATGCAGAAGCTGCTGCACCACGACGAGACCCTGGGCTGGACCATGATCCACGCGGGCATGGCGCCCATGTGGACGCTGCGCCAGGCCCAGCGCGCTGCCCTGGACGTCGAGCGCGAGCTTGGCGGCCCGCGTCACCAGCGGCTGCTGAAAAACCTGTTCGGCAATCGTCCGCCCGGCTGGAACAACCGCCTGCAGGGTGTGGAGCGCCACCGCGCCACCATCAATACGCTGACCCGCATGCGCTATTGCGACGTCACCGGTCGGATCGACTTCGAAGGCAAGGGCACCCCGGGCACACAGAAGCCGGGCATGTATCCCTGGTTCGAAGTGCCGGGCATGCGTCGCCGCGAAACCCGCATCGTCTGCGGTCACTGGTCCGCGCTGGGACGGTTCGCCGGCCTGGGCGTCTATGCGATCGACACCGGCTGCGTCTGGGGTGGACAGCTCACCGCCCTGCGCCTGGACACCGAGGAACCGGAATACATCACCGTGAATGCCGAGCCGCATCGGCAGAAGCCCAAGGGCGGCGGCGACTGACCGATATCGACTGACTGCAAAAAACAAACCCGCCTGTCGGCGGGTTTGTTTTTACGGGCAGGCTCACCGTGCGTCAGGTGAGCTGGCCGTGGCAGTGCTTGTACTTCTTACCCGAGCCACAAGGACAGGGATCGTTACGGCCGACCTTCGGGCCGTCGTTGACGACGGAAGGCATGATCGGCGCGGCGGCCTCCGCCGGCGCATTGCCCTGGGGCAAACCCGCGGCCTGCGCGTCCGCATGCTGGAACTGCAGCGACTGGCCGTCGGCCGCACGCTGCTGCTCCGCTTCCATCGCCAGCACTTCGTCTTCGCTGCGGACGCGGATACGCGCGAGCATCTGCACCACTTCGCCCTTGATGCGGTCGAGCATTTCGGAGAAGAGCTCGAACGACTCGCGCTTGAACTCCTGCTTCGGCTGCTTCTGCGCATACCCGCGCAGATAGATGCCCTGGCGCAGGTAGTCCATGCTGGCGAGGTGCTCCTTCCAGGCGTTGTCGACCACCGAGAGCATGACGTGCTTCTCGAGCGAGCGCATGGTCTCCGCGCCGATCTGGGCTTCCTTCTCGGCGAACAGGGCGTCCACCGCTTCGCGCACGTGCTCGAGGATGCCTTCCGCGTCCACTTCCTTCTGTGCCTCGACCCACTGCGGAAGGTCGATGCGCAGGTTGAGTTCGCTCGCCAGCTCGCGATCGAGGCCAGCGAGGTCCCACTGGTCGTCGATGCTGTCCGCCGGCACGAAGCGACGCACCAGGGCGACCACGACATCCTGGCGGATGTCGCCGATCATGTCGGAGATGTCGTCGGTTTCGAGCAGTTCGTCACGCTGCGCGTAGATCACCTTGCGCTGGTCGTTGGCGACATCGTCGAAGTCCAGCAGATTCTTGCGGATATCGAAGTTGTGCTGCTCGACCTTGCGCTGCACTTTCTCGATCTGGCGGGAGATCAGTCGATCCTCCAGTGCCTCGTCTTCCTTCATGCCGAACATCTGCATCCAGCGGCCGATGCGCTCGCCGCCGAAGATGCGCATCAGGTTGTCCTGCAGCGACAGGTAGAAGCGGGACGAGCCCGGATCGCCCTGGCGGCCCGAACGGCCACGCAGCTGGTTGTCGATACGACGGGATTCGTGGCGCTCGGTACCGATGATGTGCAGACCACCGGAAGCCAGCACCTGGTCGTGGCGCTTTTTCCAGTCCTCGCGCACCTGCTTGCGCTCGGCGTCGGAGGCGTCTTCGGGCAAGGTGGCCAGCGCCGCGTCGAGGCTGCCGCCCAGCACGATGTCGGTACCGCGACCGGCCATGTTGGTGGCGATGGTGACCGCGCCCGGCGCACCGGCCTGCGCGACGATGTGCGCCTCGCGCTCGTGCTGCTTGGCGTTGAGCACCTCGTGCGCGATGCCTTCCTGCCGAAGCAGGCCGGAAACCAGCTCGGACACGTCGATCGAGGCGGTACCGACCAGCACGGGCTGGCCGCGTTCGTGGCAGGCCTTGATGTCGGCGATCACCGATTTGTATTTGGCATCCGGCCCCAGGAACACGGAATCCGGGTTGTCGACACGCACCATCGGCTTGTGCGTCGGGATGACCACGACTTCCAGGCCGTAGACGGTCTGGAATTCGTAGGCTTCCGTGTCGGCCGTGCCGGTCATGCCGGCCAGCTTCTTGTACATGCGGAACAGGTTCTGGAACGTCACCGTCGCCAGGGTCTGGTTCTCGCGCTGGATGGGCACGCCTTCCTTGGCCTCGACCGCCTGGTGCAGGCCGTCGGACCAGCGGCGACCCGCCAGGGTACGACCGGTGAACTCATCGACGATGATGACCTCGCCGTCGCGCACGATGTAGTCCACGTCACGCTGGTAGATGCCGTTGGCGCGCAGCGCGGCATTGAGGTGGTGGACCACCGCCAGGTTCTTCGAATCGTAGAGACCGCTGTCGGGCTCGATGACGCCGGCCTCGCGCAACAGCTGCTCGGCGTGCTCCATGCCCTCTTCGGACATGTGCACCTGCTTCTGCTTCTCGTCGACCAGGTAGTCGCCCGGGGCGTCTTCCTTCTCCTGCCGGATGAGGCGGGGGACGATCTTGTTCACCGCGATGTACAGCTGCGGGGAATCTTCGGCCGGGCCCGAGATGATCAGCGGGGTGCGGGCTTCGTCGATGAGGATCGAGTCCACTTCGTCGACGATGGCGTAATGCAGGCCGCGCTGGTTGCGCTGCTCCTTGCTGAGCGCCATGTTGTCGCGCAGGTAGTCGAAGCCGAACTCGTTGTTGGTGCCGTAGGTGATGTCCGACTGATAGGCCTCGCGCTTGTCCGCGTGGTCCATGCCCGGATACACGACGCCGACCGTGAGGCCGAGGAAGTTGTACAGCCGGCCCATCTGGGCTGAGTCGCGACGCGCCAGGTAGTCGTTCACCGTGACCACGTGAACGCCCTTGCCTTCCAGCGCATTCAGGTACACCGGCAGCGTACCGACCAGGGTCTTGCCCTCGCCCGTGCGCATCTCGGCGATGCGGCCCGAGTGCAGCACCATGCCGCCGATCATCTGGACGTCGTAGTGGCGCATGCCGAGCACGCGCTTGGCCGCCTCGCGGGTGACCGCGAAGGCTTCGGGCAGCAGCTTGTCGAGCGCCTCGCCCGCTGCCAGCCTGCCGCGGAACTCCTCGGTCTTCCCGCGCAGCGCATCGTCGGAAAGCGTTTCGAATTCGGGCTCCAGGGCGTTGATGCGCTTGACCGTCTTGGAGAGGTCGCGCAGCACACGCTCGTTACGGCTGCCGAAAATACTCGTCAGTGCACGATTGAACATCGATCATCCGGATCTGAAACGAAAAAAGGGCGCCGGAAGGCCTGAAGCCGAGCGGCACGAAGGGACGATCATACTACGCCCGCCCCTGGCTTTCCTCGGGGTGGCGGCATGCCGCCACGGATTCAAGGCCGGGTCAGCGGTGGCTGCGGACGAAGGCCAGCGGATTGACCACCTGATCGTGGTACCAGACCTCGAAATGGACGTGGGACCCGGTGGAACGGCCCGTGGAACCGGCCTTGGCGATCACGTCGCCCACCCTGACCCGCTCGCCGGGGGTGGCGACGATGGCGCTGTTGTGGGCGTAGCGGGTCATGTACCCATTGCCGTGGTCGATTTCGACGACATCGCCATAGCCGCTGCGCTGACCGGCAAAGGTGACCATGCCTTCGGCAACCGCCGTCACCGGCGTACCCGTCGGGGCGGCGATGTCGATGCCCGTGTGCCGGGCACTGTGCCCGCTGAAAGGATCGGGACGACCGCCAAAGTAGGAGGAGATGTAGCCGTTCACCGGCATGCCCGTCGGCCGCAGGCTGGACTCGATCCGGCGATCCATGAGCATGTCACTCAGGGCCTCGAGCTGGACCTGCTGGGTATCGAACTGGCCCGATAATCGGTCGATGCCGCGATCCAGTGAACCCGGCAAGGTGTAGGCGTCGCCACCGGCGGTCGGTTCCGGGCCGCCCTGCCCCGGCACCTCGTCGAAGTCGAACTCGCCGGCGTCGAGCTTGCCCACCTGAGTCAGGCGCTCGCCCAGCGCGTTCAGGCGAATGGATTGGGCCTGCAACTGGCCCAGCTTCACGGCCAGGGCGTCGAGGTCTCGCTGGGCGTCCCGCCGGATCTGTGCCACCTGGGCATCCTGGTCGCCCACCTGCTGCTGAAGACCCTGGATATGACCGAGGGCACGGCCGCGGGGGCTGGCCACGGCAAGGGCAACGACCGCACCGACGCAGGCAATGCCCAGCACACCGGCCAGGGCGAAAGCGGCCATCTTGCAGCGCAAGCGCCGGCAAGAGAGGTCCAGCGTTTTCGGTCCTTTCTGACCGCGTGACACGAGTATGATCTGCATACGTTCCACATCGAAAAGTCCATCCGGCCCATGCCACCGCCGTCCAAGCCGTCCCGCCATGCCACTCGTGGACTGAAATCCATCGTGGACGTGGGACCCGTCGCGTCGCTCGCCGCCAAGGCGCGCGAACTCGACCAACTGGACCGCCAGCTCCGCGCGACCCTGCCCTCGCCCATGCGCGACCACATCCGCTTCGCGGACCTGCGCGATGGCCGACTCGTCTTCCTCGCGCCGTCGTCGGCCTGGGCATCGCGGGTACGTCTTTACCAGACGCAGATCCTCGAAGCCGCCCGCGCCATGGGCGCGAAGGCCTACTCGGTCGCCGTGAAAGTGGCACCCCTGCCGCCTGTTGAGGTCATTCCCGACCGGCACAGGCCGCTTTCCGCCGGTGCGGCCCGCCATCTCCGGTCCGCCGCGGCCTCGTTGTCCGATCCCACCCTGCGTGATCTCTTCCTCTACCTGGCTCTCCAGGCAGACAACGAAGATTAATCAAGCACTTACCGTTCACCATTGCGAATGCGTAAGTCGTACCGCACCCGGGAAGTGGCGAACTTTATAGCATGCATTCACAAACGGAGCACCTGAGGTGCACGCCTGATTCACATCCTCCTAAGGCTATCGGAACCATAGGGCCAAGTCGCGGTGGTGACTTATTGTAGATAGCGGTCGGTTCTTGTAGGTACAAAACTGGCGCGCCTCTGGCATCGTGCTGGGCCTGGGGCTGTGGGGCCTGGGAATGAGAGCCGGCGGGTGCCACCCTCGGGGCCACGCCTGCGGCGACCCGCTAGGGAAGGGCCGCTGGCGCGGCCGTATATCTATTGCCCTTCGGGCCCGGGTCGGGCTCCGAACGGGGGTTTCCGATTCGCCATCCATGGCTCAGCGGAAACGGCCGGCCGTCCTGGCCGGCCCCCTTCGGGCCTTTTCCGT
>NZ_JBSRXP010000014.1:0-57512 GCF_054055715.1 Luteibacter sp. PvP120 | reverse complement strand
AGTCGTCAGGGAGGTGTCGGGTGGTCATCCTCTGAGCGAGTTCGGCCGCTTGCGGCCGCTGCCCGAGCGCAGAGGGTGACCACCCGACGCCTCCTCCCCGGTAAATCGAGAAGAACCGAATAAATAGTAGTTCTCGGCCAGCTAGCGCGTTGTAGGAATGACATCGCATTGTTCCGCGGCGCGGTCGCGGCGTTAAACTTGGCCCATGACTTCATCCCCTATCTTTCGTACCGCCTCAGCCGCCGACGCCTCGGCGATCGCTTCGCTGGTCGAGTCCGCCTACCGCGGCGATGCCAGCCGGGCCGGCTGGACCACGGAGGCCGATTTCCTCCATGGCCGACGTACGGACGTGACCGAGATCGAGGATCTCCTCGCCGGTGTCGATGGCCGGTTCGTCCTGCTCGAGCGGGGCGAAGAAGTCCTCGCCTCCTGCTACATCGAACGTCAGGGGCCTGTCTGCTACTTCGGCATGTTCTCGGTGCATCCACCGGCGCAGGGCACGGGGATCGGTCGCCTGATGATCGACGAAGTGGAGCGCATCGCCCGTGACGAGTGGGCGAGCGAGCGCGTCGAGATGACCGTGATCGACATCCGCGCCGAGCTGATCGCCTGGTACGAGCGCCGCGGTTATCGGCGCACCGGCAAGACCAAGCCCTTTCCCTATGGCGATGAACGTTTCGGCCTGCCGCAGCGTGACGACCTGCGTTTCGAATATCTGGTGAAGGACGTAAAGGCATGAACACCTGGGTGCGCGTCGGCACGCGCGGTGAACTACTGCCGGGCGAACACCGGGTCGTCTGGGATGGCGACACCGCTATCGCCGTATACAACATCGAGGGCCAGCTCTACGCCATCGAGGATGTGTGCACGCACGACGGCGGCGAGCTGGCCGGCGGTCCTGTGCTGGGCTTCGAGGTGGAATGCGTGCGCCATGGCGCGCGCTTCGACCTGCGCACCGGCGCGGTCACCTGTCCCCCCGCCTACGAACCGGTGACGGTGTTCCCGGTGCAGGAAACCGATGGCGCCATCTGGACGCGCGACGACCGCTGAGCCGTTCTAGAAACGATCAGAAGTGATAGACGAAGGCCAGGGTCTCGGTGACCTGACGAGCCGAGCCGAACGATTTCACCAGCGGGCTCGCGGCCGCGTCGCCGTACAGTCGGCCATAGGAGATCGCTACGGCGAAGCCCGTGTGCTGCGATGTGGGCACGAACGCGTCGTACTCCAGGTTGGCGGACTGCCAGCCGGCACCCGGTTGCCATGAACGCGTGCCCAGGTTGCCCGCTTCGGTCGGTGTGACACCGAAGAAACGGCGCATCGCCGGCCCGTTCATGCCGCCGACCTGCAACTCGAGCGAATGCTCGATGTACCACACGTTCGGCAGCTTGTAGTCGGCGTACACGGCGACATAGGCGCCTGCGCCGTCGGTATCGTGCGCGACGTGGCTGCCGACGCTGAAGCGTTTGTCGAACACGTACTCGAGGTAGCCGCCACCCTGGAAACGTGGCGACAGCGAGGCCACCTTGCCGCCCAGTGCGCCCAGATCGTTGTGCGTGCGTCCCCACAGCCAGTTGCCGTAGAAACCTCCGTGCCAGTGCTCGCCGTCCAGCAGGTCGATGGTCAGGCCGTCGGCCGTGGACAGTTCGCCCTTGCCGGGCAGATCGATATCGATGTACGGAATGGGCTGGTTGCGATCGCCTTTCGCGCCCATCCAGGCGGGCATGCGCTGCACGCCCGCGCCGAGGGCGTAGGTGGGGCCGTCCTCCTGAGCATGCACGGAGGCTGCCGCCAGCAGGGCGGCCAGGAAGACGAGGCAGGTTCTACGCATGGGAGGGAAGCCGTTCGGTGGGACGTGCAAATCATGCCGCACGCTACCTTACGACATGCTTCGGTGACGGGAAAGGGCTTCGAAAGGATGTGCGATTAGCCTTTCTTCCAACCTGACCACCGGCGCATCCGACGTGCTGAGCCCCGCCTCCTGGAACATCCTTTGCGACTTCGACGGCACCATCGCCGTCGAGGACGTCATCGACTCATTACTGGACCGTTACGGGCGTCCGGGTTGGGAAATACTCGAACGCGACTGGCGCGCGGGCCTGATCGGCTCCGCCGTGTGCATGGCCGGGCAGGTGGCCCTGCTGGACATGAGCCGGGACGAGTTGGCCCGACACCTGGACAGCCTGCGCATCGACCAGGGCTTCGCCGGTTTCGTGGCCGCCACCATCCAGCATGGCGTGCCCATGGAGATCGTCAGTGACGGCCTCGACCACGCCATCCACGCGATTCTTGCCAACCACGGCATCGACACCCTGCCCACGGTCGCCAACCACCTCGTGCAGAGTGGCCAGCGCGACTGGAGCCTGACCTCGCCGTACAGCGTGTCGGGTTGCCGTGCCGGAACGTGCAAGTGCGCCCGCGTGGAAGCGTCCAACGCGCGGGGCGGCAAGACCCTGCTGATCGGCGACGGCGCGTCCGACTTCTGCGCGGCGGACCGCGTGGATTTCGTCTTCGCCAAGAACCGCCTGATCGAACACTGCCGCGCCGCCGGCATTCCCTACGCCCCCATCGCGAGCTTCGACGAGGCCCGCGAACTGCTCCCCGAACTGCTCGCTGGTCGCCTCCCGCCGCACACCGTCATTCCCCTTCACGCGACGATCTCCCAGGAACTCCCCGCATGAACATCCTTTCCCGCAACCCGCAGGTCGTGATCGACGATGCGACGCTGCTCGCCGACGAAGCCAAGTACTGCTCCTTCGGCGACACCGTGCACTACGTGGACCCGCCGAAGATCTTCCGCCACGCGGAAGGCAGCTACATCTACGACAGCGAGAACATCCCGTTCCTCGACCTGCAGATGTGGTACTCGGCCGTCAATTTCGGCTACGGCAACAAGCGCCTCAACGACACCCTGAAGGCGCAGATCGACCTGCTGCCGCAGGTGGCCAGCCAGTACCTGCACCAGGGCAAGATCGAACTCGCCAAGACCATCGCGGTGGACGCGAAGCAGAAGTTCGGCCTGGACGGCCGCTGCCACTTCAACGTGGGCGGCGCGCAGGCGGTGGAAGACTCGCTGAAGCTGGTGCGTAACGCACGCGGCGGCAAGAGCCTGATGTTCGCCTTCGAGGGCGGTTATCACGGCCGTACGCTCGGCGCTTCGTCGATCACCTCCAGCTACCGCTACCGTCGCCGCTTCGGCCACTTCGGCGAGCGCGCGCAGTTCATTCCGTTCCCGTATCCGTTCCGCCGCCCGAAGGGCATGACGCCGGAAGAATACTCCGACGAGTGCGTGCGCCAGTTCGCGCGCCTGTTCGAGACCGAATACAACGGCGTGTGGGATCCCAAGGTCGGCGAGGCCGAATACGCTGCGTTCTACGTCGAGCCGATCCAGGGCACCGGCGGCTACGTCATCCCGCCGAAGAACTTCTTCATCGACCTGAAGAAGGTGCTGGACAAGTACGGCATCCTGATGGTCGTCGACGAAATCCAGATGGGCTTCTGGCGTACCGGCAAGCTCTGGTCCATCGAGCATTTCGGCGTCAACCCCGACGTGCTGGTGTTCGGCAAGGCGCTGACCAACGGCCTCAATCCGCTGTCCGGCATCTGGGCGCGCGAGGAACTGATCAATCCGGAGATCTTCCCCCCGGGCTCTACCCACTCCACGTTCAATTCCAACCCGCTCGGTACCGCGCTGGGCCTGGAAGTGATCAAGATGGGCTACGAGCTGGATTACGGCACGCGCGTGGCCGAGAAGGGCAAGCACTTCCTCGACGGCCTGCGCGACCTGCAGAAGCGCCACAAGGAAATCGGCGACGTCGACGGCCTGGGCCTGGCGCTGCGTGCCGAGATCTGCACGGACGACGGGTTCACGCCGAACAAGGCGCTGCTCGACCGCATGGTCGACATCGGCCTGGCTGGCGGCCTGACCCACCAGGGCAAGAAGATCGGTCTCGTGCTCGACGTCGGCGGCTGGTACAAGAACGTGATCACGTTCGCGCCGTCGCTCGACATCAGCCACGACGAGATCGACCTGGCCATCGCACTGCTCGACCAGCTGCTGACGCTGGCCAAGCGCGGCGGATAACCGGTCGCCCGGCGATGGCCTTCGTGAACCAGCTCGAGCCGGATGCCCTGCTCGGGCACTTCGAACGCCATCCGCCGCACGGGTTCGTCCCGCTCCGCGCCGCCGACGGGTCGCCACTGTTCGTGGCACCGTTCGACCTCCTGACCACGGCCGACGATGCACTGCGTCGGCGCGTGGCAGGCATGCCTTTCCAGTCCCTGATCAAACGCCTGCTCACGCCGCGCACCTGCTTCGCGGGCAGCACCGTGTCCGAGTATTCGCTGTTCGACGCGCACAGCGATCCCGCCGTCGTGGCGGCTGGCTGGGCGGGCTCGTTCGGCGCCGACCACCCGCTGCTGATCGTCAAGGACCTGGCGGTGGATTCGCCGTTGACCTCGGTACGTGATCGCGCATGGACGCGGCGCTTCATCGAGGCCGCGCGTGAGCACGGCTACATCATCGTCGAGGGCCAGGCACTAGCCTATGTGCCCATCGATTTCACCTCCATCGACGATTACCTCGGTCGCCTTTCGGCGTCGCGACGGAAGAACCTCCGACGCAAGCTTCGCTCGCGCGAGAAGCTCCAGGTGGACACGCTCGCCACCGGCGAGGCCTTCGCCGCGGACCATACCGTCGATGCCTTCTACGCGCTGTTCGAGAACGTCTACGCGCAGAGCGACGTGCACTTCGACAAACTGTCGCGTGAGTTCTTCGCCGCCGTGTTACGCGACCCGGGTGGCCACGTGTTTACCTACCGGGTGGATGGCGAGCTGATCGGTTGGAACCTCTGCTACGAGCACGACGGCAAGCTGCTCGACAAGTACGTGGGCTTTGCCTATCCGGCGGCGCGCGAGCTGGATCTCTATTTCGTCAGCTGGTTCGTCAACCTGGAATTTGCGCTCCAGCGGGGCCTGCGGTTCTATGTCGCCGGCTGGACGGACCCCGCCGTCAAGGCGTCGCTGGGCGCGCGCTTCCACCTCACCCGCCACGCCGTGTTCGTGCGCCAGCCGCTGCTGCGCGCCGTGCTTCGCCGCTTCGCCCATCGCTTCGAAACCGACAGCCAGTGGGAGGCCGCGGATGCACAAGCCCGTCGTACTTGACCTGGATGGGTCCGTCGGCGCACTACCGGGCCGGTTGGTGCTGCCCCTGCGCGAATGCGAGGAAGCGATCCGCTTCGGCTGTTCGCTGTCCACCCTGCGTCGCTTCGCCGCCGACCTCCGCGACACGTTGCCGCGAGAGCACGGCACCGTGTTCCTCGGCAGCGGCGATTTCCACCACCTGACCTGGCCGCTCGTGCAGCGCGTGCCGGGCACCTCGGGCTTCCAGGTGGTGGTGCTGGACAATCACCCGGACAACATGCGGTTTCCCTTCGGCGTGCATTGCGGCTCGTGGGTACGCCGGGTCGCCATGCTGCCGCGCGTCAGCCACGTGCATGTCGTCGGCATCACCTCGAGCGACATCGGCCGCAAGCATGCCTGGGAGAACTACCTCGGCCCCTTGCGCGCCGGCAAGCTCACCTACTGGTCCACCGGCGTGGATACGCGCTGGGCGGACACGATCGGGCTGGGTGCGCGCTTCCGCGCGTTCCCGACCAGCCAGGCCATGGTGGATGCCTTCGTCTCCCTGCAGGCGCACAGCACCGAGCCGGTGTACCTGTCGATCGACAAGGACGCCTATGCACCCGAGGTGGCCATGACCAACTGGGACCAGGGCACGCTCAGCGAGTCCGGTGGCGAAGCCATGCTCGCCATGTTGCGTGGCCGCGTCATCGGCAGCGATGTCACGGGTGAGATATCCCGTTACACCTACGCCAGCTGGTGGAAGCGCAAGCTCAGCGCGATGGACGGCCAGGAAAGCATCGACGAGGCACGCCTGGCCACCTGGCAGGCCCAGCAACACGCGTTGAACCTGCGCCTGCTCGCGGCTATCGGCGCCGACGCACCGGTTACCAGCGTCCGATCAGGTGTTGCACCAGCAGGCTGCTGATCGCCACCGCAGCCCATACGCCCAGGCCCAGCAGGATCGGGCGTGGGCCCGTCGCCGCCATACGGCGCAGGTCGGCCGACAGGCCGATGGCGGTCAGCGCGAGCACGATCAGGCATTCGGCCACGAAGTGGATCATCGGTAGCAGCGCCTCGGGCACCAGGCCGGCCGTGCGGATACCCGACGCCACCAGGAACCAGAGGATGAACCACGGAAAGATCCGGGCCAGGCTGAAATCGCTGGCGCCGCTGCGCTTCTGCCGCCACGCCACGATCAGTGCGATGCCCAGGCTGATCGGAATGATCAGGGTGGCGCGGGTCAGCTTGACGATGGTGGCGTAGTCGCCCGCGGCGTGGCTGAAGCTGTAACCGGCCGCGACCACTGACGAAGTGTCGTTGATCGCCGTGCCCGCCCACAGGCCGAAGCCGAGGTCGGACAAGCCCAGCAGGTGGCCCAGCAGCGGAAACAGCAGGACCGCCACCAGGTTGAACAGGAAGATCGTGGAGATCGCGAACGCGGTGTCGTGCTCGTCCGGTTTGATGATCGGCACCACCGCGGCGATGGCGGAGCCGCCGCAGATCGCGGTGCCGACACCGATCAGCACCTGAAGCGTGTCGTGCACGCGCAGCAACCGACCCAGTACCCAGGCGGCCAGGCCGGCGACGGTGACCGTCACCAGGGTGACCGACAGCGACTCGAGGCCGGTATGCGCCACCTGGGTCAGGCTGAGCCCGAAGCCGAGGGCGATGATCGACCACTGCAGCACCTGCTTGGAGGCGAAGCGGATACCGTGTTGGAACGACGCGGGCGGCGGTGCGACATGGCGCACGAGGATGCCCAGCACGATGCCGAACACGGCACCGCCGATGAGCGGCACCAGGCGACCGAGGCCGAAGGCGACCGCGGCCACCGCCACGGCGAGAAGGACGCCGGGCAGGCGCGACGGGGTGGTGGCGGAACGAACCGGCATCGGGATGACTCCTGGACTGGCCCGCATTGTCACGTTGCTGGTTCGATAAGGATATTGAAAATGCCTTATCGAGCGTATAAGTGAAGCTTATGCAAGCGATCAGTCCGCGCCAGCTACAGGTATTCGTCGCCATCGCTCTTTCCGGCAGCGTTCGCGCGGCCGCCGGACGCCTGTTCCTCAGCCAGCCGGCGGCCAGCATGGCGCTGGCCGAGCTGGAGCGGCAGCTCGGCGCCGCGCTGTTCGTGCGCGAGCGCGGCCGCCTGCGGATCAACGATCGTGGCCGCGAGCTGCTGCCCCTGGCCCAGGAACTGGTGGAACGCCACGCGGAGTTCGGCCGGCGCGCCGCCGGCGACGTCGCCGAACTCACCGGCGAGCTGGGTATCGGGGCGAGCAACACCGTGGGCAACTACCTGGTCGGCGAGCTGCTCGGGCCCTTCACGGCGATCCATCCCGGCATCGCCCTGCGCCTGGGCGTCGCCAATACGGCGCGTATCGCGCAGGGCGTACTCGACCACGACTTCGACATCGGCTGCGTCGAAGGCCCGGTGACGCACGCCGCCATCGAGGCGCGGCCCTGGCGCGACGACCGGCTGGTGGTCTGTGCCCGACCGGGGCATCCGCTGGCGGGAAAGAAACGGTTGCGCCGCGAGGATTTCGCCGGCGAGCGCTGGGTGCTGCGCGAGCGCGGCTCGGCCACGCGCGCCCTGAGCGAACGGGCGCTGGCCGAACTGCCCGAAGGGCGTACCGTGCTCGAACTGGACCAGGCCGAGGCGATCAAGCAGGCCGTCATCGCGGGGCTCGGCATCGCCTGCCTGCCCGAGGTGGCGATCGCCGATGCGCGGGCCACAGGGCGCCTGGTGGTGTTGCCCACGCCGTTCCTCGACCTGCGGCGCACACTGACGCTGTTGCTGCACCGGCAGCGCTACCGCGGTGCCGTGCTGGAAGCCTTCCTGGCCACGCTCGCACCGCGCGGCTGGCGCGATGCGACACCGGCGTGAGGCGCCGACATCAGGCCATCACGCAGCGGTTCTTGCCGCTGCGCTTGGCCTCGTACATCGCACCGTCGGCGATGGCGACGATCTCGTCGTAGGCCTCGCCGGGGTGGAACAGGGTGACGCCGATGCTGGCGCCGACGCGCGCCGGGATGCGCACGTCGCCGACGGTGAGCGTGTAGGGCTCGGCAATGGCGTCGCACAGCGCCTGGCAGCGCACCAGGGCGCCGGTGGCGTCGCCGGTGTCGTGCAGCAGCACGGCGAATTCGTCGCCGCCCAGCCGTGCGACGGTATCCGTGCCGCGCGTGCGTGCATCGATGCGCAGGGCGATGGCCTTGAGCAGTTCGTCGCCCGCGGCATGGCCATGCCCGTCGTTGACCGCCTTGAAGCCGTCGATGTCGATATAGGCCAGGGCGAATGTCGTGCCGCCACTATTGCCTTCGGCAATGGTGCCTTCCAGCCGTTCGCGGAACAGCAGCCGGTTGGGCAGGCCGGTAAGCGCGTCGTGCGTGGCCTGGTGGCGCACCAGTTGCTCCATGCGGGCACGCTCGGCCACTTCGTCGGTCAACTGCCGGTTGCGCGTGGACAACTCGTCCAGCGCATCCTGGAGCAGGGCGCGTGCGCGATACAGTTCGAGGAAGATCTTCACCTTCGACTGCAGGATCACGTCGTTGATCGGCTTGGCGATGTAGTCCACCGCACCGGCCGAGTATCCCTTGATGCGGTTGATGTCGTCTGCGTAGGCGGCGGTGACGAAGATGATCGGCGTCTCGCTGAGGTGATCGTTTTCCGAGATCAGCTCCGCCACCTCGAAACCGTCCATCTCCGGCATGTTCACGTCCAGCAGCACCAGCGCGAAACGGTGATCCAGGCACAGCGCCAGCGCCTCGTTGCCGCTGGCGGCCTCGAACACGTCGGCCTCCGCACGGGCCAGCAGGCGACGCATGGCAACCAGGTTGGCGGGGGTGTCGTCGACGACGAGGATCTTGGGGCGGGTCGGCTTCATGGCAGGCACAGTTGGTTGAGTCGCTCGGCGATGGCGTCGAGATCGAGGCAGGCATCGGCGCCGGCACGTTCGATGCCGGCGAGGGGCATGGCGCGTGCTTCCGCCGTGGCGGGGTCCTGCACGATGGCGTAACCACCGACGCGGCGCACGGCGGCAAGCCCGTTCGCGCCATCGGAATTGGCCCCGGTCATCAGGACCGCCACCAGGGTGTCGTACCAGGCGTCCGCCGCCGTCTCGAACAACACGTCGATCGAAGGGCGCGCATAGGCCACCTTGGCGTCGATGCTGAGGGAAAAGTGCAGGTTGGGCTCGACCAGCAGGTGATATCCCGCCGGGGCGACATGCACCACGCCCGGGTCCACCGGCGCGCGCTCCTGCGCCTCGACCACGGGCAGCGCGCTGACCCGTGACAGCAGCTCGACCAGCAGCGAGACATCGGCCGAGCCGGTATGGCAGCACAGCACCACCGGCACGGCCAACCGCTTGTCCAGCCCGGGCAGCACCCGCTGCAGGGCCGACAAGCCACCGGCGCTGCAACCCATGACAATGGCCTGGTAGGTGTTCATCGGGTCAGGGGCCTCGCGCCGTTGCCGCCCACCTGGTAAACCCGCAGGCCGTGGTCGACGTCGGAGAAGCCGGTGGCTGCCGGTGAAAAATCGATGTTCTCCCGCGTGCCCAGGCAGAGGAAACCGCCCCGTACCAGGCTGTCGCGGAACAGGCCCAGCGTGCGGTCCTGGAGGGCGTTGGTGAAGTAGATCAGCACGTTCCGGCAGAGGATGAGGTGCGCCTCGCAGAACACCTCGTCGGTGACCAGGTTGTGGTTGAAGAAGGTGACGTTGCGACGCAACCGGCCGTCGAGCTTGATGAAGTCGTAGCGGGCGCTGTAGTAATCGCTCAGCGAGCGTTGGCCACCGGCTTCCAGGTAGTTGCGCGACCAGTCGCGCGCTTCGCGCGTGGCGTAGATGCCTTCGCCAGCGGTGACCAGCGCCGCGTCGTTGAAGTCCGTCGCGTAGATACGCGAGCGCTCGTAGAGGCCGGCCTCCTCGAGCAGGATGGCCAGCGAGTACACCTCCTGCCCATAGGCGCAGCCGGCCTGCCAGATGTTGATCTCCGGGTAGGAGGCCAGCACCGGGAACACCTTGTCGCGCAGCACGCGGAACACGGCCGGGTCGCGGAACATTTCCGACACGGGCACCGACAACCCCTCGATGGCCTTGGCCAGGAAACCCGGCTCGTGCAGCAGGCGGCGGTTGAGCTCGCTGATGCTGCCGGCATCGTGCGTGCGCACCAGCTGCTGCACGCGACGCTTCAGCGACGCCGGGGCGTACTCGCTGAAGTCGTGCCCGTGGCGCAGCTGCATGGCGCGTACGAACAGCTGGATCTCGATGTCCTCGATGTCCATGTCAGCCACGGGGTGGCAGCCACACGCGGATCATCGAGAGCAGGCGGTCCACGTCGATCGGCTTGGACAGGTAGTCGTTGGCGCCGGCTTCCAGGCATTTCTCGCGGTCGCCGCGCATGGCCTTGGCGGTCAGCGCGATGATCGGCACCTTGGCCACCGCGGGTCTGGCACGGATGGAACGCATGGTCTCGTAGCCGTCCATCACCGGCATCATGATGTCCATCAGCACGAGTTCGAGGCCGGTGTCCTTGTCCAGTGTGTCGAGGGCCTTCTGACCGTCCTGGGCCATCACCACATCGACGCCCTTGGCCCGCAGCACCTTGGACAGCGCGAACAGGTTGCGCATGTCGTCGTCCACCAGCAGCAGGCGGCGGCCGCGCAGGTCGGCCTCGTCGACGCCGCCCGCGGCCGAGGTCGCCTCGCTGCGCGCGCTGCCGCCGTGCCGGATGGAATGCAGGAACAGGCTGACCTCGTCGAGCAGGCGGTCCGGCGAGCGGGCGCCCTTGACCACGATGCTGTCGGTGTACTGGCGGATCTTCATGCTCTCCTCGCGGCTGAGGTCGCGGCCGGAATACACCACCACCGGTGGGGTATGCCCGCTACGCGACAGCCGCTCGAGGAATTCGATGCCGGACATGCCGGGCAGGCCCAGGTCCAGCACGATGCAATCGTAGGGCGTGTCGCCGGTCTTCGAGAGCGCTTCCTCGCCGGAGGCGGCCTCCTCGATGATCACCATGTCGTCCTTGAGCAGCATGCGCACCGCGGCGCGCGCGCTGGCGTCGTCGTCCACGACCAGCAGGTGGCGCGTGCGGCCTTCGGCGAAGTGGAGCAGGCGGTCGAAGGCGTCTCCGATCGACTCACGGCTGACCGGCTTGGTCAGGAAGCCGACCGCGCCCAGTTCGAGGCCGCGCGAGGCATCGTCCGTGGCGGAGATGAAATGCACGGGGATGTGCCGCGTGGCCACATCGCCCTTCAGTCGCTCGATCACCGTCCAGCCGTCCATGCCTGGCAGCATCACGTCGAGCAGGATGCCGGTGGGACGATACTGCTTCGCCAGCGCGAGGCCGGTTTCGCCATCGGCGGCGGCGAGCACACGGTGCCCCTTGCGGTGGATCATGTCGGCGAGGATCCGCGCGAACGCCGGGTCGTCTTCCACCACCAGGATGGTGGTGTCGCCGGGGTTGATCGCACGACGGTCGTCGTCGATGTGTTCGGCGAGCAACCCCGGCGACAGCGGCAGCGTGGCCTCGGCCGCGGCCTGCTGTCGCGGGACGGGCTCCGCCACGACGCCGGTGTCGGGCGCCGTCTCGGGCAGCAGGATGGTGAAGGTGCTGCCCTTGCCCGGCTCGCTGACCAGCGTGATGTCTCCGCCGAGCAGTTCGGCGATGCGGCGCGAGATGGCCAGGCCCAGGCCGGTGCCGCCGTACTGGCGGCTGGTGCTGGCATCCACCTGTTCGAAGGCATGGAACACCCGCTGGAACTTGTCCGCCGGGATGCCGATGCCGGAGTCCGTCACGGCGATGGCGATGGCCTGGGTGGCCTCGAGGCCCGCCGGCAGCGACGCATCGGGCGCCGGCCGCGAGATGCGCAATGCCACCGTGCCGCTGGAGGTGAACTTGAACGCGTTGCTGAGCAGGTTGTTGGCCACCTGTTCCAGCTTGGCGCCGTCGGTGCGGATGGTCGCCGGCAGGTCGGGTGCCACGTCCACGACGAACGCCAGCTTCTTTTCCTGGGCGACGTGGTTGAAGGTACGGCCGAGCGTCCGCGCGAGGTCCGCGATCGGGAACGTGTCGACCATCAGTTCCATCTTGCCGGCCTCCACCTTGGACAGGTCGAGGATGTCGTTGATGAGTCGCAGCAGGTTGGAGCCGGCATCGTGGATGATCCGCGCCGATTCCACCTGCTCACCGGTGAGGTTGTCCTCGTCGTTGTCGGCCAGGCTGCGCGAGAGGATCAGCAGGCTGTTCAGCGGCGTGCGCAACTCGTGCGACATGTTGGCCAGGAATTCCGACTTGTACTGGCTGGCGCGGGCCAGTTCCTCGGCCTTTTCCTGAGTCTCGTGCTGCAGGGCCTGCAAGGCGTCCTTCTGCTGGTTGAGGGTCACGCCCTTTTCGCGCAGTTCCTCGTTGGACGCGTGCAGTTCCTCCGTCTGCACGCGTAGTTCCTCCTCGGAGGCGACCAGCCGCTGCGACTGTTCCTGCAGCTCGTTGGTCCTGGCTTTCAGCTCGTCGTTGGTCGTGCGCAGGTCTTCCTGCTGCGAGCGCAGGGCTTCCTCCGACGCGCGCAGTTCGTCGGCCTGGGTCTGGGTGTGTTCCAGCAGGGTGCTGGTGCGCAGGGCACGGGACAGGTTTTCCAGCGACAGCGCGACGATTGGCATCAGCTCGTCCAGCAGGCGCTGCTGGATCGGGGAGAGGTGATCGAAGCTGGCGATTTCCAGTACGCCGAGCAGGCTGTCACGGGACAGCACGGGTACCATCACCACGCTGCGCGGCGAAGCCTCGCCCGTGCCCGAATGGATGCGCGTGTAGTCGTCCGGCACGTCCTGCAACACAATGGCTTGACGGCCGAGCGCCGCCTGGCCGACCAGGCCTTCGCCCAGCGCGTACGACGTAGTGACATGACGACGCTGGCGGAAGCCGTAGCTACCCAGCATCTCCAGGGTGGAGGTGTCTTCGCGGAACACGTAGAACACGCCGACCCCCGCCTTCAGCGTGGGGACCAGTTCGGCGAGCAGGGTGTCGGCAAACTGCCGGTACGTGGTGGCCACCTGCAGCCGGTTGGAGATCGCGGTCACCGCCGACTTCAGCCAGTTCTGGCCGGCCGTCTCGATGGACATCTCCTTGAACACCTGCAGCGCCCGGGCGATCTCGCCGATCTCGTCGCGGCGGGTCAGCTGGCGCACCTCGATGTCATGGTCGTGCGCAGCCAGCCGCGTCATCAGTTCGGTCATGCGGACGATGGGGCGCGTGATCAGGCGGAAGGTCATGGCGATGACCGCCATGCCGAACAGCAGGCAGGCCACCAGGGAAATGATGTTGATATAGAGCGTGGCCTGGAGGACGTCGTCCAGTGCTCGGTTACGTTGCTCAAGCAGCGTGCGCTCGGTCGACGACATCTCGTCGACCAGCTTGCGGATGTCGCTCATCAGTACGGTGCGCCGCGCGAAGTACTCGCGGCGGATGCCGTCCCGCGCGAACGCGGCTTCGGGCGTCACCGCCGCACCGATAGCCCGCATGGGCTCGAGGCCGGTCCTGATGATTTCCGTCTTCCAGCGGTCGAGCATCTCCTGCACACGGTCCAGGCGCGACTGCTGCAGGGGGTTGTCCGCCGTCAATTGGCGTACCTTTTCCAGGTCCGCACCCAGTTCCCGGTCGGCCTGTTCGAAGTCGGCCCACTCGCTATCGCCCTGGTTGAGCATGAAGCCGCGCGAGGCGACCTGGCGGGCCTGGGCATCGTCGTCCACCTCGGCCAGCGTGAGCAGCACCACATAGGTGTGCGTCGACCAGGCGCGGGTGTCGTTCTCGCGGTGCAGCGATACCAGGTTGGCGATGCTGGCCGCCACGAACAAGGCCAGCAGTGCGCCGATGGCGAAGACGATCTTGCGCTGGAGGGGCTGGTCGGCCAGCCAGGTGCGCCGCTTTTCGTGGGATGACATGCGAGGACCGGTAGGAGGGCGGAGGGATGACGTGCTGGCCAGTTAAGGTAGTACACCCAACCGTGCCGGGCTTCCATGGCGTCGTGCAGATTATCGGCGATACGTCACACGACTGAAGGCGGGGTCGGGCGGCGCCACGGCGGGGGTGCCAGCGTGCCGCGGCGGACCGCCACGGCAAGACATACGGCCGTGGCGATCGAACAGATGCACAGCGCGACCACGGAGGCTTCCGCACCGAAGCTCCCGCCCGTGAGCCAGTCGGGTCCCTGCATGTGCGAGGCGAGCAGGCCGCGCTGCTGGAAGCCGGACACGGGGATGCCGTAGAACGGCCCCTGGGCGATGTTCCAGGCTGCGTGCACGCCCATGCACAGCCACAGCGAGCGGGTCAGGTTGTAGAGCAGTCCGAACAGCAGCCCGGCTTCCAGCGCGATGGCGATGGCGCTCCACGCGGTGGCGCCCGGGTTCCAGGCGTGCGCGCCACCGAAGAACGCGGCCGACACCAGCAGGGAAGCCCAGGTGCCCAGGCCCTCTTCGACGATGCGGAACAGCACGCCGCGGCTGATGATCTCCTCGCCCACCCCGGCGCCGACACCGGTCACCAGGATCGGGCCGAGCCAGGCCACGTCGTGGTTCACGCCGTCCACGACGAACGCGCCCAGCGCATAGAGCGTGCCGACCACCAGCGAAAAGAGCAGGGCGCCGCCGAGCAGACCCAGCGCCAGGTGCGGTATGGCCTTGCGTGGCGCCAGTTCGTCGATCCGCCGTCCCTCGATCGTCCATACCAGCAGCCAGTAGGCCAGGACCACCGGCAGCAGCCGGAACGCCTCGATCAGGGGCGTGACCTGATCGAAGGGCAGCCTGCCGCGTGGCAGGCCGACGCCGGCGTAGATGTGGCCGGCGATGAAGCCGAGAACGGTCAGCGTGACGACGAACGCCGCGATGCGACCCAGCGGGGAGCGCAGCAGGCGCAGGGGCAGGGAAGGGCGGGCGGCGAGGTCGGGCGGTACGGACATGGCGGGACTCGTGACAGGTATTCGACGGCAGTCTACGCAGGCATGATGGCGCTCCGATACCCGATCGTTCCTCCTGGAACCCGCCGCATGGCCATCCCGCCCGAACACGATCCGTCCAGCCCCTCGCAGCGTCGCGAGCAGACCTTCCCCCACCTCGATGACGAGATGACCGCACGGCTGGTCGGCTATGGCGCGGAAGAGACCCTGCCCGCGGGCACCGTGTTGTTCGAGCGGGGGCAGCGGCACGTGGATTACTTCTTCGTGCTGGAGGGCTGCATCGAGGTCTATGACGTGCACGAGGACGGCACGCCCGACATCATCGTGGTACACGGCCCCAGGCAGTTCACCGGCGAGGTGGACCTCTTCAGTGAACGCCAGACCATGGTCAATGGCCGCACCGGCGCGGATACCCGTCTGGTCAGGCTCGATCCCGCCCAGTTCCGCAAGCTGGTTTCCGGCGAGCCGGACATCGGCGAGATCATCATGCGTGCCTTCATCCTGCGCCGCGTGGGCCTCATCCAGTCCGGGCAGGGTGGGGTCACCCTGGCCGGTTCGGCGCATGCCGCGGATACGGTGCGGCTGCGCAGCTTCCTCATCCGCAACGGTTATCCCTACCGGTTGCTGGACACCGATGTGGACGACGACGTGCGCCACCTGATCGACGGCTTCGGCCTCGACCCGGGCGAATGCCCGGTGGTCATCATGCCCGACCGGCAGGTGCTGAAGTGCCCGACCACGGCACAGCTGGCCGACCACCTGGGCATCACCATCCCGCTGGACAGCGACCACGTGCATGACGTGGCGGTGATCGGCGCGGGTCCTTCCGGCCTAGCGGCGGCCGTCTACGCGGCGTCCGAGGGCCTGGACACGCTGGTGCTCGAGGCGCTGGCTCCCGGCGGTCAGGCGGGTACCAGTTCGAAGATCGAGAACTACCTGGGTTTTCCCACCGGCATTTCCGGCCAGGCGCTGGCGGGCCGCGCCCAGGTGCAGGCCATGAAGTTCGGCGCCCACATGGCCGTCGCGCGCTCGGTCCAGGCCATGGACTGCTCGACGCATCCGTTCCGGCTCACCCTGGACGACGGCATGGTGGTATCGGCGCGGTCCGTGGTCATCGCCACGGGGGCGCGTTACCGCAAGCTGGATACCGTCGACTACGAGCGGTTCGAAGGGCAGGGCATCCACTATGCCGCCACGGCGATGGAAGCCACGCTGTGCGCGGGTGCCGAGGTCGTGGTGGTCGGTGGCGGCAACAGCGCGGGGCAGGCGGCGGTGTTCCTCGCGCGCACGGTGGCGCACGTGCATGTGCTGGTGCGCGGCAGCGGGCTGGCGGCGACCATGTCGGACTACCTGGTCCAACGTATCGCGCAATCGCCGCGCATCACGCTGCACACGCACTGCAAGGTCGATCACATCGATGGCGATACGTCCCTGCGCGAGGTGGGCTGGGTCTGCAACGACGGCACGCAGACCCGCCGGAAGGTCGGTGCGCTGTTCGTGATGATCGGTGCCGAGCCCAACACGGCGTGGCTGGCCGGCTGCCTCGACCTCGATCGCAAAGGCTTCGTGCTGACGGGCCGGGATGCCGACGGTTACGCCACGCCGTCGCCCTATGCGACCACCCTGCGCGGCGTGTTCGCCGTAGGGGATGTCCGCTCGGGGTCGGTCAAGCGTGTTGCCTCCGGCGTGGGCGAGGGCTCGGTGGTGGTGCAGGCGGTGCACCGCTTCCTGCACCCCTCGCCGGTCTGAGGATCACATCTCGATCGAGGCGGCGTGCTCGCGCGTGGCCGAGAAACGCACGCCGGGCCAGCGTTCCTGGGCCAGCTGCAGGTTGACCCGGGTGGGAGCGAGATAGACCAGTTCGCCCGCGGCGTCGATGGCCAGGTTGCCGGCATTCTTCTCGCGGAATTCCTCGAGTTTCTTCGCGTCGTCGCAGTGGATCCAGCGCGCCGTGGCCACGCCGACCTGCTCGAAGGACGAGTCGACGTTGTATTCGTCCTTGAGCCGGTAGGCGACCACGTCGAACTGCAGCACGCCCACCGCGCCGAGGATCAGGTCGTTGGACATCAGCGGGCGGAAGAACTGCGTGGCGCCTTCCTCGGACAACTGGGCCAGGCCTTTCTGCAGGGCCTTCATCTTCATCGGGTCGCGCAGGCGCGCACGACGGAACAGCTCCGGCGCGAAGTTGGGGATGCCGGTGAACGACAGCGGCTCGCCTTCAGTGAAGGTGTCGCCGATGGTGATGGTGCCGTGGTTGTGCAGGCCGATCACGTCGCCCGGGTAGGCGCGCTCGACGATCTCGCGGTCCGACGCCATGAAGGTGAGCGCGTTGGCGATCCGCACCTCCTTGCCAGTGCGCGTCTGCTGCATTTTCATGCCGGCGGTGTAGGTGCCAGAGCACACGCGCATGAAGGCCACGCGGTCGCGGTGCGCCGGGTCCATGTTCGCCTGGATCTTGAAGACGAAGCCGGTGAGTTTTTCTTCCTCGGGCTTGACCTCACGGGTGAGCGTGTTGCGGCTACGCGGCGACGGTGCGTGTTCGACGAAGAAATCGAGCAGCAGCTGCACGCCGAAGTTGTTGACCGCGGAGCCGAAGAACACGGGCGTCTGCTTGCCGGCGAGATAGGCATCGATATCGAACGGATTGGACGCGCCCATGACCAGTTCCAGTTCCTCGCGCAGTTCGTCGAGCGCGGCCTGGCCGATGGTGGATGCGAGGCCGGGGTCGTCCAGCCCCTTGAAGATGGTGGAATCCTGGCGCGTGAAGTTCTTGCCCGGCTCGAACACGTGCACTTCGTCCAGTACCACGTGGTACACGCCCTTCAGGCGCGAGCCCATGCCGATCGGCCAGGTCACGGGCGCGCAGGCGATGCCGAGCACCGATTCCACTTCGTCGAGAAGATCGATCGGCGAACGACCTTCGCGGTCGAGCTTGTTGATGAAGGTCATGATGGGCGTGTCGCGCAGGCGGCACACTTCCATGAGCTTGATCGTGCGTTCCTCGACGCCCTTCGCGCAGTCGATGACCATCAGCGCGGAATCGACCGCGGTCAGCACGCGGTAGGTGTCCTCGGAGAAGTCCGCGTGTCCCGGCGTGTCGAGCAGGTTGACGATGGCGTCTTCGTACGGGAACTGCATGACCGAGGATGTCACCGAGATGCCGCGCTCCTTTTCCAGGGCCATCCAGTCCGACGTGGCATGGCGGGCCGCCTTGCGGCTTTTCACCGAGCCGGCCATCTGGATCGCGCCACCGAACAGCAGGATCTTCTCGGTCAGCGTCGTCTTGCCGGCGTCGGGGTGGCTGACGATGGCGAAGCTGCGTCGGCGGCGGGTTTCGGTGAGGTGTGCGGACATGGCTGGGGTCGCTGTGGAGGCTAACCCCTGATTCTAGCAGGGGTACAGGGGGCGGCGGCGCCCGGTCGGGCGCCGCCGGAGCCATTCGCGGCGTGGTCCGCATGGGTCACGGCCCGGCCGCTGGCGATCGTCGCCCGGCATCCCGCCCGGCGCCGCGCGTCCACCCGTCCGGCATGTCCGGGGTGTTCGTGGCGGCGATCCCGTGTGGTCCTTGCTTTCGGGGTGAGTGGCCGGAGGCCATGGGCGGCAACGGATGCGCGGTCCGGTCCGCAAGTTCTCACCGGGATGGATGTCTGGACATCTGGACGTCTAAACGGCTGTTGACAGCCTTCGTGTGCAGGCGTATCGTCGGTTTCACTCATCGAGACCGGCTGAGGGACAGGCCCTTTGAAGCCGGGGCAACCTGCGGATTTCCGCGACGGTGCCAACTCCTGCGGGACGTGCCAGTCACGTCAGCCGATAGATGGGATGTCCGTTGCGGGCACGCTTTCGCGTACCCGTCGCTGCCAGTCCGCATATCGTCTTTCCCGCAGGGCTCGATCCCGAACGCAGGAATCCGACATGCCCGCTGAGCCCCTCACCGTGATCTCCCTCCCCGAAACGGCCGCCACCGTCGCCGCTCCGCGTGGCGCCGCGGATCTCACCGAGCAGCGGGGCGTCCGCCGCGTCTCCTTCCGGCCCAAGTACGGCAGCGACACGGTGGATGTCGATGTCCGCTACCTCTGGTGCGGCGCGTCCCATGCGCCCACGGTGATCGTCCAGGGCGGCATCTCGGCCGACCGCGACGTCTGCACCGGGCGTGAGCGGGCAGCGGGCTGGTGGCAGGAACTGGTCGGCCACGGCGCCGCCATCGACCTCGCGGCGTGCCGCGTGCTGTCGATCGACTGGCTGACCCCGGACGACCTGGGCGCCAATGTGGCCTCGGTGTCCAGCGAGGACCAGGCCGCCGCCCTGGCCGCCCTGGTCGATGAACTGGGTATCGGTCGCGTGCATGCCTTTGTCGGCTCGTCCTACGGCGCGATGACCGGCCTGGCCTTCGCGGCGGCCTATCCCGAGAAACTGCGCTCGCTGGTGCTGATCGCCGGCGCCCACCGTCCCCACCCCCTGGCCACGGCGCAGCGTTCCGTCCAGCGCGGTATCGTGCGCCTGGGTCTCGCCTCCGGCCACGTCGACGAGGCACTGGGCCTGGCCCGCCAGCTGGCCATGACCACCTATCGCGGCAGCGAGGAGTTCTCCCGCCGCTTCACCGCCGGCCCGGAACTGCGCGACGGCCGCTTCCACTTCCCCGTGGAGGATTACCTGGAACACGCCGGGCGCCGCTTCGTCGAGCGCTTCGACCCCGAGCGGTTCCTCGCACTGTCCGAATCCATCGACCTGCACGACATCTCCCCCGAGCGGGTGTCCACCCCGACCACGCTGGTGGGCTTCCCGTCCGATCGCCTGGTGCCACTGGCCGATCTGTGCGAACTCCAGCGCCGGCTGGCCGGTACCGCCTCGCTCGAAGTCGTGGATTCCCCCTATGGCCACGACGCCTTCCTCAAAGAAACCGTGCAGCTCGCTCCCGTGCTGCGTCACGCACTCAACGACTGTCGCGGAGACCGCTAAGCCATGACCCACGAATCCCGCCTGTGTACCCGCGCCGTCCGCGCCGGCATCGAATCCGACACCCAGCACGGCGCCGTCGTGCCGCCGCTGCACCTGTCGACCAACTACGCGTTCGAGGGCTTTGGCCGCAAGCGCGCCTACGACTACTCGCGCAGCGGTAATCCCACCCGCGACCTGCTCGGCGAAGCGCTGACCGAACTGGAAGAAGGCGCGGGCGCCGTGGTCACCGGCAGCGGCATGTCGGCGGTCGCGCTGGCCCTGGAGCTTGTTCCGTCGGGCGCGCTGGTGCTGGCGGCGCACGATTGCTACGGCGGCACCTGGCGCCTGCTGGACGCCTGGGCGAAGAAAGGCCGTTTCCGCGTCCGTTTCGTCGACTTCACCGACCCGACCGCGCTGGCCGACGGCCTCGCGGAGAAGCCGGCGCTGGTGTGGGTCGAGACGCCTTCGAATCCCTTGCTGCGCATCACCGACGTGCGCCACGTCGCGCAGGCCGCGCATGCCGTCGGCGCGCTGGTGGTGGTCGACAACACCTTCCTCTCGCCGGCGCTGCAGCAGCCGCTGAAGCTGGGTGCGGACATCGTCGTCCACTCCACCACGAAGTACATCAACGGCCACAGCGACGTCGTCGGTGGCGCGGTGATCGCCGCCGACCAGGCCGTGGCCGACCAACTGAAGTGGTGGGGCAACTGCAACGGCCTGACCGGTTCGCCGTTCGACAGCTTCCTCACCCTGCGTGGCGTGCGCACCCTCGCCGTGCGCCTGCGTGCCCACGAGGAGAACGCGCATCGCATCGCCGCGCGTCTGGACGCGCATGACGCCGTGTCGCGCGTGTTCTACCCGGGCCTCGCGTCGCATCCGGGCCACGCGCTGGCACAGCGCCAGCAGAAGGGTTTCGGCGCGATGCTCAGCTTCGAGATCGCCGGCGGCACCGACGCGATCGAAGCCTTCGTCGACGGGCTCCGTTACTTCTCCCTGGCCGAATCGCTGGGCGGCGTCGAAAGCCTCGTCGCGCATCCGGCGTCGATGACTCACGCATCCATGGCACCGGAAGCGCGCAAGGTCGCCGGCATTTCGGACAGCCTGCTGCGCCTGTCGGTCGGCATCGAAGACGGCGACGATCTGTTGGCCGACCTCGAAGACGCGCTGACGCGTGCCGCCGCCGTCGCTTCGGTCACCTCGAAACGCAAGGTCGGCGCATGAGCGCCGTGATCGCCGCTCCCCTCGTGGCCGATGCGCCGCGCACGGCGGTCGTGTTGCTCGGTACCGGTGTGGTCGGCCGCGCCTTGCTGACCCTGCTGGCCACGCCGGCAGCCCGGTCGCTGCGCCTGGTGGGCGTGGCCAATTCGAAGCGCCAGCACGCGGCGCCGGACGGCCTCTTGCCGGGCGATGCGGCCGGTTGCCTGGCCAAGGGCCGGGACGGGCGTGAGAATGCGCCCTTGCTGGCCGCCCTGGACGCCACAGGTGCCCCGCGCAAGGTGGTGATCGACGCCACCGCATGCGCGATCGAGGCGGGCCGCCACGCCGGCTGGCTGGCCGCCGGCTACCACGTCGTCACCGCGAACAAGGCGCTCGCCGGCGGGCAGCTGTCCGGCTGGCGCGCCTTGCAGGGCGCCACGGCGAACGGCAGCGTCTACGGGGATGCCGCCACGGTGGGCGCAGGGTTGCCCGTGCTGTCCACGCTGCGCCGCCTGCGCAACTGTGGCGACAGCCTGCTTACCCTGGAGGGCGTGTTTTCCGGGTCGCTGTCGTGGCTGTTCAACCAGTACGACGGCAGCCGCCCGTTCTCGTCGCTGCTGGTCGACGCCCGCCGGCTCGGCTTCACCGAACCCGATCCGCGCTCGGATCTGTCGGGCGAGGATGTGGCGCGCAAGCTGCTGATCATCGCGCGCAATGCGGGCTTCGCGCTCGGCAGCGACGAGGTGGAAGTGGAGAGCCTGGTGCCCGAAGCCCTGCGCGGCATCGACTCGAAGCACTTCCTCGAGCGCTTGCAGGAACTGGACCAGCCGCTGCGCCTGCGCCACGAGCAGGCCAGGGCCAACGGCAAGGTGTTGCGCTACCTGGCCCGCCTCAACCAGCGTGGCCGCGCGCGTGTCGGTCTGGTCGAGGTGGGTCCGGAGCATCCGGCCTCGCGCCTCTCCGGCACGGACAACCAGTTCGCCCTCACCACGACGCGATACCACGCCACGCCGCTCGTGATCCAGGGGCCGGGCGCGGGGCCGGAGATTACGGCGCAGGCACTGCTGGGCGATGTGCTGGCCCTATAGGTCTGTACGTAATAGTTGGGGTGCACGGGATATGCGCCTGCTGCTCGTACGATAAGGAGAAGAGGCGTCGGTTCTCGTGCGGTATCGGGAGGAGGCGTCGGGTGGTCACCCTCTGCGCTCGGGCAGCGGCCGCAAGCGGCCGAACTCGCTCAGAGGATGACCCCCCGACACCTCCCCGACGACTGAGGTGCCGGGTAGGGAAAGCGACGCTCGCGGCATCGCCCGAAGCGGCATCTCCAGGGTGGCCCCGTCCGAGATCGCCAGCGCTTTGCTTTTCCACTCCCGCTGCCTCTGTCGTCGCAGAGGTGCTGGGTGGTTACGCTCTGAGCGAGTTCGGCCGCTTGCGGCCGCTGCCCGAGCGCAGAGTGTGACCACCCAGCGCCTCCTCGCCCGACCATACGAACTGCCGCGGCTCCGGCTCCGACATCGGACCAAGCCCCAATCATGCGCGAAGAACCAAAAAAAACCGCCCCGAAGGGCGGTTTTTCCTTTACCGGCGGCCGGTGACTTGCCCGGCCTCGTCGGCGCTGGGCGGGAGCACGGGTTCACCGCCGCTGTCTTCGTCATGGTGGAAGCGCGCGGCCTCGACCATCGGCGTACGCCAGCCGGAGGCGACGCCCCAGAAGTAGAAGATCACGCCGATGACCGCGACTACGGCCAGGTCGTAGCCGTAGGGGAGGTAGTCGTGTCCGCCGAACGTTTTGCTGCCAGCCCAGGAGACAAGGGCGAGCACCGGCAGGTACACGATCAGCCACCAGGCGCCCTTGAGGTGGCGGTGGAAGTCTTCCCAGCCCGACTTGGCGGTGTAGTAGAAATAGATCGGCAGCGCGACGACCATCAGCAGGATGATCTCGCCGGTAAGCGGCCACTTCGCCCAGTACAGCAGTTCGGTGGCGAAGATGAAGGCCAGCGCGGCCAGGATGGGCAGGCCGGCGATGCGCAGGGGGCGCTTCAGTTCCGGCGCGGTGCGGCGCAGGGTCATGACGCTGACCGGGCCGGTCAGGTAGGAGATGATCGTGGACACCGAGATCACCGCCGCCAGCGTGCCCCAGCCGCGGAAGAAGAACAGGAAGATGAAGCTCACCACCAGGTTCAGCCACATCGCCGGGCGGGGGATGCCGAAGCGGGGGTTGATGTGGCCGAAGATCTTCGGCAGCTGGCCGTTGCGCTCCATGGCGTAGATCATGCGCGCCGTGGTGGCGGTGTAGGTGGCGCCGGTGCCGCTGGGGCTGACGAAGGCGTCCGCGTACAGCAGGATCGCCATCCAGTTGATCATCAGCGCGGTGGCCAGCTGCGCAAACGGCGAGGCGTATTCGAGGCCGGCCCAGCCGTTACCCAGCTGCTCGGGCGGCACGGCACCGATGAAGGCGATCTGCAGCAGCACGTAGACCACCGTGGCCAGCAGGATCGAGCCGATGACGGCGAAGGGCACGCTGCGGCCGGGGTTGCGGGCTTCGCCGGCAAGGTTCACCGGGCTCTGGAAGCCGTTGAAGCTGAAGACGATGCCCGAGATGGCCACGGCGGTGAGGATCGACGAGATGTCGATCGCGTGGTTGCCGCCGTGGGCGCCGATGTGGAAGTTGCCCGGGTTGTAGCTGGTGTAGATCAGCGCGATGCCGGTGGCGGCAGGCACGACCAGCTTGAAGACCGTGATCGCCGTGTTGCTCTTGGCGAACAGCTTCACGCTCCAGAAGTTCAGCAGGAAATACACCACGACCAGCACGGCGGCGATGGCCAGGCCCGGCGGGGTGAGTTCGCCATGGCCGGCGGTGACCACGTACAGGCCCTTGGTCCACTGCGCCCATTCCCACGGCCAGGAGGCCATGTACTGGACGGAGGCCTCGGCCTCCACGGGGATCACCGAGACGATGGCGATCCAGTTGGCCCAGCCGGCGATGAAGCCGACCAGCGAGCCGTGGGAGTAATGGCCGTAGCGCACCATGCCGCCGGATTCGGGGAACATCGCACCCAGTTCCGCGTAGGTCAGCGCGATGAACAGGATGATGACGGCGCCGATGATCCAGGCGTAGACGGCACCCGGGCCGGCCAGCTGGGCGGCGTGCCAGGCGCCGAACAGCCAGCCCGAGCCGATGATCGAGCCCAGGCCGGTCAGCATCAGGGCGAAGGCGCCGACGTCGCGGCGGATATGGTGGTTGGACATAAAGACTCCGGTCGGACGGGGTGGACAAACCACCCCAGGGCGGCACAAGGGCCGGATCATGACAGCCCGCGCCGCGCCTGTCAGCCATCGTTCACCCCGGTACACGGGGCGCCGCATCGATATACACTCGCCGACGCGGTAGGGCTAAAGGGGTTCGGATGCGTTCGATGGTGGTCGCCAGCGGCATGTTGTTGCTTGCCTTCACGGCATGCGGCATTGCCGCAGCCGATGAGGTCTGGAGCGACAAGGGCCGGCTGATCGATTCGGAGTCCTACGACCGTACCGCCAAGGGTTTCTACTTCACGCTATACCCTGGCGAAGACCCGGTGGCATCCGTGCGGCGCTGCGCCATGACGATGCGCGAGCTGGGCCACCTGGCCTCGGTCTCGTGCTTCGCGTACACCAGCAAGCAGCGCTTCGACACCCGCCGCGGCAAGCTGAGGATCTGCTACACCGCCGTGGCCAACTGGTGGGGCGAGGACGAGCCCGTGCGCGTCGAGACCGTCGAAAGGCTGCCGAGGGTGTGTCCTACGCGTTGATACATTGCCGCGTTGTGGGCTTTTCGCGCACATCGTGCGCTCCTACGACGGCGTCGCGTGCCCCAGGCGGGATGTCAGCATTCGATGACGTTGACGGCCAGACCGCCGCGGGAGGTTTCCTTGTACTTGTCCTTCATGTCGCGGCCGGTGTCGCGCATGGTGGCGATGACCTTGTCGAGCGAGACGTGGTGCTTGCCGTCGCTTTTCAGGGCCATGCGGCTGGCGTTGATCGCCTTGACCGCGCCCATGGCGTTGCGCTCGATGCAGGGAATCTGGACCAGGCCGCCGATGGGGTCGCAGGTGAGGCCCAGGTTGTGTTCCATGCCGATTTCGGCCGCGTTCTCCACCTGGGTGACGCTGCCGCCCAGGGCCGCGGTCAGGCCGCCGGCCGCCATGGAGCACGCCACGCCCACCTCGCCCTGGCAGCCCACCTCGGCGCCGGAGATCGAGGCGTTTTCCTTGTAGAGGATGCCGATGGCCCCGGCGGTGAGCAGGAATTCGACGATGCCGTCTTCCGAGGCGCTGGGGCAGAAGTGGCGATAGTAGTGCAGCACGGCCGGGACGATGCCGGCGGCGCCGTTGGTCGGCGCGGTAACCACGCTGCCGCCGGCGGCGTTCTCTTCGTTCACGGCCAGCGCGTAGAGGTTGACCCAGTCCAGGATGGTGAGCGGGTCGCGCAGCGCGGCTTCGGGCTGGGCCCGCAGCTCGGCGGCCATGGCCGGGGCGCGGCGGTTCACCTTCAGGCCGCCCGGCAGCACGCCGGGGGAGCGCAGGCCGCGCGCCACGCAATCCTGCATGGCCTTCCAGATGCGCAGAAGGCCCGCGCGGGTGTCCGCCTCGGGGCGCCAGATGCCCTCGTTGCGCACGACCAGCTGGGCGATGGTGAGGTTGTGCTCCTTGCACAGCGAAAGCAGCTGGTCGCCCGTGGAATACGCATAGGGCTGCTCGCTGGTATCGGCGACGATGCGGTCTTCGGCCGCTTCATCGGGATTGACCACGAAACCGCCGCCGACCGAGTAGTAATCACGCGTGGCCAGCTCGTTGCCCTCGGCGTCGTAGGCCGAGAAACGCATGCCGTTGGTGTGGAACGGGAGCTTCTGTCGCTTGTTGAAGACCAGGTCGACCTTCTCGTCGAAGGCGATCTCGTGACGGCCGAGCAGGCGGATGCGCCGCGACGAGCGGATACGCTCCAGCGTGGCGGGAATGGTGTCCGGATCGACGCGATCGGGCCATTCGCCTTCGAAACCCAGCAACACGGCCTTGTCCGTACCGTGGCCGCGACCGGTCATCGCCAGCGAGCCGAACAGCTCGCAGCGCACGCGCGCGACGCGATCGAGCACGCCCTTCTCGTCCAGCCAGTGTTCGGCGAAGCGCGCACCCGCGCGCATGGGGCCCACCGTGTGCGAGGACGAGGGGCCGATGCCGATCTTGAAGAGGTCGAAAACGCTGACTGCCATGGCTGGATAGGTTGGCTATGGGGATAGCCGGCTATTCTACGCCCCGACGCCACTGGCCCCATACACCTGCGCATGTCCCTCTTCACACTGTTCCAGCGCGACGATTGCCACCTGTGCGACCAGGCCCTCGAGGTGCTGGCGCAGGCCCGGTTCCCGGACTTCGCTTCCGTGTGGATCGACGACGATGCGACGCTGGAAGCGCGCTACGGGGCGCGCGTGCCGGTGCTGCGGCGCGACGATGGGGCCGAGCTGGGCTGGCCGTTCGATGTGGCGGCGGTGAAGGCTTTCGCGGGCTGACGACTACCCGCGAAGCCGCTTCATGATCTCCTCGCGGGCCTCGCGCAGGATGGAATCGCGATCCAGCCCCGCGACGATGTCGGCAACGGCGCGCTTGGCACCGTGCTCGCCCCAGGACTTGCCTGCCACCAGGTAGTGCTCGGCGGCCCGGCCGATCAGCACGGTGGCGTACCAGCCCAGCGCGCCCTGCGCGGCGGCGGTGACGACGACCGACATGCCGCCGCTGACGCCCTTCAACGCGGAGGCTGCCAGCTGCATGCCCCAGACCGCGCTCATCAGTGCTGCCAGTTGCAGCGAGATGGTCGCCACCAGTCGGCCGGACTCGCTGCGGGTGAGCGGTAGCCCATAGACACGGCCCAGTTGCACCACCATCGCCGCGTCCAGGCCGCCGGCCAGCAGCAGGTCGGTGACGGGTACGGGGTTGAGTGCCACGGCCACGGCCTTGGCGATGCAGTACTGGCGAATGACGCCGGAGGCGACGTCGCGACGCGTGACGGCGATGCGCTCGCTGATCTGGTCGGTCAGCCGCCCGGCGAACAGGCCCGCGTTGATCGCCGACAGGGTCTTGCCTTCGCGTTCGGCGATGGCCAGCAGGCGCGTCTTCAGGGCGGTGACGTCGGCCGGCACGGCCTCTTGGGTGGTGTGCTCCCTGCCGGATGCATCCACCTCCACGATGCGGCGGGGGGCCGGGTGTGCGGCCACGCCGATCACGTCCTCGCGCCTGACCAGGCCGTCGGTATGCTCGCGCAGGCGTTGCAGCAAACCGTCGCGTTCGTCGTCGCTGTAGCGGTCGGTCTTGTTCAGGGCCAGGAGCAGTGGTCGGCGCGTAGCGGCAAGCGTCCGCAGCGCGTCGCGTTCCTCGCGGGTGAGGTCGCCGTCGGCCACGAAGACGATGAGGTCGCTGACCTCCGCCACTTCGTAGGCCAGCGTCTCCCGCGCTTCGCCGCCCAGTTCGTTGATGCCGGGCGTGTCGATCAGCACCAGGCCCGCGTTAGCGGCTTCGTCCAGGCGCGCGACGTCCGCCTCGGTGGTGGTGCCATGCAGGACGCCGACGGTGAACGCGTCGCGGCCCAGCAGCGCGTTGCCTAGCGCCGATTTGCCGGCCGACACGCGACCGAACACGGCCACGTGCAGTTCCTCGCGCTCCAGGCGATCCAGCATGGTTTCGACGCGGCGGAAGTCCGCCGCCATGGCTTCGCGCACGGCGGGCGGAATGGTCGGGTCGTCCAGCAGGC
Organism: Luteibacter sp. PvP120; assembly: GCF_054055715.1. Classification (NCBI taxonomy): domain Bacteria; kingdom Pseudomonadati; phylum Pseudomonadota; class Gammaproteobacteria; order Lysobacterales; family Rhodanobacteraceae; genus Luteibacter; species Luteibacter sp. PvP120. The sequence continues at coordinate 29,522 of NZ_JBSRXP010000014.1, read as the reverse complement.
CGCGCAGGCTGGATGCCACGCTGCCGCCGCGTTCGTCCGGCGCCGGCGCCGTGTCGGCACGCCGGCGAAAGCGGCCGGCCAGGCCGCGGAGACGATCGCGCAGGCCTGCCACGCCGGCTTACTTCGGCTGCAGGTTCAGCGAGCCGTTGACCAGCACCTCGTCGGCGATGGTCGAGGTTTCCTTGTAGTCGCCGCTGCCCACGCCGAAGTCGAGGCGCTTGAGCGTACCGGTGACCGACAGGCGCGCACCGCCGGCGTTGGGCGAGAACGCGACCTTGAGGGCGAGCGGCCGGGTGACGCCGTGCAGGGTCAGGTTGCCGTTGGCGATGACATCGCCCTTGGCATCCTTGCTGAAGCCGGTGGTGACGTAGTGCGCCGTCGCGAACTTCTTCACGTCGAAGAAATCGGGGCCCGGCAGCGCGCCGTCGCGATCGCCGTCGCCGGTTTTCGCCGTGGCCATGTCCACCGTCACGTCGAACCGCGATGCGGCCAGGTTGGCGGCGTCGTAGCTGATCGCCGCGTCGAACTTGCCGAACGTGCCGTCGAACTGCTGGCCCTGGAACTTGCCGCTGAAGCCCAGCGTGCTGCCCGGGCCGACCTTGTAATCCGCGGCGGAGGCGGCGAACGGCAGTGCAAGCGCCAGGCTGAGGACGGCAAGGCGGCGGATCATCGGGGTCATGGCGTATCTCCGGGAGGGGTGGGGATGCCGCGCCTTGCGCGGCCGAAGGGCAACATGCGGCGGAGCGTATCGTCGCGGTCGAGGAGGTGGTGCTTCAGCGCACCGCCGACATGGGCGACCAGCACGGCCAGCAGCAACCAGAACAGCCACTCGTGCACGGTGCCCAGGGTGTCGGACAGGGCCGGGTTCTTCTCCACCAGCGCGGGCAGGTTGAACTGCTTGAAATATTGCAGCGGAAAACCGTGGGCGGAGTTGAACGCCCACCCGGTAAGCGGGATGGCGGCGATGAGCAGGTAGAGGATGCCGTGCACCGCATGCGCGGCCAGCTGCTGCCAGCGCGGTGCCGGCATGTCGGGCGGACGGCGGTCGATCGCGCGCCAGAGCAGGCGCAGCAGGAACAACGCGAGCACCGTGAGGCCGATGGACTTGTGCAGCGCGAACATGTCGATCTTGCGCATCGACGGCTTCAGGCCATCCATCCAGACGGCGAACGCGCCGTTACCCAGGATCAGCAGGGCCATGACCCAATGGAAGGTCTTGGCGACGGTGCTCCAGCGGGTGGCGTCACTGCGCAGGGGCATGGGCGTTGTCCTTTTCGGTGGTGGTGGCCGCATCGCCACGGATGGCCTCGATTTCCAGCCACACGGTGACGTCGTTGCCGATCGAGTTCGCGTTGGAGGTCATGCCGTACCGCGTGCGGTCGAGGATCACCGACGACGAGAAGCCGGCCACCGTATGCATGCCGTAGATGGTGGTGCCGACCCGGTTGACGCGGAAGGGCAGGTCGAGCGGCAGCGTGACGCCGCGCAGGGTGAGCTTGCCGTGGACGACGCCTTCCGCGTCGTTCCTCTTCTCCACCGAATCGCTGACGTAGCGGGCGGTCTTCGCACGGTCGCTGTCGAGCAGCGCGCTGCCGCGTACGGCCTTGTCCCAGGCCGCATCGCCCATGTCCACCGAGGACAGGTCGATCGTCGCGTCCACGGACGACTTCGACCAGTCGTCCCGGTCGAAGCGGATCGTGCCGTCGGTGACCCTCAGGCGTCCGAACGAGCGGGAGAAACCGTTGTGCTCGACATTGAAGACCACCTGGCTGTGCACCGGATCGATGCGGTAGGCGGTGGCTTCGGCATGGGCGGCCAGCGGGGCAAGACCGAGAAGCAGCAGGGGAAGGGCACGGATAGGGCGCATGGATGGGCCGGGAGCGGGTCGGGGCCGCGTGGCGGCCGATGGGGGCAGTGTGGCCGAGCGCGGGCCGGTTGTCAGTACGGCTCCCGGGAACAGATCGTTCACTCGGTGCCTCGCAAGGCCTCGCCGGTCAGCTCTGCCAGCCGGCGCAGCCGGGACCCGCTGGCGTCGCCGAGCAGCTCGCGCATGCGCTCGCCGGCGTCGGCCTGGTCGAGCGCCTGCCGCTCGGCCAGCGTCGCCGCCAGCGCCCGGCCCAGGCTGTCGAAGATCAGCGCATAGGCGAACGCATGCAGCACGCCGCCGCCCAGCGTGCCCAGGCCCGGGAACGCCTTCAGCGCATTGCCGGCCACGGCCAGCACCACCGAGGTGCCCGTGCGCAGGGTGAGCCGTGCCTGCTTCAGCAGGTTCTCGATGTCGACATCGGTCACGCGGACGCCGTGCAGTTCGGCCAGCGCGCGCACCATGCCGGCGGCCAGCGCACCCTGGATCACCAGGTCGGTGCCCGGGGCGACGGCGGCCATGGCGCCGACGATCGCGCGCCGGGCGTAGCGTGTGACGATGCGTTCCGCCTCCGTGGCACGATGAATGGCCTCGTGCTCGCCCGTGCGCTCGTGGATGCGGGCCAGCACGGCGTTTTCCCGCAGCGGCTCCAGTCCCTGCGTGCCCGGGGCGACCAGCCGCACGATGGCGTCCCGCAATGCCGCGACGTCGGGGACGCGCTGGCGCGTCACCGCTTCGCTGCGGCCGTCGGCCAGCCGGCGGGTGAAGCGTTCCTCGCCGCCGGCGCTGATCGCGACCACCGCGTCGGGCACGCCGCCGGCCTGGTCGCGCACGTGCCGCAGCACGCGTTCGCGATCGTCGTCCGACCACTGGTCGGCCTTGTTCACCGCCAGCACCAGCGGCTTGCCGAAGTCGCCCAGCCAGCGCAGTTCATCGCCCTGCGTCCGGGTCAGGTCGCCCGCGCAGACGTAGACCACGGCGTGGGCGCGGAGGGCCTCGTCGCGTGCCATGCGCTCGCGCGCGTCACCTCCCGCTTCCGCGGAACCGGGCACGTCGGCCAACAGCCAGCTGTCGCCACGCGGTGCCACGCCTTCGTAATGGGCGACCTCACGCGTGGTACCGCCGCGCGCGTCGCGCCGGGGCTGGGCGCCGGGCACCAGCGCAGCGATCAACGAGGACTTGCCGGTGGAGATCTCGCCGAACACGGCGATGTACAGTTTCTCGCTGGTGCGGCGACGGTCGAGCTCGTCGAGCTCATTGCGGATTTCCTCAACCTCGGCGCCGGCGTCGCGCAGGGCGGCCAGGCGCGTTTCGAGGGATGTGCGGTCCGGGGCGACGACCGGCCCGCGTGGCTTGCGTGGTCGCAGCCACCAGACGCCCGCCGCGACGCCGGTCAGCACCAGGGCGATCATGCCCGTGCCGACCAGCCAGCGCATGCCCGTGGGCAAGCCCATGAAACGCTGGGCCAGCGCGAGCGCGCGGTCGAAGGCGGCCAGCAGCAGCCAGGCGAGTGCGGCAAGTCCGACAGCCGCGATGAGTAGACGCAATCGGCGTGACATGGACTCATTCTAGAGGCAAGCGCCCACGCGAATGCCTACATCGCCGCGCGGCGTCAAGCCGTACAGCTTTCCGCAGGTGCATGGCATGATCGGGATCGCACCAGGAACCCGGCGTATGCACCGCACGCTTTTCACGAGATGGATTCTCGTCGCCTTCATCGTCATCGGTGGGGCCACCCCCCTTGCGGCAGCCACGACGATGGCGCCGATCCCCACGCCCCAATTTCGCAGTTACGGCCTGCGCGAGGGCCTGCCCAGCAGCAAGGTTCAGGCGGTAGTGCAGGACGCCCGCGGCTTTGTCTGGGTAGCCACGGCGGCCGGCCTGTCGCGCTTCGACGGCGTGGTATTCACCGCCCCGCGTATCGACGCGGGACAGGGCGAGCCGTTGACCACCGGCGGCCTGTCCTCCCTGTTCGTCGATCGCGACGACCGGCTCTGGATGGGGGGCCCGGAACTGGGCCTGGGCCGTTACGACCCGGCCACCGGCCATTTCGTGCACTGGCGCGAAGGGCTGGCCGGCGAAGAGGTGCATGCCATCACGCAGACACCGGACGGCCTGGTCTGGATCGGATCCTCCCGCGGTCTGGATCGCATGCGCGCGGACGGCGGCGGGCTGCAGCGGGTGGCGGTCGCGTCGTCAGGGGCAGGGACAGCGGTGCATGCGCTCCATGTGTCGACCGATGGGCGCCTCTGGGTGGGCGGCGACAGGGGACTTTTCGTGCGCGAGGCGAACGGCACGTTCAATGCGGTGTCGTTTGCCGAGGGTGCCGCGCCCACGGTGCTGGGCATCCACGGCAGCGGCGCGCAGATGCGTGTAGCTACCGATCGCGGGCTGTTTCTTCCCGGCGCCGATGGACGTCTGTATCGCGATCGCCGCGTGCCCGGCTCGGCCGTTCATACGACGCTGGCCGACAGCCACGGCATCCTCTGGATCGCGGCGGCGCAGGGCCTGTCGATGCTCGACCGCTTCGATCGCCTGCACGAGGTGGCCGGCGCATGGACGGCCCTGGGCGGCCTGCCGGGACGTACGGTGCGCGGCATGCTGGAAGATCGCGAGCACGGCGTGTGGTTTGCCCTGAGCGATGGTGGCCTGGCCTACCTCGGTCCGTCGTGGGACGACTTCACCCGGTTCACCCACGTCGCCACCGATGCGCACACCTTTCCCGGCCGCACGGTCACCGCCGTGGCGGCCCGCGAGGGCGGTGGGCTATGGGTCGGCGGCTTGCGCGGCTGGATCCGTGGCTTCGACCCCGCCACCGGACACACCGGCGAGGGCTTCGAACTGGGCGCGCCGCGCATCCAGTCGTTGTGGGCGCTGGCGGGAGGACGCCTGCTCGTCGGTACGGTCGACGGTTTGTCCGTGGCGACTCACGGAAAAGTCAGGCCGGTGCTGCGGTCGGTCGTCCATCGCCCCGTGACGTCGATCGTCGCGGCGCCCGGCGGCGGCGTCATCGTCGCGGCGCTGGGACAGGGCCTGTTCGAGGTGGACGCCGATCTGCGCCGCGCGGTGCCGCTGGTCTTCGCGGGCTCGCCGCGTGGCTGGCTGGATACGCGGCAGATCGACATCGTCGATGGCGTGCTCTGGCAGGCAAGCGTGGCGGGGCTTGCCCGACGTGACCGCGCCAGCGGACGGATGCAGTTCATCGACGGGGTGCCGATGGGCCGGATCAGCGCCTTCGAGCCCGACGAAGGCGGATTCTGGATCGTGCGCCCCGATGCGCTGGAGCACTACCGCTGGCGGGGCGCGCGGGCCGAACGTGATCGCCACATCGGGGGCGCGGACGGGTTTCCCTCGGCCGACATCCTCAACCTGCGCCGTGATCGCGCCGGGCGGCTGTGGCTGTATGGCCAGACCGGGGTCTGGCGGTTCGACCCCGGTCATGGCCGGTTCCGGTCGTTCGGTCTGGCCGACGGGCTGGCCAGCGGCGAGTTCACCCATGCCATCACCGTGCAGCTCGACGACGGCAGCATGTATGGCGCCACGCTGGGTGGCCTGGTGGGCTTTCGTCCTGACGGGCAGCGCGACCACATCCGGCGGCCGCCCATCGCGGTGCTCGGTGCCACGGCGTCGAGAGGGGGTGTTCGCGAAACCTTGCCCCTGGACAACGGCGAGTTGCGGCTGCGCTGGAACGACCGCGACGCACGCGTCGTCGCGCGGGTGCTGTCGTTCGTCGAACCCGATCGCAATCACCTGCGTTTCGAATGGCGCCACGGTGCGACATCCACAGTCATGCACGCCGGCAAGGAGGGCGAGCACGCGCTGGATGGTTTGTCCCCGGGCCGTTACACGGTGGCTATCACGGGCGCCGGGCGTGACGAACTCAGCCCGGCACTGCCTGCCTCGGTGGTCGTTTTTGTCGAGGCGCCGCCCTGGCTGCGCTGGTGGGCGTGGACAGCCTACGTATCGCTCGCCGTCGTGATGGCGCTGGTGCTCGTCCGCGGCACACGAAAGCGTCTGCGCCAGGGCATGCGCATGCGGCTCGCCGAACACCAGCGGCGCATGGCCGAGGAAGCGAACGCGGCCAAGACCGATTTCATGGCCACCCTGGGCCACGAGATCCGTACGCCGATGACGGGCGTGCTGGGCATGGCCGAACTGCTCTCACGCACGCCGCTCGATGAGGCGCAGCGCAGTTACGTCGATGCGGTGCGCCGTTCGGGTGACACCTTGTTGCGGCTGGTCAACGACGCGCTGGATATCACCCGCATCGAGGCGCGGCGCCTGGTACTCGAATCCGAGTGCGTGTCGCTGCGCGCGGTGGCGGACGAAGTGGTGGCCCTTGCCGCCGCCGCGGCGCACGAGAAAGGCCTGGCCTTGTCGGCCAGCGTGGAGGCATCGGTGCCGCCCGCCGTGCGTGGCGACACCATTCGTCTCCGCCAGATCCTGCAGAACCTGGTGAATAACGCGGTGAAGTTCACCACGGAAGGCGGCGTGTCGTTGCAGGTGGCGGTGGATCGGGGCGGCTTGTGCCTGAGCGTCGCCGACACCGGGCCAGGCATGTCAGCCGAGTTGCGCGCGCGCCTGTTCTCGCGCTTCGAGCAGGGCGACACGCCCCGGCGTGCCGACGGGTCCGGCCTGGGCCTGGCGATCTGCCACGAACTGACCACGCTGATGGGCGGCACCATCGACGTCGCCAGCGAGCCCGGCCGCGGCAGTCGGTTCACGGTACGCCTGCCGCTGGTGGCCTGTGCCTGCGCGGGCCGTGCGTGTGCGCCGGCATCGCCCGCGCGCAACGACACCACCGGCTGGCGCGTGCTTCTGGTGGAGGACGATGCCGTGGTCTGCGAGGTCATCGCCAATCTGCTGCGTGCCCGCGGTCACGTCGTGACGGCGGTGGGCGACGGGCTGGCCGCCATGAGCGAAGTGTCGGCCGGTCGCTACGATGTGCTGCTGCTGGACCTGGACCTGCCCCTGGTCGACGGCTTTCAGGTGGCGCGGATGATCCGCCGCATCGACGCGCTGGCCACGTTGCCTATCGTCGCCGTGACGGCACGCTCCGCCGGTGATGAAGCCGCCGCGGTGCGTGCGGCCGGCATGGACGCCCTGTTGCGCAAGCCCATGAGCGGCGACGACCTGGCCGCGATGCTGGAGCGTGTATGCAGGACGCCGCTGGTCGCGGCGTCCTGATCGGCCGGGGCGCTAGCCGAAGCGCCTGAAATAGGCGAGGGCACCGACCACCAGCAAGGTGGTGGGCAGCAGGTTGGCCAGCAGCGGCGGCATGCCGTACACCGTGCCGAAGTTGACCATCGCGCCCTGCAGGAAATACCAGCCGATGGCCAGGATAATGCCGATGAACAGCCGCTTGCCCAGGCCGCCGGAGCGCAGCGAGCCGAACGCGAAGGGCATGGCGCACAGCACCAGCACCAGCGTGTTGAGCGCGAACAGCGCGCGGCCCCAGAACGCCACGGCGTACACGCCGGAGTTCTGCCCGTTGTTGTCCAGGTAGCGGATGTTGCGCCGCAGGTCGGCCATGGACAGGTATTCGGGATGGATCACCGACTGCTCCAGCACGTGCGGATTCAGACGCGAGGCCCAGGTCTGCGTGTCCACATGCGATGAGTGGGTACCCTGGTCGTCCAGCGTGGTGGTGCGGACGTTGCTCATGATCCACTTGTTGCCGTCGTGGGTGGCGCTGTCGCCGTGCGAGAAGATCGACAGCTGCCCGTCCGGGGTAAAGCTGTAGACGCGCACGTCCACCAGTTTCACGGTGGTGCGGTCGCCATCCTGCACGGCGATGGCCGACTTCGCGTTGATGATCTTGCCGGCGTCGCGGGCCCACAGGCCGCTGCTGGTGGAACCGAGGTTGCTCGAGCGCATGCGTACCTGGATGGCCTGCGCATGCTGGTCGCCGTAGGGCGCGGCGGTCTCGCCCATCACCACCACGGCCAGGGTCAGCACGGCGATCACGCCCGCGGCGGAGACGGCGATGCGCAGCTTGGACATGCCGGCGGCGCGCAGGGCGGTGAGCTCGCCCGTGGCGGCCAGGCCACCCAGGCCGAGCAGGCCACCGATGAGGGCGGCATTGCTGAACATCTGGTAGAGACGACGCGGCAGCGTCAGCATGATGTAGGCAATGGCGTCGTACAGCGAGAAGCCGTTCTTGCCGATGTTGCCGAGCTGGCGGACGAACTGCAGCAGGGAGTCGAAGCCGGCCAGCACCAGCCATACCAGCAGCAGGGTGCCCAGCACGCTCATGGCGATGAGGCGGTCGGCGCGCTTGACGGTCAGGGTGGCCATCAGACGGCTCCCTTGATGCGGCGCGGCGAGTTCTGCTTCCAGAAATACCAGGCAGCCACCCCGAACACGACGATGTGCAGTATCCACACCGGTACCGAGGTATGCAGGTGGCCCTTGATGATCTGCGCGCGGGCGATCAGCTGCCAGATGACATAGAGGAAGTAGGTCAGCACCGCGATCAGCAGGCGGCCGTAACGGGCATCGCGCGGGGCCTGCTTGGACATCGGCAGCACCATCATCATCAGCACCAGCGTGCTGACCGGGGCGGCGAAGCGCGAGACCAGCTCACCCAGGGCCTCCGGGGTGCCGGCCTTGAACAATTGGGCCATGGTGGACTCGTGGGCCGGGTCCGTATCCTCGTCGTCGTCCACTATGGAGGACAGCGAGGCGTCGTTGCGCTCGTATTTCATCCGCCGCCAGTTGTCGGCCGCCAGCGGCACCTCGAACTGCCAGCCATCGTAGAGGGCGAGGAACCGGTTCTGGCCGTCGCTTTCCTGGTACATGCGGCCGCTCTTGGCGCTGACCACGCGTACCTGCGGGTTGCCATTGCCGTCGGTGCGGTCGGTGGCCAGGAAGGTCTTGCCCAGCACGGTGCCGTCGCGGCTGAGCGTGTCGACGAAGATGATGCCGCCCTTGCCCGGCAGCTCGGTGAAGCGGCCGGCGTCCAGGCCAGCGGCGATCACGGACTTGTTGGCCGCGGCGATCACCTGGTCGGCCGTGCGCGCGGAAAGGGGGCCGAGCCAGAGCGACACCGTGCCCACCACCAGCGTGGCCATCACCGCCAGCAGGGTGGCCGGGCGCAGCATGCCGCGGGGGCCCATGCCGGATGAGGCCAGCACGTGCATCTCGCTTTCGCGGTACATGCGGCCCAGGGCGATCAGGGTGCCCAGGAAGGCGGACATCGGCAGCAGGGTCGAGAGCAGGTCGACCATCTGCAGGCCCAGCACCTCGAACATCACGCTGGGCTGGATACTGCCGTTGGCGACCTTCTGCAGGACGTTGGCAAAGGCGCCACCGGAGAAGATGACGAGCAGGACCACGGCCGTCGCTATGACACCGTAGGCAAGTTCACGCAGGAAATAGCGGTCGAGGATGCTGAGCATTTGGTAGAATTGGCGGTTCGTGCCGCGTCAGTCCTGGCCGGCAAACCTCAAGTCTAGCCTGTCCGGGCCCCGGCGGGCTTTTACAGGACGATTAGCTATGTCAGTTCAGTTCAGCCTCGGTTCCAGCGCTCCCGACTCGGTCTCCACCCCGGTCGCGGTGGTCGGCGTGTACGAGAACGGTGTCCTGACCAGCGCCGCAGCGCGCATCGACACCGCGGCCCAGGGCGCGATCAAGCGCCTGGTCGAGGCCGGTGACATCACCGGCAAGGTCGGCAACCTGGTCACGCTGCTGCACCCGGCCGGCGTCGCCGCTGCCCGCGTGCTGGTGGTCGGCCTGGGCCCGCAGAAAACCTTCGACGCGGCCCGCTACCAGCGCGTCACCCTGGAAGCCGCCCGTGCCGTGGGTCGCCTGCCGGTCACCGAGGCCACCAGCTGGCTGCCCGAGGTCGAGGTCCCCGGCCGCGACGCCGCCTGGCGCGTCCGCGTCGCCGCGCTCGCCACCGATCACGCCGCCTACCGCTACACCGCCACGGTGAAGCCGCGCGACAAGGCCGTGCCCGAGCTTGCCTCGGTCACCCTGGTCGGTCCCGCCGATGGCGAAGCCGGCCTGGCCGAAGCCCGCGCCATCGCCGAGGGCGTGCGCTACGCCAAGGAACTGGGCAACCTGCCGCCCAACATCTGCAACCCCGACTACATCGCCGACCAGGCCAAGGCGTTCGCCGACGCCCACGAAGGCGTGACCTTCGAAGCCCTCGATCGCGCCGACATGGAGCGTGAAGGCTTCGGCTCGCTGCTGGCCGTGGCCCGCGGCTCGGCCAATGCCCCGCGCCTGGTCATCCTGCAGTGGAACGGCGGCAAGGAAGGCGAGCGTCCTTACGCGTTCGTCGGCAAGGGCATCACCTTCGATACGGGCGGCGTCAGCCTCAAGCCGGGCCCGGGCATGGAAGAAATGAAGTTCGACATGTGCGGCGCCGCCGGTGTGCTCGGCGCGTTCGTCGCCGCCGTGAAGCTGAAGCTGGCGGTCAACCTGGTCTGCGTGGTCCCGGCCGTTGAGAACATGCCGGACGGTGACAGCTACCGCCCCGGCGATGTGCTGACCAGCCTGGCCGGCATCACCATCGAGGTGCTGAACACGGACGCGGAAGGTCGCCTGATCCTCTGCGATGCCCTGACCTACACCGGCAAGCGCTTCGACCCGCACACCATGATCGACGCGGCCACCCTCACCGGCGCCTGCGTCGTCGCGCTGGGCAAGCACGCCAGCGGCCTGATGACCAAGGATGAATCGCTCTCCGCCGAACTGCTGGCGGCGGGTGAGACCACCCTCGATCGCGCCTGGCGCCTGCCGCTGTGGGACGATTACCAAAGCCAGCTCGAGTCCGGCTTCGCCGACGTGGCCAACATCGGCGGCAAGTACGCCGGTGCGATCACGGCGGGTTGCTTCCTGGCGCGTTTCACCGAGGGCCGTCGCTGGGCCCACCTCGACATCGCCGGCACCGCGTGGGACGAAGGCCGCAAGGGCATGGCCACCGGCCGTCCCGTGCCGCTGCTGACCCAGTGGCTGCTCGACCGCGTCGCCGCGGCCGGCTGATCCCGCACCCATGCCGCGCGCCGACTTCTACCTGATCGACAAGCCGCGTTTCCGCGAGGATCCCCTGCTGCTGGTCTGCGAGCTGACCCGGCGCGCCTTCGGAGCCCAGCAGCCGACGCTGATCCTCACCCGCGACTTCGAGCAGGCCGAGGCCATCGACGAATACCTGTGGGCATTCGACGAGAACGCCTTCATCCCCCACCAACTGGCGGGGGATGACGACGACGCCAACACGGCGGTGCTGATCGTGCCGCCCGGCGTGGAAACCGCCGACCGGCCGATGGTGATCAACCTGCGCGAGGTCTGCGCACCGGGTCAGTTCGACCGCGTGCTCGAGGTGGTCGCCGCCGACCCCGCCGAGCGCGAGGGCTCACGCTCGCGTTGGACCGAATACAAAAAAGCCGGCTTCGAAGTGAACAAGCACGACATGTAGGACCGCGCGATGTACCGGCATGACCGCACGATTTGCGGGTAGGAGCGCACGATGTGCGCGAAAAACCAACGAAGCGGTAAAGCGGCAAAGCCGTAAAGCCGAACCCCTCGAGCAAGAGCCGGCGGGTAGCCCCCTCGGTGCCACGCCTGCGGCGACCCGCTAAGGAAAGGCCGCTCCGCGGCCGTTTGTCTATTGCTCTTCGGGCCCGGGTCGGGCTTCGAACGGAGGTTTCCGATTCGCCATCCATGGCTCAGCGGAAACGGCCGGCCGTCCTGGCCGGCCCCCTTCGGGCTTTTTCCGTTCGAATCCCTCGCCTGCGGCTACCGGCCCCGAGGGGGCTACCCGCCGGCTCTTTCCAAGATTGAGGTGGGTTGTGACGCGAGCGGTCGCAGACGTGCACGGTATGGCGTCGCCGCTTTGTTGGCTTTTCGCCCACATCGTGGGCTCCTACCCCAGGGGTAGGGCAAGCCGTGGAATACCCAACGCATGATCCGCCGGCTGGGGGGGGGGTAGGAGCGCACGCACGTGCGCGAACCCTGGACAGACCTAAGGCGACCGATGCCATGCAAAGCAGGCAAGCGAGCGTGCCCAGCAACGAAGCGAAACGCGGATCTTCGCTCTCCCCACACGCAACCTCAGTGCTGGAAAGAGCCGGCGGGTGCCACCCTCGGGGCCGGTAGCCGTAGGCGAGGGCATCGAACGGACAAGGCCCGAAGGGGGCCGGCCAGGACGGCCGACCATTTTCGCTGAGCCATGGATGGCGAATCGAAAATCCCCGTGCGAAGCCCGACCCGCCCCGAAGGGGAATAGAGATACGGCCGCGGAGCGGCCTTTCCTTGACGGGTCGCCGCAGGCGTGGCCACGAGGGTGGCACCCGCCGGCTCTTGCTCCAAGCTCCCGGCTCTCGCTCCAAAGCCAACCCTCCTAGAGCCAGCCGCTCAACCCCCCAGCTTCCTAGCCTGTTCCCGCATCGCATCCGCCTGCCGTGTCCAGTCGGCGATGCGCTGGCGCTCCTGCGCCACCACCTCGGCCGGCGCATTGGCGACGAAACTGGCATTGCCCAGCTTCCCTTCGCACTTGCGCACCTCACCCTCGATGCGCGCGATTTCCTTGGCCAGGCGCGCTTTCTCCGCACCGACGTCGATCAGGCCTTCCAGCGGGATCAACGCACGCATGCCGCCAACCACGGCTGCCGCTGCGGCAGGTTCTTCACCCTCGACCCAGACAGGCGTCTCCACGCGGCCGAGGAACACGATCTGCGCGGCGAACTTGGCGGCGCGTGCGCGATCGGCGGCGTCGCCGTCGGCGAACAGCAGGGGGATGACCTTGCCCGGGGCGATGTTCATTTCCGCACGGATACGACGCACGCCGGTCAGCACGCCCTTGACCCATTCGATCTCGGCCGTGGCGGCATCGTCGCCTTCGATATCGGCGGCTTCCGGGTAGGGGCGCAGCATGATCGTGGTGCCCTCGATGCCGAGCAGCGGACGTACGTGCTGCCAGATTTCCTCGGTGACGAAGGGGATCATCGGATGCAGCGCGCGCAGCAGCGTTTCCAGTACGTGGACCAGCGTGTAGCGGGTGGAGGCGATGGAGGCGATATCGGTGCCGGCCAGCGCCGGCTTGGACAGTTCGAGGAACCAGTCGCAGAACTCGTTCCAGGTGAACTCGTAGAGCGCCTGTGCAGCCAGGTCGAAGCGGTAGGCGGCGAGCTGTTCCTTCACGCTCGCCAGCGTGTCGCGCAGGCGCGTGAGGATCCAGCGCTCGGCTTCCGTCGTCGGCTTCACCGGCACGATGTGCGCATCTTCGCCAAGGTTCATCAGCACGAAGCGCGAGGCGTTCCACAGCTTGTTGACGAAGGCCTTGTAGCCGCCGGCGCGCTCCAGGTCGAACTTGATGTCGCGGCCATGCGTGGCCAGCGAGGCGAAGGTGAAGCGCAACGCGTCGGCGCCGAAAGCCGGGATGCCCTCGCCGAATTCCTTGCGCGTGGACTTCTCGATCTTCTCGGCCATCTTCGGCTGCATCAGGCCGCGGGTGCGCTTGGCCAGCAGGTCGTCCAGGCTGATGCCGTCGATGATGTCGAGCGGGTCCAGCACGTTGCCCTTGGACTTGGACATCTTCTGGCCGTCCTTGTCGCGGATCAGGCCTGTGACATAGACGTCCTTGAAGGGCACCTCGCCGGTGAAGTGGTCGGTCAGCATGATCATCCGGGCGACCCAGAAGAAGATGATGTCGAAGCCGGTGACCAGCACGCTGGACGGCAGGTAGCGGTCGAAGCCCAGCTCGGCCTGGCGCTCGGGGTTGGGCCAGCCCAGCGTGGAATGGCTCCACAGTCCGGACGAGAACCAGGTCTCCAGCACGTCGTCGTCGCGGCGCAGCGCGCCGGTGTAGCCCTGCGCGGCGGCCTTGGCGGATGCCTCGGTGTCGTCGCGGGCCACGATGACGCTGCCCGTGTCGGTATACCAGGCGGGGATGCGATGGCCCCAGGTCAGCTGGCGGCTGATGCACCAGTCCTGGATGTTGCCCAGCCAGTGGCGGTAGGTGCTGATCCAGTTCTCGGGCACGAACTTCACGCGGCCCTGCTCGACCAGTTCCAGGCCGCGGGCGGCCAGGGTGTCCATCTTCACGAACCACTGCCAGGTGAGATACGGCTCGATGACCTGGCCGCTGCGGTCGCCGCGCGGCACCTGCAGCTTGTGCTTCTTCGTTTCGACCAGCAGGTCCGCCGCTTCCAGGTCGGCAAGCACGGCCTTGCGCGCGACGTAGCGGTCCATGCCGCGGTATTTCTCCGGCGCGGCGTCGTTGATGGTCGCCTCGTCGGTGAAAATGTTGATCATCGGCAGGTCGTGGCGCAGGCCGACCGCGTAGTCGTTGAAGTCATGCGCGGGGGTGATCTTCACGCAGCCGGTGCCGAAATCCTTCTCGACGTAGTCGTCGGCGATGATCGGGATCTGCCTGTCGGACAGGGGCAGGGCGAGCATCTTGCCGACCAGGTGCGCGTAGCGCTCGTCGTCCGGATGCACGGCCACGGCGGAGTCGCCCAGCATGGTTTCCGGACGCGTGGTGGCGACCACCAGCTCGCCCGAGCCATCCGCCAGCGGATAGCGGATCGACCACATGGAGCCGTCTTCTTCCTCGCTGACCACTTCCAGGTCGGAGATCGCGGTTTTCAGCACCGGGTCCCAGTTGACCAGCTTCTGGCCGCGGTAGATCAGGCCTTCCTCGGAGAGGCGGACGAAGGTCTCGACCACCGCTTCGGACATGCCCTCGTCCATGGTGAAGCGCTCGCGCGACCAGTCGCCGGAGACGCCCAGTCGGCGCATCTGCCGGCCGATGGTGTTGCCGGATTCCGCTTTCCATTCCCATACGCGGGCGATGAACGCTTCGCGGTCGAAGTCCGAGCGCTGCTTGCCCTCGGCGTTGAGCTGGCGGGTCACCACCATCTCGGTGGCGATGCCGGCGTGATCGGTGCCCAGCTGCCACAGGGTGTCGTAGCCGCGCATGCGGTGGTAGCGCACCAGCGTGTCCATCAGCGTGTGCTGGAACGCGTGGCCCATGTGCAGGGTGCCGGTCACGTTGGGTGGCGGCAGCATGATCGTGTACGGCGTGCCCTTGCCGGACGGCTTGAAGCAGCCGTCGGCTTCCCAGCGGGCATACCACTTCGACTCGATCTGGCTGGGCTCGAAACTCTTGTCCATGTGTGGGCTCTCGGATCGCGCCGCGAAGGGGCGCGCTTTGGAAGACGAAAAGACGGCCATTGTAGGCGATACTTGGCGGATGACTGAACCGGAAGTGGCCGCGATCCTCGGCGCGGAGGGCCCCTTTGCCCGTGAAGTACCGGGATTCGCCCCGCGCGAGGCCCAGCAGCGCATGGCCGAGGCCGTGTCCACGGCGATCGCCGAGCGCGACGTGCTGATCGCCGAGGCTGGTACCGGCACCGGCAAGACGTTCGCCTACCTCGTGCCCGCACTGATGTCGGGGCGCAAGGTCATCGTTTCCACCGGCACCAAGGCCCTGCAGGACCAGCTGTTCTTCCGCGACCTGCCGCGTGTCCACGCTGTGCTGGGCAGTCGCGCCCGTACCAGCCTGCTCAAGGGGCGGGCCAACTACCTGTGCCTCTATCGGCTGGACCAGTCCGTCCGCGAGGGCAACCCCGACCGCCAGCTGGCGTCGCAGCTCTCGGCCATCCGTGCGTGGTCGGCCCGCACGCGCCGGGGCGACCGCATGGAAATGGTCGATATCCCCGAGGACTCCCCGGTGTGGCCGCGTGTCACCTCCACGCCGGAAAACTGCCTGGGCACGGAGTGCGCGTTCTTCGACGACTGCCACGTGGTCAAGGCCCGGCGCGACGCGATGGAGGCCGATATCGTGGTGGTCAACCACCATCTGCTGATGGCGGACCTGGCCCTCAAGCAGGACGGCTTCGGCGAGCTGCTGCCCGGCGCGGACGCATTCATCCTGGACGAGGCCCACCAGATCCCGGAACTGGCGGGCCAGTTCTTCTCGCAGAGCGTCAGTGCCCGGCAGATGACCGACCTGGCCCACGACGCCCTGGCCGAGGCGCAGGGCGTCACCGGTGCCACCAGCCAGTTGCTGGAGCCGGTGGAAGCCGTGCAGGACCTGATCCGGCGGCTGCGCCTGGCCATGGACCCCTTGCCGCCCAAGGGCCCCTTCGGCGCGCTGGACCGCGACGGCGCGGTGCATGGGCTGTTGACGGAGCTGCGCGACCTGATGGCGGCGATGTCCGATCTGCTCGGCGCGTTGGGCGAGCGCTCGCGCGGGCTGGCCAACGTGTTCGAGCGGGCGCAGATGCTCAGCCTCCGCCTTGATCGCATCGCGGAGGAACACTCGGCCAGCGACGTGCGCTGGTACGAGACGTTCCCCCGCGGCTTCGCGCTGCACGCGACGCCGCTGGACCTGGCATCCCCGCTGCGTGCCATGCGGGCGTCCACCGATGCGGCCTGGATCCACACCTCGGCCACGCTGTCGATCGCGGGCGATTTCGGCCATTTCGCCCGCCAGCTGGGCATCGAGGACCCGCGCACGCTGCACGTCGACAGTCCGTTCGACTATGCGCGTCAAGCGCTCGCCTACCTGCCCAAAGACCTGCCTGACCCCGCAGCCCGCGATTTCACCGACAAGGTGGTCGCGGCGATCCGTCCTGTGCTGGACGCCTCGGACGGTCGCGCGTTCCTGCTGTTCACCTCGCACCGTGCCCTGCGCCGGGCCGCGGAGTTGCTGGAGGGTCGCGTTCCGTGGCCGCTGTTCGTGCAGGGCAGCGCGCCTCGCCACCGCCTGCTGGAGGAATTCCGCGCCAGCGGCCGTGGCGTCCTGCTGGGTGCGGCCAGTTTCTGGGAGGGCGTGGACGTGGCCGGCGAAGCGCTGAGCGTGGTGGTGATCGACAAGCTGCCATTCGCCATGCCGGACGATCCGGTATTGCAGGCCCGCCTGGAAGCCCTCGACGAAGCGGGCATCAATCCGTTCATGGGCTGGCAGGTGCCTACCGCGGTGATCGCGTTGAAGCAGGGCGCAGGCCGGCTGATCCGCGACGTCAACGACCGCGGCGTGCTGGTGCTGTGCGATCCGCGCCTGAGCACCAAGGGCTATGGCCGACTGTTCCTCGCCAGCCTGCCGCCGATGCCGCGCACACGCGAGCTGGCCGACGTCACCGCGTTCTTCGCGGCCACCTGACGCCTGCGTTTCGCCCGCGTTTGCCTCCGTAAGGCCACGGCGCGGACGCGTCCACCGCCCCGGTTGCCCCGACCATCGCCGTTACTGTCGATGAAGGAGAACGCCGATGTTGCGCTGGATGCAGACGATCACCGCCAAGGTCCTTGGCATCGGGCTGCTGGCCCTGCTCATGCTCATTCCCCTGACCCAGGCCGACGGGCTGGTGCGCGAACGCCAGTCGATGCGTGACACGGCCGCACTGCGCGTGGCCGACGGCTGGGGTGGCCCCCAGACGATCGGCGGTTTCGTGCTGGCCGTGCCGACGCACAGCGAAACCCGTGACGCCGAGGGCAAGCTCGTCGGCAGCCGCAACGATACCGAGATCGTGCTGGCGGACGAGCAGAGCACGACCGCCAACCTGACCGTCGAGAAGCGCCGGGTCGGCATGTACGAGGTGCCGGTCTACACCGGCGACGTGACACTCGGCGGGCGCATCCTGCCCGACGACCTGCACCGTTTCGCTGACGAAAGTGGCGCCGCGTGGGCGATGGACCGCGCGGAACTGCGGCTGCTGATCGCCGACACGCGGGGCTTGCAGCACATCGCCACGGCCATCGTCGACGGCAAGCCGGTGCGGCTGGCCTCGTCCACCGCCCGCCTCGGTCCCTACACCGTCTTGTCCGTACCCATCGCGATCGACCCCGCACGCCGTACGCCCCTGGATTACTCCGTGATGCTGCGCATCGCCGGCACGGAATCGTTCTCGGCGCTGCCGCTGGCGCGCAACAACAGCGTGAGGATCCGCTCGCCCTGGCCGGACCCCAGCTTCATCGGCGCGTTGCTGCCGGGCACGCGCCATGTGGACAGCCGCGGTTTCGACGCGTCGTGGCAGGTGCTGGACCTCAATCGCGCCTATGGCCAGCACTGGAGTGCGAGCGACGACGACGTGGGCAAGCGGCTGGAACCCTCCGCCATCGGCGTGACGCTCTACCAGCCGGGCAGCGTGTATCAACAGAACGACCGCGCCGGCAAATACGGCCTGTTGTTCATCGCGCTCACCTTCGTCGCCTTCTTCCTCTTCGAGGTGCTGCGCGGCCTGCGCCTGCATCCGGTGCAATACCTGCTGGTGGGCGCAGCCATGACCAGCTTCTACGTCCTGCTGCTGGCGCTTTCCGAGCAGATCGGTTTCGGACCGGCGTATGCGGTGGCATCCGCCGCGGTGGTGCTGATCGTCGGCGGCTATGCGTTGGCCGCACTGCAGGCCCGACGCGCCGGGCTGACCCTCGGCGGCGTGCTCGCACTGGTTTACGCCATACTGTACGGCCTGATCGGCGCGGAACAGTACGCGCTGCTCATCGGCGCGGTGGTACTGGTCGCGGTGGTCGCCGTGCTGATGTACCTGACCCGCCGGATCGACTGGTACGCCCAGGGCGTACCCTTCAACCCCACCCCGGATACGCCATGAACTTCCTCGCCATCGAAACCTCCACGGAAGCCTGCTCCGTCGCCCTGGTCCACGGTGATGTCGTGATCGCGCGCAGCGAGATCGCGCCACGGCGGCACGCGGAGCTGGTGCTGCCCATGGCGGACGAACTGCTCGCCGAGGCCGGCCTGAAACGCGAAGCGCTCGACGGCATCGCCGTGGGGCGTGGCCCGGGAGCCTTCACCGGCGTACGGCTGGGCGTGTCGCTGGCCCAGGGCATGGCGATGGCGCTGGATATCCCGGTGGTCACCGTGTCGTCGTTGCAGGCCCTGGCGCTGGAAGCGCCGGAAGACGACGCGGCCATCCTTTCGGTGATCGACGCGCGCATGGGTGAGATCTACGTCGCCGCATGGCGCCGCGAAGACGACGGCAGCGTGACACCGATCGACCGCGAACGCGTGGATACGGCGGCGGCGCTGGTGTTGCCCGAGGCATCGGCCTGGCACGTGGTGGGCAGCGGCTGGGCAACGTACGAAGCCTTGCTGCGGGAACGTATCCATGCGCCGATCCGTTCGGCGGACGGTGCGCGCTTTCCGCAGGCGCGGCATGTGGCCGAAGTGGCGGCGCCCCTGTTCCGCGCAGGCAAGGCCGTGGCGCCTGAGCTGGCGCTGCCGGTTTACCTGCGCGACAAGGTGGCACTGACGCTGGTGGAGCAGGGCAAGGCCTGAGGCAGCGCGGAGACGTCGCGCGCGCTCAGCGCGTGACCAGCACCGCCTCGATCACCGCGCACACGTGTTCGAAGCAGGCATCGTCCAGCCACAGGCTGTTGGTGATGGTCAGGGTGCGTGCGGCGAAGTCGCGCGCATGCGGGATGTCGTCGGCGCCCGGCATGGCATCTAGGTAGTCGTAGTCGGGCAGGGCATGCACGAACATGCGGGCCACACCGTGGCGCGATGCCCATAGGCGCTTCAACACCGCGTCGCGCGAGGCTTCATCGGGCAGGCGCAACATCAGGTACGGCCAGGTACCGCCCTCGTCAGCGAACACATGTACGCCGGGAATCGAGGCGAGCGCCGGCAGCCGTGCCATGGCCTGGGCACGCGTGGCGTCGATGAACCCGGGCAGTCGCGCGAAGGCACGCGCGCCGACCGAACGGCGCCAGCGTCCCACGCGATGCAGCGGGAAATCCGCATGGAAGTCCTCGCCGGCGGCGCCGACCAGATCGCCGCGACGCAGGGCGCGACGCATCGACCGACCGTAGGCGAGGCCCATGCCAGCCGGCCGGTAGAGCGCCGCGTAACCCGCCAGTTCCAGCGAGCGGCGGATCTCCCATCCTGGGTGCCAGCGCACCACGCGATGCGAGGCTCGCCGGAAACGCTCGCGCCAGACGTCGTCCTGGGCGACCAGCAGGCCGCCTTCGAAGATGGACAGGCCCTTGCCCGCCGCCAGGCTGTAGAAGCCGACGTCGCCCAGCGTGCCGGCAAAGCGGCCGTCGATGCGCGCGCCCAGTGCCTGCGCCGTGTCCTCGATGGTGAGCGCACCCACGGCGTGGGCGATGGTGTTGGCGCTGGCGACATCGGCGGTGCGTCCGCCCAGGTGGGTCGGCACCACGGCCAGGGTCTGCGGGCCGCAGGCTTCTTCCAACCGCCGGGGGTCCATGTCGAAGCCACCGGGCAGCAGGTCGACCAGCCGCGGCACGAGCCCGGCGCGCCGGATGGCCAGTGGCACCAGCGGGCAGGTGAAAGCGGGAATGGCCACTTCGCGCCGCGGGCGGGCGTACTCGGAAAGCGCGGTGAGGGCGACGGTGAGCGCCGCGGTGCCGGAGCATTCCAGCTGGGTATCCTCGACGCCCAGCCACGACGCGGCAAGCGCCGTCAGTGGCGCGCGGACATCGCCGCCGAAGTCGGCCATGCCCAGCGGGAGCCCTGCCGTGGGCGGGGTCTCGGGATCAGGCCGGAACCGCATCGGGCACCGTTCCGTCGCCGCGCTCGGCGAAGGCCAGGCAGACGATGCCGGCCACGATCGCCACGGCGCCCGCGATCTGCGTGGGCGTGACCGGTTCGGCGAACACCCACCACGAGAGCAGCATCACACTCACCACTTCCAGATGGGAGGCGGCGAACGCGGGGCCGATCGGGGCATGCTTGAGCAGGCTCATCCAGGTCAGGAACGCACCGATGTAGCCGACCACGGCGCCGTAGATCCACGGATGGGAGAACACGCGGGCAACCCACGCCGTGCTCATTTCCACCGGCAGCGCCTGCGTGCCGGCGATCTTGAAGCACACCAGGTTGAGCGTGTCGAAGGCCAGCAACAGGCCGAAGCCGATCAGGTAGAAGCGTTTCACGAGCCGGCTCCCACGATGGCGACGCCGGCGGCGACCAGCAGGATGCCGGTGACGCGCAGGGGGCTGAGTCGTTCGCGGAACAGCACGCGCCCGGCGATCATGATGGCCACGATGTTGATGGAGCCCAGCAGCACGCCCTCGGACAAGGGGACCAGTGACAGGAAGGCGATCCAGACGAGGAACTCGGCCACGTAGCAGCCGATGCCGGTCCAGATCCACGGGCGCGCCAGCATGTAGCGCCAGCGGGCCAGGCCGTCACCCGCGCGATCGTCGCCGGCGGCTGCCTTGAACGCCAACTGGCCGCCGGTGTCCAGCACGACGTTGGCGATCCACAGCGCCAGCACCAGCCCGTGCATGGCTCAGGCCGCCATGCGCGTGGGCCGCGCGTCGCGTGCGATGCGGCCGAAGAAGTCGGCCGTCCGTTCGATCAGCATGCGGCGTTCGCGGTCGATCGTGATCATGTGGTAGCTGTCGCCCAGCAGCAGCATCTCGATCGGGCCGCGCACCCGCCGTGCCACCAGGTCGGCATTGGCCACGCTGGCCACGTCGTCTTCCGCGGCGTGCGCCACGAAGCAGGGCGCCGTGACCTCGGGCAGGCGGCGACGCACGTCGCGCGACAGCTCCACCATCTCGGCCAGGGCGTGCCACGGGTTGCCGGGCAGGCCCGCGGCCGCGCTGTCGCCGGAGAACATGGCGCTGCTGACCTGCGCGCGCAGGCGCTCGTCGCGGATGCCGTAGGGCGGCTGTTCGATGAAGCTGCGATGGCGACCGATGCCCATGCGCTTGAACCAGGGCAACAGGAAGGACAGCTTGCCGGTCCAGCCGATGGACCAGCCGTCGTAGCGGAAGGTGGCGCCGAACACGCCCACGCCATCCACCCAGGTGGGCTGGACGGCGGCGAGCCGCAGGGCCAGCACGGCGCCCATGGACAGCCCGGCCACGAACAGGCGGTCGACCCGGCCGCGCAGTTCGTCCGCCGCCGCCTCGACGCTGGCGTACCAGTCTTGCCAGCTGGTCTCGAGGAGGTCTGCCTCGGTGCCGCAGTGCCCGGCGAGGCGCACGCCCACGACGGTGAAGCCCGCGCGGTTGAGGCCCTTGCCGACCATGCGCATCTCGGCCGGGGTGCCGGTGAGGCCGTGGATCAGCAGGACGCCGTCGCGCCCGCCTTCGAAGTGGAATTCCGTCGGGTGGCTCACACCTGACCTCATCGGGTCGTTACTGTTGGCTGCATCGTGCCCCAGCGTGGTTTCAGCCGGCTTTCCGGTCACGCGGCGGGCAGGGCGGGGAAGCGTAGCTCGACGCGCAGGCCACCGGCGGCGGCGTGCATGAAGCGCACCCGCGCGGCGTGGCGCTCGGCGATGCTCTCCACGATGGCCAGTCCCAGCCCCGTGCCGTCCTCGTCCGCGCCGGGTACCCGGAAGAAACGTTCGCCCAGCTGTTCGAGGAACACGTCCGCCACCCCCGGGCCGTCGTCGTCCACCGCCAGCACGACATCGTCGCCGTCGCGCGCGGTGGACACGGTGACGCTGTGCCCACGGCCTGCGTAGTGGAAGGCGTTGTCCACCAGGTTGTCGATCACTTCCTGCACCTGCAGGGCGTCGCCGCGGACGTGGAGGGGCGCGTCGGACCCCTCGTAGCCCAGGTCCACGCCCAGGCCGAGTGCCTGGTGCACGCGCACGGCCACCGACTCGGGCACGATCACGGCCAGGTCGATGACCGCCATGCCGTCGTGGTCGGGCAGGTCGGGCGACTGCGTGCGGGTGAGCGCCAGCAACTGCGCCGAGGTACGGGCCGCGCGCGCGGCGAGTCGGTGCACGTGGCGCAGGGCCTCGTCACGCTGGGCGGGGTCGGCGATCGCCTCGTAGCGCTCCACGTGCAACTGGATGCCGGCCAGCGGCGTGCGCAGCTGGTGGGCCGCATCGGCGATGAAGCGCTCCTGCAGGCCGATCATGTTGCGCATGCGCGCGAACAGGTCGTCGATGGTACGCGTCAGAGGCAGGATCTCGATCGGCACGTCTTCCTCGCCGATCGGCCCGAGGTCGTGGCCGCGTCGTCCCAGTCGCGCCGTCAGGGGCTCCAGCACGCCCAGGCCATGGCTGACCCCCAGCCACACCAGCGACAGCACGGCCACGATCAGCAGGGCCTCGATGGGCAGGGTCAACAGCAGGATCTCGCGTGCGCGGGCATGCCGGTCGCGCAGGTTCTCGGCGACCATGATCGTCAGCACGTCGCTGTCGTCGTGGCGGTTGGGCACGCGCATGATCGCGCCACGCAACGGCCGATGGCCCAGGGCGGTGTCGTAGAGCAGGGGCGGGGCATCGACGGCGACCGGTTCGCCGGGGCCGGCGAGGTCGGCGTTGCCGATCATCCGGCCGTGGCGGTCGCTGATCACCGTGTAGTAGTTACGCCCGTCCGGGTCGTATTCCAGCAGGAAGCGAGCCTGTGCGGTCAGTTCGCCGCGCAGCGCGTCGCTGCCGATCATCTCGGACAGGGTAAGCGCCGAATCGGACAGGTCGGCATCGTGGACACGGTTGGAGTAGGCCAGCGCCACGAAATACGCGACCACGGCGTCCAGCAGCAGGACGCCCAGCACCGGCACGAGCAGGAAGGTCAACAGGCGTCGACGCAGACTCGGCCGGGCGGAGCGTTGCGTCGCATGACGCCGTTCAGGCATCCGCGGATTCTTCGAGCAGGTAGCCCAGGCCACGGATGGTGCGCACGTTGGTACCCGACCCGTGCAGCTTGCGCCGCAGGCGGTGCAACGCGATGTCCAGCCCGTTGTCGGTCAGGTCCTCGTCCCAATTGCACAGCGCCTCGACGAGCTGGGCGCGGCTGGTGACCTTGTCAGCGCGCGTGGCCAGGGCCTCGATCAGGCCGAACTCGCGCGCCGTGAGGTCCAGCGGTGCCTCGTCGATCCAGGCACGGTGTCCGGGGATGTCGAGCCGCAGGCGGCCGATGCGGAACTCCGGTGTGCCCTTGCTGGTGCGGCGACGCAGCAGCGCACGTACGCGGGCATCGAACTCGGCCAGCGCGAACGGCTTGACCAGGTAATCGTCGGCGCCGAGGTCGAGCACCCGCACGCGTTCCTTCAGGCCCTCGCGTGCGGTGATCACCAGCACCGGCAGGATGGCGCCCCGTTTGCGGGCCCGGGCAAGCACGTCGCTGCCGTCGAGCAGGGGCAGGCCCAGATCGAGGACCAGCAGGTCGTAGTCGTGGTCGCGCAGGGCGTGGTCCGCACTGGCCCCATCGGGCACATGGTCGACCGCGTGTCCGCCCTGTTCGAGGGAGGCCCGCACGGCGGCGGCGATGGCGGCGTCGTCTTCGGCAAGGAGTATGCGCATGGTGGGCAAGGATACGCTGGGGAAGGGACATGCGCACGTTGTCTCGACAGGCTTTCCCGGTGCTTTCCGCACCCGAGCCGTGGCGTCCGATCGCCATGCCGGTGCATGGCCATTCATGTTCGTGCCGGTTTTGTTTATATGCAATGATCCGGACTCCAACGAGGGGCACGACCGATCCGTACGATTCGGACGAGTGACGCTTCCTCCCGAGGCAGGTTGGGGGATTTGATTTGCTGAAGCGATACCTGGGCCTGTACGTGGCCGGCCTTTATCTGGCCTATATCCTTGAATTGTTCGGTTTCGTGCACCTGCCCGACCGAGGGTCCATCGGGCACGATGTTTTTCGACTGATCGCTCCCCTCGTCGAGTTGGGGATCGCCTTCCTCGTCATCGCCTGGCTGATCAGGACGCGCCCTGGCGCCAGCCCATGGCGACGCTGGCTGGCATTCGTGGCGGGTCTTCTGGTGGCGTGTATCGTCGGCCTGGTCTATGGCGCGCAGATCGTTTCGCTGCACATGTCGGATAATTTCATCACCGTGCTGGCCCTTGAAAACGGTGGCGAGGGGAGGCTGGTACGCGGAACCAGCCTCTACGCGATCATGGCGGCCGCCGTCGCGTGGTGGCTCCTGTTCGCAGTGAAGGGCGTTGCGCGTCGGGCATGGGGCAACGACGCTCCGGTATTCAAGCGAGGGGCCGTCGCCACCTTGCTGCTCCTGCTGGCACTCGCGGCGTTGCTCTCACGCTACCAGGCAGGTAGCGGTCGCCTCGAGGTCGGATATCGCCAGACGCCGATGGCGTCACTCCTGTACAACCTGATCGCGGTGCAGAAAAGCTCCCGGCTCGTCGCCTCCGGTCGCGCGCCGGGTTCGGCGCTGGAACTGAGCACGCTTGCCGTCGACGACTACCCCTTCGAGCGTCGCACGATCTATCGCTCACCGCTGCCGTTTCCCTCGAAGGGGACGTATGCGGGGCCACCGAATGTGGTCGTGATCTTCATCGAGGGATTTTCGGCGCGCCTGATCGGTGCCTACGGCGGAAACTATCCGGGGCTGACCCCCAATATCGACCGGCTGGCCGCCAAGTCGATGCGTGTCGACAACTACTTCAACCATACGGCCGCGACCTATCGGGCGCTGCAGGGCCAGCTCGATTCGGGATACCCGGAAGCCGGCGGCAAAGGTGAGAATGTCTCGTGGGACGGCGACAAGAGCATCGGGCAGCTTGTCCGCGTACGCTACCAGACGGTGCCGCGTCTATTGCGTGAGGCGGGCTATCGAAGCTATTTCTTCTCGCCACACCCAGATGTCATACCCCTCAACACCATGATCGCGGCCATTGGGTTTGACACGGTCTTCGATTACGAGCATGCGGTGAAGCTCTCGCCGCGTTACGGTGAGAACCCGATCCAGGGCTCGTTGAACGATACCGCGCTGTTCGACGAGATGATCGGCTTCTTCAGGGCGAACGAGAAGGACGCCGGCCAGCGGCCCATGTTCGTCGGAGCGTACAACATCGGTACGCATGCCTTCATGGATCGCATCGATGGGGCGGTTCCGTATGGCGACGGGACCAACCATGTGCTCGACCGCGACCACGATTTCGACCTGGCGCTGGGGCGCTTCCTGGACTACTTCTTCGCTAGCCCCTACGCCCGCAACACCATACTAATCCTCACGGCAGACCATGCGACGTACCCCGAGCCGGCCTATCGTGAACTCATGGACCCGAGCTACAAGCCGTATTTCGTGGACCGCATTCCGCTGATCGTCTACGACCCCACGCATGCCTTGCCTCCGACTTACGATGCCTCGGGCCGCACCTCGGTGGACTTCGCTCCCACACTGATGCAACTGCTGGGAATCCGGAAGGCCGGCAACAGCTTCCTGGGTACCACGTTGTTCGAACCTTCCGAAGCGCGATTCGGTTTCGCCGCGATCGGTAACGATTTCCTTGCCACCGACAGGCATACCGTCTACGCGGAAGCGGAACTTCCGGAGATATACAGAGCGGAATTCGAGCGACGCAAGGCGGCCGTACAGCTTTACTATCGCCTCGAGCGGGAAAACCGAATATTCGAGTCGCAGCACTGACGACCCCGTATATCAGGGGTGTCGAGGGGGTAGGGGCGACGATGCGCCGCCTCCGCGATGGCAGTGCTAGCGTCGTCCTGCCCGCCGGTGGCCGGCACCGGCGGGCTGTTTACCGAGACCTCCTCAGACCACGCGCAATGAGACGACGCCGTTGGCGTAGCTCTCGACGCGCAGGGCGGTGAGGTCGGTGATCCACTCGACGTCCTCGTCGATTTCCTCGGGATGGTCGCCCGCGATGGCGATGACCCGCGCGCCGGCCGCGCGTCCCGCGTCGATGCCGGCACGAGCATCCTCGAACACGAGGCAGTCTTCCGGCTCGGCGCCCATCCGCTTCGCGCCCAGCAGGTAGCCTTCCGGATGCGGCTTGCCCTCGGTGACGATCTCGCCGGTGACCATCCGCGGCGGCGGCACGATCCCGGCGGCGCCCAGGCGTACCGTGGCGAGGGTGGTGTCGGCCGAGGTCACGATCGTCCAGGTCTGCGGCGGCAGGGCCGCCAGGAGGTCGAGCGCGCCGGGGATCGGCACGATACCGTCGACGTCGTTCACTTCCTCGTTGTACAGCCGCTCGTAGACGGCGTCCACGTCCATGCCCGGCGTGGCGAACATGCGCACGGAGTCGAGCATGCGCACGCCGTGCAAGCGGGGCAGGACGACGTGCCAGTCGAGGCCGTGCTCGTCGCACCAGCGTTTCCATATCCTCTCGACCAGCACGCGTGAATCGATCAGCGTACCGTCCATGTCGAAAAGCAGGGCGCGGGTGTGGATGAGCGTGCCCGGTTCAAGTCGCATGATGCCTCCATAGGGGGATGGGCTTGCCACCTTACCCCACGCATCGCCGCATTCGCCATGATCGCGCATGATGGATCGCCCACATCGTGGGCTCCTACGCGCGAACGAAGCCGCCGCGCGAACGAGGCCATAGCCCCGCCGATGCAACGGCGGTTTCGGGGTGCGTCAGCGGGCTGGCTGCGCCACGTGGTTGCGGATCGCCTCGGCGAGGATGGTGTTCACTTCCTCGGAGGCCTTGCGCGCTGCTTCCGACTGCCTGCGTCCCCACTCGGCCATGGCCTTGCCATGCACGGCACGCTGCTGTCCGAGCGCCGCCATCTTCTGCGCGATGGCCGCCTGCTCCTTGGCGAGGGTGGCGTGGCCGTCCGCATAGGCGGCGCCATCGCGCGGACCGGAAGGGTCGACTTCCTGGGAGACCAGGCTGGCCTGCTGCGCCGAGAGCTTGGCCATCTGTTCGCTGAGCATGGCCTGCTGCCGTTCGAGCATGGATTCCTGCCGGTCGATGTCGGCCTGCTTCCCCGCGCTCGCCGCGCCCATGTCGGCCGGATGCGAGACTTCCTGGTACGCCGCGTGGATGCGCTTGATATAGGCCGGGTCGCGCAGTATCCAGGCCTGGGTACCCCGCCGGTACCAGACGAACGACGTGGCATCGGCGCGATACGCGGCCTCGGCTCGCGCGATGTCGCTCGCGGTGCCGGTGGCGACGTGGATGTCGTCGGATGAGAACACGAAGCCGTCCGTGGGCTGCCCGTGGATTTCCGTGATGTCGGTCGTGCGCGATGTCGAGGTCACCGGCGCGGCGGGTGTCACGGGTGTCATGGGTGTTACGGGTGTCACGTCAGTACGCACCGGCGCGGCCGGAGCGGCAGGCCGTGCGGGTACCGGATCGTCCGTCGTCATCGCAGCGGCGGACGCCGCGGGTGCCGTCGGTGCGGCTGCGACTGCGACTGCGGCACGGGCTGGCGCGGGCGGCGTCGCCTGATGGGCGGCCACCACGCGCCACGGGAAGACACCGCCCAGGGCGAGCACGGTGACGACACACAGGGTGAGCATGCGCGGATGGGTATCGTTGGCCTGGGCGAGCATGAGCAGTCTCCGTTTCAGCGTGCGGAAGGTGGGCGAGGCGCCGGGAAGCGCATGGTGGGGATGCGGGGCGACCCCCATGCGTACGAGCAGACGGCCGTACGTTGTCGCCAGGGTGTCGCCGCGCGACACCACCAGCGCATCGCAGGCGGCTTCGCGGCAGAGGGCGTACTCGCGTACGGCGACATGCACCAGCGGATGGAAGAAGAACAGCGTGCGTGCCGTGGCCGGTATCCAGCCGAGCATCAGGTCGCCGCGGCGGACGTGGGCCAGCTCGTGCATCAGGGCGAGGTCGAGTTCATTGTCGGACAGGTGATCGTGCAGGGGCAGAAGGATGGTGGGCCGCCAGAAGCCGATCACCTGCGGGGAGTGCACTTCCGTCGACACCGCCAGGCGGGGCGATCGGCGCAGCCCGAGTTCGCGAGCGCGACGGGCGCACAGGGTTTCCACCCGCACGTCGTCGTGTGGCATGGCGCGTGCGGCCACGCCGGCCAGCGTGCGCCAGCGCGATACGGCCACCACGGCCTGCACGATCACGCCCAGTGCCCAGGTGAACAACAGCATGGCCGTCCATGAGAAGCCTGCTTCGCCGACACCGTTCCCTGCCGAAGGGGCGAGGGACGCCGCCGGGAACGCGCCCGGCAGGGTCAGTGGCACGGCGGCGGAGGCGTCGTCTGCCGCAGTGACCGTGGCGATCGCGGGGAGGACGGGGAGGGCGATCAGCGTGGGCGAGATCACGCCGACCACCAGCTGGGCACCCAGCAACCACCACAGCACCGTCCTGGCGGAGGCCGACATGGCGGGCACGAGGCGACACACCGCGTAGATCGCGCCGCAAAGCAGGATCGCCTGCAGCGATGCGTGGATCAGCCGCGACAGCATTTCATCGAGCAGCATGTCCATGTCAGCGCTCCTTCCGTCGGGATTGCAGCGTGTCGACCAGGGCTTCCAGTTCGGCCAACTCGGTATCGCTCACCTGCCCACGCTCGGACATCCAGGCCACGAAAGGCGACACGGAGCCCTGCAGGGTCTTTTCGACGAAACGCGCCACCGCACCGGTCATGACCTCCCCGCTGCCGTTGGTCACGCTGTATCGGTACATGCCGTCGATGCGCCGACGGGAGAGGTATCCCTTCGCACGCAGCCGTTCCATCATCGTCAACACCGTGGAGCGTGCCAGCCCGCGGCTTTCGCCATAGCCGGCGCACACCTCGGCCACCGACGATCGCGGCGCCTCCTCGATGTAGTGCAGGAGTGCCAGCTCCTGATCGCCTACGCTCTTGCTGCTCATGCCGCCGCTCCTGACTACAGATGTAATCAGACTGCGCCTGACGACAATTGTAGTCAACCGTGACCATCGGCCTATACCCACACCGAAACCCGAAACGACGCGCCACGTAGGAGCAACTGTCTTTTTCAGGCCTCTACCGTTCCGTGCCATGGAGTCTGATCGCGGACCATGGCGTTGAGGGTGATGAGCAGTTTGCGCAT
>NZ_JBSRXP010000013.1:0-72901 GCF_054055715.1 Luteibacter sp. PvP120 | reverse complement strand
CGGACAAGGCCCGAAGGGGGCCGGCCAGGACGGCCGGCCATTTTCGCTGAGCCATGGATGGCGAATCGAAAATCCCCGTTCGAAGCCCGACCCGGCCCGAAGGGCAATCCATAAACGGCCGCGCGTAGGAGCGCACGATGTGCGCGAACCAGATACACGGCCGCGCTAGCGGCCTTTCCTTGATGGGTCGCCACAGGCGTGGCCCCGAGGGTGGCACCCGCCGGCTCTTGCTCCAAGACCCAAGGCCAAACGCGATGCCGAAGGCGAGCCCCGCCCACGAAATCACGATCAACGTCCGCAACTGGGATCTACAACCAACCAAGTTGCGCGACGCAACAAATCCCGGCATGATCGGACTTCCATTTTTCGTGACCCTGCCGTGTCCCATACCGTCTACACCGCCGTCGTCTTTACCAGCGCCCGCATGGCCGCAGGAATGACCTCGCGTGCTCGTCGACCGTACATCGGACATTCGGCCGGGTAGGCTGTCGCGCGCATTTCATCTGCATCGACTAAAAAACCCGGCCCCGTGCCGGGTTTTTTCGTTTCCGATTCCTGCCACTCCACCCACGGCCCCCGGGCCACCGACCGATCTGGACTGCCATGACCGTTCGCCACTTCCTCAACACCCAGGATTACAGCCGCACCGAGATCGACGCCCTGCTCGCGCAGGCCGCCGAGTTCAAGCGGTCGCCGCAGGGCCAGCAGCTGGCTGGCAAGTCGATCGCGCTGTTGTTCTTCAACCCGTCCATGCGCACGCGCACCAGCTTCGAACTGGGTGCCTTCCAGCTCGGCGGGCACGCGGTGGTGCTGGCGCCGGGCAAGGACGCGTGGCCGATCGAGTTCGAGGTCGGTACGGTGATGGACGGCGATACGGAGGAGCACATCGCCGAGGTGGCCCAGGTGCTGTCGCGCTATGCCGACATCATCGCCGTGCGCGCCTTCCCGAAGTTCGTCGACTGGCAGGTGGATCGCCAGGACATCGTGCTGAAGGCGTTCGCACGCTACGCCACCGTGCCGGTGATCAACATGGAGACGATCACCCATCCCTGCCAGGAGCTGGCCCATGCCATGGCCCTGAAAGAGCACCTGGGCGACCTGCAGAACAAGAAATACGTGTTGACCTGGACCTACCATCCCAAGCCGCTCAACACGGCCGTGGCCAACTCGGCGCTGATGATCGCGACGAAGATGGGCATGGACGTGACCCTGCTGTGTCCCACGCCCGAGTACGTCCTGGACGAACGCTACATGGACTTCGCGAAGCAGAATGCCGCCGAGAACGGTGGGTCGCTGCAGGTGTCGCACGATATCGAATCGGCGTACAGCGGCGCGCATGTGATCTACGCCAAGAGCTGGGGTGCCATCCCGTACTTCGGCCGCTGGGACGAAGAGAAGGCCATCCGCGACGCGAACAAGCACTTCATCGTCGATGAGGCCAAGATGGCGCTCACCGACCGTGGGCTGTTCAGTCACTGCCTCCCGTTGCGCCGGAACATCAAGGCGACCGACGCGGTGATGGATTCGCCGGCATGCATCGCCATCGACGAGGCGGAAAACCGTCTGCACGTCCAGAAGGCCGTCATGGCCTCGCTCATTTCGCACGCGTCGGGCGCCAGGTCCGGCCTCGGTTTCTGATTCGTCCTTCCCCTTGTCCCTTACCCCTTTTCCCGGAGCCAGCATGTCCAGCAAAGATATCGTCCTCGCCTTCTCGGGCGGCCTCGACACCAGCTTCTGCGTCCCCCACCTGATGGAGCGTGGCTATGCCGTGCACACCGTGTTCGTCGACACCGGCGGCGTGTCCGCGGAGGAGCGCGAATACATCGAGCAGCGCGCGACCGAACTGGGTGCCGCTTCGCACCGCACCGTCGACGCGTCGCAGGCGATCTGGGACAGCTTCGTCACACCGCTGATCTGGGCGGGCGAGTTCTACCAGGGGCAGTATCCGCTGCTGGTGTCGGATCGCTACCTCATCGTGAAGGCATCGCTGGAGCGTTGCGACGAACTGGGCACCAAGCTGTTCGCGCACGGCTGCACCGGCATGGGCAACGACCAGGTGCGCTTCGACCTGACCGTGCGTGCGCTGGGCGATTACACCATCGTGGCGCCGATCCGCGAGATCCAGCGCGAGCACACCCAGGTGCGTGCCTACGAGCAGGCCTATCTGGAAGAAAAGGGCTTCGAAGTCCGCGCCAAGACCAAGCACTACACGATCAACGAGAACGTGCTGGGCGTGACCATCTCCGGCGGCGAGATCGACGCATGGGAAATCCCGGGCGAGGGTGCGGTCGGCTGGTGCGCACCGCGTGCCGAATGGCCGTCCGAACCGCTGCGCATCGAGCTGGGCTTCGAGAAGGGTGTGGCGGTCTCGCTCGATGGCAAGGCGGCGACGGGTCCGGAGATCCTTGCTTTCCTCAACCGCGAACTGGCGAAGTACGGCGTGGGCCGCAGCCTGTACACGGGTGACACCAACATCGGCCTGAAGGGCCGTATCGTGTTCGAGGCGCCGGCACTGACCGCGCTGCTGACCGCGCACCGCGCGCTCGAAGAAACCGTGCTGTCCAAGCAGCAGAACCGCTTCAAGCCGGAAATCGGCCGCAAGTGGACGGAAGTGGCCTATGAGGGCTTCTTCAACGACCCGATCAAGGCCGACCTCGAGGCCTACCTGGTCTCCACGCAGCGCAAGGTCGACGGTAACGTCATCGTCGAGACCCGTGGCGGTTCCATCTACGCGGTGAAGGTCGAATCGAAGAACCTGTTGCACTCGTCCAAGGCGACCTACGCACAGGCGGCCGACTGGGGCGTGGCCGAGGCCGAGGGCTTCATCAAGCTCTACGGCATGAGCTCGACGATCTGGGCGGAAGTCGACCGCGCCAACGGGAACTGATCCACGACCATGGACAAGCTTCTCGACGACACCCTGACCCATCTGCGTGCGCTGGTCGGTTTCGACACGCGCAATCCGCCGCGTGAGATCGGCACCGACGGCATCTTCGACTACCTGCGCGCCAACCTCCCGGGGTTCGATGTGCAGGTTACCGATTTCGGCGCGGGCGCGGTCAACCTGTACGCCGTGCGCGGTACGCCGAAGTACCTGTTCAACGTGCACCTGGATACCGTGCCGGATTCGCCGCACTGGACGGCGAGCCCGCACGAACTGCGGGTGACCGAAGACCGCGCAATCGGCCTGGGCGCGTGCGACATCAAGGGCGCCGCCGCGGCGCTGGTCGCCGTGGCCAACGCCACGCAGGGCGACATGGCGCTGTTGCTGTCCACGGACGAGGAAGCCAACGACGCCCGCTGCATCGACGGCTTCCTGAAGACGCCGCGCGACTACGAGGCGATCATCGTCGCCGAGCCGACCCAGGGCGAGGCGGTGCTGGCGCACCGGGGCATCCTCTCGGTGCAGATGCGTTTCCAGGGCCGGGCAGGGCATGCCTCGGGCGACCAGAAACCGTCCGACAGCGCACTGCACCAGGCCACCCGCTGGGGTGCCGCCGCGCTGGACCACGTGCAGGCGCTGTCACACGAGCGCTTCGGTGGCCTGACGGGCCTGCGCTTCAACATCGGCAAGATCGAGGGCGGCATCAAGGCGAACGTCATCGCCCCCACGGCGGACGTGCGTTTCGGTTTCCGGCCGCTGCCCTCGATGGACGCCGATGCCCTGCTGGAGACCTTCCGCACGCTGGTCGATCCGGCGCCGGTGGAATACGGCGAAACCTTCCGCGGCGATTCGCTGCCGGCGGGCGACGTCGCCACGGCCGAGACCCGTCGGCTGGCCGCTCGCGACGTCGCCGACGAGCTGGGCATCCCGGTGGGCAATGCCGTGGACTTCTGGACGGAAGCGGCGCTGTTCTCCAAGGCCGGCTACACCACCTTCGTCTACGGCCCGGGCGATATCGCCCAGGCGCACACGGCCGACGAGTGGGTCCTCCTCGAACAACTGGCTGCCTATGCCAGGACCATCCATCGGATCGTCGACAGTGGAATCTAACCAACATACCCGCAAGACCATTGTGCGCCTGCTGTCCTCCATGGGCAGCGCACGTGAGATCCAGCAATACCTCAAGCGTTTCTCCCAGCTGGACGCCGCGCGTTTCGCCGTGGTCAAGGTGGGCGGCGCGGTCCTGCGCGACGACCTGCCGGCACTGACGTCCTCGCTGTCCTTCCTGCAGCAGGTGGGCCTGACGCCCATCGTGCTGCACGGCGCGGGTCCGCAGCTGGACGAGGAACTGGCCGCCGCCGGGATCGAGAAGAAGACGGTGAACGGCCTGCGGGTGACCTCGCCGGAAGCGCTGGCTATCGTGCGCCGGGTGTTCCAGGCGCAGAACCTGCGCCTGGTCGAGTCGCTGCAGGAAGCCGATACCCGTGCCACCTCCGTGCCTTCGGGCGTGTTCGCCGCCGAGTTCCTCGACCAGGCCACCTTCGGCCTGGTGGGGCGCGTGCGCGAGATCAACCTCGCGCCGATCGAGGCCAGCCTGCGTGCCGGGTCCATCCCGGTGATCGCCAGCCTGGGCGAAACCGACGCGGGGCAGATCCTCAACATCAACGCCGACTTCGCCGCCAACGAACTGGTGCGCGTGTTGCAGCCCTACAAGATCGTGTTCCTGACGGGCACCGGTGGCCTGCTGGACGGCGAGGGTACGGTGATCGATTCGATCAACCTGTCGACCGAGTACGACCAGTTGCTCAAGCAGCCCTGGCTGCACTCGGGCATGCGCCTGAAGATCGAGCAGATCAAGGACCTGCTGGACGACCTGCCGCTGACTTCTTCGGTATCGATCACGCGCCCGGCGGAACTGGCCAAGGAACTGTTCACCCACAAGGGCTCCGGTACGCTGGTCCGCCGCGGCGAGCGCGTGTTGCGTTTCGAGTCGTGGGAGGGCGTGGACAAGGCGCGGTTGCGTGAGCTGATCGAATCCAGCTTCGGGCGCAAGGTGGTGCCGGATTACTTCGAGCGCACCGACCTCTACCGCCTCTATGTCTCGGAGAACTATCGCGCGGCGATGGTGCTCACCCAGGACGAAGGCTTCGCGTACCTCGACAAGTTCGCGGTGCTGGACGACGCGCAGGGCGAAGGCCTGGGGCGTGCCGTGTGGCAGGTGATGCGCGACGAGAACCCGAAGCTGTTCTGGCGTTCGCGCCACGGTAACGTCATCAACCATTTCTATTACGCGGAGTCCGACGGCTGTTTCAAGCAGTCGCGCTGGAAGGTGTTCTGGTACGGCCTGGACAACTTCGCGGACATCGAACGCTGCGTGGCGCATTGCGCCACGCGCGTCCCCACCCTTCAGGACTGAGCGGTCATGGCAAGCAAGACCATCGGCATCGTCGGCGCGCGCGGCCACACCGGCGCCGAGCTGATCACACTCGTCGCGAACCATCCCGGCCTCGAGCTGGCCTTCGTCTCGTCGCGCGAACTGGCGGGGCAGCCGCTCGCCGACCACAACGAGGCCTACAAGGGAACCCTGGCGTTCGGCAACCTCGATCCGGCCGCGGTGGCGGAGCAGGGGGTGGACGTGGTGATCCTGGCCTTGCCCAACGGCAAGGCGGCACCGTATGTCGAGGCGATCGACAAGGCCGGCGGTTCGACGGTGATCGTCGACCTGTCGGCGGATTACCGCTTCGACGAGCGTTGGTACTACGGCTTGCCCGAACTCTACCGGGACCGCTGGCGCGGCGAGAAGCGAATCAGCAACCCCGGTTGCTATGCCACTGCGATCCAGGCATCCATCGCCCCGATCAAGGACCTGCTGGCGGCGCCGCCGGTGTCGTTCGGTGTCTCCGGCTATTCCGGCGCGGGCACCACGCCCTCGGACCGCAACGATCCGGAAAAGCTGCGCGACAACCTCATGCCGTACGCGCTCACCGGACACATGCACGAGAAGGAAGCCAGCCGGCACCTCGGCATGCCGGTGGAATTCATGCCGCACGTCGCGCCGCATTTCCGTGGCCTGACGGTAACGACCAACCTCTACCTGGCCAAGCAGGCCAAACGGGAGGATATCGTCCGTCGCTTCGAGGCGCGCTACGAGAAGGAAAAGCTCATCCATGTCGTCGACGAGGCGCCGTGGGTCAGCCAGATCGCCAACCGGCACCATCTCGACGTGGGTGGTTTCGCGCTGTCCGTCGACGGCCGTCGCGTGGTCGTCGTGGCCACGCTGGACAACCTCCTGAAGGGTGCGGCCACGCAGGCCCTGCAGAACGTCAACCGTGCGCTCGGCTTCGACGAGCTCACCGCTATCCCGCTTTAAGGACCCTACGATGACCCAGCCGCTCTGGCAGAAATCCGGCATCCAGGTGGACGCGAAGATCATGCGTTTCCTCGCCGGCAACGACGTGGTGCTCGATCGCGAGTTCTTCCTGCACGACATCACCGCGAGCAAGGCGCACGTCGAGGGCCTGGCCAATATCGGCGTGGTGTCGCACGACGAGCGCGATGCCCTGCTGCGTGAACTGGACACGCTGGCGGCCGACTTCTCGGCCGGCACGTTCGTGCTCGACGACCGTTTCGAGGATGGTCACTCTGCCATCGAGGCACGCCTGACCGAACGCCTGGGCGATGCCGGCCGCCGCGTGCATACGGGGCGCAGTCGCAACGACCAGGTGCTAGTGGCGACACGCCTGTGGCTGAAAGAGAAACTCTCGACGCTGGAAGCGCTGTGCCGCCGTATCGCCGAGGTCTGCCTGGAGCGCGCAGCGGGCGATGCCCTGCCGATGCCCGGGTACACGCATATCCAGCGGGCGGTGGTGTCGTCCACCGGCATGTGGTTCGCGGCGTTCGCCGAGGCGTTCATCGACAACACGCTGCGCGCGAAGCAGGCACTGGCGCTGATCGACGCCAACCCACTGGGCACCGCTGCGGGGTATGGCGTCAACGTGCCGCTGGATCGCGCCCATACCACGGCAGCCCTCGGCTTCGCCCGCATGCAGGTCTCGCCAATCTACGCGCAGCTCTCGCGCGGCAAGTTCGAGATGGCCGCGCTGGACGCGGTGGGCACGGCGTTGCTCGACACGCGCCGCCTGGCCTGGGACCTGTCGCTGTTCACCACGGCGGAGTTCGACTTCGTGGCGCTGCCGCCCGAGTACACCACGGGTTCGTCGATCATGCCGAACAAACGCAACCCCGATGTGGTGGAACTGTTGCGCGCCAGCTATGCCAGCGTGGCTGCCGCGCGCACCGAGATCGAGCAGCTGCTGTCGTTGCCCTCGGGCTACCAGCGTGACCTGCAGTTCTCGAAGGGTTCGCTGTTCCACGGTTTCTCGATGGGCCTGGGTGCCCTCGACCTGCTGCCGGACATGCTTGCGCGTTTCGAATGGAAAGCGGACAAGATGCGCGCCGCGATCGAGCCGGCGATGTACGCCACCGACGTCGCGATCGAGCAGGCCGTGGCCGGTGTGCCATTCCGCGATGCGTACCGCGCCGCCGCCGAAACCGCCGCCTCGGCCGGCGACGGCCGCACGCCCGAATCCAGCCTCGCCGCCCGCACCTCCCCCGGCGCCGGCCACGACCTGATGCTGACCACCCTCCACCAAAGGCTCTCCACCCTAGGCTCTCCACCTCGCGACTCGTCACCGTGATGTAGGAGCGCACGATGTGCGCGAACCCTCATGCTGCATCTTGCGAATGAGGCCGTAAATCTAAAAATCAAAGGCGGTTAAGCACGTCCCCTATCCCGAACGACAACGCAACCTCAAGCAATAACGCCATCTCATCGCGCACATCGTGCGCTCCTACACGTAACAACGCACCCTTCACCAACAACGCACCGCCATCGCGCACATCGTGCGCTCCTACACAGCCCATATCATCCTGGAGACTCCATGGCTGGCGGCTTCAACGAGCAACCCTTGCCGACGTGGCGCCGCGCCGTGCTCAAGGTGGGCAGCAGCCTGCTGACGACGCCAGCAGGCGCGCTCAGCGGCGAGCATGCGGAAGGCTTGGCGGCCTTCGTGCGCGCCAGCCGTAGCGCCGGTCGCGAGGTGGTGATCGTATCGTCCGGCGCGGTCGCGGCCGGGCGGGGTTTTGCCGCGCCGGAGCGCGCCGCAGGGCTGACCGGTCGCCAAGCGCTGGCCGCACTGGGCCAGACACGGTTGATCGCGTTGTGGCAGGGGTTTTTCGACGCGCCGGTGGCGCAGGTGCTGCTCACCCACGACGACCTGCGCAACCGCCGCCGCTACGTCAACGCGCGTTCCACCCTGCGCGAGCTACTCGCGCTCGGCGCCATCCCCGTCATCAACGAGAACGACACAGTGGCGGTGGACGAGCTGAAACTGGGCGACAACGACAACCTTGCGGCGATCGTGGCGGCCTTGGTCGATGCCGACGTGCTGTTCATCGCATCGGACATCGGCGGCCTGTACACGGCCGACCCGCGCACCGATGCCGACGCGCAACCCATCGACGGCGTCACGGCAGTCACTCCGGCGCATCTCGCCAGCGCGGGCGGAGCGGGCACGGCGGCCGGCACGGGCGGCATGCGGACCAAGCTGGAAGCTGCCGGCAAGGCCGCGGCGGCGGGTATCGAGACCGTGCTGTTCAACGGACGCGACCCTGCCTGTGTGGCGCGCCTGGCCGATGGCGTGCTCACCGGCACCCGGCTGCACGCACCGGGCATGCCGTTGGCGGCGCGCAAGTACTGGCTGCGCCACACCCCTACGGCAGGCCGCATCGTGGTCGACGAGGGCGCGGCACGCGCGGTGCGCGAGCGTGGCGCCTCGCTGCTGCCCGGAGGCGTGTCGGCCGCGACAGGCGATTTCGCACGTGGCGACGTGGTCGAGATTGCCGAGGACGACACTGTTTTCGCCCGCGGCATCGCACAGTATGCCGCCGTCGATATCCGGCGTATCGCGCGCCGCCATACGCGCGATATCGAGGTATCGCTCGGCTACAGTTACGGCGAGAACGTCGTCCACCGTGACGACCTGGTCGTCCTTCCCGCATGAACGAGGCCACCATGACGCTTACCCTGCGCGAGCGAGCGCTCGACTGTCGCGATGCGGCATCCGCCATCTCGTCCCTCGACACGGCGTCCAAGCGACACGTGCTGACGGCCATGGCGAAGGCGCTCGAAGCGGCCGCTCCCGCCATCCTCGCGGCCAATGCGATCGACATGGCCGCGGCGCGCGCGAGCGGCACTGCGACGGCCATGCTCGACCGCCTGCGTCTGGACGACGAACGGGTGTTCGCCATCGCGCGGGCCATGCGCGACGTGGCCACGCTACCGGACCCGGTCGGCCTGATCACCCGTCGCGAAATACGGCCCAACGGCATCGAGGTGCAGCGCGTGCGCATCCCCCTCGGCGTCATCGCGATGATCTACGAGGCGCGGCCCAACGTCACCGCCGATGCGGCCGCGCTTTGCCTGATGGCCGGCAATGCGGTGATCCTGCGCGGCGGCTCCGACGCGATGCAGTCCAACATCGCCATCGCCGACGTGCTGCGCGGCGCGCTGCGCGATGCGGGCCTGCCGGAGGCCGCGCTCACGCTGATCGACGATCCGCGCCGCGAAACGATGATCGAACTGCTGCAGCTGGTGGACATCGTCGACCTGGCGATTCCGCGCGGCGGTGAAGGCCTCATTCGCTTCGTGGCGGAGCATGCGCGTGTGCCGGTCATCAAGCACTACAAGGGCGTCTGTCACCTCTATATCGATCGCGACGTGGATCACGACCTGGCCCTGCGCCTGCTGGTCGACGGCAAGACGAGTCGTCCCGGCGTGTGCAATGCGCTGGAGACATTGCTGGTGCACCAGGATGCCGCCGCCGCATTCCTGCCACGCGCGATCTCGCGCCTGCGCGAGCTGGGCGTGCAGGTGCGCGGCGACGATGCGACGCGTGCTCTGGCAGAGGGTGTGGTGTCCGCTTCGGAGGACGACTACGCCGCCGAGTTCCTGGACCTCGTCATCGCCGTGCGGGTCGTTCCGACGCTCGACGATGCCATCGCACACATCCGTCGCTATGGCTCCGACCACACCGAAGTGATCGCCACGCGCGACGACGCGGCGGCCGCGCAATTCATTCGTGCCATCCGCTCGGCGGTGGTCATGGTCAACGCGTCGTCGCGCTTCAGCGACGGCGGTGAGCTGGGGCTGGGCATGGAAATCGGCATTTCGACCACGCGCCTGCATGCCTACGGCCCGATGGGCGCGGAGTCGTTGACGGTGGAGCGGTTTGTCGTGCGTGGGTCTGGCCAAACCCGCGCCATCTAAGTGTTCCGACGTAAACTCGACATAGGGACGTTGGCCGTACCTATAAGGTTCTTTATAACTGGTCTTCTCGTTGTCGACGGAGACGCGAGGCCAAATAAGGATGTCTTGCTACGTTTCCGCAATGCCGACGGACTGCTCCTCGTCTACCCCGATAAATCCCGCGAAGAATGCGCACGCACCCTCTCAGCGTTTTCCGCACTCGTGCCGGCTTTGCAGTAACGAGCCCAAGCATGCGTTTATGTTTCGGTGACCACGACGGTGATTCCCCTTGCTCGGAACGCAATCGTCGTAATTCAGAAAGCGCAACATATTGCGAATAACGATGCGGGATTTATTAGCGCAACTCCGCGCGCATGGATTGACGCGTTCAATGTTGCTTCGGCCACTTTGCAAGCGTAAAGAATGTGGGAAATGAGGCTGAAGCCACTTGACGTCAGATGATGTCGTGGTGAGAATTCGCCAGCTAAGAGAGCTCGGGGGCAAAGCTCTTACGACATGCTGTCGCTCGTGTGCGCGCTTTAAAGCCATTCACGTTGACTTAAAGGATTAGGGTATGCCGCTTTTTCTCGGATGTATGTCGTCCGTCTGTGCACGCGCAATCAGCATTTTATTATTCGCCGGGGCCTTGTGCGCATTCGTTGGCGCCCTTCACGCAGCTCCTGTGACTCAGTGGGGCCCCCCTTACTACGCGGAGGGATGGCAGGCTGGCCACACCTGCCAAGACAACACCAGCATCTATAAGGATCGGACCGTCGATGAAGACACCATCGATGCCGCGCGAGCCGATTTTGCCGCCGCGTTACGCGGGTGCTATGGCCTTGGATGCACCGTCACGTTGCAACCGGTCGACCCAGCTACGCATGGTGGAACGGTGGCCGATACGGTTCTGGGAGGAGGCTGTTACATCGTTGGACCGAGGATCAAGGCGACCAGCAGCGTGCCCTCGCCCAGTGATGATGGCCCTGGCGGCGACGGCGGAGGTCATCATCACGATGACTCTACGCCGACCGTCGGCGATCCGGCAAATGCGCAAACGGGGGATAAGATCCTTCATGTGGTTGACTACGCCGGCACGCCATGGCTTGAGTTTCAGCGTTTCTATTCGAGCAACGATGACATCGATACAACGAGCATCGGCATACAGTGGCGCCACAGTTTTGACCGCACGCTGCAGGTGCTAGGTCATCCGGTGACTACGGCTGTGGCCACCCGTCCGGATGGATCAAAATCAACTTATCACCGGACCAACGGTGTCTGGACGGCGGATGCCTCCAGTGGCCAACGGTTGACCGAATCGGTCGATGGGAACGGTGCGATTGTTGCCTATCACTTGTTCGTCAGCATTTCCCAGCGTGACGAAACGTATGACGCTTCCGGGCGGCTTATCGCGATAGCTGATGCCTACGGTCAAGGTGTTTCGCTCACCTACAGCGATGCGTCAACCCCTACATCGGTGGCTCCTAAAGCCGGCCTGTTGATCAAAGTAATCGACAAGAAGGGCCGCGCACTGGCTTTTTCCTACGATGCAAAAGGCCGTATTACAGCGCTCGGACTGCCGGATGGGACAAACATCACCTACGCCTACACGTCGGAAGGCTATCTTGATACGGTCACCTTCGCAGACACAAAGTTCATCGAGTACTTCTACAACGAATCGGGGCTGTTTCACACGGCCTACGGCCCCTTGCTCACGGGCATCGTAGACGAGGCCGCACAGCGGTATGCCACGATCGCCTACGATGACCAGCGACGCACAGCGGGTATGAACTTTGGCGGCGACCGTGCGGGTACGACCGGAAGCGGCTCAAACGGGACGCAATTTACGTATAACGCCGACGGCACCACCACGGTTACCTTCGCTTTGGGCGGTAAAGCGAACCTGTCGTTCTCCTCCCCGGCCGGATTGAGCCGGTTGGCCGGCGTCGATACGGCATGTAATCCCGATTGCGATCTTGCCTATCAAGCCCGGACTTACGATGCCAGCGGCTACCCCGCGAGCACCACAGATTTTCTCGGTCGAGTCACCCAGACGCAATATAACGCTTATGGTCAGGTCACCTCGAAGGTCGAAGCGGTGGGCACCGATAGCCAGCGAACCACTACCACGACGTGGGACGACGCCTTGCGCGTGCCGACCCTTCGATCGGTGGCCGACAAGTCGGGCACGATTACCCAAAAAGAAGGCTGGGCCTACGACGCCAGCGGAAAGCTTCTCGCACGCTGCGAGATCGATGCGGCTAAAGCGCCAAGCTACGTCTGCGTAGCGACGGGAATGCCGCCTGCCGGGGTGCGACGCTGGACTTACAGCTATTGCACCGGCACGGAGAGCGGGTGTGCTTTTGCGGGCTTGCTCAAATCGGTGCAAGGCCCCCGCACCGACGTCTCCTCGGCGGTTCAGTACACCTACTACACCGACACTGCCACGACCGGATGCGGCACACCCGGCTCCGCTTGCCACCAGCCAGGGGATTTGCGCACAGCGACCGATCCCGTCGGGCATGCGGTCACCTTCGCGTCCTATGACGGGGCGGGGCGGGTGACGCGGGTCGTCGATGGGAATGGCACCATCACGGATACCACCTACACCTCGCGCGGCTGGGTCGGTAGTCGGACGGTCGATGGCGCCAAGACGGTCTTTACGTATACCCCCTACGGCGAGGTCGCTTCCATCACGGATCCGGATGGCGTCGTGATGCGTTACGGCTATGACGCCGCTCATCGCTTGATCTGGACCGACGACGCTTTGGGGAATGCGCTTGTTTACACTTTGGACCAAGCGGGCAATGTCACCGCCGAGCGGGTGGCCGATGTTGGGAATCACACCCTGCGGCAGCGCTCGCAACAGTTCAACGCCTTGGGTCAGTTGACGGCAGTCACCGATGGGCTGAATCAAACCATCTTTTCGGCGGCCGATGCCGGGGACTACGATGCCCAAGGTAGCCTGATCCAGCACAGCGACGGCCTGGGCGTGCTGGAACGGCAATCCTGGGACCCGTTGCGACGATTGGTGGGAACGGTGCGCAACTACAATGGCGCCGATGCAGCGATCCGCAACGCCGCGACCACCCTTGCCTACGACGCCTCGGATCGGGTGGTCGGCATCACCGATCCATCGAATTTGAACACTTTCCCAAGCTTCGACGGGTTGGGCAATCGGGTAGGTCTGCAGAGTCCCGACAGTGGGATCAGCGCTGACACCTACGATGCCGCGGGCAACCACACGGGTCATACGGACGCACGTAACGTTGTGCGCCATTACGCCTATGACGCTGCCGATCGAGTGACAGCGCAGACCTTCGCGGATACCTCCCTCAACGCGACGTATGCCTACGATGAGGCCAACAGCATCACCGGATGCACGGCGTCCAAGCCCATCGGCCGTCTGACCCGAATCGTCGAAAAGTCGGTCACTACCGTTTTCTGTTACGACGGCACCGGCCGGGTGATTCAGAAGAAGCAACTCCAGGGCACGGTGACCGACACCATCAGCTATGGCTACACCGCGGCTGGGCGACTCAAAACGCTGGTGAATCCGGATCAGACCGTTTTAACTTACAGCCGGAATAGCTTGGGGCAAGTCACCGCCATCGCTGCGACGCCAGTCGCGGGCAAGGCGGTCAACGCGGTGACGGCCGTGACCTATCTGCCGTTTGGCCCCGTGCTCAGCTACAAGCTGGGCAATGGTCAAACAGTCACTCGGACCTATGATGCAAACTATGCAGCCACCGATGTCGTGAGCCCGGCCGTCACGTTGCACTTCACTCGAGATGTTCTAGGACGGATCGCGGGAGTGTCGGACCGGACGACTACCACGCCGATCGCCGAGCAATACGCTTACGACAGCTTGGGACGGCTCGTTCGGGTGGGCACTGCCGCAGCGGCCACTCAAACCTTCACCTATAACCTCACCGGCGATCGCCTGACGAAGTCCGGGTCGGGCACGGCAACGGGCGCCTATGCGTATCTTGCGAACAGCCACCGATTGAGTGGCATTGGCAACGCGGCACGTACCAGCGACGCATCGGGCAATACGACCGCCGCGGTGAGCGCGGGTCAGACCTTTGGCTATGGCTACGATGGGCGTGGCCGTTTGACGGTCGTGCAAGCGAATGGGCAAACAGTGGGCGCCTACACGGTCAGTGCCTTGGGCCAGCGCACCATGAAAATGGTTGGCGCGACTGCGACACGTTTTGTCTACGACGAGAACGCCCATTTGCTGGGCGACTACGCGGCGAGCAGCCGGCGCAACATCGTTTGGATGGATGATATTCCCGTTGCCACCGTGGACACCACGGCAACGACTTCTGCCGTGAACTACATTCATGCCGACGCCCTCGGAACCCCGCGCGCCGTGACCAATGCAGCGGGCGGCGTGGTTTGGTTGTGGCATTACACGTCGAATGCCTTCGGAGAAGTAGCTCCTACAGTCACGGGTTCTTATGCGCTGAACCTTCGGTATGCCGGCCAGTATTTCGATGTCGAAAGCGGGCTGGTATACAATGTGAACCGTACCTACGAAGCCTCAACGGGTCGGTATCTAGAGAGCGACCCCACTGGCCTCGAAGGAGGCATATCGACCTATCTTTATGCGTTGGGACAACCGCTGAACTTGGTCGATCCACTGGGTCTTGATCCCCACGACTATCGTCATGTGCCGTATTACCCCTATGGCATGTGGACAGATCCTGAGCAAGCTCGGGTGTACCCTGACGGCCCCGCTGGGTCAAGCGATGGAGTTCCGAGTCCAGCGGTCGATGCGGGTGGGCTTGGTTTGGGTATGGGGCTAGGTGGAGAAGTCGGAATAGGAATGGGGAGCTTTGGTGCTGGCTTGATCGGGATTGGATTCGGAGAAGGTGCGACTCACGCAGATTATGGCAACGAGCCATATATTCAGCACACAATGCCCCGACAGTGAGGCTGAACATGAGAATTGCTATAAAAATTGGTGTATTTGCTGCGTGGCTTCTGTTCTATTTCATACTTATAAGGCCTTTTTCTCCCCGCTGGCTCGGTGAAGGCATTCTTGTAGGCGGTACGGTTTTCGTACTGCGGATGTCTTCTCGTTAT
Source organism: Luteibacter sp. PvP120 (assembly GCF_054055715.1). Lineage (NCBI taxonomy): Bacteria > Pseudomonadati > Pseudomonadota > Gammaproteobacteria > Lysobacterales > Rhodanobacteraceae > Luteibacter > Luteibacter sp. PvP120. Next base: position 57,623 of record NZ_JBSRXP010000013.1, on the reverse strand, counting down.
TTCCACTATGGGAAGGCGGGATTGAAGTTTTGGCGGTGGCATCAAACCCCCGATCCTAGGGATATCGATAATTAAATGACTTTTGCAAATGGTGCGCGGTGGCATTTGCATAAAGGACTCAACTGCTCCAAAGTGCCAAGGAGATATGCAAAGCAAATGCTGATGATATTAATGACAACATGTAAAGTGTTGGGCCAGCCAGTATTTCCTTAGTCAAGGCGGGCTTGCTTATTGTGTTAACCGCACCTGTGAAGCCGCAATGGATCAGTGTCGTATCGGACTTGGACGACGCGGCTCGTAAGCGGTCCTAAGCTGGTCGAACGAGTTCGCCACGAACCCGCTCGGCCACATCCATCATCGCGCACCACGCCCGCTCGATGGCATCGGCGAGGGCATCACGACCCAGGGCGACGGTTTCGATACGCCCGCCTTCGTCGGGCTCGTATTCGATCAGGACGCGCTCGCCATCGATCCACGCCTGGTTACCGGCAAGAAACAGCGGATCGTCGAAGCTGCCTGCACCCGGTTCGGGCGGCATGGAAAAAGCGGTACGCGTGTCGCGTGGGGCGTCGCGTAACAGCTCCATCGCTCGCGGGAAGGAGCCATCCTCATCGTCGAGTTCAAGATCGATGCGGTCCATTCGCCGACCGGCAAACAGTTCGACCGTACCGTTGAAGATCGCATGCGTAGCGTAGCCGTCCATGCGCAGTCTCGGATGTTTCAGCACCGCGCGGAGCGCAGCAACGTAGCGGTCGGTGACCGCCGGATGATCGCGCAGCCACACGCTACTGACATCGTCGATGGCGGTCACGTGACCATCGACTTTCACTTCCATACCGGCATGGGACACGCCGACGGGACGCTCCGGCAGCATGACCGGCAAGCCGCCAGCCTTCAGCCCAAACATCACCCGCCCAGGCGCCGTCCGCAACCAATGGGTCACCGCCTGCACGGCAAACCCGTCGCCGCGTTCGCTGTACGGTGCCGGGAACAGTTCCTGCTCGCTCATGCCTGCGTGCCGCGCCAGGCTTCGATGGCTTCCACCGCACCGAGGCAGTCGGCGAAGCGGTTGTACAACGGCGTGGGCGAGAGGCGGATGACATCGGGCTCGCGCCAGTCGCCAATGATGCCGTGTTGTTCGAGGTAACCGAACAGGTCGCGCCCGGCATCGCGCCCGGCACGGACACGCACGGACAATTGCGCGCCCCGCTGCAGCGGATCGGCGGGCGTCACCACATCCAGCGTGTCGTCCAGGCGGGTGCGGATCAGCCATTCGAGATAACCGGTGAGGCGGCGGCTCTTTTCCACCAGCCTCGGCATGCCGCCGGCCTGGGTGAAGATATCCAGGGAGGCGCGCAGCGGCGCCAGTGCCAGGATCGGTGGGTTGGACAGCTGCCAGCCATCTGCGCCCGGCGTGGGAACGAAATGCGGGCCCATCTGGAAACGCGTGCCCTTGTCATGGCCCCACCAGCCGGCGAAGCGCGGCACGTCGGCGTGGGCGTGGCGCTCGTGCACGAAGCAACCGGCCACGGCGCCCGGGCCGGCGTTGAGGTATTTGTATGTGCACCAGACGGCGAAGTCCGCGCCGCTGTCGTGCAGGGCCAGCGGCAGGTTGCCCACGGCGTGCGCGAGGTCGAAGCCTACCTTGCAGCCCTGGGCATGGCCCAGGCGGACGATGGTGGCCAGGTCGAACACCTGGCCGGTGCGGTACTGCACGCCCGGCAGCATGATGAGGGCCACGCGGTGGCCGTGCTCGGCGATGGCCCGTTCGATCGCATCGGCCGACAAGGTGCCGCCCGGGCCATCGGGCGTCAGCTCGATCAGGTCGGTGGCGGGATCGAACCCGTGGAAGCGGACCTGCGATTCCAGCGCATAGCGATCCGTCGGAAAGGCGCCGGCCTCCATCAGGACGGCGGGGCGCTCCGCGGTCGGCCGGTAGAAGCTCACCATCATCAGGTGCAGGTTCACACCGAGCGTGTTCATCGCCACCACTTCGTGTGGCTGTGCGCCGACCACCAGCGCCATCGCGTCGCGCACGTACTCGTGGTAATGCATCCATGGCGAGCGGCCACGAAAATGGGCTTCCACGGCGAGGTCGGCCCAGTCGGCCAGCTCGGCCTCGATCGCCGTGCGCACGCTCTTCGGTTGCAGGCCGAGCGAGTTGCCGCAGAAATACAGGCTGTCCCCGCCGGCATGCGGCGGGATGTGGAACGCGTTGCGGAACGCACGCAGCGGGTCGTTCGCGTCCTGGGCATCGGCCCACGCGCGGGTCGCTTCAAAACCGGTCATACGAAAAGCCTCGGGTACATCAGGAGGGCATGCGGGCGGCGAGTTCGGCACAGCCCTTGTCGAAACCGGCGCTCCATTTCGCGTCGCCGGCGGGGCGTGCGCAGCGCAGCTGGATGGCATAGCCGCCGCTGTAGAAATAACGCTCGTAGTACTCGAGTGTCACCGTGCCTTCCCGGGCCTTGTAGACGTTTTCGGTGGGGCCGGCGGGTTTGCCCGCCGCGTAGTCCTTCAGGCCGGACGCGCGGCTGCGCATGTTGCCCGAAAACTGCTGGAACCCGTTGAGGTTGGGCACCTTCTGCAGCGTTACCGAGACACGGGCGACCGTGGCGTCGGCGGCATTGGCACCGGGTACCTGGAAGATCTGCGTCTCGGTCTCGCCCTGCGACTGCATGATCGGGATCCAGCTGTCGGGCACGCTGAAACGGATGGCGCCCTCGGCCATCGATACCTCGGCGGCGCCGATGGCGGGACTGGCCAGCAACAGGCCTAGCAGGAGGGCAGGCACGGAGCGGTTCACGGTACGGATTCCCCAGGTCCAGCGGCGGTGCCGCGCGATGCACGCATTCTTGCACAGCACCACGTCACGTCACGCGGGTACGGGGTCCATCTCGAAGCGGGACAGCGGCACCCCCAGCCATGCCAGCGCGGTGCCGTGGAATAGCCTGGCCCGGTCGGTGTCGTCCAGGCCCAGCGCGTCGATGCCGCTGCCGGGCTCCTGCTCGCCCAGCGGGAACGGGTAGTCCGTGCCGAGCATGACGTGATCGGTGCCGGCGGTGGCCAGCAGGTAGCGTAATGCGGCCGCGTCGTGCACGCAGGAATCGAAGAACAGACGCGTGAGGTACTCGCGCGGGTTGCGCGGGTTGTCGGTGGCGACCAGGTCGGGGCGCATGCGGAAGCCATGTTCGATGCGCCCGATGGAATACGGAAAACTGCCGCCGCCGTGGGCCAGCATGACGCGCAGCGAGGGCAGGCGTTCCAGCACGCCACCGAAGATCAGCGCACACGCGGCACGCGCCTGTTCGGCCGGCATGCCTACCAGCCAGGGCAGCCAGTACTTGGGCATGCTCTCGCTGCCCATCATGTCCCACGGGTGGACCAGCACGGCGGCGCCGAGGTCGGCGGCGGCCTCGAAGAAGGGAAACAGCTCCGGCGCGTCCAGGTTCCAGGCGTTGCAGTGCGAACCGATCTGCACGCCCTGCAGGCCGAGTTCGCCGATGCAGCGCTCCAGTTCGCGAATGGCCAGCTCGGGTGCCTGCAACGGCACCGTGCCGATACCGGCGTAATGCCGGGGATGGGCCTGGCAGACCTCGGCCATGGCATCGTTGAGGTGGCGGTGCAGCTCCAGCGCGTGATGGCCGCGGGCCCAGTAGGAAAACATCACCGGCACGGTCGAGACGACCTGGACGTCGACACCGAAGCGCGCGTAATCGGCGATGCGCACCTCGGCATCGAAGGCCGTCTCCCACACTTCGCGGAAGAACTTCCCGTCCTTGTAGATGCGATGGTGGCCGCTCGCATGGGTCATCACGGGAAAGCGGTCGTCGCCGTAGCGGGCCGCCAGATCGGGCCAGTCACGAGGCAGGATATGCGCATGCGTGTCGATCTTGAGCATGGCCGGAGTGTAGCGCCGGCCCGCGGACAAGGCCTCTGGCGGTGCAGCAATCCCGCGTCGGATCAGGCCGGGGTGACCGACCGCCGGGTGACCACGTGCGCGATGGTGTCGACGTTGTCGGTGAGGCGGTCGGTCAGGCGCTCCAGCGCGCCCGCCAGCTCGCGATCGGTGGCGCGCCCCAGCGAGGCCATCAGGTGGCGCTGGTGCTCGCGCAGCAGGGGCGGCACGGCGATGCCCTCCGTGCGGGTCAGGGCCTCGGCCTGCGCCCGCAGCGCGACGGCGGCCTCGTGCACGAACGGTCCCACGTGTGCCCAGGCTTCCGGCACTTCGTCCCCGTCGATCAGGGATTCCAGTGCCATCGCCGTACGCGCCAGGCGGTTGCCGTTGGCGAACAGGGTTTCCGCCAGTTCCAGCAGCACGGCCGGCGTGCCGGGCTCGGCGCGCATGCGGTCGACCGACGCCTGGGCATTGGTGCGGGCCGTACGCGTCGCCGTGCGCACCTCATGACGCGTGCCCCGGTCGGCCGGGACCACCAGGGCGTCGAGGTAGTCGGCATAGGCGCGGAGCATGGTCGACAGCGACGTGCGTGCCTGGTGGCGCTCCCACGACGGCCACAGCAGGTAGGCCAGCAGCGCCAGCCCGCTGCCCAGCACGGTATTGAGTACCCGGTCGGCCATGGCCGCGTTGGGGTCCACGCCCTCGAACGACAGCAGCACCACCACGGTGCCGGTGAGGGCGGCCACCGCGATGCCGTAGTGCGCGACGGCGAGGTAGCGGAACCCGACGCACAGCACGCCCATCACGGCCAGGTGGGCCCACGCCACGTCCGGTGTCAGGCGCAGCACGAAGGTCGTCAGCAGCAGGCCCAGGATCGTGCCGACCACGCGCAGCAGCCCGAAGCTGAAGGTGGCGGCGAAATCCGGGCGCAGCACGATGGCGGCTGTCATCGGCAGCCAGTAGCCGTGCGGCAGGGCGAAGTGGCGCGACACGGCGAAGGCCAGCGTGAGCACCACGGCGCAGCGCACCGAGTGACGGAAGGCGACGGAGCCGGGCGTCAGGTTGGCGCGCAGGGTGGCCAGCGCCGAGCCGCTGCGCAGGGTTTCCGGCAGTGCGGTTTCCGCGCGTTGCGCGCGTTCCTCGCCGCGCGAGCCGGCCCAGTTGGTGTTGCGCACCGCGGCGGCCAACTGGCCGGACAAGGCCCGGATATGCCCGCCCAGCCCCGTGCCGGTCGAGCCGGCGAGCAGGGCGCGCTCGCTGGCCTGCAGCGTGGCCAGGGCGCGCTCGGCACGCTGCGGCGGCTCGGCCGCGTCCAGGGCGTCCGCCGTGGCGTCCAGCACCCGCGCGGCATCGGCACGGAACATGTCGCCCATGCCGTCGCGACGGGCGTCCAACTCGGCCATGGCGATCAGTTCGAGACGGATGCGCTCGGCCAGTTCCAGCAGCACCCGGAAGGCTTCCATGGCACGGCCGTGCGCATGGTGGCGGCCCAGCAGCGTGGTCTGCAGCGTGTTCATGGCATCGGCCAGCGCCGGTGCCTCGCCGTCCTTCTGCGGCTTGCGCGCCAGGTCGGCCAGCCCGCGGTACACCACGGCCAGGGCCAGTCGCTCGGGCCGATAGCGCTGCAGCGGCCAGGCGGCGACGGAGAATGCGGCCAGCAGCATGCCGCCGGCGAAGATCAGGGCGCCGCCGCTGAGCGCACCGATGAGATCCTTCGGCGTCGCCGCGGTGATGACCAGCAGCAGCATGCTGGTCATGCCGACGCGGGCGATGTCCGGGCCGAACACCACCAGCATGCCGCCGAGGAAGCCGCAGACCAGGCAGGCCAGGCACATCGGCCCCACCCAGTCGCCGATCAGGAAACCGACCAGCGAGGCCGCACCCGCGGCCAGCGCCGCGAGGAACAACCGGCTGAGCCGTTGCTGGTAGGGGCCCGGCTGATCGGAGAACATCGTGTCGAGCGCGCCGGCGGCCACGCCCAGGCCGATCTCCGGATACCCCAGCAGGATGCCCAGGGCCATGGGCAACACCACGGCCGCGGTGTTGCGCAAGGCCACGCGCACCGGTACGTCGGGCCGCTTCGTCCGGATCAGCGTATCGATGACACTGGCACGAAACGAATAGCGGCCGTTCATGGCATGGGCGCTTCGACGACCCTTACGCGCGGCCGGCGAATTCGCCGGTCAGCGTGTTGACGGTAACCTTCTCGCCGGTGGTGATGTACTCGGGCACCTGGATCTCGACGCCGGTCTGCAGCGTGGCGGGCTTGGAGCGCTTGGTGGCGCTGGCACCCTTCATCTCGGGCGCGGTGTCGGTCACCGTCAGCACCACCGAGGTCGGCACCTGCAGGCCCACGGGCGCATCGTCGATCACCTGGATGTAGTAGCCCTCCAGGTCTTCCACGACATAGCCGGCGTTGTCGCCGACCACGGCGGCGTCCAGCGTGTACTGGGTGTAGTCCTCGTCGTCCATGAAGACGAACGCGTCGCCATCCATGTAGGAGAACTTCGCCTGGCGGCGCTCCAGCGCGACTTCCTTCAGTTCGTCGTCGGCGCGCACGCTCAGGTCGAACTTGCGGTTACCCGGGATGGAATACAGCGTGAAGCGATACGTGACGTTGCCGCCGCGCGCGGACGGCGCACTGCGTTCGATGTCGCGGACCTGGTAGACGGTGCCGTCGTTCTCGACGACGTTACCCTTTTTGACTTCGGATGCTTTCATGGCGTTCGACTTCGATGTCGTGGAATGGAGTGGGGTGAGGGAAGGGGGATTACTTCGGGGCGAGGCGGACGCCGCCGTCGAGCCGGATCGTTTCGCCGTTGAGGTAACGGCTGGCGAGGATAAAGGCCACCGTGTCGGCGAATTCCTCCGGCTTGCCCAGGCGCGACGGGAACGGGATCGATGCCGACAGCGACTCCTGCACCTGCGGCGGCATGCCGTCGACCATCGGCGTCCAGAAGATGCCGGGCGCGATGGTGTTCACGCGGATACCGAACCGTGCCAGTTCGCGCGCCATCGGCAGCGTCATGCCGACCACGCCACCCTTGGAGGCGGAATACGCGGCCTGGCCGATCTGGCCTTCGTACGCGGCCACCGAAGCGGTGTGGATGATGACGCCGCGCTCGCCGTCGTCGCCGGGCGGATTGGCCTGCATCAATTGCGCGGCGGCCTTGGCCACATTGAAGCTGCCGACCAGGTTGACCATGACGGTGGTGCTGAAGGTGGACAGCGGCATTGCGCCTTCCTTGCCCAGCACGCGGCCCGCGCCCAGGATGCCGGCGCAGTTGATCACCGCGTTGAGGCCGCCCATGGTTTCGCTGGCGGCGGCGATGTTGGCGACCACGCCGTCTTCCGAGGTGACGTCGGTGCGGCGGAACGATGCCTGAGATCCCAGCGCGGCGGCGGCGGCCTGGCCCTTTTCCTCGTTGACGTCGAAAAGCGCGACCTTCGCGCCGGCCTCGACGAGACGCTTGGCAACGGCGTGGCCGAGACCGGATGCGCCGCCGGTAATGACGGCCCTGACCTGTTCGAGCTGCATGGAAACTCCGCGGAAGCGACTGGCAAAGAGGCCCATCTTAGCCGAGGCACCGCGGCTTGGCGTTGTGCGGGAGCACACGGCCGCGGTGCATGCGATCAGCGTTCGGCGAGGAACGCCTGCATGCGACCCGACGCCACCAGGGCGGCGAACGGGACGACGGGTGACGGCGGGTTTTCCGGCGCGCTGAGGAAGAGGCTCCATACGCCGACGTCCCACCACCGGCCGAGCTTGTAACCGGCGCTGGGCCAGACGCCGGCCGGCGTGAAGCCCATCGACCCATGCATGGCTACGCTGGTATCGCCCGGCAGCGTGATCACGCCCACCGCCTGATTGATGCCCTGCAGGCGCATCGCGTCCAGCAGCGCGCCATACAGGCGCCGGGCGATGCCGCGGCGGCGCGCGTCCTCGTGCACGTAGATCGAGGTTTCGGCGACCCAGTCGTAAGCGGCGCGTTCGCGGAAGCGTCCCGCATACGCATAGGCCAGCACCGTGCCGTTTTCCTCCCACACCAGCCAAGGGTGGCTGGCCATGCGTGCGGCGATGCGGCCGCGCATGGCCTCGACACCGGGCAGTTCGGTCTCGAAGGTGATCGCGCTGCCTTCGATCACGGGCGCGTAGATGGCATGGCAGGCAGCGGCGTCGGCCTCGTGGGCGATACGTATCACAGGGGCTTTTCCATGAAGATGCTGGACGGGTTGGCGTGATGATCGCCGAAGGGCGGGCAGCGACGGTAGCCCGAACGCTCGTAGAGTTCGATCGATTCGGTCTGTGCCACGCCGGTTTCCAGCTTCACCCGTGTACCGCCACCGGCGCGCACCTGCCTCTCCAGCGCTTCCAGCATCTGCTTGCCCAGGCCCATGCCGCGGCAGGCGGGCACCACGTACATGTATTTCAGTTCGACATAGCTGCCCTGGTCTACGCAGGCACCGCAGGCCAGCGGCTGGCCGTCCACGCGCGCCGTCATGAAGGTGGTGTCGGGCCGACGGAGATTTTCCACGCCGACCGCCTGGGGCAGGGGATGGCGATAGAGATCGGACAGGTAGCCGTGCAATTGTTCAATCAGCGGCAGCACGTCGTCCTTGCCCGGATCGTCGATGCCGAACACCAGCGAAGGCGGCTTCGGCGCCACGATCAGGTCGCCGTCGTTGAGGCTGCGCAGGAAGAAGCGGTCGCAGCTGAAATGGCCCGTGCCGCCCATGGGGGCGTCGATGCGCGTGAAGCCGTGCCGGAAATACACCGCCTGCGCGGCATCCATGCCGGTCAGTGTTTCAAGGTAGCAGCGCGAGAAGCCGGCGCGCCGCGCGGCATCCAGGCAGGCGCGCATGACGTTGGACGCGGCACCGATGCCGCGCGCCTCGGGCAGGAAATACATCTTGCGCAGTTCGCAGGTTTCGTCGTCACCGCCCTCCAGTGGCGCGATGCCGGCGCCGCCGATGGCGCGACCGCCCTTGTCCACCACGAAATACGCCGCGCGTGGCCGCGCGTAGGCGGTGGACATCGCGTCGACTTCGGCATCGTGGATGGCGAAGCCCGGCCCGTCGGCACCGAATTCCGGCATGACATGACGGATGACCGCGGCGATGTCGGCATCGTCGCGGGGCTCGATGGGGCGGATGAGGTAGTCGGCAGGCATCCCCCGATGCTGCCCGATCGGCGGCGGAAGCGCCAACCGGGCGTCCGCCCGTGCCGGAGGTCAGGCCGCGGTGCGGGCCCGGGTCACGCGACTGGCGGTTTCCTTGCCCAGCTGGCCGGCCAGCCAGGCGCCGGTATCGACCAGGCGGTCCAGGTCGACGCCCGTGGTCATGCCCATGCCGTGCAGCATGTAGATCACGTCCTCGCTGGCCACGTTGCCGGTGGCGCCGCGCGCGTAGGGGCAGCCGCCGGTGCCCGAAACCGCGCTGTCCACCACGCGCACGCCTTCCTCGAGGCAGGCGAGGATATTGGCCAGCGCCTGCCCGTAGGTATCGTGAAAATGCACGGCGAGCGACGCCATGGGCACCTCCGCCGCCACGGCGCGGAGCATCGCACGCGCCTTGGCGGGCGTGCCGACACCGATGGTGTCGCCCAGCGACACCTCGTGGCAGCCCAGCTCGTGCAGGCGACGCGCGACACGGACCACGTCGGCCACCGGCACCTCGCCCTGGTAGGGGCAGCCGAGCACGGTGGATACGTAACCCCGCACGGCCACGCCGTCCGCTCGGGCCCGCTCCATTACCGGTACGAAGCGATCGATCGACGCATCGATGGAGGCGTTGATGTTCTTCTGGTTGAACGCTTCCGACGCGGCGGTGAACACCGCGACTTCCGTGGCGCCGACCTCGCGCGCTCGCTCGTATCCCTGCAGGTTGGGCACCAGCACGGGGTAGACCACGCCGGGCGCCTTGTGGATGCCCTGGAATACTTCTGCGGCATCGGCCAGCTGCGGTACCCAGCGCGGGCTGACGAAGCTGGTGGCTTCGATGGTGGCCAGCCCGGTCGCGGAGAGGCGATCGATCAGCGCGATCTTCACCTCGGCGGCCAGCATGGTTTTTTCGTTCTGCAGGCCGTCGCGTGGCCCGACCTCGACGATGCGGACGTGGTTGGATGCGGTCATGGAAGGGTTCCGGTCAGGCGGGTTCGGCGAAGCGGACGAGCACGGCATCGGCGTCGACGAAATCGCCTTGTACTGCCGAGACGCTCTCGATGGTGCCGGCGCGCGGTGCCTTCAAGGCGAGCTCCATCTTCATCGCCTCCATCACCATCAGCTCCTGCCCTTCCTCCACCACGTCGCCCGCGGCCACACGCACCAGCACCACGCGACCCGGCATCGGTGCCGCGAGATGACGCGCGCCGGCGGAATCGGCGCCGGCCCAGGCATAAGCCGGCGCACGGGTGAAGGTCCAGCGGCGTCCCTGTCCGTCGTGCAGGCGGACGCGATCGCCGTCGACCGCCAGGGGCACGCGGCGGCTCTCGCCGTCGAAACGGGCCGACAACACGCCGTGGTCCCGCCGTGCGCCGGCGACCGTGCATGACGCCTCTCCTTCGCGCAGCACGTAGGCGCCGTCGTGGCCGTGCGCCTCGATCTCGTGGCGTACGTCGCCCTGCATGAGCGCGACGACGCGCTTGCCGTGATGCCCGAGGCGCCAGGCGTCGGCCTTTGCCCAGGGCGAGTGGGGATCGCCGGCGGCCCCGGCGACGCCGGCTTCGTCGGCCAGCAGCACCGCGGTGGCGGCGGCGAACCGTTCGATGTCGGCCGGCTGGTCGTTACCGACGAGGAACTGCTCGAGGTGCCGGTCGAGGTAACCGGTGTCGATCCGCCCCTCTACCACCACGGGATGGCGCACGAGGCGTTCGAGGAAGGCGACGTTCGACTTCGGGCCGACGATGTCCGTGGCCGCCAGTGCCTCGCGCAGCCGCTCCATGGCCTGCGCGCGGGTGCGGTCGTGGACGATCAGCTTGGCGATCATCGGGTCGTAGAAGATGGTCACGATGTCACCGGCGATCACGCCGCCGTCCAGGCGAACGTGTTGCGAGGGCGGCGGCAAGGTCAGCGACAGTAGTTTGCCCGAGCCGGGCAGGAAGCCGGCTTCCGGGTCTTCCGCGTAAAGCCGAACCTCGATGGCGTGGCCTTCGGCACGGATGTCCTCTTGGGCCAAGGGCAGGGGCTCGCCCGCGGCGACCCGCAGCTGCCACTCCACCAGGTCCAGCCCCAGGGTTTCCTCGGTGACCGGGTGCTCCACCTGCAGGCGGGTGTTCATCTCCATGAAGAAGAACTCGCCGTCCTGGCCGACGATGAATTCCACGGTGCCGGCGCCTACGTAATCCACGGCACGCGCGGCGGCCACGGCGGCGGCACCCATGCGTGCACGGCGAGCCTCGTCGAGGAAGGGCGACGGTGTTTCTTCCAGTACCTTCTGGTAGCGCCGCTGCGCGGAACACTCACGTTCGTTGAGGTGGACGATGTTGCCGTGGGTGTCGCCGAACACCTGGAACTCGATGTGGCGCGGATGTTCGACGTAACGCTCCAGGATCACCCGCGTATCGCCGAACGCGTTGGCCGCCTCGCGCTGCGCGGACGCCAGCGCCTCGGCGAACCCGGCGGCGTCGTGCACGATACGCATGCCCTTGCCGCCACCGCCGGAGGCCGCCTTGATCATCAGCGGGAAGCCCGTGCGCGCGGCCTCGTCGGCGAGGTGGCCGGGATCCTGGTCGGCGCCGTGGTAGCCGGGCACCAGTGGCACCGCGTGACGCTCCATCAGTGCCTTGGCGGCCGCCTTGGAGCCCATGGCGTCGATGCTCTCCGGACGCGGCCCGATGAACACGATGCCGGCGGCGGCGCACGCACGCGCAAAATCGGTGTTTTCGGAGAGGAAACCGTACCCCGGATGGATCGCCTGGGCGCCGCTGCGTCGCGCTACCTCGATGATCGCGTCGCCACGCAGGTAGGACTCGGCCGGCCGCGGTCCCCCGATCGGCCAGGCCTCATCGGCCAGCCGTACGTGCTGGGCATCCGCGTCGGCGCTGGAATACACCGCGACCGTACGGATGCCGAGGCGGCGACAGGTCCGGATCACGCGGCAGGCGATCTCTCCGCGGTTGGCGATCAGAATGCACTCGAACATGCGGCTCCCGGCGAGCTGGACAGGGTGGGGAAAAGCGGAAAAATTAGCAGATCGCGGTGCGGCGAAGGGTTGCGGCGCAGCATGCTCCGATTCCGTGGATTTGCACGCGGGCGGCGGGTCGCCTAGCCTTGAGGGTTCGGGAAGGCGCCTTCATGTCTTCCCTTTCCCCCTCCCAGCGAGAGAATTTCATGCAGATCGCCAACCGCCACGCCGTTTCCTTCCATTACACGCTGACCGACGACCAGGGCAACGTCGTCGACAGCTCGGACGGTCGCGAGCCGCTGGCCTATATCCATGGCGAAGGCCATATCGTGCCCGGCCTCGAGAAAGCGCTGGAAGGCCGTTCGGTCGGCGACCAGTTCAAGGTCGACGTCGCTCCCGAGGAAGGCTACGGCGTCCGTCACGAGGAACTGATCCAGGTGGTGCCGCGCGCGGCGTTCCAGGGCGTGGAAGACCTCCAGCCGGGCATGCAGTTCCAGGGTCGCAACGACCAGGGCAGTATCAACGTCACGGTCAGCAAGATCGAGGGCGACAACGTCACCGTCGACGGCAACCACCCGCTCGCCGGCCAGACGCTGCACTTCGCCGTCGAGATCACCGATGTGCGCGATGCCACCGAGGACGAACTGGCCCACGGCCATGTCCATGGCGCGGGCGGTCACCAGCACTGAGGGTGATGGGGCGGGGCGTGCGTCTGTCGCGCCCCGGCCTGGTTCGATCGCGAGCGTCTTGAGGATCGCGCACATCGTGCGCTCCTACACCGAATGTGGCGCGGATTTGATCGCGCGCATCGTGCGCTCCTACACGCGACGCTTGGTAGGAGCGCACGATGTGCGCGAATCAGCCACCCTCAGACTCAATACCAGTCGAGCAACGACACACCTACGCCCAGATACGTCGCGCGGTGGTTGTAGTCGATCATGCTTTCGCCATACCCGTTGAACACTTCCACGTAGCCACGCAGGTTGTTCACGACCGGGAAGCTCCAGGTGCCGCGCAGCGAGCCGTGTGAGCGGTCGCCCGTGCGGAAGGAATGGCGGCCGGTCAGCGAGAACTCCTGGCGACCCACCTCGTGCACGACGGTGATTTCGCCGCGGCCCATGTAATCCTTGATATCCGGGTTGTCATCGTCCTTGCGCGCTTCCGGGATGCGCCACCAGGGGCGCAGCATGATGACCCAGCCCTCGCGCTCGAGGCCGATGTCGGCGACCACGCGGTTCCAGCTGCGCGACAGCGGGTCGGCGCGTCCGTTGGACTGGTGGTTGATGCCGATGCTGGCCAGACGGCCGTTCCAGCCGAAGAGGTTGTAGTTGGTGTTGAACACCAGCAACGCTTCCGGCTCGTAGTTGGTTTCGCGGAACGGACGCGAGTTGTCCTTGTTGTACACCTGCCAGCGGGACGACTGCGTGTAACCCACCCACACGTCGCCATTGTCGCCGAACAGGTTCTCGGCCACCTTGGTCTTCATGCTGATCTGGAACTTCGCCTCGACGTTGTCGAGGTTCTGCGGCGTCGTGACGGTGTGGTCCGGCGCGGGCGTGTGTGGCGTAGTGTTCTGCTTGTTCGTACCGAAGAACGGCAGGACATAGGTCGGCTTGTAACCACGCAGGTTGAACGTGCCCAGCTTGCTCTCGGGCGACAGCTCCCAGCGGCTGTCCAGCAGCGAAAGCGGACGCGGCACGTCGCCCGAATTGCGCGTGGCCAGGTCGACGCTCATGGATTCACCCTTGGGATCTTCCTTCTTCGCCGCCGTGGTCATGTTCGGTCGGCCCACCGCCTTGTCGTAGCAGAGCAGCCGCTGCGAGTCGGTTTCGATACCCGAGCAGGCGCGAATATCCATCGGGCTCGGATTCTGCGCAAAGGCGAGGCTCGCCTGCAGACAGGCGTAAGCGCCGAAGGCGCCGGCGGCGGCGTGGATTCGTTTCATCGTACGGAGACTCCCTGAGCCGGTGACTGCCCGGCAAGCGGAAGTGTATCCGTGACAAATGTGAAAAACGTGCATGTGCGCGAATACTCAAGGAAACGGCCCGACATGCGGGCCGTTTCCTTGGCGCGGGATAGAACGTGTTTACTGTCCGCTGGCGCCCGACTTGGTCACCCACTTCTGGTACTCAGCCTTCGAGACGCGGCCGTCGCGGTTGGCGTCGGCGTACTGGAAGTCGTTAGCCAGCAGCGGGAACGCCGAAGCCTGCGTCGGGCTGATCGAGCCCTTGCCGCCTGAGAGCGTCGCGAAATCCGGTGCCGGACCCGACGGCTTGGCCGGTGCGGGACTGCTGTTCACCACAACCTGGCCAGCGCCCTGCGGCGGCGGCATGGGGCGACCCATCGAGCCGGCTTCGCCACCCGGCGGAGGCGGGGGCGGGGCATCGCCCGGACGGGGCGGCGGCGGCATGTCGCCCGGGGGCGGCGGAGGCGGCGCATTGGCGGCGGGCGGCGGCATGGCCGGGTCCTGCTGCTGCATCGTGCCCGGTGCCGTGTCCGACGGGGGCGGCGGCGGAGGCGTGGCCTCACCGGCCGGCGGAGGCGGCACGCGGCCCGGCGGCGGAACGTCCTGTGCAAAAGCGGCACCGGCCAGCAACAACGAAGCGCCCAGTGCGGCAGCGCGAATATGCGTCTTCATATAAGCCTCCTTAGTAACGGTGGTCGGATCGCCACGGATCGTCGATCCGCAGCATCGTTCCCGACGCTACCAAGGAGAGATTTAACGGCGGCACAACTACGAAAGGCCCTGCACCGCGCCGTCACGCCCATCCGACAGGACGTGCACGGCGCTGGTGGGTGACTCTCGAAAACTCAGCGCGTGGAGGCCGGAGCCGGCGTGTCGGCGCACGACTTGCCGTGCAGCGCGTCCTTCAACTGGCTGGCCAGCGATGCGCAGCGCGCACCCAGCTGACCGCGCATGTCCGGGTCCTGCGACTGGCGCAGCAGGCTGGTACGCATCATGTCGTAGCGGCTGTCGATCTGGTCGCGCGCGAAGATGCCGGCGGCGAGGTGGCAGCTCTTGTAGCTGGCCAGGTATTCGTCACAGGCGGCGATACCCGTGCTGTCGGGCAGGGGGGCGTCCTTGGTGGCGGTCGCGGTGCGGCTGGTCGTCCGGGAGGTCGAGCCGCTGGTCGTGGTGGAGGTGACACGCGGCTTGCTGGAGGAGCTGCTCGCGGGTGTCGAGGACACGGTCGTGCGGGTGTTGCCCGACGTCGTCCTGGCGTTGTGATCCGCGCACGCCGCCAGCGCCAGGGCGCCGATGAGAAGCGGAACGAGTCGGATGCTGGAGTGGTTCATGGAGCGGTCCCCCTTGGTTAGAACGTGAGCGGATGGTAGGTGAGATCGCTGTGCTTTTGCGACCGCCCGCAAGCATGTGCGCCCATACCGTGAAAGTTACGTCAGTGAGCCGACTACGGATGCGGCCTGAGCGGCATCGCTATTTGTGACATGGCGCTGTATAGTCGCCGGACTGTGTTTGCCGGGGTCATAGAGTCAGTTTGACCCGATGCAGCTGATCACGTATCCGCAACATCGCTTCGCTCCTCGCGTTTCCTTGCACACCAGTTAGGCGGCAGCTATTTCAAGTTGCCGGTTTTATTCGTAAAAATTGTTTTGGAGTGTTTCTATGTCGGATCGTGA
Source organism: Luteibacter sp. PvP120 (assembly GCF_054055715.1). NCBI lineage: Bacteria > Pseudomonadati > Pseudomonadota > Gammaproteobacteria > Lysobacterales > Rhodanobacteraceae > Luteibacter > Luteibacter sp. PvP120. The sequence continues at coordinate 41,965 of NZ_JBSRXP010000013.1, read as the reverse complement.
AATCGGCACCGTCAAGTGGTTCAACGACGCCAAGGGCTTCGGCTTTATCTCCCGTGAGAACGGCCCGGACGTGTTCGTGCACTTCCGCGCCATCCAGGGTAACGGCTTCAAGTCCCTCGCCGAAGGCGAGAAGGTCTCCTTCAAGGTCGTCAACGGCCAGAAGGGTCTGCAGGCTGAGGAAGTCCAGAAGGCCTAAGCCTTCGGATATCCGAGCTGCATAAGAAAGGCCGGGCGGCGACGCCCGGCCTTTTTTTGTGGGCGAATGGCTCGCCTTCGGCATCGCGTTTAGCCTTGGAGCCTTGGGCACTGGAGCAAGAGCCGGCGGGTAGCCCCCTCGGGGCCACGCCTGCGGCGACCCGTCAATGAAGGGCCGCGTGCGCGGCCGTTTATTGATTGCCCTACGGGCCCGGGTCGGGCTTCGAACGGGGATTTTCGATTCGCCATCCATGGCTCAGCGAAAATGGCCGGCCGTCCTGGCCGGCCCCCTTCGGGCCTTGTCCGTTCGAATCCCTCGCCTGCGGCTACCGGCCCCGAGGGGGCTACCCGCCGGCTCTTCCCAAGACTGAGGTAGGTTGTGACGCGAGCGACCGCAGACGTGCAGGGTAGGGCGTCGCCGCTTTGTTGGCTTTTCGCCCACATCGTGGGCTCCTACCCCAGGGATAGGTCAGTTTGTGGCATATCCAACGCGTGATCTGCCGTCTGGGGGTAGGAGCGCACGCACGTGCGCGAACCCTCGACGTACCTAAGGCGACCGATGCCATGCGCACCAGGCAGGCGAGCGTTTCCAGCAACGAAGCGAAACCTGGCTCTGCGCTTTCCCCACACGCAACCTCAGTCGCCGAAAGAGCCGGCGGGTGCCACCCTCGGGGCCGGTAGCCGTAGGCGAGGGGTTCGAACGGAAAAGGCCCGTCAGGGGGCCGGCCAGGACGGCCGGCCGTTTCCGCTGAGCCATGGATGGCGAATCGGAAACCCCCGTTCGAAGCCCGACCCGCCCCGTAGGGGAATAGATACACGGCCGCGAACGCGGCCTTTCCTTAGCGGGTCGCCGCAGGCGTGGCCCCGAGGGTGGCACCCGCCGGCTCTTGCCCCAAGGCGTCAAGGTGCCAAGGTGCCAAGGTGCCAAGGTGCCAAGGTGCCAAGGTGCCAAGGCCCAACGCGATGCCAAAGGCGAGCCCACCCCCTCCAGAGCCCTTCACAAAGTCATTTTTTCCCAAGATTTCGACCCAAATCACGTGATAGACGTCAAAAATTCGTCCCATGTAGGGGTTCCCCTACAGAACTTCGCGAAAATACGGTTATGATCGACCCCACTGAGTCTGCGCGGTTACGCGAGTGACCCGATGTAAGCGCGTAATCCACGCTCATCGCCTCACCCGGTCCAGCATGCCCAGTAAGTCGCCGGCTCGCCGAGTCGGGTTTTTAGTGTGTTGGATAGAGGTGTGTGTGATGGCAACTGGTACTGTGAAGTGGTTCAACGACGCCAAGGGCTTTGGCTTCATCACTCAGGATGAGGGTGGTCCGGACGTGTTCGTGCATTTCCGTTCCATCCAGGGCAACGGCTTCAAGTCGCTTGCCGAGGGTCAGAAGGTGGAATACACCGTGACCCAGGGCCAGAAGGGCCCGCAGGCTGACAACGTCGTTCCGAAGTAATGCCCTCGGGCTGCCTCGCGCCGCCCGTTCCTGCATGACTTTGACCCTCCCGGTGCTTCGCGCCGGGAGGGTTTTTTGTATGACCGCCAGCACACCCGACATCGTCACCTCGTCCCAGCCCCTCCGCATGACGGACGGCGCATCGGCGGACCTCCTGATCTACCGGCCGGCCTCGGCCCCGCCTCGTGCGGCGCTGCTCTGGCTGCCCGCCATGGGTGTCGGCGCGCGTCACTACGACGGCCTGGCCCGTGCGCTGGCGGCACGTGGAGTGGCCGTCGCCTTGCATGAGTGGCGTGGTCTGGGCTCGAGCGACCGACGCGCATCGCGCCGCGCGAACTGGGGTTACCGCGAATTGCTGGGCGACGACTTGCCGGCCAGCCTGGCGGCCCTGCGCCGCGCCGTACCGGACAGCCCCGTCCACGTCGGCGGGCATAGCCTGGGCGGGCAGCTGGCCTGCCTCCTTGCGGCCACCGCGCCCCAGCCTCCGGCGGGCGTGGTCCTGGTGGGGAGCGGGGCGCCGTACTGGCGGCGCTTCAAACCCTGGGTTGTGCTTGCCTACATGGCGGCGCCCGCGCTCGCGAACCTGGTCGGGCGACTGCCGGGGCGTCGGATCGGCTTCGGCGGCAACGAGGCGCGCGGGGTCATTGCCGATTGGGCGCGCAGCGGGCGCCGAGGCACGTATTCGGCACGTGGTCTCCGCGTCGACCTGGAAACCGCGCTGCGACGCCAGACGTCACCCGTGCTGGCCCTGCGGCTTCGCGACGACTGGCTGGCCCCCGCGGCGTCGCTGGAATTCCTGCTGGGCAAGATGCCGGATGCGCCAAGCCAGGTCCACCTGGTGTCCCCGGTGGACCTGGACGGGCAGGCGGCGGATCATTTCACGTGGATGAAGGCGCCCGACGCGATCGCGCGCCGGATCGCCGATGGGCTATGAGCCCGTTGTCAGGCTACTTCCGAGGTAGCCATCCCACGTTCGCCGTCGCGTCGCGCACGGCGCGACGCGCTCCATGCCGGCACGTCCATGGCATCCCGGGCGACGCGACATACTTCGATGAGCCGTGATACGTCGTCGTCGCTCATGCCCGCGTTGAGGGTAAGGCGCAGCAGCGAGCGGTTGACCGTGGTGGCCGGTGCGCTGAAGACCGAACCGAACACCCCGTGGCGCTCCATGACATCGCGGACCTTGCCGGTCAGCAATTCCTGTCCGGCTTCGAATGCCACGATCTGCTCGGTGCCGTCGGCGATCGGGTAACCCAGTTCGGTCAGCTCCGCGCGGACGCGCCGGGTGACCTGGCGCAAGCGCTGTCGCCGCCAGCCCTCGGTCTGGATGACCCGATGGGCTGCGGACAGGCCGGCCAGTTCATGGGGAAGCAGTGACGAGCTGAAGATCGCCGGCAACGCCTCGCACCCGAAGTAGTCCTTGAAGCGCGAGGTGCAGGCGACGAAGCCGGCACGTGAGCAGTACGCCTTGGCCAGGCTGGCGGTGATGAAGTGCACGCGGTCGTTGAGCCCCAGGCTGGCGACCAGTCCTTCGCCGCGGCTGCCGTGGGTGCCCAGCGAGTGCGATTCGTCGACCACCAGCACGCAGCCGTGCGCCTGCGACAAGTTGGCGATCGCCTCCAGCGGCGCGATGCTGCCGTTGGTGCTGTACACCGCATCCACCACGACGACGCCGGGTCCATGGCGCAGCACCTGGCGCTCCAGGTGGCCCACATCGTTGTGCAGTACCGGCACCGCCTTCGCTCCCGCGCTGCGGATGCCCTCCCACAATGACGCGTGCGCCAGCATGTCCACGTACACCGGCACCCGTTCGCCCGCGATGGATTGCAGCAGGCCGACATTGGCGGCGAAGCCCGACTGGGCGAGGATGCCGTCCTCGCTGCCGACCGCCCGGGCCAGTTCCGCCTCCACACGGTGCAGCGGCTGGTCGGCGTCCTGCTGGAACAGGGCGGACATCATCATGCCCAGACCGCCGGCGGCCAGGGCATCGCGCTGGGCCTCGACGATCGCGGGATGGCCGGCGATGGCGAGGTAATCGTTGCTCTGGAGCATCAGGTCGCCGGATTCGGGGCGGCGACCTCGCAAAATGTGACGGCCGCCCCAGTCGATGGCGACACGTTCATTGTGAAATCGATCGACCCGCGTCGCGACGAAAGCGGGAAGCGCGGGCGCCCGGGTGACGCGGTGCAGAACGGAAACGTTTTCCATGGTCATCTCTCTGTGATGTCATGGGCGATGAACGCGTCGTCGTTCACCGCGAACGACGCGCGCGCGCCAGCCTCGCCCAGGCGGGCGCGAATACGAGAGAGACCAAAGGAGGGGAAGTCCTCCGGCCCCTGGCAATGCCAGAGAGACCGGGGACGGTAACGCGATTAGATGAATCGGGGCCGGCTGTCGGCGGCCAGGCTCAGGTCCTGCTCGCGGAGCCAGGTGCGGTACGACTTGACGTGCTGCAGGCGGAAGCGTTCGACTTCGTCGATCAGGGCGTAGTAATACCACTGCTCGCCGGACACCGCGGTGGCTGCGTACATGTGGTTTTCCGGGTGCTCCACGCCCTTGTGGTAGAACCCGTCGCGCGAATTGAACCAGGGCAGGGCGTCGCCGCTGCGCAGGGCATCCAGCACGGCGCCGGGCGCACCCAGATCTGCCGCAATTTCATAGTGCGTACGCAGGTCCTCGTCGGTCTGCACCAGCAGGAAACGCCCTATGCCCCAGGCGTCCACCAGCAGCAGCCCGGTCGGGTTGCAGTGCACGTAGCACTCCACGGGCTGGAACGTGGCCGTGACGCTCTGCAATACCTCGCGGAACGCGGGGTCGCGCAGGAAGCGGAAATTGCCCAGGGCGAGGGTCTCGGCCACGAAGGCGCTGGCGCGGTCGAAGTAGCGGCGCTGCAGTTCGACGATGGCGGTCTGCAGTTTTTCGATCGCCAGGGGATCGTTCTTGCGGATGAACCGGTCGATCACGCCCGAGTTGAAGGCGTCGATCGCCGTGGCGTCGTCGGCACGACCGGTGAGCAGGATCTTGCCGATGTGCGGGTTGGGCAGGCGCTTGCAGAAGGTGATGCCGTCCATCTCGGGCATGGCCTGGTCCACCACCACCACCGAGATCTCGGCGAAGCGTTCCGGGTCGTAGACCACGCGGTGGATCGAGTCGATGTCCAGCGCCACCAGCTCCTGGGTTTCCGAGGGGCGGTCTTTCCAACGGTAAAGCCAGCCGCCCCCGGGCACCGGGCGGCTGCCGTTGTTGCCCAGCGTGGCCAGCGCGCTGCGCGGCGAACTGAAGGTGCGTACCCGGACCATGGGGTCGAGCAGGAGCGGGACCACGTCGAGGTATTCCTCGTGGTCGTCGACGAGCACGGTGGTCGTCGGGAAATGGAAGGGCTGGATGTCGCCCTGTGCGTTCAACGTCGTCACTGCCGGTCCCCGGGTTCCGAATGCGGGAAGGTCAGGGTGAATTCGGTAAATTCACCCAGTTCGGTACGGCATGCGATGCCACCGCCCATATGCTCCATCGCCGCGCGGCAAAAAGCGAGTCCTATTCCCAGCCCCGTGATGGCGCCGGTGCCGGCGCTGTCGCTGGAGTAGGAATAAAACCGGTTGAAAACACGGGGAAGGACATCCGCGGGGATGCCCGGGCCGGTGTCGTGCACACGGATGCGATTGACGCCTTCGCCCGGTTCGATGATCACGCGGATGTCGCCCTTGCCCGCGCGATCGGTATGAAAAAGTGCATTGCGCAGCAGGTTGAACAACACGTGGACCACCAGGCTTTCTTCGCCGTAAAGGGGGAAGTCGCCCAAGGGCGACAGGGTGATGCGATCTCGCTCGGAGCGCGAACCGTAGGGAAAACGCCGGAGGGCCTGTTCCACGCACTCGCGGGCCTGGAGGCGTGACAAGGGCACCTCGCCGATCGGCCTTGCCGACAGCAGCAGCATGTCGATGATGGTATTGGCGTAGGTGACCTCGCGCTCCATCACGCCGATGCTTCGCTCCAGTGCGTGCAGGTTCTGCGCCCGCATTTCCGGCACGGCCAGGCCTTCACCCTCGGCAAGCCGGTGGCTGCGGATCAGGTCGGGCATGTAGCGAGCCACCGCGCGCGCGGCGATGCGCAACGAGCCCAGCGGCGTGCGCAGCTCGTGCGCGATGTTGTTGGACGCGGCGGTGAGGGCATCGATGCGCGATTGCTCCGCCATGTTGGACGACACGGTGCACGTGGCGCCGCCGACCATGCCGAACAGCAGCAGCGGGATGTACTCCAGCATGGTCCGCGTATGCAGGTGGGCCTCCGGCGACAGCACGAAGACCAGCCCCGCCAGCAGGCTGCCCAGCGAGAACACCAGCAGGAAGCTGACCAGGTCGAACAGCATCATCAGCAGCATGATGCACGCGAGGTGGGTCATCAGCCAGGCCGGGGTCGCGTTGCGCAGCGTCATGTAGCCCACGAAGAAGGGCATGGCCACCGTCATCGCGAAGTACCAGTAGGTCGGCAGGTGGGTGCGCAGGCGCCGTGGCCACCATGGCAGCAACGCCAGCGGAATGAAGGTGGCGCTGCAGACCAGCCGCATGGGCAGGTTTTCGTAGGGCTGGGGGAAGAGATAGGCCCAGACCGGGTAATACACCGCCAGGCAGAAACTGCCGACGACGCCGATCGCCACCATCTTCGGCTGCGAGTAGCGCGTGCGCAGGAACATGGTGGTTTCGAAACGTGCCATGGCCCGTACCAGCAGCCACCAGCGCATGCGCAGGAAGCCCTGCGGACCGCTGGGTTTGTCGGTGGGCGTGTCCATGGCGGGTCCGGCGTCGGTCATGGGTCAGCGGTACTGCCGGTGGCAGGCCTGGCAGGCATCGCCGATGGGCTTGAGGACGGTGGCCAGGGCGTCGCAGCTGGCCGGTGCGGCGGTACGCGCCACATCCACGGCCTGGCCCAGGGCGTCGCCAGCGGCGAAGAACGGGGCATCCATGTCGGGGAAGGCGTCGCGGATATCGCCGGCGGAGACCCGCAGGGCAGCCAGTTGCCTGGCCGACACCTTGGCATCGCACTGCCTCGCCCGCACGTTGGCTCGCAGCACCCCCATGCGATGTTGCATCACGGCCATGACGCCGCTGTGGAACGGCGTGCCCTGGCGCAGGGCGGACAGCGCGAAGGTCGCGCCCATCGCGCCGACCGCGAGGCCGAGGATGACGAGGAGCAACGCACGCATGGGGGATCCCTGGCCTGGCACGGTCGTCAGCATAGCTGACGGCTCCGTTCTTTCAATATGAGACCATGAGCACAGTCCTTTCCCCTGGAAATCATGTGGGTACCGCACAGGCGGAACGCTTCGCCGGCATCGAGCGCCTGTACGGGCGCGGCAGCCTCGACCGCCTCGCCCGGGCGCACGTATGCGTCATCGGGGTGGGTGGCGTGGGCTCGTGGGCGGCCGAAGCCCTGGCGCGCAGCGGGGTCGGCCGGTTGACGCTGATCGATGGCGACGATGTCTGCCTGTCCAACACCAACCGCCAGTTGCACGCGCTGGACGGCCAGTACGGCCGGCCCAAGGTGGGCGTCATCGCCGAACGCGCCCATGCGATCAGCCCGACGATCCGGCTCGAGGCCATGGAGCGTTTCCTTACGCCGTCCAGCCTGGACGAGCTTCTGGACCGCAACTACGACGTCGTGATCGATGCCTGCGACGCCCTTAAGGTGAAGCTGGAGACCATCGTCTGGTGTCGCCGCCGCAAGCTGCCCCTGGTGACGGTGGGCGCGGCCGGCGGCCGCACCGACCCCACGCAGGTGCGCGTGCGCGACCTGTCGCGCACCGAGCACGACGCCATGCTCAGCATGATCCGGAAGAAGCTCCGCCAAGAGCACGGCTTCCCGCGCAACCCCGATCGCTTTTTCGGCGTATCCGCGGTGTATTCCTTGCAGAACGTGCGCTACCCACAGCCCGATGGCAGCGTCTGCGGCGTGCGACCCTCCGGCAGCGACGCGGTGAAGCTCGATTGCGGCGGTGGCCTGGGCGCCGCCACGCACGTCACCGGCGCCTTCGCCTTCGCCGCCGTCGGCAAGGCCCTCGAAAAGCTGACCGCCACCCCATCGCCAAACGGCCCGCCCTCACCCCCGCACGGCCCGCCCTCACCCCCGCACGGGTAGGAGCGCACGATGTGCGCGAATCCGGCCTAACGACACCCTCCAACGATCCCCAACGCCACCTCCAGCCGGCCGATATCCTCCTCGGCCCCCAGGCACAGGCGCACCCCCGTGGCACGGGTGGATGGATCGCCATACCCGGCCGGGTTACCGACCCTGACCCCCCGTGCCAGGAGGCGCTCGCTGAAGGCCTCCGCATCTGCGCAGGGCAGCCACGCATGCAGGCTGGCGCCGGAGGTCACCAGGTCGGGCCCCACGACCTGGCGTGCGAGGGCCGCACGCTCCCGCATCGCCGATTGCAGGGCCTGGTTCAGCGCCAGCGCCGTGCCATCCCGCATCCAGCCGGCGACCACGGCCGGCAGCCATCCCGGCAAGCCGTCGGTGGCGCGGCGGAGCGGCTCCACGCACGCCGCAAGGAGCGCCGGATTCGGTAGTCGCAGCCAGCCGACGCGCAGGCCCGGGCCAAGCAGCTTGCCGACGCCGCCCGCATGCAGGGTGCGCTGGGGCAACAGGGTGGCGAACGGCGGCAGTGCCTCGCCCGTGTCGTGCACCAGGTGGCTGTACACGTCGCCCTCGACGATCCACAGCCCCCGTCGCTCCACCACCGCGGCGAGGTCCAGGCGCCGTTGCAGGGGCAGCGTGAGGGTGGTCGGGTTGTGCAGGGTCGGCTGCACGTACACGACGCGGCTGCCCGAACGTGCCGCCACGGCGTCGAGTGAATCCGGCAGCATGCCGTGCTCATCCATGGCGACATCGACACATCGGGTTCCCATGCCCGACGCGAGGTCGCGGAAGCCGTGGTAGGTAAGGGTATCGACCATCACCGTCGACGCCTCCCCCTCGGCGACAAGGCACGCCAGCGCCAGCCACAACGCGTGGCGCGCGCCCAGGGTCAGCACGAGGTGGCCGGGATCGACGGCGGCATGCCCGCCGATACGGGTCATCCACTGTGCGATCGCCTGGCGCGTCGGCGCCGCACCCTGCGGATCGGGATAGGCCAGCGTGTCGGGACCCACGGTCGCGTGGGCCAGTGCCTCGGCCAGCCGGGCGGCTACCGGGGTTCGCAGGGGGTAGTTGACGGCCAGGTCGTAGGACGGATGCATGGCCCGATTGTAGGCATGCCGGTTACGCTACGCGGCATGTGGTGTGTCTATCTGATCGAATGCCGCAACGGCGCCTGGTACGCGGGGATCACCAACGACCTGGACGCCCGCTATGCGGCGCATGTGGCCGGCAAGGGCGCGCGCTATACCCGGGCCAATCCGCCCGTGCGCCTGCTCGGCTCGCGGCCGTTCGCCGACCGGGCCGAGGCGTCACGAGCCGAGTGGGTGGTGAAACGGTTGCCGCGGGCGAAGAAGCTGGCGTGGCTGGTCGCATCGCCGCCCGATTCGGCCGGCTGAGCGCAGGCGTCTTCACGCTGCGTACGATGCACTTTCGGCGCCGGAAAGGCACACTGTTCACGATCATTCGCCAGGGAGCTCCACGCACATGGAGACGCGCAAGCACACCAGGGTTACGCCCGATTGGTACCGCTGGATCGCCGAGTCGCTCGCCGCGGGCAACGCGCCGGCCGATATCCTGGCCACGATGCGCGACCACCAGTTCGATACCGGTATCGCCCGCAGTGCCATCAGCGATGCCTTGTTCGGCGGGGCCGGGCCGGTCGCCGAGCCGTCGACGCCGGCCACGCCCCACGTCTCGCGCCTTGCCCAGGGCCACATCCTGCACGCCCCCGACCGCGATATCCGGGTGCTGTTGCGCATCGCGCGGCCCGTGGTCGCCTTGCTCGACGGGGTGCTCGACGAGGCGGAGTGCGAGCAGCTGATGCACATGGCGCAGGTTCGCCTGGAACGCTCCGCCGTGGTCTCGCCGGAATCCGGGGCCAACACCGTCATGGATATCCGCACGAGCGAAGGCGCGTTCTTCCAGCGGTCGGAGAATCCGCTGATCCAGCGTATCGATGCACGGGCCGCGGCCATCATGGGCCTGAGCGAGGAGCACGGTGAAGGCCTGCAGGTGATGCGTTACGGCGTCGGTGGCGAATACGTTCCCCACTACGATTATTTCCCGCCGGAGGAAAAGGGCAGCGAGGTTCCGCTGCGGCAAGGCGGCCAGCGGGTATCCACGCTGATCATGTACCTGGCGGATGTCGAAGCAGGCGGGGAAACCATCTTCCCGCGCATCGATTTCAGCTACGTGCCGCGCAAGGGGCAGGCGTTGTATTTCGAGTACACCGACGCCGACGGGGCACTCGATGTGCTGTCGCTGCACGGCGGCGCACCGGTGATCCGTGGCGAGAAATGGATCGTCACCAAGTGGATGCGCGAGCGCCCGTTCCCCGGCTGATCGCATGGGCGTGAACCGTGACCTCTGGCCTATATCGGCATGAAGGCCCCAGCCCGCAATCTTTCCGGATTGCAGGGGAGGGTGGTCGATGCGCCGCAAGGCAGCCAGGGTGGTTCGTTGTGTCGCAGCGGTGGCGCTGCTCGGCCTCGCCGGGGCATGGGCGCAGGATGCCGTTCCCGTCGCGCCCGTCGCTCCGCCCGTGCCGGCCTCTGCCAGCACCGTTGCCGCGGCGCCGCAGCTTCCCGTCGAGATTCCCTTCGCATCGCCACATGCCGGCTTCGTCCGCACGCCCAGCGCACCCGAGGCGTGGGGCGGTCCACGCAAGGGGGACGAGGCCACGCTGTCCGACCGCGTCGTGTCCTACCGCATCCAGGCGCGGCTCGATCCGGGAAAGCACACAGTGGACGGCCAGCAGCAGCTGACCTGGCGCAACCGCAGCGATCGTCCGGTGTCGTCGGTGTTCCTGCACCTGTACCTGAATGCCTTCGAAGGGGAAGGCAGCCTGTTCTTCACCGAGCGCAACGTGCTCGCCGGTGCCGGCGGTTCGCGCGGTGCGGCCGAGGTGAAGAAGGGCGAATGGGGGTACATCGACCTGGGCAGGGTGGAGCAGGACGGCGCCGCGTTGTCGTGGCGCTACGTGCACCCGGATGGTGGCCCCACGACGGACCACACCGTGGTGCGGGTCGACCTGGCCCGGCCGGTGGCGCCCGGTGCCAGCGTCACGCTCGACATGTCGTTCCACAGCCAGCTGCCGCGGGTGATCGAGCGCACCGGCTACGTCGGCTCGTTCCATCTCGTGGGGCAGTGGTTCCCGAAGATCGGCGTGCTCGAACTGGCCGGGGAGCGCGGCGCGACGGCGCCGCGCTGGAATGTGCACGCGTTCCATTTCAACAGCGAGTTCTACGCCGACTTCGGCGAGTACGACGTCCGCATGACCGTGCCCAAGGGCTACGTGGTGGGTGCCACCGGCGAACAGCAGGGGGAGCCGGTGCCGGAAGGCGACGCGCTCACCTGGCATTTCATCCAGGCCGACGTGCACGATTTCGCCTGGATGGCGGCGCCCGGCTACCGCACGATGGACGGTGAATGGCGAGGCCCGGGCAGCCCGACCGTGAAAGTGCGCGTGATCTACCCACCCGAATACGCGGCCACGGCGAAGCCGGTGCTCAAGGCCACCGTCGATGCGCTCGGCTGGTTTTCGTCCACGCTGGGCCCCTACCCGTACAAGACCGTAACCGCCGTGGTGCCGCCGTTCAACGCCGACGAGGCGGGCGGCATGGAATACCCCACCTTCTTCACCGCGGACAGTTACACCCGCGTGCCGGCGAAGACGATCGACGAATACATGCTGGATTTCGTCACCGTGCACGAGTTCGGCCATGGCTATTTCTACGGGCTGATCGCCTCGAACGAGTTCGAGGAGCCGATGCTCGACGAAGGCCTCAACGAATACTGGGACGAGCGCATGCTGCGCGCGCGCAACCAGCCGGTGTACCTGACCACGCCGCTGTGGCGGTTCTTCGGCGTCGAGCCGGCACTGCCGGTATTCATGCTCGAACGGATGACGGCGATGCTGTCGCGACCGGCCGATGCGCTGGGCGCGAACTCATGGGATCGCCTGTCCAGCGGCACGTATGTCACGGTGTATTCGCGTACCGCCACCGCCCTGCACGACCTCGAGGAACGGCTGGGCAAGGCGGCGACCGAAAAGGCCTTCAAGGATTACTACGCCACCTGGCGCTTCCGTCATCCGTCGATCGGCGACCTGCAGGCGTCCCTGTCGGCCTCGACGGGGCAGCCGGCCGTGGTGGCGCAGGTGTTCGACCAGTACGTCTACGGCACCGACCGCATCGACGACCGCGTCAGCGACATTGCCAGCGAGGAGGTGCTGCCGCTGGCCGGTACGGCGTTGGTCGACGGCAAGCGTGTGGAAACCAGTACCGACGACAACGACGCGGCCATCGAGCGCCAACGAGACGCCTGGAAAAAGGCCCATCCCGGTGCGGCGAAGGGCCTGGGCCCATTCCCGTGGAAGACCACGGTGACCCTCTGGCGCGACGGTGCCCCGGTACCGCAGACACTCAAGGTCACCTTTGCCGATGGCGGCGTGGAAACCGCGCGCTGGGACGACACGCGGCGTTGGGCCCGCTTCGTCTTCACCCGGCCGGCCAAGGGCGTTTCCGCCGAGCTGGACCCGGAGCGCACCCTCTACCTCGATGCGAACAAGCTCAACGACAGCCGCACCGTCGAGGCCGACCACGCCGCTTCCCATCGCTGGAGCGCCGACGTCGCGGCGTTGCTGCAGGGGTTCTACGCTTTCCTGGTGACCCTATGAACGCCCGTACCAAACGATCGACCGCAGCGGCCCTGGGCCTGGGTGCGATCGGCGGCCTGCAATGGCGGCTGATGCTGCTGTGGATGGCGATCACGCTGCTGCCGACGCTGGTCGTGGCGTTGCCGCTGTGGAGCGTCCTCGACGACATGACCGGACATTCGGTGCATGCGGGCGCCTGGGCGCGCCACTTTGACGGCCTGTTCTTCGCCGATGCCGTCGCCACGGTACAGCGCAGTACCTGGACGGGCTCGGCCTTCACCGTGGGCGCCATCCTCACACTGGCCTTTTCCCCGTTCCTGACGGGCATGGTAGTGGCCGGCGGTCGTGCTGGCCGCGCGCTGGGCTTCGGTGCCCTGTTGCAGGGCGGCGCCGCGGAGTACGGGCGGATGCTGCGCCTGCTGCCGCTCTCGCTGATTCCCTATGGCCTGGTCGTGCTGCTTTCGCAGGGTGTGACGTCGCTTGCGGACGAGCGCGTCGAGGCGGCGTTGCTGCCGTCGACGGCGGACCTCTACCAGGACGGTGCCCTCGCGCTGACCGTGCTCGGTTTCGTGATCGCGCAGGCCCTGGTCGAGTCGGCGCGCGCCCAGTTCATCGCCGATGCCGGGCTGCGTTCGTCGCTGCTCGCCTTTGTGCGCGGTGTCGCGCAGTTTGCGCGGCGGCCGTTCGCCAGCCTGTCGGTGTACCTGGCGATCACCGTGCCTGGCGCGGGTGTGGCCGCCCTGATCGCCGCGTGGCGCGGGCATGCGGTGGCCGTGGGCGGGGAGTGGTTCATCGCCTTTCTGGTCGTGCAGCTGGGCGTGGCGGTGATCGCCTGGATGCGTACCGCACGCCTGCTGGCGCTGGCCGGCCTGGCCGGCACGAACCTGCAGCGCCGCCGGCGTACCGACTTTCCCGCGCGGACCTAGCTGGCGCGACGCAGCTCGCGATGGGGCGGGTAGTAGGCGAACAGGTGGGTGGCGCCACCGAGGAAATCGATGTTGTCGATGTGTTCGCCGCCGAGCCGCTCGGCTACGTGGTCTGAGGCCTCGTTGCCGATGCGCACCAGGCTGATGACGCGCTGGGCGTGCATAGTGTTCCACGCGAAGTCGAGGATGGCTTCGCCCGCTTCCGTCGCATAGCCGTGGTGGCGGTGCTCCGGCTTCAGCATCCAGCCCAGTTCCAGGTCGGGCCAGCCTTCCGGTTTCATCAGGCCGGCGCGGCCGATGAATTCGCCGGTGCCCTTCAGCTCCATGGCCCACATGCCGCAGCCGCGCAGGGCCCAGTGACCCAGCAGCATGGCCATGGACCGCCAGGCGTTCATGCGGTCAAGAGGCTGGCCGTCACCGATCCACCGGGTGCTTTCGGCATCCGCGAGCATGCGCGCGTAGTCGTCGAAATGCTGTTCGGTAAGGGCGGTGAGCCGCAGGCGCGGCGTTTCCAGGACGGGGATATTGGATAGGGGCATGGAGGTGACCAAGGGAGTCAGCCGAGCAGGGCGGCCAGGGCACGCGTCGAGCGTGTGAGGCTTTCGTGCCAGGACAAGCCGGTTATTTTCTCACCACTTGCCGCGTCGTTAAAGCTTTCTTCCTGGCCCGGTGCGAGCAGGTGGCGGTAATCCACCGTGATTTCATCGCCTTGGACCAGATCCATCGCGGCGAAGATGAACCCCAGGTGCCACAGGCCTGTGGGTTCGAAGCTGTGGTTGACGTAGCACTCGTCGGGCCACTCGGGGGAGACGGTGTAGCGGTCCTCGAACCAGCGCGCGGCGGCATGGAGGTCGGCGGACAGGGTGGCGGACGCCATGATCTCGTCCCAGCGGTGGGTGCGATCGATGGCGTCGGGCGCGGTGACGATGCGACCGGCGGCAACGGCTTCGTCGAGAAAAAGACCCTTGCCGGCGCCGGGAATGGCTGAGGCGGCAATGCGGTAACGCGGCACGATCATCGGATCATCTGGCCCCAGGTCCCGTCGGCAGGGCTGAAGCGCCGCCGGCATGGGGCGCGAGTGTAGCGCGTTCCGCCGGCGGCGTAAGGTCGGGCTCAGTCGTCGGCGTCGACGCCCTTGGCGCGTGCGGCCCGTGCCGGCCGGGGCTTCTTGCCCGGTTTGCCGCCGTCGACCTGGATGGCCTCGCGGTTGCGGTCGACCAGCGCCTGGCCGATCCCCTTGACCTCGGTGAGCTGGTCGGCGGATTCGAAGGGGCCATGGGCGTCCCGCCAGGCCACGATGGCCTGCGCCTTGGCCAGCCCCACGCCATCCAGCGACTGGGCGAGGGCGGGCGCGTCGGCCGTATTCACGTTCACCGGCGTGGAGGCGAAGGCGGACGAAGAGATCATGAGGCCCGCGAGGGCGAGGATGAGACGATTCACGGTGTGTTTCCTTCGATGGCGCGTCGCATGACGCCCGGGCACTGTGCGGCGAGCCCGCCCGCGCGCGAACCGGCGTCCTGGGCAGCGCGGCGTGCGCGTACGCCGCGCCTGCCCGCCGCCCGCACCGACAGCGCGAAGGGCCGTTCCGTCGGCGCTGTTACAATCGCCGCTTGTCCACCTGAAGCCGCCCGCCATGGATACCTCACGCATCACCTCCTTCGTCAGTGCCCTCTGGGATGCGGAAATCGTCCCGCAGCTGGTCGAGTACATCCGCATTCCCAACAAGTCGCCGATGTTCGACGCGCAGTGGCGGGAACACGGTTACATGGACCAGGCAGTAGACCTGATGGAGCGCTGGGCGCGTGCGAAGCTGCCGGCCTTCGAGGGCGCTACGCTCGAGGTGGTGCGCCTGGAAGGCCGCACGCCGCTGATCTACATCGACGTGCCCGCGCAGGGCGTGACCGGCAAGGGCACCGACGAAACCGTCGTGCTCTATGGCCACCTCGACAAACAGCCGGAGATGACGGGCTGGGCCGAGGACCTCGGTCCGTGGGTGCCCGTGATCAAGGGCGACAAGCTCTACGGCCGTGGCGGCGCGGACGACGGCTACGCCATTTTCGGCTCGCTCGCCGCCCTGCTGGCGCTGCGCGAACAGGGCGTGCCGCATGCCCGCTGCGTCATCCTGATCGAGGCCTGCGAGGAATCGGGCAGCTACGACCTGCCGCATTACGTCGATCACCTGGCCGGCCGCATCGGCAACCCGGCCCTGGTGGTCTGCCTCGACTCCGGCTGCGGCAACTACGACCAGCTGTGGCTGACCACGTCGCTGCGCGGCATGACCGGCGGCAACCTGACCGTGCAGGTCCTCGAGGAAGGCGTCCATTCCGGCGACGCATCCGGCGTGGTGCCGTCGAGCTTCCGCATCCTGCGCGACCTGCTCAGCCGCCTGGAAAACCCGCAGACCGGCGAGATCGTGCCGCGCGAGCTGTATGTCGAGATCCCGGCCCAGCGTGTCGAGCAGGCCCGCCGTTCCGCCGAGGTCCTTGGCACTGCCATCTACGACAAGTTTCCCTTCGTCGAAGGCATGCAACCGGCGGCCACCGACCTGAGCGAGCTCGTGCTCAATCGCACCTGGCGGCCGCAGCTGGCGGTGACCGGCGTGGGTGGCATGCCTCCGCTGGACAGCGCTGGTAACGTGCTGCGCCCGAAGACGTCGGTGAAGCTGAGCCTCCGTGTGCCGCCGACCCTTTCGGGGGCGGAGGCCGGCGCGTTCCTCAAGCACCTGCTGGAGAAGGATCCACCCTACGGCGCCCGGGTCAGCTTCGACCTCGAGAAGGATGGCAGCGGCTGGAACGCGCCCGCCCTCTCGCCCTGGCTGGAGGATGCCGTGGCGCAGGCGTCGCAGCATTACTTCGGCGCGCCCGCCGCGTATATGGGCGAAGGCGGCAGCATCCCGTTCATGGGCATGCTCGGGGACAAGTTTCCGCAGGCGCAGTTCCTCATCACCGGTGTGCTGGGGCCGCATTCCAACGCCCACGGCCCGAACGAATTCCTGCATATCCCCACGGGCAAACGGGTGAGCATGGTGGTGGCCGATGTGGTCGCGCGCCACTTCCAGGAAGCCTCGAGGGCATGACCGACGGGACGGGCAGCTTCGCCGATCGCCTCGCGGGCGTGCGCGGTGCCATGGCCGCCGCGTGCACGGCGGCGGGGCGCGATCCGGCAGAGGTGACCCTGCTGCCGGTCAGCAAGACGTTCGGTGCCGACGTGGTGCGCGAGGCTGTCGCCCTTGGCCTGCGCCGGTTCGGCGAAAACAAGGTCCAGGAGATCCAGGCCAAGGCGGCCGAGCTGGCTGCCGAAGCGCTCGACTGGGTGGTCATCGGTCACCTGCAGACCAACAAGGCCAAGCCGGTGGCGCGCCTGGTGACCGAGGTGCAGTCGCTGGACCGCCTCGACCTGGCCGTGGCCCTCGATAAGGCG
This sequence comes from Luteibacter sp. PvP120, assembly GCF_054055715.1. Lineage (NCBI taxonomy): Bacteria > Pseudomonadati > Pseudomonadota > Gammaproteobacteria > Lysobacterales > Rhodanobacteraceae > Luteibacter > Luteibacter sp. PvP120. Next base: position 25,180 of record NZ_JBSRXP010000013.1, on the reverse strand, counting down.
TTGCAGGCGGAGAGCAGGGCTATCGATGTCCTCGTGCAGGTGAAGACCTCCCGGGAAGAGAGCAAGTTCGGGCTGGCCCCGGAAGCGTTGCCCGCCTTCCTGGAACAGTTGCGCGCCTTCGACACGTTGCGCGTCCGTGGCCTGATGACCCTGGCGGAAGCGTCCGACGACGAGGCCGTGGTCAGGCAGTGTTTCCGTACGTTGCACGGGTGCCGCGAGACGGGCCGCCAGGCGGGCCACACGCTGGACCGGCTTTCCATGGGCATGAGTGGCGATTTCGCCCTGGCGATCGCGGAAGGCAGTACGGAAATACGTGTTGGCAGCGCCTTGTTCGGGGCTCGCACCTACACGCCCTGACGGCGTCCAGCACCCGTCAGACGGCCGATTACGTGATTTCATGCTCACATATGTGAAGCCAAGTGCTTCTATGTGTTCAGGTTTCCGTCTCGCAGCCCGCATTTTTGTGCGACTTGTATGAATGTTTCCTAGGACTGACCGCTTTTAACTTTATGCCAACAACAAGGCCGTCGTCGTTTGGTAACTTCACCACTCGTTCACGGTCGTCTCACCTTCACGGCGGCTTAACTTCACGATGAATAGGCCTTATCGCTCATGCATTTAAAGCGACTGACCGCTCTCGCGTTAGCCTCCTGCTGCATCGCTTCCGTCACACCCGTCATGGCCGACACCGTCGCCGCTCCACAGGGTCTTGACCAGTCCGCAACGCTGCTCCTCACCGATCTTCCCGTGTTCGCACCGGCGAACGCCCTGGCCCAGTCGGCCATTCCGGACATCGCTTCGCTCACCGCCCCCAAGGCGTCGCTCACCGCCCCGAAATCCACCGCCGCGGTCGCTGATACCACGTCCTCCGACGAAGATTCCCTGGCCGACGACGAAGACGACGACAGCGTCGTTGCCGCCGCCTCCGCCAAGCTCGCCGGCCACGTCGATGGCCATGCCCGCGAGGCCCTGCTTTCTTTCGCGATGAAACTGCGCGATATCCGCTACCACCGGGGTGGCCGCGCTCCGTCCACCGGCTTCGATTGCAGCGGTTTCGTCCGCTACGTCTTCGCCCACAGCATCGGCCTCGACCTCCCGACCAACTCGGCCAGCCAGTTCCTCGCCGGTCTCAAGGTCAAGCGCAACGAAATGAAGACGGGCGACCTGGTGTTCTTCCGCACCCGCGGCAAGGCCATCTCGCACGTCGGCATGTACATCGCCAACGGCCAGTTCATCCACTCCCCGTCGGCGGGCAAGACGGTTCGCGTGGACAGCCTCAACGAGGCCTATTGGTCCAAGCACTTCGCCGGCGCCAAGCGCCCCGAAGGTATCGCCAAGATCTGACGGGTACCCTTCAACGTATTTTCCGAAACGGCATGCTCCGGCATGCCGTTTTTTTTGCCGGAGCCTAGACGCCGATCAGGGTCAGGTTGTCGAGGACGAGGAGGTGTAGGTCCTCGGAAAACAACCCCACGGCCTCGATGCGAAGGCCCTGCGGGTGCGACTCCTGGATAAGGTTTCGTCCCTTGGTCAGTGAGATCGTTTTGTCCAAGAACGTCGACTCATCCGGATTATCGGTATAACGATCGTAGAGCTGGACAATTGCAACACCCGCGGCAGGCGAGAAAAGATCGATGATGACGGCTGAGGCGGGCCGCGAGGAAAATGCCAGGCCGAGAAACAAGGGCACTCCACCGCCCTCTCCCTGGACTGCGGACAGTTGGTTCCCGCCTTGCTCGGTAATCGGTGCGACGACCGCATGGCCGTACACCGGCTCGATGGTCAACCAGCCAGCGGTGAAAGGACTCTCGGGGACGATCCAGGTGCCAGCGGCGATACCGTCGAAGTCCTCGACCAGGGTGGACTGTGTGTTATTGACCGATTTGCCACCGCGTGCGCGGCCCGGTTTAACGAAGCTCATATCCTTCTCCTTCATGGCAGCCATTCCATGCAGCCGGCTACGGGACTGTGCAACATCATGCTGCCGTTCGCATTGTCCGCACCTGTCGCCGATCCGGCCATAGAGCAGGCGTTGTAGGTGCGTCCGAGGCAAATCCGGCCCGATCGGCGCTATCCTTTTGGTCATGCCACGCTATCCCGGTCACACCGCACCCCGATCCCGCGGGCCATCGTCATCGCCGCGGTACGGCCTTGCCCGCGTGCTGTCCAAACGTGGCGTCTGCTCGCGTAGTCAGGCCGAGAAGGCCGTGCGGGAAGGCCGGGTGCGGGTCGACGGGAAGATCGTGCGCGATCCGGAGTGGCCGATGGTGGGGCAAGAGCACATCGTCCTGGACGGCGTCGGGGCCGAGGCGGCGGCACCGGTCTACCTGGTGCTGAACAAGCCGCGTGGCATCGTCGTCTCCGCCGCCGACGAGCGCGAACGCGACACGGTGTATGCGCTATTAGAAGGGTCCGCCCTGCCGTGGCTGGGTCCGGTAGGTCGCCTGGACAAGGCCAGCGAAGGCCTGCTTCTGCTCAGTAACGACACGGTGTGGGCGGCCGGGATCACCGAGCCTTCGACGCACGTGGCAAAAACCTATCACGTGCAGGTGCGGGGCCGCCCGGACGCGGCAACCATGACGGCCATGCTGGACGGTTTCATGGACGCGGGCGAACGTTTACGCGCAACAGGCGTGTCACTGCTGCGCCAGGGCGATCGCAACGCCTGGCTGGAAGTGACGTTGGACGAGGGTCGCAACCGTCACATTCGCCGGTTACTCAGCGCGCTTGGCTTCGACGTGCAGCGCCTGGTTCGTGTCGCGGTCGGCGATCTGGCACTCGGCGAGCTGGCCAAGGGCGCCTGGCGCCACCTGACCGCGACGGAAGTCGCCGCGCTGCGGCAACGTCCTTAGATTCCACTCAGGAAAGCAGCCCCAGCTTCCTGCCCACCCGGGTGAACGCCGCGATCGCATGATCGAGTTGCTCGCGCGTATGGGCGGCGCTCATCTGCGTACGGATACGCGCCTTGCCCTGTGGCACCACCGGGAAGAAGAACCCTGTGACGTAGACGCCTTCGTCGAGCAGGTCGGCCGCCATGGCCTGAGCCTGCTTCGCGTCGTAGATCATCACCGGCACGATGGGGTGCTGGCCGGGACGGATGTCGAAACCCGCCTCGGTCATCTTCTCGCGGAAATAACGCGTGTTCTCCTTCACTTTCTCGCGCAGGTCGCCCGCGGCGTCCAGCATATCGAAGACCTTCGTGCCCGCGGCCACCACATGCGGCGGCAGCGAGTTGGAGAAGAGGTAGGGCCGCGAGCGCTGGCGCAGCAGTTCGATCACCTCGCGGCGGCCGGTGGTGAAACCGCCCAGCGCGCCACCCAGGGCCTTGCCCAGCGTGCCGGTGATGATGTCGATCTTGTCGAGCACGCCGTGTACCTCGGCCGAGCCGCGGCCGGTGTCACCGAGGAATCCGGTGCAATGGCATTCGTCGATGTGCACAAGGGCGCCGTACTTCTCCGCCAGCGCGGTGATCTCGGCCAGCGGGGCCACGAAGCCGTCCATCGAGAACGCGCCGTCGGTGGTGATCAGCTTGGTTCGCGCGCCGGCGGCGTCGGCCGCCTGCAACTGGGCTTCCAGGTCGGCCATGTCGCAGTTGGCGTAGCGGAACCGCTTGGCCTTGCACAGCCGGATGCCGTCGATGATCGACGCATGGTTGAGTGCATCGGAGATGACCGCGTCTTCCTCGCCCAGCAGCGGTTCGAACAGGCCGCCGTTGGCGTCGAAACAGGCGGCATAGAGGATGGTGTCCTCCTTGCCGAAGAACGTGGCGATCTTCGCCTCCAGTTCCTTGTGCAGGTCCTGCGTGCCACAGATGAAGCGCACGCTGGCCATGCCGAAGCCGTGCGTGTCCAGCGCATCCTTCGCGGCCTGGATCACCTGGGGGTGGTCGGCCAGGCCCAGGTAGTTGTTGGCGCAGAAGTTGAGGACGGAACGGCCGTCCTCGAGGGTGATCTGCGCCGACTGCGGCGAAACGATGATGCGCTCGCGCTTGAACAGGCCCTGTTCGCGGATGGCGTCGAGTTCGCTGGCGAAACGTGTCTGGCCCGGGTAGGTCATGTCCATGAGCACACCACCTTGCCGCAGTGACCCGCGTCCATCAGGTCGAAGCCCTTCTGGAAATCGTCGATGGCGATCTGGTGCGTGAGCACCTTCTGCAGCGGGAAGCCGGTGAGGACCATCTGGGTCATCTTGTACCAGGTCTCGTACATCTTCCGGCCATAGATGCCCTGAAGGGTGAGGCCCTTGAAGATGACCTTGTCCCAGTCGATGCCGGCGCCACGCGGCATGATGCCCAGCATGGCGATCTTGCCGCCGTGGTACATGCAGTCGAGCATGTCGCCGAAGGCGCGCGGGTTGCCGCTCATCTCCAGGCCCACGTCGAAGCCTTCGATGTGCAGGTCCTTCACGGTGTCCTTCAGCGACTGCTTCGACACGTTGACCACGCGCGTGGCCCCCATGTCGGCGGCCAGCTTGAGGCGGTAGTCGTTCACGTCGGTGACCACCACGTTGCGCGCGCCCACGTGCTTGGCGATACCCGCGGCGATGATGCCGATGGGGCCGGCGCCGGTAATCAGCACGTCTTCGCCGATCAGGTCGAATTCCAGCGCGCAGTGCGCGGCATTGCCGTACGGGTCGAAGAAGGCGGCCAGCTCGGACGGCACCTGGTCCGGGATCGGCCAGAGGTTCGAGGCGGGCATGGTCATGTATTCGGCGAAGGCGCCGTTGCGGTTCACGCCGATGCCGGTGGTGTTCGGGCACAGGTGCTGGCGGCCGGCGCGGCAGTTGCGGCAATGGCCGCAGACGATGTGCCCCTCGGCGGAGACGCGGTCGCCGATGGCGTAGCCGGTGACGCCGGGGCCGATCTCGGCCACGCGGCCGACGAACTCGTGGCCGATGGTGAGGCCCGGGGTGATCGTGCGCTGGGACCATTCGTCCCATTTGTAGATGTGCAGGTCGGTACCGCAGATGGCGGTTTTCTCGATCTTGATCAGGACTTCGTTCGGGCCGGGCTGCGGCACCGGCACTTCTTCCATCCAGATGCCTTGTTCGGGCTTGCGCTTGACCAGCGCCTTCATCGTCTGCTGCATGGGCTTCAAAGGGTTCCGTGCGGGGAAGGTCCGGGGGCGGACCCAAACCGCGATTATAAGGCCGCCACCGATCCGGCCGTGGTGCGCCGCGCCATTGCCACGACCGCCCCGGGGCCTCTATGGTCGGGTCCGCTTTGGGCAAGACCGACAGGGGCACCGATGATGGGAATCCGAACGATGATGCTGGGCGCGGCCATGGCGCTGGGGCTGGATGCGAAGGCCGACGAAGGCATGTGGCTGCCGTCGCAACTCCCCTCGCTTGCGAAGAACCTCAAGGAGGCCGGCTTCCGCGGCAACCCGGACGATCTCGCCGATCTCACCCGCGCGCCGTTGAACGCGGTGGTCCGGATCGGTGGCGGCACCGGGGCGTTCGTCTCGTCCGACGGCCTGGTGCTGACCAACCACCACGTGGCCTTCGGGGTGATCCAGTACAACACGCGGGCAGACCGCGACCTGATCACCGACGGCTTCGTGACGCCCGACCGCGCCGGCGAACTGCCGGCGAACCCCGATTACCGTCTTCGTGTGACCGTCGGCTTCGACAAGGTCACCGACCGCATCCTGGCCGCCGCGCGCGGTACCACGGGCAGGGCGTACTACGACGCCGTGGATGCCGCCAGCAAGGCGCTCGTCGCCGAGTGCGAAGCGGAGGCCGGCATCCGCTGCAGCGTCTCGACGATGTTCTACGGCCGCGACTTCTACCTCGTGCGCCAGCTGGAACTGCGCGACATCCGGCTGGTGTACGCCCCGCCGCGCGCCATCGGCAACTACGGCGACGAGATCGACAATTTCGTCTGGCCGCGCCATGCGGGCGACTTCACGGTACTGCGCGCCTACGTGGGCAAGGACGGCAAGCCGGCCGATTTTTCGCCGGACAACGTGCCCTACCATCCGCCTTCGCATTTGCAGATCGCCGCGGAGGGCGTGGCCGAAGGCGACTTCGTCATGCTGGCCGGCTACCCAGGCACCACCTATCGCCATCGCACCGCGGCCGAGTTCGCCGATCAGGTGCAGTGGCGATTGCCCACCGCGGTGGCCGTGCTCAAGGCCTTGCAGGACGTGATCGAAGCGCAGGGCAAGACCGACAAGGACGCGGGCATCCGCTATGCGTCGCAATTGCAGTCGTTGAAGAACAGCATCAAGCGTTTCAGCGGCGAGCGCGAAGGCCTCGAGCGGAGCAACGCGGTGGCCGTGCGTGGCGAGGACGAAGCGGCCATGCTGGCGTGGCTGGCCACCCAGCCGGACGCGAAGGCGCTGCGGCCCTCGATCGATCAGGTCATGGCGTTGATAGCGCAGGGCAAGGACGTGCGCGAGCGCGACCTGCTGGTCGGCCTGTTGTCCGCGCAGACGCAGTTGATGCGTGGTGCGCTGTCGATCGATCGGCTGTCTGTGGAGCGGCGCAAGGACGACGCGGCGCGTGAATCCGGCTACCAGACGCGCGACGAGGAGATGATCCACAGCCAGCTGCGGCAGATCCAGCGCCGCTACGATCCCGCTGTGGAAAAGGCGCTGGTCGGCACGTTGATGACACACTATCAGCAGCTGCCCGACGCGCAGCGCCTGCACGAGCTGGACACCGTGTTCGGTCGCACGCCCGCCGAACTGACCCGCACGCTGGACCGCCTGTACGCGGCCACCCGCCTGGGCGACGAGGCCCAGCGCGAACGCCTGTTCGACGCCGCGCCGGACACGGTGGCAGCGGACAACGATGCGTTGCTGGTGGCCGCCCGTTCGCTGCGCCCGGCATGGCTGCGCATCGAGGAAGAAAAGAAGGCCCGGGAGGGTGACCTCATGCGCCTGCGACCCGCGTACATGCAGGCGCTGGTGGCCTATCGCCAGAGCCAGGGCAAGGCGGTCTACCCGGACGCCAACTCGACCCTGCGGGTCAGCTACGGCAAGGTGACGCCGCTGGCGGCGCGCGACGCCGTGAGCTACGCGCCGGTGACCACCGTGCAGGGCATCGTCGAGAAGAACACCGGACGGTTCCCGTTCGACGCGCCGAAGCCACTCATCGACGCGATCCGCAAGGCCGACTTCGCGGGCTACACCGATCCACGGACCGGTGCGATGCCGGTCGACTTCCTCAGCAACCTCGACACCACCGGTGGCAATTCGGGCTCGCCCGTGGTGAACGCGAAGGGCGAACTGGTCGGGCTGAACTTCGACAGCAACTGGGAGGCCGTCAGCGCCAGCTGGATGTACGACCCGCGCTACAAGCGCGCCATCCACGTGGACATGCGCTACATGCGCTGGCTGATGGACAAGGTGTATCCGTCGCCGGCGTTGCTGGAGGAACTGGGGGTTCCCGCGGCCCATGCGCCGACGCACCCATGACCTCCGGCACATAGCCCCTCGCGGGCCCGTGCCGCATTGTTACCTTATAACACTCAGGGAGTATCACCCCATGCGCCGACTTGCCCTTGCCGCCGCCCTCGCGGCCGCGTTCGTTCCCGTTGCCCACGCCGTGGAAGGCATGTGGCAACCGGCCCAGCTGCCGAAGATCGCCGCCACGCTGAAGCAGCACGGCCTCAAGCTCGATCCGGCCTCGCTCACCGACCTCACGGCCTACCCGATGGGCGCGATCGTCAGCCTGGGCGGGTGCACGGCGTCGTTCGTGTCGCCGGACGGCCTGGTGGTCACCAACCACCATTGCGGCTACGGCGCGCTGCAGTACAACTCCACCAAGGACAAGAACCTCATCGAGCAGGGTTTCCTGGCGAAGACGCCGGCCGAGGAACTGCCGGGCTCGCCGGACATGCGGGTCTTCGTCACCGAGGAAATCCGTGACGTCACGGCCGACGTCACCGGCAAGCTCACCCCGTCGATGACCGGCCAGCAGCGTTACGACGCGATCGACCGGGCGAAGAAGTCGTTGGTCAAGGCCTGCGAGACCGACGGTTATCGCTGCGATGTCTACACGTTCCACGGCGGCTACAGCTACCAGCTGATCAAGCAGCTGGAGATCAAGGACGTGCGTCTGGTGTACGCCCCGCCCGAGTCCATCGGCAAGTTCGGTGGCGACATCGACAACTGGATGTGGCCGCGTCACACCGGCGACTTCAGCTACCTGCGCGCGTATGTCGCCAAGGATGGCAAGTCCGCCGCTTACTCGAAGGACAATGTGCCGTACCACCCCAAGCATGTCATCAAGGTCAATGCGCAGGGCGTGGACGAAGGCGACTACGTGATGGTGGTGGGTTACCCCGGCCGCACCAACCGGTACCGCCTGGCCCAGGAAGTCGGCAGCGCCATCGACTGGACCTACCCGACGCAGATCAAGCTTTACCAGCAGCAGCTCGACACCATCGCCGCCAACGGCAAGCGCGATCCCAACGTCACCGTGAAGTACGCCAGCCTCGTCGCCGGCCTCAACAACTACCTGAAGAATTTCGGCGGCCAGCTCGAGGGCTTGCGTCGCGCGGACGCCGTCGCGGTCAAGCAGAAGCAGGAAGCCGACCTCAACGCCTGGCTGGCCAAACAGGGCGGCGCCGAGAACCAGGCGCTGGCCGCCGACATCGCCCAGCTGAAGGCGAAGCTGACCGAGTACCAGGCCACCCGCGAGCGCGACCTGGACCTGATGCTCATCCAGCGAACGCAGCTGTTCTCCGCGGGCGTGCGCCTGGCGAAGCTGGCCGACGAGCGCGCCAAGCCGGACATGGACCGCGAGTCGGGCTACCAGGAGCGCGACGAATCGCGCATCGAGGGCGCCCTTAAGCAGATGGAGCGTCGCTACGACGCGCAGACCGACCAGGAACTGCTGACCAACGCCCTGGTGCGCTACGTGTCGTTGCCGAAGGACCAACGCCTGACCGGGTTGGACACCTGGCTGGGTGGCGCGTCCACGCGTCCCGCGATCCAGGCGAAGGTGGCCGCCCTGTACAAGGGCAGCCAGCTGGGCGACACCGCCGAGCGCATGAAGTGGTTCAAGGCCGACGCGAAGACACTGGACGCCAGCAACGACAGCATGCTCAAGCTGGCCCGTGCACTGCTGCCGGAACTGAAGGCGATCGACCAGCAGGACGATGCCCGCGAGGGCGAACTGGCCAAGCTGCGCCCGCGCTACATGCAGGCGATCATCGCGTGGAAGGAGTCGCAGGGCTTGCCCGTCTACCCGGATGCGAACAGCTCGCTGCGGGTGACCTTCGGCAACGTGAAGGGCGTGGCGCCGCGCGATGGCGTGAGCTACTCGGCGTTCACCACGGCTGAAGGCATCGTCGAGAAGAACACCGGTGAAGATCCGTTCGACGCACCCAAGGCCGAGATCGATGCGATCAGGGCGAAGGCCTTCGACGGCTACGCCTCGAAGAAGCTGGGCACGCTACCGGTGGACTTCCTGGCCGACCTCGACATCACCGGCGGCAACTCCGGCTCGCCGGCACTGGACGCCGAGGGGCGTCTCGTGGGCCTGGCCTTCGACGGCAACTGGGAGTCGGTGAGCGGCGACTGGCTGTTCAACCCGAAGCTCAACCGGTCGATCCAGGTGGATGTGCGGTATATGTTGTGGGTGATGCACCACCTCGATCATGCGGACAACCTGTTGAAGGAAATGGGCGTGCCGGCGAAGTAAGTGGTGTGGGGCAGGGATTGAGAGGCTTGCCCTGATAGGTTCTTCGCGCATGAGTGGAAAGGGCTCGCCGTTACTGGCGGGCCTTTTTCTTGTTCTTCGCGTAGTGCAGGAGGCGTACGTCTGCTGCTTGTGCGATGCGCGGAGGAGGCGTCGGGTGATCACCCTCTGCGCTCGGGCAGCGGCCGCAAGCGGCCGAACTCGCTCAGAGGGTGATCACCCGACACCTCGCTGGCGACTGAGGTGCCCGGGAGGAAAGCGACGCTCGCGACATTTCCGGTTTCGCTGGCGAGGTGAGCCATTACAATCTGGACGACCTTTGAAGCCCCAACGGAGTTTGCATGCTCAGTCACGTGATGGTGGGTTCCAGCGATATCGAGCGTTCCAAGCGGTTTTACGACGCGGTACTCGGCGTGGTGGGTGCCGGTGAGCCCGTAAGGAACGTGTCGGGCAGCGGTCATGTCCGGTTGTTCTACCGGCATGACGGCAGCTCCTTCTGTGTGACGCAGCCGATCAACGATCTGCCGCCCCAGGCCGGCAACGGCACGACGGTCGGGTTCCGCTGCGACTCGCCCGAGCAGGTTGCGCAATTCCACGACGCGGCGGTTGCGGCCGGTGGGGTATCGATCGAAGAGCCGCCGGGTCCGCGCCAGACCGGTTCGGGCGAGGTCTATCTCGCCTACGTTCGCGATCCGGACGGCAACAAGCTTTGCGCGATTTTCCGTCCCGCGGCCTAGTCCGCGCGGTGGCTTGAAGTGGGGTGCGGCGCGGGCCACTATGCCGCGTCGTCCCTTTTTCGTGAGCGAGCCGCCGTGGCACGAGACTTCCGCATTGCGTCGTTCCTTGCCGTCGCGTCGTTCGTAGGCGGCGTACACGCCGAGTCGCCGGATCGCGACAAGGCACAGGTGATCCCGACCGTCTACGAGGCGGGGCACTTCTTTGCCGTACCCGAGACGGCCGATGGCCAGCGCCTGCGGCTGTTGGTGGACACTGGCGGTGGTGGTGGCGGTGGCATGTACTGGATCAGTAAGGCTGCGGCTCAACGTCTGCACCTGACCATCCGGGAGTGTGCGTTGGGCGACGAAAAAGCGCTTGTGGCGCCGTTGCCGCGCTTCAAAGCCGGGCGTGGGCTGCCGCTTATGGACCGTGGCCCGTGCGGCGCGTCGCTGATGGTGGTTACGGGGGCTCCCGACACCGATGATGGCCAGTTGGGTGCCGGCTATCTGTCCCAGAGTATCTGGACGTTCGATTATCCCGCGCAGCGCCTGATGCTCGAAGGCAAGGCATGGCGGCCCGAGGCCACGGCGCACAAAGTGCCACTCGGGTTTCCCCACGACAAGGACAGGCACCGGGCGTCCGGTTTCCCGCGCGTGAGCATCCGTGTTGACGGCCAGTCCTTGGATATGTTGCTGGACACGGGCGCGTCGTCCTATCCCACGGCGGCGGCCGTGAAGACAAGTGGCACGCCCACCGTGCGCGGCGAAGGTGTGACCAGTTACATTACCACCACGGTTTTTGAGCGCTGGCACGTCGCGCATCCCGAGTGGCGCGTTGTCGAACATGCGGACGACAAGGTTGCCGCCAAGCCCCTCGGGCGCATCATCGAGGTGCCGGAGGTGGAGATCGCGGGCTGGAAGGTCGGACCGGTCTGGTTCACTGAACAACCCGACCGCGCCTTCCACGTGTTCATGGCGCAGTTCATGGACAAGCCGACCGAAGGTGCGGCGGGCGGCAACATTTTCCAGCACTTCGCCATGACCCTCGACTACGCGCACGAGTCGGCATATTTCCGCTGCGTGCAGGGCTGTCGCTGAAGCGGTTATCTACACCCAATGTGGATACGTGCTGCATAAGCCTGTGGACAAGTATGAATTTGCACCGCGTGGCGCCTACTTGCGTCACGCTAGTCATTCGCTGACCAGTGCGTCAGAACATGGTCAGGAGCTTGTACAGGGCGGCACCGGCACCCATGCACGCGGCGGCGAGCGAGGCGATGGCTACGTAGGGATACCACTTCACCTCGGACTGTGCCTTGATGGTCTCTGCCTGCGTGCGCGAGTGCTCCGCCCATACCTTCGCGACTTCCGCCTGCGTGCGCATGGCTTCGAACTGGGTACGCATGGCTTCGAAGCAGAGTTTTTCGAACTCGACGTGGGTGGTTTGTTCGTGGCCTGGTGTGGATGCGTCCGCTGCGTGCATGGTGTCTTCCGTGGTCCGGGTGGTTATCCACAGCCGGTGTGGATACAGGTTGCATAACCGTGTGGATAAGTCGCATATGCGTTGGCCGCTCAACGACTTAGATTGCGCTGGGTGCTTTTTGATCACAGCGTGAGCGATGAGGTTACCCGACACCACTCCTTAGGTCATGCAGGTTGTTCCCGCATCTCATGGCGGAATGTCTGCCTGGGTGAGGGTGGGCGCCATCGGCATGTCCGCCTGCGTTACCCTTGCGGTCGTTTGACCGACCGACGCGCGCATGACCCTGGATACCCGTCCCCTCGCCATCTTCCTGATGGGCCCCACGGCCTCGGGCAAGACGGCGCTTGCCTGCGCGCTGGCCGACCGGTACCCGCTGGGCCTGATCAGCGTGGATTCCGCGCTGGTCTATTGCGGGCTGGACATCGGTTCGGCCAAGCCCGATGCCGCCACGCTGGCGCGCTACCCGCACGAACTGGTGGACATACGCGATCCCGCACACCCTTACTCGGCTGCGGATTTCCGCACGGATGCGCTGGCGGCGATGGCCCGCCAGCACGACGCGGGCAGGGTGCCCTTGCTGGTCGGGGGCACGGGGCTGTATTTCCGGGCTTTGCAGCAGGGCCTGTCCGACCTGCCCGAGGCCGATCCGGCGCTGCGCGAGCGCATCGGCGCCGAGGCGTCACGCATCGGCTGGGCCGCGATGCACGCGCGCATGGCGGCGCGCGACCCGGTGGCCGGTGCACGAATCCGGCCCGGCGATGCCCAGCGGATCCAGCGGGCGCTGGAAGTGATGGCGCTGAGCGGCCGCACCCTGACCGAGCTGCAACGGCAGGGGCAGCGCGAGCGGTTCCCTTGGCGGGTGCTCAAGCTTGCCCTGCTGCCGGCGGATCGCACGCTGCTGCACGCGCGCATCGCGCAGCGCTTCGAGGCCATGATCGCGGAGGGATTCCTCGACGAGGTGCAGCGCCTGCGGGCGCGCGGCGACCTGCATGCCGACTTGCCGGCGATCCGGGCCGTCGGCTACCGGCAGGCCTGGGAATACCTCGACGGGCAGGGAACCGCCACGAACTTCCGCGACCGTGGTATCTATGCCACGCGGCAACTCGCCAAGCGGCAGATCACCTGGCTGCGCAGTGAGCTGGACGCACGCACCTTCGACCCCGACAGGCAGGATCCGCTGCCGGCGTCGGACGTGGCGCTGGCAGGGTTCCTGGAAAAGCCGATACGGTGACGTACGGCGCTTCCAGCCAGCGTTTAAAAGCGGTTAAGATTCAAGACACTTGGACCGGGGCGTCGAAAGGCGTTCTTTTTGCCCGGTCCCGTACGAAGGCGTAGGGGAGAAGAAGAAATGTCCAAAGGGCAATCGTTGCAGGATCCGTTTCTCAATGCGCTGCGGCGCGAGCGCGTGCCGGTCGCCATTTACCTGGTGAACGGCATCAAGCTGCAGGGCACGATCGAGTCGTTCGACCAGTTCGTGGTGCTGTTGCGCAACCAGGTGAGCCAGATGGTCTACAAGCATGCCATCTCCACCGTGGTGCCCAGCCGCAACGTGCGCGTCGGCGGCCACGACCATGCGGACGGAGGCACGGGCGACGTCGAGGGTTGAGGGAACCCCGGCGGCAACCCATATGTGTAAGGACGGGTGCGCGTATCCTTGGGTTACGCGTACCCCTTCTTTTCGATGAGGTCATCCCCCTAAGTGTTCGACAGGCAAAAGAAAGGCGACCGGGCCGTGCTCGTGCTGCCGCATTCCCGCGGCGAAGGCGACGCCATCCGGCGCGGCGAAGAGTTCGCCGAGCTCGTATCCTCCGCAGGCGCCGAGGTCCTCGCGACCATCTCGGCACGCGTCGAGAAACCCAACCCCCGTTTCTATATCGGCACCGGCAAGGCCGACGAGGTCGCCGAGGCCGTGCGTGCGCTCGAGGCGGACGTGGTGCTGGTCGACCACGAGCTGACCCCGGTGCAGGAGCGCAACCTCGAGAAGCAGCTGAAGACGCGCGTGGTCGATCGCGCCGGCCTCATCCTCGATATCTTCGCCCAGCGGGCCCGCTCCCACGAAGGCAAGCTGGAAGTCGAACTGGCCCAGCTCAAGCATCTTTCGACGCGCCTGGTGCGCGGCTGGACCCATCTGGACGCCCAGCGCGGCGGTGCCATCGGCAACCGTGGCCCGGGTGAAACCCAGCTCGAGACCGACCGCCGGCTGTTGGCCGAGCGGGTGAAGATGCTGAGCAAGCGGCTGGAAAAGGTCGGCGTGCAGCGCGACCAGCAGCGGCGCTCCCGCCTGCGCAACACCGTGCCACGGGTGGCCCTGGTCGGCTATACCAACGCCGGCAAGTCCACGCTGTTCAATGCGCTCACCACTGGCGGGGTCTACGCCGCCGACCAGTTGTTCGCCACGCTGGACCCCACGGTACGCAAGATCGACGGGCTGTCCTGCGGGCCCGCCGTGGTCGCCGACACCGTCGGTTTCATCCGCGAGCTCCCGCATGACCTGGTGGCCGCGTTCCGCGCCACGCTGGCCGAGGCGCGCGACGCGGACCTGCTGATCCACCTGAGCGATGCCGCCGACGAGGAGCGCGACCTGCTGCGGCGTGTCGTCGACGAGGTGCTCGACGAGATCGGGGCGGGCGACGTGCCGCAGCTGTCGGTCATGAACAAGGTCGACCTGATCGACGTCGAGCCGCGGATCGACCGCGGCGATGACGGCAAGCCGCGCCAGGTATGGCTGTCGGCGGCGACGGGGCAGGGCGTCGAGGGCTTGCGCGAGGCGTTGGGCGAGTTGCTCGGCGGCGACCGCATCCGCTCGGGCCTTGAGCTTCCGCTCACGGCAGGCCGCCTGCATGCGCGCCTGAAAGCGGCCGGCGCCATTGCCGGGGAGTCCATCGACGAGCATGGCTGGCACCTGGATATCGACGCGCCACGCTCCGTGCTGGCGCCGCTGCTGGGCGACGACGAGCATGCGCGTGCCCTGCGCGACCTGATCGATCCGCCCCATCCGGCGTTCTGAGCCGCACCCGCCCGAACGCATCTGCTAGAATTCACGGCGTTTGCGTGCCTCTACCACGGCGCGCTGAAGGCTTTGCAGCCCCCACCACGGTCCCCCAAGGAGACTGCCGCCCATGGCTTGGAACGAACCCGGCAACGGCCAGAAGGACCCCTGGAACCGCAACCGGTCGGGTGGGCGCAAACCTGACCTCGACGGTGCGCTGAAAAGCCTGAGGGCGCGCTTCGGCAAGTTCGGCGCCGGCAGCGGTGGCGTCACCGCCATCGTGCTGGTCTTCATCGTGGCCTGGTTGCTGGTCAGCAGCTACACGGTGATCGACGCCCGCCAGGTGGGCGTGGTGCTGCGTTTCGGGCAGTTCTCGCGCATCCTGCCGCCGGGCTTCCACCTCAAGGCGCCCAGCCCGATCGAGACGGTGACCAAGGTCGAGACCACCCAGGTCCGTTCTGTCTCCGACAACGTGTCGATGCTCACCCGCGACGAGAACATCATCGCCATCGATTTCAACGTGCAGTACCAGGTGTCGGACGCACGCAAGTTCCTCTACTCCAATGCCGACCGTGAGGAAAACACCATCCACAACGCGGCTGAGGCGGCCGTGCGATCGGTGGTGGGCGCCAACATCATGGACAACATCCTGACCACGCCGGGTGTGGACACGCCCGCGCCGGACCAGGCACCGGTGGCCGGCGTCGCGCCTGCTGCCAAGGAAACCCTGCAGCAGCAGACCCGCGACATCCTCCAGGCCACGCTCGACAAGTACGACGCGGGCATCATGGTCACCGGCGTCAGCTTCCAGAACGTTTCGCCGCCCAAGGAAGTGAAGGACGCCTTCGACGACGTCAACGCCGCGCGCGAAGACAAGCAGAGCGAAGAAAACAACGCCCGCGCCTACGAGAGCCGCGTGGTGCCCCTGGCCCGCGGTGACGCCGGCCGGATCGCCGCGGTGGCCGAGGGCGACCGCGTCGAGCGCATCGCGCGCGCCAACGGCGAGGCCGAGCGCTTCGACCTGCTCCTGAAGGAATACCGCGCCGCGCCCGAGGTCACCCGGCGCCGGCTGTGGCTGGAAACGGTCGAGGAAGTGATGGCGGACAACCCGAAGATCGTCGACGGCACCAACGGCAAGAACATCATCCAGCTGCCGGTCGGCTCGCCCGACAACGCCGTTCGTAACGTGCCCGGCGTCGGCACCGTGGTCCAGTCGGCCACCACCGATGCCACCCCGACCACGAACCCGCCGCAGGGGAGCGCCCAGTGAAGATCGTTTCCGGCCTCATCGTCCTTCTCGTCGTCCTGCTCGGCCTCAACAGCGTCTTCGTGGTCAAGGAAGGCGAGAACGCCTTGCTGCTGCAATTCGGCCGCATCGTCCGTGCCGACTACCAGCCCGGCCTGCACTTCAAGATCCCGGTCGTGCAGCAGGTGATGCGCTTCGACAACCGTATCCTCGGCCTCGACGCCCAGCCCGAGCGCTATTTCACGCTCGAGAAGAAAAGCGTCAACGTCGACTTCTACGTGAAGTGGCGCATCGCCGACAACGCGGCGTTCTATCGCGCCACGTCGGGCGAGGACACCCAGGCGATCCAGCGCCTCACCCCCATCGTGAAGGACGCCCTGCGCCACGAGTTCAACTCGCGCAAGCTGGAAGACCTGATCGCCGGCGGCCGCGAGGACATCACCGGCCAGGTTCGCAAGGACACCGACGCCGCCGCCCGCAAGAACCTCGGCATCGCCGTGGTCGATGTACGCATCAAGCGCATCGACCTGCCCGACGAGGTCAGCGGGTCGGTCTACAAGCGCATGCGTGCCGAGCGCCTGCAGCTGGCCAACGAACTGCGCTATACCGGCCAGGAAAGCGCGGCCAAGATCCGCGCCGATGCCGATCGGCAGAAGTCGGTGCTTCTGGCGGACGCGGAACGCGACGCCACCAAGGTCAAGGGCGACGGCGATGCCCAGGCGGCCGCCATCTACGCCCAGGCCTACAGCCAGGATCCGGAGTTCTTCGCCTTCTATCGCAGCATGGCGGCTTATCGCAAGTCGTTCGCCGATGGCAAGGGCGTACTCGTCCTAAAGCCCGATTCCGAATTCCTGCGCTATCTCAACGACGGCCCCGGTCGTCAGCGCTGATCCGTATCCACATCGCCCGTTCGGGCAACGCCACCAAAGAGAACCGTCAACATGGGTAAGTCAGTCGTAATTCTGGGCGCGCAATGGGGCGACGAGGGCAAGGGCAAGATCGTCGATCTTCTTACCGAGCGCGTCGGTGCCGTCGCACGTTTCCAGGGTGGCCATAACGCCGGTCATACGCTGGTTATCAAGGGCAAGAAAACCGTCCTGCACCTCATCCCCTCGGGCATCCTGCGCGACGACGCGCTCTGCCTGATCGGCAACGGCGTGGTGCTGTCGCCGGCCGCGCTGATGAGCGAAGTCGCCGAGCTGGAAGCCCAGGGCGTCGACGTGCGTCCGCGCCTGAAGATCTCGCCGGCCACGCCGCTGATCATGCCGTACCACATCGCTGTCGATAAGGCGCGCGAAGTGGCTTCCGGCGCCAAGGCCATCGGTACCACCGGCCGCGGCATCGGCCCGGCGTACGAGGACAAGGTCGCCCGTCGTTCCATCCGCGTCGCCGACCTCATGTACCCGCATGAGCTGCCGGAAAAGGTGAAGGCCGCGGTGGATTACCACAACTTCGTGCTGACGCAGTGGCTGAAGGCCGAGCCGGTCGATTACCAGACCGTCCTCGACGAAGCGCTGACCTGGGGCGAATACCTGCGCCCGATGGTCGACGATGTCGCCACCATCCTGCACGACGTGCGCCGCGACGGTGGCAACATCCTGTTCGAAGGGGCGCAGGGCGCGCTGCTCGATATCGACCACGGCACCTACCCGTACGTCACCTCCTCCAATACCACCGTCGGCGGCGCATTGGCCGGCACCGGTGTCGGCGCGCGTGACATCGACTACGTGCTGGGCATCTGCAAGGCTTACGCCACGCGCGTCGGCGGCGGTCCGTTCCCGACCGAGCTCAACGACGACATGGGCGAACTGCTGCGCAAGAAGGGCAACGAATTTGGTGCCAGCACGGGCCGTCCGCGCCGCTGTGGCTGGATCGACCTGGTTGCGCTGAAGCGCGCCGTGCAGATCAACGGCATCGACGGCCTGGCCATCACCAAGCTCGACGTGCTGGACGGCCTGGAAAGCATCAAGGTCTGCATCGCTTACGAATACCGCGGCAAGCGTCGCGAACTGGCTCCGCTGGACGCCGATGGCTGGGACGAGTGCAAGCCGGTGTACCTGGAGTTCCCGGGCTGGGAAGAATCCACCGCGGGCATCCGCGACTGGAACAAGCTGCCGCCCGCCGCGCGCGCTTACCTGCGTGCGGTCGAGGAGCTGTCCGGCTGCAAGCTGGCGCTGGTGGCCACCGGTGCGGATCGTGACGACACGATCATCCTGGACGATCCGTTTGGAGGCGAGGCGGGTTGCTGATCTTGCTTCGGTGAGATGAGGTGAAAAACGCCAGCCTTGCGGCTGGCGTTTTTTTTCGCGCACATCGTGCGCTCCTACCGGGCAGGGGTGTCGTGGCGGGTTTCCAGGGCGTGGAGGTCGAGGTCCTTGACGGATATGGGGCGGTAGTCTTGGCCGAAGGCCACGTCGCCCAGGCGCCAGCCGGCGCGGCATCGGACGGCGCCCCAGAAGCGGCGGAAGGCGTTCCAGTGCAGGCCGACCAAGCCCTTGTCGTTGTCGGCGTCCACCATCGGATCGCCCACGCCCGTGGGGCGGATCGGCTCGCCGTACAGGGCGGTACCGAATACCACGTCCCAGATCGAGAACACCTGGCCGAAGTTGCAGTTGTGCAGGGTGGGACGGTCCGGGTCCACGCGCATGTGGTGCAGTCGGTGGAACACGGGCGAGACCAGTACGCGGTCGAGGACGGGGCCGAAGCGCACGCGGACGTTGGCGTGGGAGAAGTTCTGCACCAGTTCGCCGAGCAGCATCAGCCATGCGAAGTCGGTGGGCTCCACGCCGATGACCAGTCCCACGCCGGCCAGCACCATCGACTGCAGGAAACCGTCGACCAGGCTGCCGCGATCGTTCGTCCAGCAACTCATCTGCCGGGTGCTGTGGTGCATGCTGTGCAGCGCCCACCACCAGGGCAGGGCGTGCTGCAGGCGGTGCATCCAGTAGTACACCAGGTCGTAGATGAGGTAATAGACGACGAACAGCGCCAGCGGATGCCCGGCCAGCGCGGGAATCCAGTGCGTGATGCCCAGCAGCGAATCGTCGCTGCCCGCCTCGTTGCCCGTGCCGCCGAAGTAGTTGCCGATCGGGGTGAGCACGAGGTAGCTGAACATCGGAAAGATGCCCAGCAGCATCATCAGCGTGTATTGGCGGTCCACGCGCGTGAGGCGGCGGTCCGGCCAGCGTTCCGCGGGAATCATCGACTCCAGCGGCCGGAACAGGAAACCGATGATCGCCACCTGCAGCAGCGAGATGAGGATCGCCTCGGCGATCTCCCGCGGGTCGCCGGCCAGTCCGTCCAGGTGGAGGAAGGCCAGGAGGGGAACGATCGCATGGGCGCGTGTGCCCTCGACCAGTGCAGACCAGAGCGCGAACATGCCGCCTACCTTCGCGTGTGCCAGGGCCGCAAGGGTGCACGCGACCGTCCGGAGCATTAAGCTGCACGCCTCTTTCATCGGGCTTTCCGCTCTATGTCACCCTGGTTTTCCCCATGACGCGCTCGCTGTCCGACTGGCTGGCCTACCAGGAGCGCACGCACCCCCGTGACATCGCACTGGGGCTGGATCGCGTCCGTGCCGTATGGACGGCCATGGGCGCGCCACGTCCCGCGCCGCTCGTGGTCACCGTGGGCGGCACCAACGGCAAGGGTTCCACCGTCGCCCTGGTCGAGGGGATGCTGCGTGCCGCCGGCTACCGTGTCGGTTGCTACACCTCGCCGCACCTGGTGCGCTACAACGAGCGCATCCGCCTCGACGGCCGCGATGCCGACGACGCCGCCCTGGTGGCGTCGTTCGAACGGATCGAGCGGGCGCGTGGCGATATCGCGCAGACCTATTTCGAGTTCGGCACGCTGGCGGCCATCGACCTCATGTCCCGCGCGTCGCTGGACGTGGCCATCCTCGAGGTGGGCCTGGGCGGCCGGCTGGATGCCGTGAACCTGGTGGACGCCGATGTGGCCGTCATCACCACGATCGACCTCGATCACCAGGACTGGCTGGGTGGCGACCGCGACAGCATCGGTCGCGAGAAGGCCGGCATCGCACGGCCCGGCCGACCGGCGATCGTCGGCGAGCGGCAGCCGCCGGACGGCCTGCTCACGGCGCTGGCGGCACACGGCGCACGCCTCGTCCGCGCGGGCATCGACTACCGCGTCGAGCCGGCAGGTGGCGATGGCGACGCCGCGTGGACCTGGGTGCACGCCGACGGCACGCGGCATGCGTTGCCGTTGCCGGCCCTGGATGCGCCGGTGCAGCTCGACAATGCAGCCACCGCCATCGCCGCCGTTCATGCTTTGGTCCCGCGGGTGGTCGTGCCGACCGCCGCGCTCCGCCATGCGCTGGCCGCGGTACGGGTGCCGGGCCGCCTGCAACGCATCGGCGAGCATCCAACGACCGTCGTGGACGTGGGGCACAACCCCCAGGCGGCGCGCGCCCTGGCCGCCTGGATCGATGCGGAGCACCGCGACGGACGCCTGTTGGCCGTGTACGGCGCCTTGTCCGACAAGGACACGAAGGGCGTGATGGCCGCCTTGGGCGACCGGGTCGATCACTGGTACCTCGCCGGCCTGGACGGGGACACGCCCCGGGGCCTTGCCGGGCCGGCTCTGGCGGACAGCCTCGCGGGGGTCCTGCCGCATGCCGCGCACGCGGTGTTCGACGATGTCGCCAGTGCCTGGGCCGGGGCGCGTTCCGCGGCCGGGGAGGGCGACACCGTCCTGCTGTTCGGCTCGTTCTTCGTCGCCAGCGCGGCACTGGCCGCTACGACGTGAACGCCCCGGCGCCCGGGGCGTCGGGGCCACCCCTTTGCCGGCTATAATCGGCTCGATTCGCTTTGCGCTGGTCGTATGGAGCCTTCCTTGAAAACACGCTTGCTGGGTGCCGCGGTACTGATCGCGTTGCTGGTCCTGTTCGTGCCCATGATGTTCTCCAGCGCGCCGCCGAAATCGGACGCCGACCAGACGGTCAGCCTGGAGATTCCGCCCGCGCCCGATCGCGAACTGCAAACCCGTACGCTCGATGTGGCCCCCGGCGGTTCGCCCGCCGCGGCCAACGGTGCGGCGCAGGTAGCCGGTACGACGCCCGCCAACGGCGGTGCGCAGCCGGTCCAGGCGCCTGCTTCGCCGCCGGCCACGGTCACGCCCGGTGGTGGCAGCAAGCTCGCCTCGGTGGACATCGCCTCGCGCAAGCCGGCCGACGCCCTGCCGGAAGATTTCGCCAATGCGCCGGCGTCTCCCAAGGCCGCCGCGCCGGCCACGCCAGCGGCTGCTGTCGCCACGGCCAAGCCGCCCAAGGCGGTTGCCGTGCCCGCCGCCGAGCCCAAGGCCGCCGCCGCGGAGGCCCTGCCCACAGGTACGGCCGGTCGCGGCAGCTACAGCATCAACCTGAGCGCCTACGCCGACCGCAGCAAGGCCGATGCCCTCGTGCAGAAGGTGAAGGCCCTCGGCTATCCCGTCAGCACCGCCGCGACCAACCAGGCGGGCAAGTCGCTTACCCGTGTTACCGCCGGGCCGTTCGAGACGCGCGCCGCCGCGGAAGCCGCCCGGTTGAAGATTACTGCCGCGGCGCCGGGCGCGCCGGCCTCGCTGTCGTCCCGACCGGAGACCCAGACCGCCGATGCGCCGGCGCGGGCTGCACCCACGCCCACGCAGGCTGCGGCGGCCGCGCCGACGGCCGCCGCGGTTCCCGCCGCCTCGCCGCGCGCCGGTGGCTTCGCCGTCCAGGTGGCCGCGGTCAGCAGCGAGGCGGAAGCCACGCGTCTGCGCGATAAATTGCGTGGTGCGGGCATCGCCGGCTATGTCGATACGGTCGTCGCCTCCTCGGGGGCCAAGCTGTGGCGCGTGCGTGCCGGCCCGCAGACCCAGCGCGACGACGCGACGCGCCTGAAAGACCAGATCAAGGCCAAGGTCGGCCTCGACGGCGTCGTGGTGTCGGCGCCGTAACGCTCGCATGACCACGACACCATGGGGGGCGCCATGAGCTGGGTGGACTACGTCATCATGGGCGTGCTGTTCATCTCGGCCTTGATCGGCCTGGTGCGCGGCCTCATTTCCGAAGTGTTGTCGGTGGTGGTGTGGGTCTGCGCCTTCTGGGCCGCCTGGACGTTCGGTCCGCTGATCGCGCAGCGCCTGGAGGGCAGCATCTCGCTGCCCATGGCGCGCATCGGCATCGGCTATGGCGTCTGCTTCATGGGTGTGCTGCTGATCGGCGGCCTGTTCCGCTTCATGATCTCCCGCCTGGTGGCCAGCACGGGCGTTGGCGGGCCGGATCGCCTCTTCGGCATGGCCTTCGGCGCGCTGCGTGGCATCCTCATCGTCAGTCTGGTGGTGTTCGCCATGGGCTTCACGCCGTTGCCCAACGAGCCGATCTGGCGTGAATCCGCCTTGCTGCCGCAGTTCGCCGCGCCAGCCGCCTGGCTGGGCCAGCAGGTGCCCGGCAACGTGCGTCAGTACCTGCATCCGCCCGCGGCGCTGCAGGAGATGAAAATGCCCAACATGTCGATGCCCAGCGGGGCCGACCTGATGAAACTTCGCGACCTCACCATGCCAGGGCAGGCGCCGAAGAGCGATAATGCTCATCCTGCCGCCGCGACCACGTCGGCCCATCAGTAGAAGGCAACACCATGTGCGGAATCATCGGCATCGTCGGTACCACGGAAGTGGCATCGGCCCTGTATGACGGCCTGACCGTCCTGCAACATCGCGGTCAGGATGCCGCCGGCATCGCTACCGTGGATGGTGCGCGGCTGCGCCTGCACAAGGGTAACGGCCTGGTTCGCGACGTCTTCAACTCGGCTGGCGTCAGCCGGTTGCGTGGCCGCATCGGCATCGGGCACTGCCGCTATCCCACGGCAGGCTCGGAGGGCACGGAAGAAGCCCAGCCCTTCTACGTCAACTCGCCCTATGGCATCGCCTTTGCGCACAACGGCAATCTGGTCAACACCGAGGCGCTGCGCAAGGAGATGTTCGAGGACGATCGTCGCCATATCGACACCGACTCCGACTCCGAGGTGCTGCTGAACGTCCTCGCGCACGAGTTGCAGGTGGACGATCGCGGGGCACTGACGCCGGAGCACGTGTTCAAGGCGATCGGCAACGTGCATGCGCGTGCGCGCGGCGGTTATGCCTGCATCGCGCTGGTGCTGGGCTATGGGCTGATCGCCTTCCGCGATCCGAACGGCATCCGTCCGCTGGTGCTCGGCGAGCGTGTGTCGCCCGAAGGCCGCGAATACGCCGTGGCCTCCGAATCGGTGGCGCTGGACGTACTCGGCTTCAAGCGCGTGCGCGACATCGAACCGGGCGAGGCGGTCATCATCACCGAGGGCGGCGAGTTGCATGCCCGTCGCTGCGCCGAGAACGCGGTGCACGCGCCGTGCATCTTCGAATACGTGTACCTGGCGCGTCCGGATTCGATGATCGAGGACGTGTCGGTGTACAAGGCTCGCCTGCGCATGGGCGAGAAGCTCGCCGAGAAGATCCTCCGCGAGCGCGGCCCCGATCACGGCATCGACGCGGTCATCCCCATTCCCGACACCTCGCGCACCGCCGCCAGTTCGCTGGCGCAGGCGCTGGGCGTGCCCATGCGCGAAGGCCTGGTCAAGAATCACTACATCGGTCGCACGTTCATCATGCCGGGGCAGGGCGAGCGCGTGAAATCGGTCCGCCGCAAGCTCAACACCGTCGAGCTGGAATTCCGCAAGAAGAACGTGTTGCTGGTGGACGACTCCATCGTTCGTGGCACCACCTCGCGCCAGATCATCCAGATGGCCCGCGACGCTGGCGCAAGGAACGTCTATTTCGCCTCCGCCGCGCCGCCGGTGCGCTACCCGAACATCTACGGCATCGACATGCCGGCCGCTTCCGAGCTGATCGCCGCCGGTCGCACGGTGGAGGAAGTGGAGAAGGCGCTGGGTGCCGACTGGCTGATCTACCAGGATCTGGAAGACCTGATCTGGGCGGTCAACGACGGCAACGAGGACCTCAAGCAGTTCGACACCTCGTGCTTCTCCGGTGAGTACGTCACGGGCGTGGACGCCGGTTTCCTGGAACAGCAGGAAGCGATGCGCTCGGATTCCGCGAAGCACGAACGCCGCAGCGCCTGATCGCCGGCGGCGCCTCGATGCCCTCCGGCTGACGTCATGTCCGACGTGCACGATCTCCACGCCGCGGCGGGGCGCTGCCTCGCCGCCACCGATCCCGCGGAGAAGGTACGCCTGAGCTTCGCGACCTTCGCCGCGCTGGAAAGTGGCGACCTTCGACCCGACTCGGCCTCACCGCCGCCGCGGCCTATCGAGCTACCCGGGCGACCCGATCGCCCACGGCTGGTGTCGCCGCGTGCGTTGTCGCAACGCGGGCTCGGTTCGCCGGAGGGCCGCGCCGCGCTGATCCACGCCATCGCGCATATCGAATTCAATGCAATCGACCTGGCGTGGGACGCGGTCTATCGTTTCCGTGGCAAGCCCGATGCGTATTACCGGGACTGGGCCGCCTGTGCCAACGACGAGGCGCGGCATTTCACGATGCTGTCGGGCCGGCTGGCCGAACTGGGGCATGCCTACGGCGATTTCGACGCGCACAACGGCCTGTGGGAGATGGCCGAGAAGACGGCGCACAGCGACACGGCACGCATGGCGCTGGTGCCGCGCGTGCTCGAGGCGCGCGGGCTGGATGTCACGCCCGGCATGATGGAGCGCCTGCGCCGCCAGCAGGACGATCGCACGGTGGCCATCCTGGACGTGATCCTGCGTGAGGAGGTGGCCCACGTGGCCGCCGGCACGCGCTGGTTCCACTGGTGCTGCGCGCGCGACGGCATCGACCCTGAAGCCACCTTCGCCCGTTTGCTCGACGACTACATGAATGGCTCGCTGCGTGGCCCGTTCAATCTCGATGCCCGCCGCGCCGCCGGTTTCTCCGAAAGCGAACTCAGCTGGCTCGCCACCCTGGACAATCGCCCCGCCGTTTGATCCCGGTAGGAGCAACTGTCTTTTTCAGGCCCCTACCGTGCCGTGCCATGGAGTCTGATCGCGGACCATGGCGTTGAGGGTGATGAGCAGTTTGCGCATGCAGGCCACGATGGCCACCTTCGGAGGCTTGCCTCG
>NZ_JBSRXP010000012.1:0-84318 GCF_054055715.1 Luteibacter sp. PvP120 | reverse complement strand
GGCCCGAAGGGCGATAAGAATACGGCCGCGGAGCGGCCCTTCCTTAGCGGGTCGCCGCAGGCGTGGCCCCGAGGGGGCTACCCGCCGGCTCTTGCCCCAAACGCCAGGGCTGCAAGGCCCAACGCGATGCCGAAGGCGAGCCTGCCCCCAAAGTCCAACCCAAAAGAATCAAGCCTTCCCCGCCGCCACGTTCACGCTGATCGCGATGATGAAAACGTTGAAGAAGAAGGCGATGGCACTGTGCATCAGGCCCACGCGGCGCAGGTAGCGCGTGGTGATCTGCACGTCGGAGACCTGGAAGGTCATGCCGATGGTGAAGGCGAAATAAGCGAAATCCCAGTAATCGGGTTCTTCGTCGCCGGGAAAGTCCAGGCCCTTGTGCGGCTCGCCGAACTCGCCGTAGTAGCCATGCGCGTAGTGCAGTGAGAACAGCGTGTTCATGAACGTCCACGCCAGGATGATCGTGCTTGCCGCTACGGCGATCGCCATCACGCCGCCCTTGTCGCTGGAGTTCAGCTCGGTGGTGACCGCGCCCAGCACCACGGCGGACAGCACGACGCCGCTGAGCAGGGTGGTCCAGCGCCCGGTGTCCTGTTGCGAGGCCTGCCGGCGCATCGTGGCCGGATTGGCGCCGACGAAGATGCGCAACAGCAGCACGAAGTAGACCACGGCACCGATATCGAAACCGATCAGCAACGGCAGCGAACGCGGCAGCCCGCTGAATTCCAGCACCACCGCCGCGATGACGGCCGCGGCTGCACCGACCAGCAGGCGCGGGCGGGCATGCGCGTAGCGAATGGGCGCCCACACCTTCTTGCGATGCGACCCGTGTTTTTGCGAGGTGTCGTTCATGCCTGCGTCCGCCTTGAGAGTGCGGCGGACTATAGCCGAGTGCATGCCCGATGCACCGGAGGGACGGGACAGCCGCCCCTCCGTCGAAGTGGCACTACGATTTCCGCCCCGCCAACAAGACGGTCGCTCGCTGCAAGGCCTGGGTCGCCTTGCGCGTCGCTTCCACGGTCAACGCCGTCTCGTCGCGTGCCTCGTCCCACGCTTTAGCGTCGATCGCATCGCCGATTCCCGGCAGGGGGGCGACATCTTCACCCTCCTTGCGACCGGGTGCCTGCAACAGGTGGCGATACGCGCGCCGCTGCGGCAGCCCCTCCGTCTGCAGGTAGGCGTCGCCAACCTCGCGCAGGTGACGATTGATCCGGATGGCGTCCGCGGGCGGGATGTCCCCGCTGGCGTCGGCCGCCGCATCGTAAGCGGTCGCTGCCGCCAGCAAGTCACGCTGCGCCGCACGCAAGGCGTCCAGATCCACCGGCTGCCATGCGTCATCGACCCGCGAAGGCGGCTGCAACTGCCGGTAGGCCACCTCCGCCAGGCGGTACGACCCGTCCGCCAGCAGCGCGTTGTGCCGCTGCGCTTCGTCGTGGGCTTTCGTCGCACCGGCCTGCACCCGATCGATATCGCGACCCAGCGCTTGCGCGAAGACGGTGAATCGCCATGGCAGCACGTCGGCATTGGCGACACGCAAGGCCAGGCGGGCATTGGTTTTCGCCAGCAGGCCGACATAGGCCAGGCCGGGGTCGCCAAAGCGCTGGTAGTGCGCATACGTGTCGTAGAGCGAGTGGTAGACCGGCACGCTTTCCTCGTCGCCGTCGCGGTCGTAACCGTAACGAACATGCAGCGAGGGCACGCCGAATCGATGGGCGAAGGCCAGGTAATCGGAACCGGTGCCCAGCCGAGGCAGGACCACGGGGCCGGCAGGTACCTCCCTGCCCTTCTCGTCGGCGTCCACGGCGCGCTTGGCCAGACGGCGCGCCTGCACGCTCGCTCCCGTCTCCGGATCGCGCAGGTCGGCGGCGACACCGTCCACCAGTGCACCGATCGACGGATCGCCCTGGGCGGCCAGCAGGCCGCGTCCGGTGGTGTCGTTGTTGAGATAGAACACCGCCTTTTTGGCGAGTTCCGCGGCATGGCGTTCCGTCCACGCGCGCGAGCCCAGGATGCCCAGCTCTTCGCCGTCCCAACTGGCGAAGACCAGGGTGCGCTTGGGTCGAACCCCCGCCTTGGCCAGCTCACCGATGGCTTTCGCTTCGGCCAGCAGCGCCGTCGTGCCCGCCAGAGGATCCCAGGCCCCGTAGACCCAGGCGTCGTGGTGCACGCCACGGATCACCCACTCGTCCGGGTAGCGGCTGCCGCGGAGCGTGGCGATGACGTTGTGCAGCGTGCGCCACTCCCACGGCGAACGGACTTCCAGATGGACACGTGCCTCCCCACCGATGTGATACGTGAGCGGCAGTCCACCCTGCCAGCGGTTCGGCACGACACGACCGCCCAGCGCGCGCAGGAAATGCTCGGCATCGCCGTAGCCGATGGTCACCACCGGGATCGACAGGTCGTCGGTATGCCTGGCCGCCTGGATCGTCTTCGCGCTGGCGGCATCCAGCACGCTGTCGATGCCCAGCGTGCCGCGCTGCACGGTGCGCGGCGTGCGCCATGCGCCGGTGGGATAAACCTCGCCCTTGGTGAACCCGTCGGCCTGGGGATCGGAGTAGATGACCACGCCTGCCGCACCGTGCTGCTGGGCAAGCCGCGGCTTCACCCAGCGACCGGCGCCGCTGGACTTCACCAGCACCACCTTGCCCGCCACGGACTGGCCCGTGCGCGCCAGGTCGGCATAGTCCTTCGCCAGTCCCTCGTTGACGTAGATCATCGGCGCGTCCACCGCGCCGTCGGGGCTGTACGCCTCCATGCCCGGCAGCACGCCGTCACGCCGCGCGGTGTCGGCATCGCCGGCCACGGCCGGCTCGGTAAAGTCCGCCGCGTAGCCGTCGCCGTCCAGCAGGGCGAGCTTCTGCACCGTGGGATAGGCGACGAGCACGCGGGTGGACTCCACCTGTACGTCCCAGCCCCACTGACGCAGGCTGTCGGCGATGAAGCGGGCGTTCTCGTCGTTGTGCGGCGAGCCTACGTGGTTGGGCGCCGAGGTGAGTCGGCGCAGCCAGCCGTCAAGGTCGGCGCCGGCCAGCGCGGCGTCCACGCGATGCTCCGTCTCGCGTTCGGCAACGGACGATGCGGGGGTGAAACCGACCAGCGGTGCGTCCGCGGCCGGCGTGGCGACCGCCGCGGTGACGGTCAGCGACAAGGCAAGCAGAAAGGCACGCATCGACATCAATCCCACCGGTAGGTCACGCTGGCGTAGTAGTAACGGCCATTCCAGCTCAACGGCGAAAACAGGCTGTACTTGAAGTTACCGCTGGTGGAGTTGGCGTACTTCACCTGCTCCGGCCGCGCATTGAACGCGTTGTCCGCGCCCGCGGTGAACGTCCAGCGGTCGAGGTTGTAGTCGGCCGATACGTCGAGCGTCCAGCGATGGTCGAAGTCCTGGTCCAGTGCCGGGCCACTGTTGCTGTAGACGGTGTAGCTGCCGTAGCGCTGCACGTTGGCGTGCGCCGCCCAGCGGCTGTGCAGGTAGTCGAAGCCGACATCGAGCTTGGTCCGCGGATTGGTATCGCCCAGCAGCCCGAGGCGTTCGCGGCGCTCGACACGCTGCACCGCCACGCCCAGTTCGTCGAGGATCGCCGGGTTCGGCTTCACCCGCGTCACCTTGTTCTCGTTGTATGCCCAGCCCACGGTGGTATTGAGGCGATCGCCGTTCGCAAGATCGAAACCGTACTGGCTGACGATGTCGAGCCCGCGCGTGCGTGTGTTCACCGCATTGGTGAAATAGCGGATCGACTGGTAATTCGCATCGACGCCGTTGGCGACCAGGTAGGCGTTGACGGCCGGCGTGTTGACCGGAATGTTGGACGACAGGTTGATCCGGTTGGCGATCTTGATCCAGTACGCGTCGGCACTGACATTCCAGCCGTCCAGCGGTTCCAGCACCAACCCCAGCGTGGCGCTGCGCGACTTCTCCGGCTTGAGCTTCACAGCGCCGAGCAGGCTGGCCGCCGCGGAGTCCACGGGGAACGTGCCCGACTGCACCAGCACCTGGCCCTGGCCGAGGTCCTGCAATTGCGACGAGATATCCGCGTAGTGCTGCTGCACCAGCGTGGGCGCACGGAACCCGGTGCCGACGCTGCCACGCAGGGCCACGCGCGGGGTGAAGTCGAACCGTCCGGACAACGCACCCGACGTGGTGCCGCCGAAGTCGCTGTACTGCTCATGGCGGCCGGCCAGCGACACCGCGAAACGGTCGGTCAGGTTGGTATCGAGGTCCACGTACACGGACGTGTCGTGGCGCTGCCAGTTGCCTTGCAGGTCGCCGGTGATGCCGCCGTTGGCACCGTACTGCGAGACGGCGTCGCCCGGTTTCACCTTGTAGCCCTGGCGCAGGTATTCCGCACCGAACGACACACTGATCGGGTTGGGCAACCACGACGGGCTGAATTCCTTGCCGATGTCGAGGTTGGCCACCTGCTGGTTGGTCTTGTAATCGGCGCCCTGGATGAAGAACGGCGTGCTGCCGAACGCGCGGTAGTAGTCCGCGTTGATCGCGTGGCTGCGCTGGTCGTATTCGTTCGAGCCGTGGCTGACCGAGGCGTCGTAATGCCATCCGCTGTCGAATTCGCCGCGCACGCCGGCGGTCAGCGTGGTGTCGTTGACGATGGGCACGTTCACCGGCAGGTAGCCCTGCGGATAGATCGACGCGACGTTGGTCGATTCACCGCGGTGACGATAGAGGCTGGCGGTCTCGTCGCGATCGCGCCGGTAGAGCGCTTCGACATACACCTCGGCCGCCTTGCTGAAGGCGTACTGCCCCACCAGCGACACCTTGTTCGACTGCACGGCGGGTTCGCCCAGCCAGTACACCCTCTTCCCGTAGGTGGTGCCGACCGAGGCGGCCGTGCGATCCAGGCCGGCGCGATTGGTGCCGTCGTTGTTCTGCGTGTCGATGGCGACATGGATCGAGCCCTTGTCGCCCAGCTTGAAGCCGGTATCCGCGCTCAGCTGGCGCTGGAGGCCATCGCCCGCGTCATAGCCGCCGAACTTGGCGGTCACCTGCCCGCCCGTGCCGGACTTCTTCAGGATCACGTTGATCACGCCACCGATGGCATCGGAGCCGTAACGCGCCGACTGCCCGTCACGCAGCACCTCGATACGCTCCACCGCCGAGACGGGGATGGCGTTGAGGTCCACGGGATTCGAACCGCGCCCGATCGCACCGCCCAGGTTGAGGAAGGCACCGGCGTGCTGGCACTTGCCGTCGATCAGTACCAGCACCTGGTCCGGGCTGAGACCGCGCAAGGTCACGGGACGGGCCACTTCGGCACCGCTGATCGTGGTCGGCTGCGGAAAATTGAGCGACGGCACCAGCCGCGCCAGCGCGGCCGTCAGCTGGGTGGCGCCGGTCTGCTGCAGCTGCTGCGGGGTGATGACGTCGATCGCCTGCAACGAGCTGGATACGGTGCGCTCGGTGCTGCGCGTGCCGGTGACGATCACGGTGTCCAGCTGGCTCGGTTTTGCCGATTCCGCCTTGTCCGCCGGGGCGGCCTCCTGGGCATGGGCGGACGTGGCGCCGAGCACGAGGGCCAGCGCGAGGGACAACGGGTGACGACGATGGGTCGAAGGCGACATGGGTGGGACTTTCCCCTGGAAAACGATGGAAGGATCGGCACCTGAGGCGCCGGATAGCCGGGAACGGCGGCATGACGCCGCGGCGAAAAGCAGCGGCAGCCGGCATGGCCGGAAAAGATCGAAAATATCGTTACCTGCGGCGGACCCGCAGGACACGCGCAACGCGTGGCGTCAGTCGCTCAGGCCCGTCGACACGAACGACACGCAGCGCCGACCGGACATCGCGGCGCGGCCGCTGACATCGACGGAAAGGCAGGTGCGTGGCAGGTGTGAGCGTTCACGGTGAGCGGGTGTCGCCTGGATAGGGCCGGGTGCCATTTGTTGCACCGCAGCGACCCGATGTCAACCCGGTCGATTGGACGTCCATTTCAAGGACTGCGACGCTTTGACGCGCATCGTGCGATGATTTCGCCAGTTCTCCACAGGTCCTTCCCCATGAGCTACGACGACGATTACCCCGAAGAACGCGAGTTCGACGACGAAGAAGGCGAGGAGACGGTCGAGTCGCAGGTGTGGCAGCTGTTGCTGCTGATCAACCCGGGCGACGAGGAAAACGCGCTGCGCCAGTTCACCGACTACCGCACGGAAATCGAGGACCAGGGCGACGACGATCCCATCCGTGTCGTGGCGCAGGTCACCGACTGGCAGTCCAGTTTCGAAGTGGATGCCGACGAAACCCGCACGCTGGTGGAGGCGATCGCCGAGCTGGTCTCGCGCTGGAGCGACGTCACCATCGACTGGGACGGCGACCCCAGCGAGGACGAATTCCACGAGGACATCGACGGGCCGGAGATCTTCAGCCGCGCCTTCGACCAGCTCAACCAGTACGGTTACACGTTGTGGGCCCGCGAAGCGGAAGACGACGACGTCTACGCCGGCTGGATCACGTCCTCGCGCGATGACGAGCACATGCGCCAGCTGGCGGCCAAGCTGGGGATCAACCTTCGGCTGGGTAACCAAGTCACCTGAGCGGCGGGCGCGCCGCGCGGCGCGGCGCGTTCAGGCCAGGCGTTCCTTGAGCAGGTCGATGAACGCCCGCACCTTCACCGGCGGCTGGCTGCCCGGGTAGACGGCGTGCACCCCGCCCGCGGGCAAGGTATAGCCCGGCAGCAGGGCCACCAGGCCGCCCGCTTTCAGTTCGGCCTCCACGATGTAATCGGGCAACACCGATAGGCCCAGGCCTTCGAGCACGAAGCGGTACGCCGCCGTGGCGCTGTTCGCGCTGGCGACGGCGCGGGTCTGCACCACGCAGTCCGCGGCGTTCGGATCCTTGAACACCCAGCGGGTCGGCGAGGCAAGCACGCTGACCGCGATCCAGCGGTGCGTGGACAGATCCTCGGGCACCGTGGGTGTGCCATGGCGGGCGAGATAGGCGGGGGATGCCACCAGGCATTGCCGGAAACTCGACAGCTTCGTCGCGCGCAGGCTGGAGTCGCGCAGCCAGCCGAGGCGGATGGCCAGGTCGAAGCGCTCGGCGATCAGGTCGGTCACGGTGTCGGTGACCACCAGTTCCACGCGGACCTGCGGGTAGCGCTCGGCATAGGCGGCCAGGGCCGGTGCCACCACGTTGATGCCGTGGTCGTTCGCTGCGCTGATGCGCAGCGTACCCATCGGGGTGCCGCGACATTCGCCCAGGCGGGCGATCGCGGCTTCCGCCTCCGCCAGCACACGCGCGCAATCCTCGTGGAAACGCTCACCCGCGTCGGTCAGAGCCATACGGCGGGTGCTGCGCACCAGAAGCTGCACGCCGAGTTCGGCTTCCAGACGGGCCAGGTGCTGGCTGACCATCGCCTTGGTCGTGCCCAGTTGCTCGGCGGCGGCCGTGAACGAGCCGGCACGAACCAGGGCGACGAAGACGCCGAGACGGTTGAGATTGATATCGATGGCCATGGGGCTCGGTCAAGATCGTAAAGCAAGACTTTACGATGAATCGCGTCAGGAGTGGTTTTTCCGTAACGATACGCGGCGCATGCTGTGCGCCTACCCCACCGAACCCGAGGTTTACCCATGAAGATCATTCTGTTCGGCGCCACCGGCAATATCGGCAACGTCATCCTCGACGAGGCCCTGGCCCGCGGCCATGAGGTCACGGCGGTGGCCCGCGACCCGTCGAAGCTCGCCACGAAGCATCCGAAGCTTAACGTGGTGAAGGGCGACGTGGCCGAGCCGGCCTCGTTCGCTCCGTCCCTCGGCGGCGCCGATGCCGCCATCGCCAGCCTCAACGACCACGCCGATCCCGCCAACGTCCCCCGCCAGGCCACCACCTTGCTCGACGCGCTCGCCGCCGCGCACGTGAAGCGCTTCGCCTGGGTCGGCGGCGCCGGCAGCCTGGAGGCGGCGCCCGGCGTGCGCGTGATCGACGATCCGCACTTCCCCGAGGCCTGGAAAGCGTCCGCCAATGCGCAGATCGAGGCGCTGAAGGCCTTCCGCGCCAGCACGACGGACGTGGACTGGACCTATATCAGTCCCGCCGCCGAGATCGCGCCCGGTGAGCGGAAGGGTAGCTTCCGCGTCGGTGGCGAGCAGTTGCTGGTCGATGCCGCCGGGCACAGCAAAATTTCCACGGCGGATTTCGCCATCGGCGTGCTGGACCGGATCGAGAAAGGCGATGCGGCGAAGAAGCGGGTGACGTTCGCGTATTGAGGGGCTGCTCGATGCGGCTGTAGGAGCTCACGTATGTGCGCGACATCTTTTCGCGACAACCTCGGCGCTGGCGCTTAGAGGTGGGGGACTGGTGCGAAAAGCACTCGCGCACATCGTGCGCTCCTACGGTATACCGGCCTTCGGCCGGTATACTCCCCCTATGAACTACCGTCACGCTTACCATGCCGGCAATTTTGCCGATGTCCTCAAGCACATGGTGCTCGTGGCCCTCATCGATGCCTTGAAGCAGAAGGCCTCGCCGTTCTGCTACATCGACACCCACGCCGGCAGCGGCCGCTACGACCTTCAGGGCAACGAGGCGCGCAAGACGGCCGAGGCGGACGAAGGCTTCGGCATCCTCAAGACTGCCAGCGGGCTGCCGCCCCTGCTGTGGAAGTACCTCGAGATCGTCCGGGCCTGCAACGAGGGCAGCGATACGCTGCGTTACTACCCGGGCTCGCCGTGGATCGCCGCGCACCTGATGCGCGACACCGATTCCGCCCAGATGGTGGACCTGCGCAACGATGAATCCGGCGGCCTGCGCCAGCTGTTCCATCACGACAAGCGCATCCACGTGCACGAGCGCGACGGCTACGAGGCCATGAAGGCGTTCGTTCCACCGAAGGAAAAACGCGGCCTGGTCCTTATCGACCCCCCGTTCGAGGCGCAGGAAGCCGAGTTCCGGGTGATCGAGAAGACGCTGAAGGCCGCGCTGGAAAAATGGCCCACCGGCGTCTACGCCGTCTGGTACCCGATCAAGCTGCGTAGCCATGTCCAGCCGTTCCACCGCTGGCTGACCAAGTGCGGCGCCCGGCGCGTGCTGGTGGCCGAACTGCTGCTGCGTCCGGACGACTCCCCGCTGCGGTTGAACGGCACCGGCATCGCCATCGTGAACGCGCCGTGGAAGCTCGATGACGCCCTGCGCGATTCCCTCAGGCTGCTGCCGAAACTCCTGGGCACCGCCGGCCAGTCCGAATACCGCCTGACCTGGCTGGTCGAGGAAGGCAAGGATGAAGATGTAGCCCACGCGCCGCATTCGCCACGTTCAGTCCGTCGGCGGTAGATTGGGTTACACGCCAGGAGCCGACCCATGCGCCCCCAGACCGTCAGTTCGACCGCCGCCGCTTTCGTGCTCGCCGCCGCTCTTTCCGCTTGCGCGCCGGCACCGATCTACAAGCCGACCCCCAACAATGCCGCCGTGCCGCCGTCCCAGGTGGCCCGGGAGCCGGAACGCTACGGCAGCGCCGACGTCATCTGGGGCGGGCGCATCGTCAAGGTCAGCAACTTCGCCGACCACAGCGAAATCGAGATCCTCGCCTATCCGCTGGACCGCTCGCAGCGGCCGCAGGCCAACGACACCGGCAACGGCCGCTTCATCGCCGCCATGCCCGGTTATGTCGAAAGCCTGGATTACCCGGCGGGCGGCTTGGTCACGGTATCCGGGCGCCTCAACGGCACGCGCGCGTCCAACGTTGGCCAGGCCTCGTACACCTTCCCGCTGGTGACAGTGAACCAGTCGCACGTATGGACGGCCAAGGAGATGTCCGGTGGCCATCCGAACGTGAGTTTCGGCGTGGGCGTGGGCATCCTACGGTAAGATCCTTCGATTACCCATCGGGAACAGGGATCACATGTCGGGACACGCCGATTCGAAGCGCGCGATCTTTCTTGCGCTCGGAGCCAATTTCGCCATCTTCGTCGCCAAGCTCGTGGCGGCCATCTTTACCGGCTCCGGGGCCATGCTGGCCGAGGCGGTCCATTCCCTGGCCGATTGCGGCAACCAGGGTCTGCTTCTGCTGGGCATGCGCCAGGCCAAGCGCCCTCCGTCGGCGGATTATCCGCTCGGCTGGGGCCGTGCGCTGTATTTCTGGTCGTTCCTCGTGGCGATCCTGCTTTTCAGCGTCGGCGGCATGTTCTCGGTGTACGAGGGCGTCCACAAGCTGACCCATCCCGAGCCGCTCAAGTGGGCATGGCTGGCGATCGGCGTGCTGGCCTTCTCGATCGTCACCGAGGGCATTTCCATGCATGGCTGCATGCAGGAAGTGAACAAGGCCCGCGGCGACCAGCCGCTGTGGCAGTGGTTTAGCGAAACCCGCGCCAGCGAACTGCTGGTGATTTTCGGCGAAGACCTGGCGGCGCTGATGGGCCTGTGCTTCGCGCTGATCGCCGTCGTGCTCACCATGCTCACCGGCAACCTCATGTTCGACGCCATCGGCACCATCGCCATCGGCGTGTTGCTGATCGTGGTGGCGGTGGCCGTCGCGCGCGAGGTCAAGGCGCTGCTGATCGGCCAGGGCGTGGAGCCGAAGCGCCGCGTGCAGATGATGGCCTTCCTCGAGGCCCGCCCGGAAATCGACACCGTCTACAACCTGCTCACGCTGCAGATGGGCAACGAGGTGATGGTGGCGGTCAAGGCCCGCATGAGTCCCTCGCCCACCGCGCGGGCGATGGTCGAGGCGATCAACATCGTCGAGGCCGACTTCAAGGCCGAGTTCACGGATGTCCGCTGGAGTTTCTTCGAGCCCGACATCACCGACTGACCCCGCCCGGACGGACGGCACCGCTGGCCCTTCACGGCCAGGTAGTACAATCGTCGGCTTGTCCGCAAGCTGCCAAGCCGACTCCATGCCTCTAGTGCTCCCCCGCCCGTCGCTCCCCGCTACCGCCAAGACCCGCCGCTACTGGGCCACGCCCCATGGCTCAGCGTGGGCGCTCGAAGTCGCCGAGGCGGCACGCGAGCACGAGGGCGTACTGGTCGTGGTCACCCGCGATACCCGCAGTGCCGACAACCTCGAAAGCGAGTTGGCGGTGTTCGCCGGCGAACTGCCGGTGCTGCATTTTCCGGACTGGGAGACCCTGCCCTACGACGTCTTCAGTCCGCATCCGGAAGTGGTATCCCAGCGTATCGCCACGCTCTACCGCCTGCCCACCACCCGGCGCGGCGTGCTGGTGGTGCCGGTGGCGACGCTGATGCAGCGGATCGCACCACGCACCCATATCACCGGGTCGGGGCTGGTACTGCGCAAGGGCCAGAAACTCGACCTGGGCGCCGAGCAGCGTCGGCTGGAGGCCGCTGGCTACCGCAACGTGCCGCAGGTGGCCGAACCGGGCGACTTCGCCGTGCGCGGTGCACTCATCGACATCTACGCGATGGGTGCCGACGAGCCCTACCGCGTGGAGCTGTTCGACGACGAGATCGAGTCCATCCGCAGTTTCGACACCGAGACCCAGCGCTCCACCCACCAGGTGGACAGCGTCGACCTGCTGCCCGCACGCGAATTCCCGCTGACCGAAGACGCGGCGAAGAACTTCCGTGCCAACCTTCGCGAACGCTTTCCCATCGACATCCGTCGCTGTCCGCTCTACCAGGACATGAAGGAAGGCGTGACGCCCGGCGGTATCGAGTACTACCTCCCGCTGTTTTTCGGCGCGACCGAAACCCTGTTCGATTACATCGCCGGCGATGCGATGTTCGTCCTCGGCGAGGGCACGCTGGCCGCCGCGGAGCAGTTCTGGACGCAGACCGCCGAGCGCTACGACCAGCGCGCGCACGACATCGAGCGCCCGGTGCTGCCGCCGGCAGAGATCTACCTGCCACCGGAGCAACTGCGCGAACGCCTCAACAAGCAGGTGCGGATCGACGTGGTGCCCGCCGGCCACGAACACGCGGTGGACCTTGGCACGCAGCCGGCGCCGGACGTGCCGCTGAACCGCAAGGGCGACGAACCCGGCGCGGCTCTTAAGCATTTCCTGTCCAGCTACAAGGGCAGCGTACTGATCGCGGCGGACTCCGCCGGCCGCCGCGAGGCGCTGATCGAGCAGCTGGCCGGCGCCGGCCTGAAACCGGTCAACCTCGACAGCTGGAAGGATTTCCTCGCCCGCGACGAGAAGCTCGCCATCACGGTCGCGTCCCTGGAGCAGGGTTTCGCGATCACGAAGCCGGCCTTCACCGTGCTCACCGAGCGCGAGTTGTTCGGCGAACGCGTGCGCACCGATCGCAAGCGTCGCGCCGGTGCCGCGCGCGATCCCGAAAGCATCATCAAGGACCTGACCGAGCTGTCCATCGGCTCGCCCATTGTCCACATCGATCACGGTGTCGGCCGTTACCAGGGGCTGGTGTCCCTGGACGTGGGCGACATGCCCGGCGAGTTCCTCACCATCGAGTACGCCAAGGGCGACAAGCTCTACGTGCCGGTGGCCCAGCTCGGTCTGGTCAGCCGCTATACGGGCACCGCACCTGAACTGGCACCGCTGCACTCGCTGGGTGGCGATGCCTGGGAGCGCGCACGAAAGAAAGCCGCCGAGAAGGTCCGCGATGTCGCCGCCGAACTGCTGGGCATCTACGCCCAGCGCGAGGCGCGCCAGGGCCAGTCGCTGTCCGTCGACCGCCCGATGATCGAGGAATTCGCGGCCACCTTCCCGTTCGAGGAAACGCCGGACCAGCAGGCGGCGATCGATGCGGTCATCGTCGACCTGGCAGCGCCCCGCGCCATGGATCGCGTGGTCTGCGGCGACGTGGGCTTCGGCAAGACCGAGGTCGCCCTGCGTGCCGCGTTCGCCGCGGCCACCGCGGGCAAGCAGGTGGCCGTGCTGGTGCCGACCACCCTGCTCGCCCAGCAGCATTACCGCAACTTTGCCGACCGCTTCGCGGACTGGCCGGTGCGCGTGGACGTCATCTCCCGCTTCAAGTCGAAGAAGGAAGTGGACGGCGCGCTGCAACGGCTGGCCGACGGCCAGATCGACGTCATCGTCGGTACGCACAAGCTGCTCGGCCCGGACATCCGCTTCAAGGACCTGGGCCTGGTCATCGTCGACGAGGAACAGCGTTTCGGCGTGCGCCAGAAGGAACAGCTGAAGAAGCTGCGCGCCGAGGTGGACCTGCTGACCCTCACCGCCACGCCGATCCCGCGCACGCTGAACATGGCGATGAGCGGCCTGCGCGACCTGTCGATCATCGCCACGCCACCGGCCCATCGCACGGCCGTGCGCACGCTGATTTCCACCTATCAACCCGCGCTGATCCGTGAAGCCATCCAGCGCGAGCTGGCCCGCGGTGGCCAGGTCTACTTCCTTCACAACGAAGTGGAGTCGATCGAGCGCATCTCACGCGAGCTGGGCGAACTGGTGCCCGAGGCACGCATCCGCGTCGCCCACGGCCAGATGCCCGAGCGCGAGCTGGAACAGGTGATGGCCGATTTCCACCGGCAGCGGTTCAACGTGCTGGTGTCCACCACCATCATCGAATCGGGCATCGACATCCCCACCGCCAACACCATCGTGGTGAACCGTGCCGACCGCTTCGGCCTGGCCCAGCTGCACCAGTTGCGCGGACGCGTGGGTCGCTCGCATCACCGCGCCTATGCCTACCTCATCGTGCCCGACCGCAAGGCGATGACCGCCGATGCGGAGAAGCGCCTGGAAGCACTGGCCTCGCTGGAGGAACTGGGGGCCGGCTTCACGCTCGCCACCCACGACCTGGAGATCCGCGGTGCAGGCGAGATGCTGGGCGAGGAACAGTCCGGACAGATCCAGGAGATCGGCTTCGGGCTGTATACCGAGTTGCTGGACCGCGCGGTGCGCGCGCTGAAGTCGGGCAAGGTGCCGGACTTCGACCTCACCTCCGAGCACGAGACCGAGGTGGAACTGCACCTGCCCGCGCTGATCCCCGGAGACTACCTGCCCGATGTCCACACGCGACTGACGCTGTACAAGCGCATCGCCAGCGCGCGCGACGAACACGGCCTGCGCGAACTGCAGGTGGAGATGATCGATCGCTTCGGCCTGCTGCCCGAACAGACCAAGTGCCTGTTCGCCGTCGCGCAACTGAAGCTCATGGCCACCCCGCTCGGCATCCGCAAGGTGGACTTCGGCGCCAGCGGTGGACGCATCACCTTCCGCGACAAGCCCGATATCGACCCGATGGCCCTGATCAAGCTGATCCAGCAGCAGCCACGCATCTTCAAGATGGACGGCCAGGACAAGCTGAGAGTAATACTCGAGCTCCCCGGCAGCGCCGAGCGCATCCGCACCGCGCAAGACCTGCTGGTCTCCCTGGGCGCCCGCCGGCCGGGTTAATCCACCGCCTACATGTAGGAGCGCGCGATGCGCGCGACATGTTTTGAGGCCAAACCTGTCGGCTGGCGCGCCAGCTCCAGAGGTTCCGCCAAAAGATGTCGCGCGCATCGCGCGCTCCTACGGGTCATCGTCTATCGGCGCAGCGGCTGCCGATAGACGATGACATCACCGAACAGGCACTCAGCCAGCGGGCGTCGTCCGCACCAGGTACTGCACGCTGAAGCGGCGATCCTCGTCCATCCAGACCTGCTCCACCGACAAACCGGCTTTGTTCGCCATCTGCGCGAAGTCGTCCAGCGAATACTTGCAGCTGTACTCCACCTGCATCGCTTCGTCCTCGCGGAAGGTGAAGGCATCGCTGCCCACATGCACCACCTGGTGGCGGGTGCTGACCAGCGAGGTCTCGATCCGGCCGGCCAGCACGTTGTAGCGTGCGCGGTGGCGGAACGCATCCAGATCGAAATCGGTGCCGACCTCGCGATTCAGCCGCACCAGCATGTTGAGCGTGAAATCGCGCGTGACACCGGCGGCGTCGTTGTAGGCGGCCTCGATCTGCGCGGCGTCCTTCTTCAGGTCCACGCCGACCAGCACACCGCCGCCGTCGCTCATCTCGGCGCGCATCTGGCGAAGGATCTTCACCGCATCCTTTGCCTCGAAATTACCGATGGTCGAACCCGGGAAGTAGATGACGGTGCGCCGTGGCGAACGCGAGGCCACCGGCAGCCGCAACGGCTGGGTGAAGTCGGCGCACACCGGCTGCATGGGCACATCGGGGAAGCGCGTGGACAATTCGGCGACGCTTTCCATCAGCGCCGTGCGCGAGATCTCCACCGGCACATAGGCCACGGGCGTGACCAGGTGCTCGAGCAGCATCCGCGTCTTGATCCCACTGCCACTGCCGTATTCGACCAGGCGTACATCGGGCCCGATCACATGGGCAATGTCTGCCGCATGATCGCGCATGATGCGGATCTCGGTTCGCGTGAGGTAGTACTCCGGCTGTTCGCAGATGGCCTCGAACAGCGCCGAACCGCGCTCGTCGTAGAACAGGCGCGACGGCAGCTTCTTGATCTTGGCCCCGAGGCCGCGCCGGACGGTCTCGAGGGTGTCCTCGACATCCGGATGGCGGTCGTCGACACGGATGTCTTTGGGTTGAGCACTCATCGATCGTTTCCCAGTCGTATCCCCGTGAACTGCCAGCGCGCATGGGGAGGAAAAAAATTACGGTAGGTGGCACGAATATGATCGGAGGGCGTCGCGCAGGAGCCTCCGCGGAGTATCCACTGACCGTTCATGAACTTGCCGTTGTATTCCCCCAGCGCACCGTCCAGTGGACGAAACCCCGGATAACTGACATATGGGCTCATCGTCCATTCCCAAACGTCGCCGTACATCTGACCCAGGTCGGTTTCAAACGACGACGCACGTGGGTGGAACAAACCGTTGTCCTGGAAATTGCCGCGTATCGGCAGCGACGCGGCCATGGTTTCCCATTCGGCCTCTGTCGGCAGCCGCGCGCCGGCCCAGCGCGCGAACGCGTCGGCCTCGAAATAGCTGATGTGGCACACCGGCGCGTGCGGATCGATGGCCCGGCGGCCCTGCAAGGTGAACTCCGTCTCGCACGCCTCGTCCCAGTAGAGCGGACGCTGCCAACCCTCGGCCTGCACGGTGGCCCAGCCGTCCGACAACCACAGCAGCGGATCGCGATAGCCGCCGTCCTGCACGAATGCCAGGAACTCGGCATTGGTCACCGGACGATTGGCCAGCGAGCCCGCCTGGCGCCAGGTGCGATGGCGCGGCCCTTCGTTGTCGAAGTGAAAACCGTCGCCGGCATGACCCACCTCCACCACGCCTTCGTCGAACGGCACATAGCGCAAGGCAGGCGCGGCCACGGATAGCGCACGCGGCGCCTCGGCGGCGAACGCCGGCTCCAGGGGATTCTGCGCAAACGCGTGCTTGATGTCGGTGAGAAGCAATTCCTGATGCTGTTGCTCATGCTGGCAGCCCAGCTCGATCACGACAGCCAGCGCCGGATCGTCGTTGTGCATGAGACGCTCTGCCACAGCATCGTCCACGCGGCGCCGGTAATCCAGCACTTCGGCAAAGTCCGGCCGCGTGATCATTCCCCTACGGGGGCGCGCGTGCATCGGGCCTACCGACTGGTAGTACGAGTTGAACAGGA
This sequence comes from Luteibacter sp. PvP120, assembly GCF_054055715.1. Lineage (NCBI taxonomy): Bacteria > Pseudomonadati > Pseudomonadota > Gammaproteobacteria > Lysobacterales > Rhodanobacteraceae > Luteibacter > Luteibacter sp. PvP120. Next base: position 67,832 of record NZ_JBSRXP010000012.1, on the reverse strand, counting down.
AGTGCCATTCCGGGTTCGCCGGCACATAGCCTTGAGTACGACCCAGGACGAAGTGCTCGAAGAACCATGTGGTGTGGGCAAGGTGCCACTTGGTCGGGCTGGCATCCGGCATCGACTGGATGACGGTGTCCTCCGGACGCAGATGCGATGCCAATTCGGCACTGCGACGGCGTACGCCCAGGAAACGCGTGGCGAGGTCCGCAGGGGCCGCGGGGGTCGGGTCGAGGCCAAGCGGGCGGACCGTCATGCGCTGGCCTCCTGTGCGGCCGTATTAGCGTCAGTCATTACGGAAAGGATGGCCGAGGAAACGTTCAACGAACGTGAGTGGCGCCCTTCACGCCCTTAACGAAAGGTGCACCGTGGCCCCTGTCAATCTGGCCCGTGGGCCGATCCCGGCTTAACATCGCCATTCCTCCCGGAGGACCGCGTCATGACTGCCCGAATCCTGTTTACCAGCGCTCTTCTGCTCGCAGGCGCGTTCACCGCGCACGCGCAGGACAACACACCCCGTCCCGGCTCCTCCCCCCAGGCCCGTAACGAACTGCCCTTCAACGACTGCCTGCGCACCGACCGCATCAACGAATGGGCGGTGGTCGACGCGCGTACGGTGGCGGTGCGCAACGGGCCCAACCATTTCGTGGTGAAGACCAGCGCTGACTGCCCGCGGATGGATCTGGGCGGCGGCATCCGCTTCAAGTCGTCCAACAGCGACAAGGCCATGGGCGAGATGCGTATCTGCGGCGGCATCGATGAGAAAATCCTTCGCCGCAACGAGCCACCGTGCCAGGTCCAGTCCGTGCAGACGATCGACAAGGCGACATTCGAGTCGATGAAGAAGAGCGCCAAGCGGCGCGGCTCGGGGGCGCAGCTGCCGTCTCCGGGTGGCTGAGGCGGGCTCGCCTTCGGCATCGCGTTGGGGCTCGAGCCTTGGCGTCGCGGAGCAAGAGCCGGCGGGTGCCACCCTCGTGGCCACGCCTGCGGCGACCCGCTAGGGAAAGGCCGCTCCGCGGCCGTTTATTTATTGCCCTTCGGGCCGGGTCGGGCTTCGAACGGGGATTTTCGATTCGACATCCTGTCTCAGCGAAAATGGCCGGCCGTCCTGGCCGGCCCCCTTCGGGCCTTGTCCGTTCGAAGTCCTCGCCTGCGGCTACCGGCCCCGAGGGTGGCACCCGCCGGCTCTTTCGACGACTGAGGTTACGTGTGGGGAGAGCGAAGAGCTGGGTTTCGCTTCGTGGGTGGGAACGCTCGCTTGCCTGCTTTGCATGGCATCGGTCGCCTTGGATACGTTGAGGGTTCGCGCACGTGCGTGCGCTCCTACCCCCAGCCGGCAGACCACGCGTCGGATATGCCACAACCGGCCCTACCCCTGGGGTAGGAGCCCACGATGTGGGCGAAAAGCCAACAAAGCGGCGACGCCCTACCCCGCATGTCCGCGGACGCTCGCGCCACAACCCGCCTCAGTCATTGGAAGAGCCGGCGGGTAGCCCCCTCGGGGCCGGTAGCCGCAGGCGAGGGATTCGAACGGATAAGGCCCGAAGGGGGCCGGCCAGGACGGCCGGCCATTTTCGCTGAGCCATGGATGGCGAATCGAAAATCCCCGTTCGAAGCCCGACCCGGGCCCGAAGGGCAATAAGAATACGGCCGCGCCAGCGGCCCTTCCTTAGCGGGTCGCCGTAGGCGTGGCCCCGAGGGGGCTACCCGCCGGCTCTTGCTCCAGTGCCAGCGGCTCTTGATCCGAGGCCGAAGGCGAGCCCTCACGGCCACCCGCCACGAACGTCCGCCCCAAAACAAAAAGAGCCCGGCTTTCACCGGGCTCCTCGATCTAACCACTCAACCGAAAACGACTCCGATCAATACCCGTCGTCACGCACATAACGGGTACCACCGTAACCGTCGTCCACGTAAGTGGTCGTGGTGGTCACGCGGCGGGTGACCACGGGCGCGTCGTCATAGACGACCGTGCGGGTGGGCGGGGCGTAGTAGTAGCCCGGGCCGTTGTCGTAGACCACCGTACGCGGCTGCGTGGCGTTGGCGACCAGGCCGACCACCGCACCGGCGACGATGGCGCCAGCGATCCAGCGGCCGGCGTGGTCGTAGTGACCGCGACCGTAGTAGCCGCCACGGCCGCCGTAGTAACCACCACCGTGGTAGCCATAGCCGTAACCGCCATGGTAGCCGCCGTAATAACCACCGCGGGCAAACGCGCCGGGTGCGAACGCCATCAGACCCGCAGCGGCGAGGACGAGAGCGGACTTTACGAACTTACCTTTCATGACAGTTACCTCCGGGTGTTGACTGCAGATTCGCGCTCGGCCACTGAATCCAATCTGAAGTTTTCTACACCCTCAATTCACGTTTTCCACGGATTCACGAACGGTTTCCGGAGCAGCCAGCAACCGTGGATGTTGTGCCGGCGGGAGAAGTCGAACGGGATGCTGGGAGCGCTCCAGTCCTCAATGGAAAAGTGGGGTTCCAGCGCGGCCTTATCAAGCTGGAAACGGCGGAAATTGTTCGAGAAAACAATGACCCCGTCCGGCAGCAGCCGGTCCAGGCACAGCATCAGCAGCTTCACGTGATCGCGCTGCACGTCGAAGTCGTCGGCCTTCTTGGAGTTGGAGAAGGTCGGTGGGTCGACGTAGATCAGCCCGTACTGCATCGAGCGCTTCTCGAGGAAGGTCAGGGCATCTTCCTGCACCAGCCGATGGCGTGCACCTTCGAACCCGTTCAACGCCAGGTTGCGCGATGCCCAGTCCAGGTAGGTGCCGGACAGATCCACGGTGGTGGTGTCGCGCGCATCGCCGGCCGCCGCGTAGACACTGGCCGTGCCCGTATAGGCGAACAGGTTGAGGAAGTGCTTGCCCGGCGCCAGTTCGCGGATCTTCTCGCGGACCAGGCGATGGTCGAGGAACAGGCCGGTGTCCAGGTAATCGGTGGGGTTGATGAGGAAACGGAGGCCGCCCTCGCCCACCTCGATGAACTCGCCCTTCTGGTCGAACTGACCGTACTTCGAGCCACCCTTGCCGCGCTCGCGCGTCTTCACCGCGATGCGCTCACGGGGAATGCCGAACACCTCGCTGGCCACGCGGCCGATCTCGCGCATGCGGATGCGCGCCACGTCCACCGGCACGTCCTGCGGCGCCTTGTATTCCTGGATATGCAGCCAGTTTTCGTAGACGTCGATGGCGGCGGCGTACTCGGGCAGGTCCTGGTCGTAGGCGCGCCAGCAAGTGATGCCCTCGCGGGTGAGCCGCTTGCGCAGATGGCGGACGTTCTTCTCCAGGCGGTTCTTCAGCATCTCCGCACCGGGCGACAGCGGTTTCGCTTCGCGCGGGGCTTCGTCACGCGCGCGCAGGGCGTAGGTCAGCAGCGGGGTTTCCAGCGCGCCGTTGAACAGGGCGTAGCGCTTGTCGGGGCTGAGGCGCAGCGCACGACCCAGTTCCTCGTCGCCGGCCAGCACCGCCGCGCGCCAGCCGGCGAAACGGTCCTTCAGGGCCTGGCCGAAGTCGCGATAGAGCGCCGGCAGCTCGGCACGATCGCCCAGGCGTTCGCCGTAGGGCGGATTGGTGATGACCAGGCCCAGTGGTGTCTCCGGCGGCGGTGCCACGTGCACCGCGTCTCGCTTGTCGAGATGGACGAAACCCGCCACGCCGGCGCTTTGCGCGTTGCGCTTGGCGGTCTGCACCATCTGTGCATCCGAATCGCTGCCGAAGAACACCGGGCGCAGGGCACGCAGGCCTTCTTCCGCCCGCGCCTTGGCCTCGTCGTAGATGGAGCGCCACAACGCGTAATCGTGTTTGGCCCAGCCGAGAAAACCGTAGTAGTCACGACGCAGACCGGGCGCCACGTCGGCGGCCATGAGCGCGCCTTCGATCAGCAGCGTGCCCGAGCCGCACATCGGATCGACCAGCGCACCGCCTTCGGCGTAGATGCGCGGCCACTGCGCACGCACCAGCATGGCGGCGGCGAGGTTTTCCTTCAGCGGCGCCTCGCCTTGCTGCTCGCGCCAGTTGCGACGATGCAACGGCAGGCCCGAGAGGTCGATCGACAGCGTGGCGCGGTCGCGGCGCAGGCGCACGTTGACGCGCAGGTCGGGTTCTTCCGGATCGATATCCGGGCGCGCACCGGTGGCGGCACGGAACTGGTCGACGACGGCGTCCTTGGTCTTCAGCGCGATGAACTGGCTGTGCGTGAGCTTGCTCTGTGCCGTGTTGGCATCCACGGCCAGCGTGCCGTGCGCGGCCAGGTGGGTGGCCCAGTCGATGTCCTGTACACCCGCATAGAGGGCGTCCTGGTCGGCGGCGTCGAACTCGGCCAGCGGCAGCAGCACGCGGCTGGCCATGCGCGACCACAGGCAGGCGCGGTAGGCCGTCTCGATGTCACCGGCAAAGGACACGCCGGCCAGGGCCTCGCGCACGTCCTTCGCGCCGATGGCGATCAGTTCGTCCTTGAGCAGGTATTCCAGGCCCTTCGGGCAGGTGGCGAAGAAGTTCATGCCAGGTCCCCGAGGAAACGGCGGAAGGTGGTTTCGATGTCCGCCATGGCGTTGCCCAGCCGGTGGTCGTCCTCGACCAGCAGCATCGGGATCGCATGGCTGCGCGCGAAGGCGAAGGCCTCATCCACAGGGCAGACATCGTCCGCATAGCCGTGGATCATGAAGGCGGGCACGCCCCTGGCGAGGTCGAAGGCCCGGCCGTAGCCGGGGATGCGCGCAGGCAGCGCCAGCAGGAACACTCCGGCCACCGGGGCCTGCAGCGAGGCCAGCCCCGAGACGAAGGCGCCCATGCTGGACCCGACCAGGATCGGGGGCGCCGGGGAGTCCGCGATGGCCCGGGCCAGCCGCGCCAGCCGCGGGTCGACGCAGCCGGCATGGCCGAGGGCGTCGTCGTCACGGTAATCGGGGCGGACCGTGGTCCAGCCCAGCGAGCCGGCCAGGGCCGCCAGCGCGCTGACTTTGGTGGCGTCGGGGCCGGAATCGGAACCGTGGGAAAGGATGATGTGACCGCGCATGGCGGACTCCGTACGCGGAATGACCGGCTATGTTATCAAAGCGCCATGATCGACATCCGCCCTAACCCCCTCCCCTACGAACACCGCCTCCCGGAGCGCCCGGCCGACGCGGTGGACCTGGTCGTCATCCACTGCACCGAGTTGCCCGACCTGGCCATGGCGCGCGAGTACGGCGAGCGCGTGCTCTACGAGGACCGCGGCACGGGCGCCAGCGGGCACTACTACGTCGATCGCGACGGAACGATCCAGTGCTACGTCGATCCGCTCCGCATTGCCAATCACACCCGCGGCTACAACCCGCGCTCGATCGGCATCGAGCTGGTCAACACCGGTCGTTACCCCGACTGGTTCCACTCGGCCCGGCAGCTCATGACCGAGCCCTACCCCGCCGAACAGATCGACGCCCTGCGCGCCCTGCTCGACGACCTCGCGCTGCGCTTTCCGTCGCTGCGCCATATCGCCGGCCACGAGGACCTGGACACCGCCATGGTGGCCGCCAGCGACGATCCGAACCGAGAGGTGCCACGCAAGCGCGACCCGGGCCCGCTATTCCCGTGGTCGAAGGCCTACGACGCGGCCCGCCTCGCGCGGCTGGCGGGCTGAGGCCCGGTATACTTTCCGGCCATGTCGCCACCCCGCTCAGCAGAGACCCCCATGACGGACAACCATGTCGGCGAACTCGTCGAACTGCTCGAACTCGAGCGCCTCGAAGACAACCTCTTCCGCGGCCAGAGTCGCGACATCGGCACCAAGTTCGTCTTCGGCGGCCAGGTGCTCGGCCAGGCGCTGTCCGCCGCGCAGCGCACGGTGGACCCGCGCCGCGAGGCGCACTCGCTGCATGCCTATTTCCTGCGTGCCGGCGACATCAACGCGCCGATCGTCTACAGCGTCGAGCGCACGCGCGACGGTGGCTCGTTCTCGTCGCGCCGCGTGGTCGCCATCCAGCACGGCCAGCCCATCCTCAACGGCTCCATCTCGTTCCAGGAACCGGAAGCCGGCTACGAGCACCAGATGTCGATGCCCGAGGTGCCTGCACCCGAGGACGTCGAGCCGATGCCGGCGATGACCGCCGAACAGCTGGCACGGCTGCCGGAGAAGACCCAGCGCTGGCTCGGCATCGACGGCCCGTTCGAATTCCGCCACGTGTGGCCGCGCGACGAACTGCGCCCGGCCAAACGGCCGCCTTACCAGCACATCTGGTTCCGCCTCACCGCGCCGATCGACGACACGCTCGGGCTGCACCAGGCGCTGCTGGCCTATGCGTCGGATTTCCACCTGATCGGCACCGCCACCCTGCCCCACGGCATCTCCTACCTCACCCGCAACATGCAGATGGCCAGCCTGGACCACGCGTTGTGGTTCCATCGCCCGTTCCGCATCGACGACTGGCTGCTGTATTCGTTCGACAGCCCCACCTCGCAGGGCGCGCGCGGCCTGGCGCGCGGCATGATCTACACCCGCAACGGCGTGCTGGTGGCCTCCACCGCGCAGGAAGGCCTGATCCGCGTCCGGCCGGACTGAACCCCCCATGGGCATCGAGCTGCGGCACCTGCGTTATTTCATCGCCGTGGCCGACGAGCTGCATTTCAGCCGCGCCGCCGAGCGGCTGGGTATGTCCCAGCCGCCGCTCAGCCAGCAGATCCGCGACCTGGAAAGCCTGCTCGGCCTGCGCCTGCTGCGACGGACGAACCGACGCGTCGAGCTGACCGATGCCGGCCGCGTCTACCTCGACGCCGCACGCGACATCGTCACGCGCGTGGACGATGCCGCCGACCAGGCGCGCCGCGCCGAGCGTGGCGAGATCGGCGAACTGCATGTGGCTTTCACTCGTTCCACCCCGTTGATCGAGCGGTTCCCGCGAGCGATCCGCGCCTTCCGCGACGCCTATCCTGCGGTGCGTCTGGTGCTTGTGGAACGGAACACGTTGCAGCAGGTGGCATGCCTGCTGGACGGAAGCCAGCACGTGGGCCTGCTGCGTGGCGGTGCGCTACCCGCCACGCTGGTCTCGCACAAGCTGGTCGACGATCCGCTGGTGGCCGTGCTGCGCGCCGATCATCCGCTGGCCAAGCGCAAGCGCGCCCGGCTGCGCATGGACGAACTGGCCGACGAACGCTTCGTGGTCTTCAGCCGTGCCGCCGGCACCGGCGTGCACGACCAGTTGCTGTCGATGTGTCGCAACGCGGGCTTCGTGCCGCGCATCGCCCAGGAAGCCGGTGAGTCGTCCACGATGATCGGCCTGGTGGCCGCGGGCCTGGGTGTCGCCGTGCTGCCGGACTCGCTGCGCCACGTGCGTGTCGACGGCGTGGCCTACGTCGCCATCGATTCGCCGGATGCCGCCAGCGCGCTGCACGTCACCCACCGTCGCGACGATGCCTCGCCGCTGGTGAAGGCGTTTACGGCGCTGATGCTAAAGGCGTGAGCGTGCGCAGCTTCAACGCGACAGCCAGGCCGGCAAGGATCAGCACGGCCGCATAGATCGCCACGCCGTTCCACCCGCCGTGGTTCCAGGCCAGCCCGCCGATCGAGCCGGCGATGCTCGAACCCATGTAGTACGCGAACAGGTAGAACGACGACGCATGCGCCTTGGCGAACGACGCGCGTCGACCCACCCAGCTGCTGGCGATGGAATGCCCGCCGAAGAAACCGAAGGTCAGCAGCGCGATGCCCGCGACGATGGCCCACAACGACGCGCTGGCCGTCAGCGCCACGCCAGCCAGCATGATGACGAAGGCCGACCACAGCACGCGACGGCGACCCAGCCGGCCGGCGAGCGCCCCCATCCAGGCCGAGCTGCCCACGCCGATCACGTAGACCATGAAGATGGCACCCACATGCGACTGCGACAGCGAGAACGGCGCGGCGATGAGACGGTATGAGACGTAGTTGTAGATCGTGACGAAGGCACCCATCAGCAGGAAGCCTTCCGCGAACAGCCACGGCAGCCCCTTGTCCCGCCACAGCGAACCAAACGACGCCAGCAGGGCCCGCGGATGCGCGCGCCGCTTCTCGAAATACGCCGATGCGGGCAAGCCGCGCAGCACCAGGTACGACGCGACCAGGCCGAGGCCGCCGATGACCGCCACGGCCACGCGCCACGAGGCATGGTCCGCGGCGAAACCGGCGATCAGTCGTCCACCCATGCCGCCGAGGGCATTGCCACCGATATACAGCCCCATGGCGAAGCCGAGTGAATCGCCGTGGATCTCCTCGCCCACATAGGTCATGGCCACCGCAGGCAACCCCGCCAGGGTAAGGCCCAGCAGCGCGCGGATGACCAGGAACGCATCCCAGTGCGGCGCCATGGCGGAGAGCAGCACCAGCAGCGACGAGCCCAGCAGCGAGGCCAGCATCACCGGCTTGCGCCCCAGGGCATCGGAGATCGCCCCGGCGAACAGCATGCCCACGGCCAGCACGCCGGTGGTCAGCGACAGCGACAGGCTGCTGCTGGCCGCGTCCACGCCGAAATCGTGCGAGAACGCGGGCATCAACGGCTGCACGCAATAAAGCAGGCCGAAGGTAGCGAACCCCGACGAGAACAAGGCCAGGTTGGTGCGCCGGAATGCCGGCGTGCCGTGCCTGATACGGCGATCGACTACGACGGCCGGTGCGGGCGACGAACCGTCCACGGGAACCTCCAGGGAATGAGCCATGTCGCCAAGGCTAGACCCTGAATTGAGTCGGATCGATACCGGTACGCGTCCTCTTCGATATGTCCTGCGTATGAATCGGCTCAGCGGGTGACGGTGCCGGTATCGCCGCCATCCCACTGGATGGCCGCCGCCAGTTCCTCGTCGGTGAGGGCCAGGGCACCGGACCCGGCCTCGGTCTTGAGCGACAGCACATGGCCATCGTGGCGGGACAATTCCCGCGCGCCCGAACTGGCCATCGCATGCGCGCGTTCATCGTCCGAGGACAGCAGCACCAGCAGGGTCTTCGAGCCGGCCACGAAGCGCACGCCGCTGGTGGCACCCGACTTCGCCAGCGCCGCGGAATCCAGCGCCACCGCCGTGACCTTGTCCGTCCAGCGCGGCGGCCCGACGAAGGTGTAACCCGCGGCTTCGTCGCGCCAGGCGAAGCGTTTCATCGGATCGGCCGCCGGGGCGCGCTGCCCGTGGGTACCGGGCGGGGTCTGCGCGGCCGAGGCGGCGAAGGTGCAACCAAGCAGGAAAGCGATGGCAAGGGGTTTCATGGCGCACCTCGGGAAGATAGGCGCAGCGTACGCTTCCCGTGTCTGGATGGCGTCAAGCGCCCCGGTCGGCGTCCGCCCCGTCGGGATCGGGTGAACCGTCCCGGCCACTTGCCCATGCGAACAGGGCGATGCCCACGACGATGGCCACGGCACCGAAGGCCGCGAGCGGACCGGGCAGCGACTCGTGCAGGAAGAGCACGCCGATGCCCGTGGCGAACAGCAGTTCGGCGGCCTGCATGGCTTCCACGCCGGCCAGCGCGGTGCCCTGGCGTCCGACCATCTCGGTGGCGTGGAAGAACAGCACGGTGGCCACCACACCCGAGGACAAGGCCACGCCACCGGCCAGCAACACCTCGCGCAGGGACGGCGGCCCCAGGGTGACCCACGCCACGCCCGCGAAGACCAGCCACACCGGCGCGCTGGCCAGGGTCATCCCGAACACGCGCTGCACGGCGCCCAGCCGGGTGCCCGTGCGCTCCAGGTGCAGCAGGATCATCCGGTTGCCCAGCGGATACGCGAACGCGGCGAACACCACCGCGCCCACCGCCAGCCAGGCGGAAGCATCCAGCGCACCCCGCGCATGGCCGAACTGCAGCAGCATGACGCCCAGCACGATCAGCGCCCCGATCGACAGCGCCCCGACCTGCCAGCGGGCCCGCTCGTCGCGATAGATGAAGGGCGCCAGCAGGGGGCCGGCCAGCACGGTGGTCTGGAAGCTGCCGGCCACCAGCCACGACGGCCCGCTGCTGGCCGCCCAGGTCAGCGGCACGCCGAACAGCACGAAACCGACGGCACTCCAGGTGAGCCAGATGCGCGTATGCCCGCGCAGTTCCTGTGGCAGCGCGCCCAGTCCACCGCTGAAGGGCAGGACCGCCGCCAGCAGCGGCAGCGTGATGAGATAACGAAGGATCACCGCCCATTGCCAGTGCCCGCCCCCGCTGACCACGGCGCGGTTGAGGACATAGGTGAGCGTGAAGAACAGTGCGGACAGCAGCGCGAGGGCGACCGCCCGGGAAGCACGGGAACGCATGGCATGACCTGGAACGAACAGGCCCCAGTGTGCCAGCGACCGCGCGCAACGTCAGCCGGCGTCGTCAGCCGCCTCGTTGAGCTCCAGGAACAGCTCCTGCAACTCGCCGCCGATGGGCCGGCCGTCGATGCACAGCGTCACGTCGCCCTCGATACCCGCCACCGGGCAGCAGCCGTCGACGATACCCAGCAGGTTGGCCGTGGTATCGATCATCGTGTGGCAGATCACCTGGAGGAACACCTCCTTGCCGGCCTCGTCCAGCCCGTTGAACAGTTCCAGCGCGTTCACCCAGTGCGGGTCCACCGCGCGCTCGGCCGGCGTGGTGCGGAACAGTTCGGCGTAGACGGCGAGGTTGTCGCGGACCACGGCCTGCTGGAGGGCGGAGACGAAACACTCGGGAGACATGGCGCCACCTGCGGGAAGACGATATGCAGCCTATGTGTGGGAGGTATGCCCCCGCCTCAATGGCGCTCCCGCCCTTCCCGGCCTTCCCGGCCTTCCCGCCGCGGCCGGCGCGACGCCGGCACGTAGCCGGGCCAGATGGCATCGTAGAAATAGCGCTCCACCGCGCTGGGCGGCGCATAGGCCTGCACCGGTGGCGGAATCAGCTTACGCAGCCTCGCCTCGTTGTGCTCGGCCCAGCGCGTCACCATGCGCTGCATCAGGGACATACCGCGCAGCACGGCCCCCTGCCCCTGCCGCGGCCCATAGCGCCAGCGCACAACCCAGCGCCCATCCTGCGGACTGACCCGCGCGAACGGCCGCGTCGTCCCCTCCAGGACCGCGTACTGCCGCTCACCCATCCGTATCCAGTTCACCGTGGCCATGGGGCCGAGATTAGGTGGGCCCGGTCTCAGATATGTGGACGGCGCGGCAGGTTTGCCTGAGGTTTTTCAGGCAAGTTGCTGGGTGGGGACGCGAATCCACCGTGGCCCCTTAAAGCGCCGGACGCCGAAAGTGTGTAGCGATGACGAGTAGGAGGATGGGGATCAGAGACAGGGCGGCAAAGGGAATATCAATCGCCACAAAGGTGTCGGGCTTGATCAGCGGAGGGAAAACAAAAAGCGCAGCACCCACCACAGCTACGGCTACACGGCTGGGAAAGGCCACCCAAAGTACTACCAATGTGCACGCTACCGTCAGAAAGCCAAGATCGAGAAAGTGAGCATCCGCATTCGCGAGGTACCACCCGTAGCGCATCTTGAACATGACGTAGCTGGCGACGAGGCCAATGCAAGCCATCGACAGGAATAAAACCTTACTCATAGGCGTTATTCCCCGAATCGCTGGTTGTCGATAATGTCGTGCTGGTTCTTCTGCCATGTCTGGTCTACCTGAGGTGCCCAAATGGGTTGCAAAAGAGGATTCTGGTGCCAGTTGTTGCCCTCGCCGTAGCTGCGTAGCGTGGTGCTGCCATCGCTATTTTTCTCGCCGAAGCGCATGACATAGCCTTCGGCCAGCTTATGCTCTCCGGCGATGGTGTAATTAACTACGACATCTGAGTATTTTGCCGGATTAGGCGATGGGACCACAAAGGAGCGGACGAAGTTGTCGCCATTCATAATGGGAATGTTGCCAACATTGTTCCTGGTACCGCCAGGGGAGGCTGGCAAATCCCGACCCGGTGTCGGGTTGTACATCAGTCCGTCCCTCGCCTGCGTCAAGGACAGCGTACTCGAGGTACGGACATCGTAAGTGTGGAACGATAGATCCGCCGGACCGAAACCAACTGCGCCAACGTTATTGGGAATGGGGGAAAGGTTTGGAGCTGCACCATTTTCAGGCTGGATAAAAATCTGACCATTGGCGACTACAGCGCGGCGGCCATCTGGGTCGATATTTGCAACAGGATTATTGTTGGCATAGCTATACCGCGCAAATTGCATCGGGTTGCCCGGTGTCACGACTTGGGGATCGGTACTGAGGAAACGCGCACTTTTCGGGTCGTAATATCGGGCTTGCATGTAAATTAAGCCGGAGCTCGGATCATCGACATGACCGGCATAACCTGGGCCGGGTTGCGGGTCACCTAAAGCCTGCTCTCCATAGGGCTTGCGATCTGTTGTTGTGAGTAGATTACCTTGCTCATCGGCTGTAGCGAGCACCGTTCCCTGGGGATCGGTGTAGTAGTAGGTAACCTTCGTTAATCCATCGGCATGAGCCCCACCGCATGCCAAGCCCCAAAAGCTGGCTACTAGCCAGCACCTAAGCTGAAATCGCTGCATCCTTGTCCCCTGTGCGATACCTGAACAGAGATTATAATAACGGAACGTAGAAGGGATTTTATTTTTCGAACCCATTGCCGGTCCTGCGGACTGACCCGAGCAAACGGCCGGGTCGTCCCCTCCAGGATCACTTACTGCCGATCACCCATCCGTATCCCGTTCACCGTGGCCATGGGGCCGAGGTTAGGCGGGTGCCGCCGCAGGTTTGTACGAGTAAAGATGGACGTACCGATGTAGCGCTCGTCGTCCGTCATTTGCCGGATGCCGTTGTCGACGCCCCCCTGATTATGCCATCGCGATATTCGCCTAGGCGCCCTTCTGGACACCTGCTCGTCCCAAAAATCGACATCGAAACGGGGCCGCTCAGCACGGCACTTTCCTCTATTCAGTCATTCAAATGAGAGGCAGACTTAACGGTCGAAGTTGAGATCGTAGTGCTTCGTCGGATCGTATATTAAGCGTTCAACTGTTTCGTATACGACACGTTTAACATCAATAACCTTGCTCGCGCCATCTACCCAATTGGCGAGTGAAGGATCGAAAACCACCAAGTTGTGTCCGTCGCCGACCGTGCTCCGAAACAGTAGGCCATCAAACCCAAGCTGCCGAAATATCTCTGCCATAAATTGAGTGAGGGTATACATGCTGCGATTGCTAGGGGGAGCGGCCGTGGAAAATGCTTGTTCCATAGTAGCTATTAGTTCAAGCATGCTCAGCTCCTCGTCACTGTGCCATAGCTTGGTCAAATCGTGTGTGCGAATGTCCGCGACACGTAGGTCCCGTGCTAGTTCGAAGCACCCAAGCGACACCATTTCGCCGGGGTGGGGCCGGATCTCCGCAGCTGCGGTATCGGAGTTGGATGCCAAGTACAGGTAGGAAACCCCAGGTCGGTTCGCCCGACCTGCCGACGTCGTCCCAACAGGCGGAGCACCGATATCAGCTCCCTCATGAGGTTGATAGACATAATCCAGAGGGGCTCCGACATAAGTAATTGAAGCAGCCCGCTGCTTCGCTCCTAATCTTGCGCGAAACCACCGAGACTGAGCAGGCACACGCCCCGAAACGTAGGGAACAACCGGACGGATGACCTCAATGTACTCTGCCTCGACAAGGAAGTGATTACGCTCTTTAAGTAATTCTATTGCTCTACGAACAGCCTCGCTAGTTGTGGATGAAATTGGCGTCATCGGAGGATAGTTATAGATATCCCGACCGAAGGCGGTGATGATCTCGATCTCCGGTGCCCGCTCCACAATATCGTCAATAAAGGACATCACCAGCTCTTCTCGATCTAAAGCGCTTTGCTTCGCACTGATCTTGAGCAACGGGTTTGGATTGATGAAAAACAAGCCGCTGAGGCTACCATCACCAAGTTGGCCGTGATACTCCCATTCACCAAAGTGATAACGGATAAGTGCCTTTATTGCGAGCACGAACTCGTCATGCACGGTATCCACGCACGTGACGTTAGCAGTGCCGCAGATGCCACAGGTTGATTGTCGACCCAAACGAACGACCAACTGTTGCAAGAGCGGAGCGACGCAACAATCGAAGCAGACGCCGTATATCACAGCGCCACGGCACTCATTCGTAACAGTCGTCATTCTAATATCCCATATAAAATTGGCGCTGAGGTAAAAGCTGGGACGACCTGCCCGCCGAGCCCCCCCCTGCCGCAGCGGTCCGGTTGTGAAGTTGAGACTAATGTATCTGTTTCGCGTAAGCAGTCGAAATCAGCTCGCCGAGTGCCTTCGTCCGCTCTTCGATACATTCCCGTGGACAGTTTTCGATATCAGTTTCGGCATGCATCAGGCTGGGAAATCCGTTTCCATTGAGCTACTCATCGCAATGCCTTCATTGAACGATTCTATATTGACGTTCTGGTTAGGCTTCCGGCCCGCAGTTACCGTAAGCGCAGACGATTACCTCATCGCCATGTCGTGGGAATGAGTGCACCGCCATGACGCCATCGTTCGACAACGGCGGCTTGGAACCAGTCCTCGTGAAGGTCCGCGTGCTCGGTGATTATCACCTGCATGTTGGGTGTGAGTTCGTTGACTACGTTGTTAATCAGTTCGAACATCCTGACGACCGCCATCCGGTCCTCATCGAGCAGCGCCTCTCCGTCTGCACCCGTGTCCACTTCAGCCGGGAAGTAGACCTGGGATGGCTGGTCTAGAAAGAGGAAGCGCGGAACGGGACGTTCCTTTCGGACAAACCACTCGTGCAGCGCCAAGTGCGCAATAAGGTGGCAACCAACCCAGTTGGCGCCGCTACCCATGACGCTCATGGGAATCGGCCCGTTCTCGCCGTCCGCGATGACCTCCAGTTTCTTCCGGTCCAGACGGAACGGGACGCCCATGTGCTCCAGTTCCAGGAAGCCAGCCCAACGGGTCATCTGCCCACTCAAGCGAGACAGAATGGAATCCACACGCTCTCTAACAGCGTCGTCACCGAGGTCCGCTTCGAGCAGCCTGATCTTCTCCGCCAGATCCGTGATGCTTGCCTGCAAAGACGAAGAGTCGCCTCGCGTTGGGTACGACTCCACGGTAGCGCTTATGCGCCCCAGCACCATCGCGCGACGAGTCGCCGTGTCTCGCATCGAGGACAGGCGCTGATCCGACCGACGGACGGCCTCAAGGGCGGCCCAATTGTCTTGTAGATCAATGCGGACTAGGTCAAATTCGCGCCGCTTCTCGACGATCAGCGCCTCAAGCCCCGGCGTGCTACGCCTTACAGCCTCAAGCTGAGCGGAAGCCGCCCTAAGCTCGGCTTCGAGTTCGGCATAAAGCGGAACGCGGTCGCTGGGTTGGCTACAGAGAGGACAGTGACTCCCGACAGAGGGCTCGAGCAGCCCGATGCTTTCTAACCGCGAGACCTGTTCGCTGGCCTCATGGGTGTAGGCGTTCTCTTCATTGCGGAGCTCGACCATCGCCCTGATCTCATCGTCTAAGCGATGCAGCTCCCGCCGGAGTCCGCTCCGTCGATCGTTCAGGCGGGCGAGCTCCGCTTGATCCGGGCCATCTAACTGCTCTGCGATCTGGTCCGCTAAGGGGCGTGACATGACGCCCGAGAGCGCGGCCATGTCGCCTGCGGAGGATTCGGTGGCGTAGTCCTCTGGCAGAAGCCCGACATCCCTTGCCTCCGCGATTAGTGCGGAAATGCTCCCGTCACTAGTCAGCGTTCCAATCCGGGTGATTGCTTGCTCCTTCGCACGAAGTTCGCGGCGCAATTCCTTTAGCAACGCGGACTTGCCGACGTAGTCCTCCTCGACGGCGCCCAGGAAATAAGGAAACGAGTCCTTTATCGCCTGCGCAAACCACGTGTCGGTCTGCCCGTGAAATAGGAACCCGGGCTGGGAGATCTCCGTCTGAGGCTGGAATACGTAAGCTAGCGCGTGCCGCAGGTTTGCGGACAGCGGTAAGCGCGTCCGGTCCGCCGGTGGGTCGTGTCGATTCAGGGCGATGCCGGTCACCATACCCAACCGCTCTGCGACAGAATCGATATTGGTTGTGACGGCTAGTTCTTCGAGCAGTGGGATCGTTAGCTCGACACCAGATGCATAAAAGGCATCGGTCGTGATTTGACGGTTCTTCGCAGGCGCGCGCCGGGCGACGAAGTGCTGCGCGTTGCCGTCAGTCAGGCGAAGGCCATACCAGACCACGTGCTCACGGATAACCCCATGCGGAACCTCGTAGGAGCCGCTGCCAAGACAGTAGTCAACGATGGAGACGAGTGCTGATTTTCCCGTCTTCGAATCGCCGGTAATGATGTTTAGCTTGCCGGGCTTTAGTGACAACACCCGTGGGCTACGCCCCGTGGCGTATAGGACGATGTCAAGAATCTGTATGCTCAAGGTCGCACACCCCAAAGTGCCATGACTGTTCGATAGTCACCCGAACCTGCGAACCACCTTCCAACGAAAATTGCCCTCTTCACACAGTCGACGACTTCAGGTGACTTAATCGATGTCACAAATCGCTCGACGGACCTCAACTTCGCCATTCCATGCAGACGTGGCCCCTGAATGTCGATCAGGCCTCCGTGACAGGCGGTCGCTATAGAGTCCTTTACCATGGGGGCCATCGCGGAAGCGCGGTCCGCAAAACCTACTTGGGCGTACGCGTTGACACTAATCCAGGCAGCCAGCGATGTCGCGACCGTCTTTGGTAACGCATCACGAGTAATCTTGTGCAGAACCACGGGAACTGCGAGAAAGGCCAACGCGTATGGCAGGCCCTGCCGCCCATCTGCTGACTCCCGTTCATAGCCGCGAACGGCGCAGAAAACAAGCGCACCGAGAAAGGCCGGGTTAAAGAGACGCGCCTGCTCAGCTGGCTGCTCGCGCCATGGAGACATAGTCATACTGCCGGCCTTGATGCAAGCAGGGCCTCAAGCCGCTCCAAAAACTTTGGGTGCCACCCCACCGCACGTTTGTCTGCCAGCATGTGTAGTGAGCCTCGCGACATGCTGGCGTTGCTGACTCTGACGCGGATCGGAAAGCAGGACGTTTCCGCCCACTTATAGATATCGCGTGCTGTTCTGGTCAGCGCATCTTCCGCCGCGTCGTCGCCGAGCTCATCGACGGCACGTTCAAAAACGATTTCCCATTCCTCCCGGAGTGTTCGCTCGTACTTGTCTAGCTCACCGAAGAGAAGGAGATTCTCACGCATCCAGCGCGACCTCTGCTCGAACGCCCGATAGTAGTCCCGGACCGCGGCAACCACCCGTTTCGGCGAAACCTGTGCAAGCCTTGCCTGATGAACAAAGATCGAGTCTTCAAAGGCGGCCAGCGTCACCTCTGCCTGAAGGATGTCATCGTCAACCGGCAAAGAATCGATAAGAAATTGGTCCCTGAGTTCGTCAATCTGCGATTCCAGCGCCGCACTGGCGAGGAGCGTCATTGATTGCTCAATCAGATGCTTCTGGCACTGTACGAACCACCAGCCTTCGAGCCGGGCCAAGAACGACGATGCAACATCGCGTCTTACCGCAGTGCGGGCATACTCGGTCAGACCGTTTTCGATGTCGCCGATGTTTGGCGACTTGGGAACAATCGTGATGGAGCCCACGAGGTCAAGCTTCTCACTTTCACTCAGACGAAGGAACAGCTTGTAGGCGCGCGCATTTTCGGCATTCATTGATGTCGCTGCGACATTAGAAAGCGCAGCTACTGCCCCTGTTTCGTCTCGACCCTCAACGCCAAGCTTGGCGGCTACGGAGAATTCCGCCGTAGGACTGGTGGTGACCAGACACAAGCGCGCGTTGAGCGGAATCGTGCCATCGGAACGGCCGGTAAGCCACACGCGGAGTGTCTTCCAGATGTCCGAACTACTATCTGTTAGGTTCGCTTCAGATTTCAGGTGGTGCTTGAGCTGGTATAGCTCGAGCGGGCCACCTGACTGCTCGAATGCGACGTCATCAAGCGTCTCGAGAAAGACGGAAAATATCTGTCCCTTAGCTAGCCGTTGAAGCGATTCGAGCAGCGCATGACGAATTTGATAAAGGTACCCGAGGGCGGCGTCGCCCGCGCCAAAGAGCGAACCACTAGAGCCTCCTGAGGTCATTTCCTTATCTCCTCTGTCTGCCTAGCATCATGTTCAATGCGTTGCACAATGCGAGCATCTAGCGCGGTAGGTCCGTCCTAGCCTAACAATCATGTACCAAGGTCTCACGCTAGCGCAAGCCCAGCGACTAGACGTTTAGAATGCTCTTATACCACCACAACGACGCCATCCTCCGAGTAAGAGATCGCGGGCGCACTAGCCCTAAAGTTGAAGGCAGCCCAGCCGATGAGCCGTCAGCGATGAGGACTTGGCTGCAAGTTAGATCGAAGGGTGGTGCGTGCCATTTTTTTGCCGTTTCTTCAGTTAAGTCAAAAACATGTAAGTCGAAAACATGAAAAACCGTTCGCCTGCCACCAGTAGCATAGTCAACGCGACGTCCGCTGATTCGGGCGATCCACTTCTTTCATTGATACCCTGACCAAGCGCATCAGCGTGTTTCAGCTAGTGATCCTGGCAATGGGCGGCATCCTGAGCTTGTGATGATTGCTCAGGTGTACCAGTCGCTATCCTTTCCATCCGATCCGGGTTCGGCCGCCTAGTCCAGCCAGCCTGTAGCGGCTTGTGCACCTCTCGATATCGGATGAACGTACTTCCACGGATTGATGAGTTGGCCATGTCGAGACCTGAAAACCGGTCTCAGCTTATGGAAAGCCTAGGTGCTGTCCGGCTCAACACGGTCTGGAGTTGGTGCCCGGTCAACGAGCACGAACGCAAGGTCTACTTCAGCATCTGGGTCGATAACAGCTTCACCCACGCTGGTGACAAGGGCTACATCCTGCAGGAGCCCGACTGGGGCGTCGACGGCAAGGGCGCCCTCGCGCAATGACCAGGACGCAAAGTTGCGCTTAGTTTTTGACCAGGGTTACGTGCCATATGGTTATTTCATCGTGGCCAAGGACGAGAAAGAACACCTACGTGAGATCGCCGAGACCCGAACATCATTCGTGATTCGGCTAGAGTTAACGTGGCTTGACGATGGCAACGTCTTTGGCTTGCCTCGCGAGCGGATCGAGATTCGCTGAGCATATTATCCCGGCAAACCCAGTATTCGCCATTCAAGCGCCCGTCGCGAGGCTCAGCCGGGAGAATCATGCGTATCCTAGTCGGCGCGAGTAGCCACTGACGACTAAAGAGCAGTACCGACTGCGCTGTGGCACCTAAGATTGTTTCGAGAAGATGCTTCTCAGAAAAGCGCGATGCGGGAAATATGGATGACGAAGATCAAGGCCGTAATATCGCTTCTCCCTTTCATTGCCGTCCTCTCAGCGGCATTGTCAGCGCCATGGTGGCTAGCGCATGTCGAAGATGACGTAATTGGCGGCTAGCCCAATGCAAGCCATGCCAGGAGTAAAACCTTGGTCATGGGCGTTATTCCCCAATCGCTCACTGTCGGTAATGTTGTGCTGAGTCTTCTACCATGCCTGCGCGCCGAAGCCACAACCATCGTCGCAGTACCCAGCGACGAGGCAATCTGTTTGGAGAGCAAGACGTTGGCGACCTCGAACGCGCCTACCTTCCTTAAAGATGCCGCTTCGGGCGACACCGCAGACGTTGCTTTCCCGCCCCGGACGCCTCAGTCGTCAGTGAGGTGTCGGGTGGTCATCCTCTGAGCGAGTTCGGCCGCTTGCGGCCGCTGCCCGAGCGCAGAGGGTGACCACCCGACGCCTCCTCCCCGCAGAGAAGAAGACCGCCAATGACGGCGAGCCGTTCCCGTAATCGCAGATCGTGAAGCTTAAGCGCCGACCGTCGAATACATCTTAACGAGGCGTGCCTACTGCTGCGTTCACTGCGCCGATAACTAAGGATTCCACACGCGCGAGTGGGCTGTCCACTTCAGGCATAGCGGCATATTCGAACGTCCGGGTAATCTCACCGTTCTTCAGCAGCAGGGTAGCGAACATATCGGGTGCCAGCATCGGCGGTGTCGGTACGATGATGTCACCGTGCGCATCGAAGTGCGGTTGCCCGCCCCACTTGTCGGCACCCCATGCATCGTTCCCGGCGCAAACGATTCGGGCGATGGTCGCAGACGGCACCTGGCCTTCCTTGATCGCTTCGCGCGCCGGCTTTCCATCGAAGTTCGTGTAACTGCCGAACTGCGCACCCTGCCACGACGGACTGGCAACCAGGTCATCGAAATTCTCGGCACTAATGCAGCGCAGTCGTTCCCATGCTTGACCGGTATCCAGATCGATGGCCCATGACGTGCCGCACCCCCAGCTACCGCCTGAAGCAACGACAAGATGCGCTGGCACAGCACGACCTTCCGGCATACCGACATTGAACGCGCGCGGCGGTCCCGTATCCACATAGCGTCGGACGGTTTCGCCAAAAGCATGACCCTGGCAACCGATAGCGGCATGGGTACCGAGAGGCAGCAGTGCAACGAGCGTAGCCAGCATGCGTCCGTACATGGATCTGTTCCAGTGAAAGTGAAAGTGCCTTATACCCAAGGCTCCATATGCGTCAGCAACAACCGCACGCTTTCCCTGCCCTGCCAATCGTTGACCGATAGCTCATAGGCCACACGCATGCGCGCAGGCGGAGGCGTGCCTTCGTAGCAGTTGAACATCACCGCCTCCAGCGGCGCGCCGCCCTGGGTGTGCCGCAGTTGCAGGCGCAGGTGGCGGCTGCCCATGGGTTTCCACGAGGCGCATTCGAAGCGCGCTTCGAACACCGGCGGCGGAAAGGCCTGGCCCCAGGGACCGGCATGGCGCAGCTGCTTCGCCAGGTCCAGGGTGTGGTCGCGGTAATCCAGTTCGCCGTCGGTGTGCACCAGCGCCTGGAGGTGATCGTCGTCGAGGTGGCGACGTGCGGCGGCGTCGAACGCCGCGGCGAAACGATCGAAATCGCGCGCCTGCAGACTGAGGCCGGCGGCCATCGCGTGACCGCCGAAGCGTAGGATCAGGCTGGGATGCTTCGCGTCGATCTCGGCCAGCGCGTCGCGGATGTGGAAACCGGGGATGGAGCGCGCGGAACCGCGCAGCTCGTCGGTGTCGTCGCCGGCGGGCGCGAAGGCCAGCACGGGGCGATGCAGTTTCTCTTTCAGCTTCGATGCGATCAGGCCAACGATGCCCGGATGCCAGCCTTCGTCGAACAACGCCACGCCTACGGCATCCACGTGCCGTGCCAGCGCCACCATGCGCTCGGCTTCCTCGACCATGCCCGCCTGCATTTCGCGGCGTTCCTGGTTGATGCCGGAGAGTTGTTCCGCGTAGCGCCGTGCAATGCCCACGTCGTCGGTGAGCAGGCAGGCCACGCCCAGCGACATGTCTTCGAGGCGTCCCGCCGCGTTGAGCCGGGGGCCGATGGCGAAGGCCAGGTCGGTCGCGGCGATGGTGGCCAGCGAGCGGCCGCTGGCTTCGATCAGCGCGGTGATGCCGGCGCAGGCCTTGCCGGCGCGCATGCGTTTCAGGCCGGCGTCGACCAGTACGCGGTTGTTGAAATCCAGCGGCACCAGATCGGCGACGGTGCCGAGCGCGACTAGGTCGAGCAACGCGCCCAGGTCCGGCTCGCCCTGCGTGAACCGGCCGGCATCGCGCATCGCGGCGCGCAGCGACAGCAACAGGTAGAACATCACGCCGACGCCCGCCAACGCCTTGCTGGGAAAACCGTCGTCGGCGAGGTTGGGGTTCACGATGGCATCGGCCTCGGGCAGCGTGTCGCCCGGCAGGTGATGATCGGTAATCAGCACGCCGATGCCGCGTGCCCGCGCCGCGGCGACGCCGGCCACGCTGGCGATGCCGTTGTCGACGGTGACGATCAGGTCGGGCGACGGTTGCAGCGATGCCACCAGCGCTTCACTGAGCCCATAGCCATGCACGAAACGGTTGGGCACCACATGCGCCACGTGCCGCGCACCCAGCAGACGCAGGCCGCGCACGGCGACTGCCGTGCCGGTGGCGCCGTCACAGTCGTAATCGCCGGCCACCACGATGTGCCGGTCGTTCGCGATGGCATCCATCAGCACCGCCACGGCACGATCCATGCCGCCCAGCAGCGTCGGCGACAGCAGCCGCGCCAGGCGATGTTCCACGCCATCGGGCGTGCACACGCCACGCGCGGCATAGATGCGCTGGATGACCGGATGGACGTGCCCGGGCCAGCCGCTCGGCGGGGCCTCCGCCTCGCGTCGGCGCCACACGCGGCGCGTCATGGCTTGCGCCAGAACCGCAGCCGGTGATGCTTGCGCAGCACCGTGCGCGTGCCGTCGGCGAAAGCGAGACGAAGCTCCGCGCCGTCTTCCAGCCGCGCCTGGATGGCGGGCCACCACGACCGTGCGAAATCGTCCGCCTGCACGTCCTGCAGGTCGAGCAAGGTATACGGCGAGGCATCGCTGCCGACGAACGCGCTGCGCGCCTGCACGTCGACATCGGCCTTGTGGCCCAGCGACCAGGCCAGCAGGTCGTCGCTGTGGATACGCGACAGGCCGCACTCGATCCAGTCGGGCAGCACGCCCGGTCCCCACAGCCACACGCTGTTGACCGGCGGCAGGCCGCGCGAGGCGCGCGCGCGGTTCACCGGATGGTTGTGCAACACCACCTGCGCCTCGTTGATCAGGGCACGCCAGCGCCGTCCGGCGTCGCCCTTGGGCAACTGCTCGAAGAGGTCGGCACCCAGCGCGTCTTCCGGCTCGGGGAAGGACGGCACGTCCACGTCAGCGGGCAGGCGCAGCTGCCAGTGCTGCGCATCGCCCATCTGCAGGCGCATGCCTTCCGCCTCGAACGTTTCGGTCAGCGCGGCCACCAGGGCGGCCGACTCCTCGACCGTCAGCCCCAGGTTGCCGCATGCCAACAGGCGCGCGCCGCTGAGCTCGGGCTGCACCCAGGCCGGATCGGCGGACAGCCATTGCGCCGTGCCTGCATCGCCGGCCACCGACTGACGGATCAGTGCGGCGGCGGGCAGCGACCCGCCGGGCCAGCGGAAGTACTCGGCCATCGCCGCCAGGTAACCCGGCGCGGCGGCCGGCAACGTGCTGCCACGCGCCAGCCAGGTGGCGAACGGGGCCACGGTGGCGAGCTTGTCGCGCCCCGGCAACAGCACGTTGAGGACGACGCCCACGCCTCAGTCCCCGATCTGCTCGAGGATGCCCAGCCATTCCAGCTCCAGGGCTTCCTTCTCGCCGCGCAGCGACGACTGGCGCTGGCTGAGATTCATCAGTTCCACCGTGGGGCCGTCGTAGACCTTCGGATCGGCCAACTTGCCTTCCAGCGTGGCCAGTTCCTTGTCGAGCGTGGCGATCTGCGTCTCGATTTTCTTCACCCGCGCGCGCAGCGGTTTTTCCTTCTCGCGTTCCTCGGCGCTGAGCTTGCGCTTCTCCTTCGCGGACGCCTGGATGGGCGCTTCCGCCGCGGCCGAGGCGACGGCGGCGGTCTTGCGCGTGGTGGCGCGCGAGCGCAGCCATTTCGCGTAGTCGTCCAGGTCGCCGTCGAAGGCGTCGACGTTGCCGTCGGCGACACGCCAGAACTCGTCGCAGACCATGCCCAGCAGGTGGCGATCGTGCGAGACCAGCACCAGTGCACCGTCGAACTCGGCCAGCGCGTCGGCCAGGGCCTCGCGCATGTCGAGGTCGAGATGGTTGGTCGGTTCGTCCAGCAGCAGCAGGTTGGGTTTGTCCCACGCGATCAGGGCCAGCGCCAGGCGTGCGCGCTCGCCGCCGGAAAACTTGTCCACCGGCTCGAACACGCGATCGGCCGGGAAATTCCAGGTACCCAGGTAGTCGCGCAAGGCCTGCTGGCCGGCGGTGGGCGCCTTCTCCTGAAGATGGTCGTACGCGCTCCAGCCTTCGTGCAGGCTTTCCACCGTGTGCTGGGCGAAGTAGCCGATCTTCATGTCCTTGTGGAACGAGCGCTCGCCCGTCAGCGGCTCGAGCTCACCCACCAGCGACTTCACCATGGTGGACTTACCCGCGCCGTTCGGACCGAGCAGGCCGATGCGATCGCCGGCCTCCAGGCCGAAGGCCACGTCGCGCAGCACCACGTGCTCGCCGTAACCGGCGTCGATGTGGTCCAGCTGCAACATCGACGTGGGCAGGCGGTCCGGCGTGGGGAATGAAAAACTGAAGGAGCGCTCGGCGCGCACGGCTTCCGTGCCGGCCAGTTTTTCCAGCCGCTTCATGCGCGACTGCGCCTGCTTGGCCTTGCTCGCCTTGGCCTTGAAGCGGTCGATGAAGGATTGCAGGTGGGCACGTTCGGCCTGCTCGCGCACGTGGGCGATCTGCTGCTGGCGCAGGTGCTCCGCGCGCTGCCGCTCGAAAGCGGTGTAGTTGCCGGTGTAGAGCTTGGCCGTGCCGTCGTGCAGGTGCATGGTGTGCGAGATCACGCCGTCGAGGAATTCGCGATCGTGCGAGATGATCAGCAGCGTGCCGGGGTAGCGGCGCAGCCATTCCTCCAGCCACAGCACGGCGTCCAGGTCCAGATGGTTGGTCGGTTCGTCCAGCAGCAGCAGGTCGGACGGCGCCATCAGCGCGCGGGCCAGGTTCAGGCGCACGCGCCAGCCGCCGGAGAACGACGCCACCGCGCGCTCGTGGGTGTCCGGGCTGAAGCCCAGCCCGTGCATCAGCCGGCCGGCACGCGCGCGGGCGTCGTAGCCGTTCAGTTCCTCGATGCGCTGGTTGGCTACCGCGACGGCTTCGTAGTCTTCCCGCTCGTAGGCTTCCGCCTCGGCCTTCAGGACGGCCGCCACCTCCACATCGCCGCCCAGCACGTAGTCGATGGCGGGGTCCGGCAGCGCGGGGGTTTCCTGCGCGACCGAGGCCAGGCGGACCTTGGACGGCATGTCCAGGTCGCCCACTTCCGGCTCGAGCTCGCCCTTGAGGGCGGCGAACAGGGTGGACTTGCCACAGCCGTTACGGCCGATGACGCCGAGGCTCCACCCGCTCTGAATGGTGAGGTCCATCTGCGACAGCAGGGTGCGGCTGCCCCGGCGAAGGGCAAGATTGCGGAACGAGATCATGGATTGGGCAAACTGGCGGCTGGCGACCGCCCATGATAGCCGCCCCATGGCGTGTGTGGAGGCGATCTGTTAAAACGGCGTCTTGCGCCGCATGGGGAGCGCGACGGAGCCGTCATGAACACCTTCAAGCCTGTTTTCCTCGCGACCGCCCTGGCCGTCGCGACCGCCGCCCTGTCCCCGGTCGTCCATGCCGGCGACAGCCTGCTGGTCAACCGCGTCCAGCAGGAGCAGGCGATGAACCTGCCCCGCAAGGGCATGAGCATGACCCAGGTGGAGCGCCAGTTCGGTACGCCGATCTCGAAACTGGATGCCCGCGGCGGCGGCAGCGCGAAGCAGCCGGTGATCAACCGGTGGATGTACCCGGGGTACATCGTGTATTTCGAGCGCAGCCATGTGGTGCATGCCGTGTTGAATACGCCGGCGGGGAACAATGTGAATCCGCAGAATCCGCGGTGAGGGTCTTGAAGGTCGGTTGAGGGTACGGGATCGCGCACATCGTGCGCTCCTACACCGGGTGGTGCGACACCGGGTGGTGCGGCAAACGGCGCGGGTGTGTGGTGGGTGGGGCGGAGGCTTTACACTAGCGGGCTTCCCCCTTGCCGCCGTTGCCCGCCATGACCGACCGTAGCTCGTATCGCCTGCCCGCCGAATGGGAACCGCAGGCCGGCGTCCTGATCGCCTGGCCCCACGCGGGCACCGACTGGGCCGATCGCCTGGCCGAGGTCGAGACCACCTATGTCGCGCTGGCCGTGGCCGTCACCCGCTTCGAGCCGCTGCATGTGATCGTGGCCGATGCCGCGCTGCGTGAGCGTGCGCGCCAGGCCGTCGAGCAAGCCGGCGCCGACATGGCGCGCCTGCACTTCATCGAACTGCCCTACGACGACACCTGGCTGCGCGATTCGGGCCCGATCACCCTGACCGGTCCGGATGGCGTGCTGCTGAACGACTACCGGTTCACCGGCTGGGGCGGCAAGTTCGGCGCCGACCAGGACGACGCGCTGATCGCCGGCCTGCTCGAGCGCGGCGTGCTGTCGGGGCTGCCGCACCGGCGGATCGACTGGGCCCTTGAGGGCGGGGGTATCGAAAGCGACGGCCGCGGCACCGTGCTCACCACGTGGAAGTGCCTCGCCCAGCGCCATCCCACGCTGTCCCGCGAAACGATGACCGACACCCTGGCCACCACCCTGCACGCCGACCGCGTGCTGTGGCTGGACCACGGTTACCTTGAAGGCGACGACACCGACGCCCATATCGATACGTTGGCGCGCTTCTCCGAGGACGGCGGCATCGTGTACCAGGCATGCGACGACAGGGCCGATCCGCACTTCGCGGAACTCGGCACGATGGCCGATGAACTGGCCGCGCTGCGGACACCGGAAGGCACGCCGTATCCGTTGCACCCGCTGCCGTGGGCGCAGCCGATCCTCGACGAAGGCCGTCGACTCGCGGCGTCCTACGCCAACTACCTCATCGTCAACGGCGCCGTGCTGGTGCCGTCGTATGGCGACGCCCGGGATGACGAAGCCGCACGCATCATCGGGCTCGCCCACCCCGGTCGCGAGGTGGTGCAGGTGCCATGCCGTCCGTTGATCTGGCAGAACGGCAGCCTGCATTGCATCACCATGCAGCTTCCCGCCGCCATCGCCGCCTGAAGGAGCCCCTCATGTCCCGCACCACCCTCAAGGTCGCCCTGCTCCAGGAAACCGATCGCGGCAGCCGCGATGCCAACCTCGACGCGATCGAGCAAGGCCTGCGCGATGCCGCCGCGGCCGGCGTCGAGCTGGTGCTGCTGCAGGAACTGCACAACGGCCCGTACTTCTGCCAGCACGAGAACGTCGACCTGTTCGACCTCGCCGAGACCATCCCCGGGCCGAGCACCGAGCGCCTGGGCCGGCTGGCCGAGGAACTGAAACTCGTCGTCGTCGCCTCGCTGTTCGAAAAACGCGCCACAGGCCTGTACCACAACACGGCGGTGGTCTTCGATCGCTCGCGCGCCATCGCCGGCAAGTATCGCAAGATGCACATCCCCGACGACCCGGCGTTCTACGAGAAGTTCTACTTCACGCCGGGCGACCTGGGTTTCGATCCCATCCCCACCTCGGTCGGCAAGCTCGGCGTGCTGGTCTGCTGGGACCAGTGGTACCCCGAAGCCGCGCGCATGATGGCGCTGGCCGGTGCGGACATCCTGTTCTACCCCACCGCCATCGGCTGGGACCCGAAAGACACCGACGACGAGAAGGCACGCCAGCGCGAGGCGTGGATCACTGTGCAGCGCGGCCATGCCGTGGCCAACGGCCTGCCCTTGCTCGCCTGCAACCGCACCGGCTACGAAGCCGACCCCACCGCCGTCGGCAACGGCATCCAGTTCTGGGGTTCCAGTTTCGTGGCCGGGCCGCAGGGCGAATTCCTCGCCCAGGCCGGCACCGAGGGTCGTGAGCTGCTGATCGTGGATGTCGACATGCAGCGCAGCGAGCACGTGCGTCGCATCTGGCCGTTCCTGCGCGATCGCCGCATCGATGCCTACGGCGACCTCACCAAGCGCTTCCGCGACTAAGCCCCAGCCCAGGACAACCGAGCGCATGATTCCCGCCGAGCACGACGTCAAACCGCATCCCGCACTGGACGGCCAGCCCATCGAGCGCATAACGCGCGACGGCGTCGATTACGTCATCCTCGGCACGGCGCACGTGTCACGCGCCAGCGTGCAGGCGGTGGATGCGCTGCTGGAAAGCGAGCACTTCGACGCGGTGGCGGTGGAACTCTGCGCCAGCCGCGCGCACGGTATCCGCGATCCGGAAGCCTTCAAGCAGATGGACCTCTTCCAGGTGATCCGCCAGGGCAAGGCCGGCATGGTCGCCGCCAGTCTG
Organism: Luteibacter sp. PvP120; assembly: GCF_054055715.1. Taxonomy (NCBI): domain Bacteria; kingdom Pseudomonadati; phylum Pseudomonadota; class Gammaproteobacteria; order Lysobacterales; family Rhodanobacteraceae; genus Luteibacter; species Luteibacter sp. PvP120. The sequence goes on along the minus strand of NZ_JBSRXP010000012.1, from coordinate 39,993 downwards.
GTGCTCGGCGGCTTCCAGAAACGCCTGGCCGCGCAGTACGGCATCGAGCCCGGCGCGGAAATGAAGGCCGCGATGGATGGCGCCGACGCACGCGGCATCCCGGTGTGGCTGGTCGATCGCGAGGTGGGTACCACCCTCAAGCGCGCCTGGCGCAGCGTCGGTTTCTTCCAGCGCTTCGGCCTGATGGCCGGCATGCTGGGCAGCGTGTTCGAACGCGAGGAAATCGCCGAGGCGGACATCGAGAAACTCAAGCAATCCGACCTGCTGGAAAGCGCGTTCAGCGATTTCGCGAAGGACTCCGCGCCGCTGTACCGCGCGCTGATCGCGGAGCGCGACGAATTCATGGCCGCGCGCCTGCGCGAAAACGGCCAGCGCATGGATGCCACCGCGCCCGCGCGCACCGTGCTGGTCGTCATCGGCGCGGGTCACCTCAAGGGCATGAGCCACCAGCTCGCGGAGCAGCACGGCGACGCGCGCGCCACCGCCGACGATCTGGCCGTCACCCCGCCGGCCTCGCCGTGGCCCAAGGTGTTCGCCGTGGGCCTGGTGTTGGCGATCTTCGCCGCCATCGGCTTCGCGTTCTACCGCAGCCCCAGTCTGGGCGCCGACGCGGTGAAGAGCTGGGTGCTGCTCACGGGCGGGTTGTCCGCCCTTGGCGCGCTGATTGCCGGCGGCCATCCGCTGTCCATCGTCGCCGCGTTCGTGGCCGGCCCGCTGAAACCGTTCCGCCCGGGCATTCCTTCCGGTGCGTTCAGCGCCATGGCCGAGGCATGGGTCCGCAAACCCCGCGTGATCGACTTCGAGCACCTGCGCGACGACATCACCCACTGGACCGGCTGGTGGAAGAATCGCGTGGCCCGCACCCTGTTGAACTTCTTCCTGGTCTGCGTCGGCACCATCGCCGGCGAGTACATCGCTGGCTTCCACATCCTCAAAAGTCTTTTCTGACCTGCACTTACGCCCGAGTTGTTCCACCTTGCGACAGCCCTCTATACTTCGACGGCTGTTCAACCCCGGCCCCGACCGGCACCCAGGGAACTCTTAATGAAGCGTCTGCATCTGATTGGCCTGATCGCTGTAGCTCTGTGCGCCGCATCCGCCGCGCATGCCGAAGGAGACAAGGCCAGGGGGCGGACGCTGGTCTACACCTGCAATGGCTGCCACGGCGTACCGGGTTATGCCAATGCGTATCCCGAGTACCACGTGCCGCATATCGGCGGCCAGAATGAGCAATACCTCGTCAACGCCCTGAAGGCCTACAAGAGCGGCGAGCGCACTCACCCAACGATGGGCGCCCAGGCGCAGAGCATGTCCGACCAGGACATCGACGACATCGCCGCCTACCTTTCCAGTCTCGCCAAGTAAGCCGCCGAGGACGAATGATGATCCGTGGGTTTTCCCTGATTGCCATCGGCGCGCTCTTCGCGCTGACCGCCACCTCGAGCTTCGCCGCCGGCGACCCGGCCCGCGGCAAGACCAAGATCGCCACCTGCGTGGCCTGCCACGGCCAGGATGGCAATTCCGTCGATCCGCAGTACCCGCGCCTGGCCGGCCAGTACGCCGACTACCTTGCGCAGGCGCTGCACGAGTACAAGGACGGCCGCCGCAACAACGCCATCATGAAGGGCTTCGCCGCGACGCTGTCCGATCAGGACATCGACGACGTGTCGGCCTACTTCGCCACGATGCCGACGAAGCTGCAGGGCCTGGAACACCACATCCAGGGCGACTGATCCGCCGGGCCGTACTTATGCCTTGGCGAAGTACGGCGTGTCGCCGGTCTCGTGGTCGGTGACGTCGCGCACCTCGGTGATTTCCGGCACGCGCTCGCGCAGGGTCTTCTCCACGCCGTTCTTCAGCGTGACATCGACCATGCCGCAGCCGTGGCAGCCGCCGCCGAAGCGCAGCACCACCACGCCCTCGGCGGTAACCTCGACCAGCGAGATGCGGCCGCCGTGCGAGGCGATCTGCGGCGCGACCTCCGACTCCAGCACGAACTTCACCCGCTCCACGATGCCCGCGCCTTCGCCCGGTGCATCGCCCTTGATCCGCGGTGCGCGGATATTGAGCTGGCTGCCGGTGGCGTGGGTTTCGTAGTCGATGTTGGCCGGGTCGAGCCAGCGCATGCTCTCGCTGTCGACATAGAGGTTGAAGCCGGTGCACTCGACGGTCCATTCATCGCCGGTGAGTTCCGTGGCGTCGCAGAACTCCAGCTCGCACTGTGCGGCGGGCGTACCCGCCTCGACCACACGCAGGCGAATGCCCAGGCCGTCACCACCCTGCTGGGCGAGCAGGCGCTGGAAATGCGCCTGGGCGCGCTCCGAAATATCGATCATGGCCACTCCGATCCGTTGCCGGCGTGGGGACGCCGGAATACAGCACCATTCTAGTACTGTTTCGTCCGGGGCGCCGCCTTTTGACAATTCCAGCCGGAGCGCCGACGCTTCGCGCTTTACCCGGACGGACCTTCCCCATGTCGCTTTCCCCGCTCGCCTCCCAGCACTGCCAGCCGCGCAAGGGCGCGGAGAACGCGCTCGATCGGGCCACTCTCGACGGGCACCTCGCCACCCTGCCCGGCTGGACGGTTACGGCCGACGGCAAGGCCATCGTCAAGGACTTCACCTTCCCGGATTTCCACCACACCCTCGGCTTCATCAACGCCGTGGGCTTCATGGCCAACCAGGAAGATCACCACCCTGACCTCGAAGCCGGCTACGGCCATTGCCAGGTGCTGTGGTCCACCCATGACGTGGGCGGCATCTCGCTCAACGACGTGATCTGTGCGGCGCGGGTCGAGGCGCTGCTCGATCGCTGACGTGCCGCCACGCGCCGCCGGTTGGGCCCCGATGGCGACGGTGGTCGCGACTATCGTCATGGCCGTCGCCCTGCTTTTTATTGTCTTGCCGCGCTTTGCCGCCTCGGTGGTCCACACGGCCATCGAGCGCGACAGCGCCGTCGACCGCGCCGCCTTCGCCCGCGGCGAGTCCCCGTGGGCATGGCGTTTCCGCGATGCCGGGGATGTCGTGGCGGGACGCGCCTTCGGTGCGGGCAAGCTGTCGTCGTCACCCCAGGGACTGGTGGTGCAGGCCCGGGCCGCCACCGGATTCGAGATCGGCCTGCCGCTGCGTCGGGATGCGGACCTTGCACGAACCGCGGCATTCCATCTGGATGCGGAGGCGAGTGCCCCGGGCCGGTACGGCCTGACGGTTCGCCAGACGCTGGACGGTCCGGGCTTGCGTGCCGACCTGGGCACCCTGGGTCCGGGTCCGCTGGCGAAGAACGCCGTGGGGCTGGACCAACTGGCATGGACCGACGAGCGAGGCGTGGCCGTGCCGGCACCCCGCCGCCTGGCGATGCTGCGCTTGCGCACGCTATTGCCCGTCGGGGAGACGCTCACCCTCCGCGGCGCCTCCCTGTCATTGACCGACGCGCGTTCGCCGGCTGCGCTTGCCACGGTCGCCCTTCCGGCCGGTCTCACCTCGGAAGCCCTGCTCGCCTGGCGCGACAAGGCACGCATCCGGGATGCCCTGGTGACCTTCGGCAACGACGACGCCGCGCCCCGGACGGCTGATCCCACCCACACCAACGGCACCGTGGCGGGCTGGCACGCCTGGCTCGCCTCCTCGCTTTACCTGCTCCTGCTGATCGCGCGTCATCGGCTGCGCCGTGGCAGCGCCGGGCCGACCGATGCCGCCCTCGCCGTCGTCGGACCGGTCGCGTTCATCGCCAGCCTGGGGCTGTCGTTTCACCCGGCCCCGGGCGAGGTGGCGCTGTTCGTCCTCGGCGTGGCCTACGCCGGCCTGCTTGCGGCGCAACGTCGGCTGCCCTCGTGGAACTGGTTGGCCGGCTGGCGTGTCGCCTGGGTGCCCGCGCTCGCCCTGCCCGCAGCGCTCGTCGTGGCTGCCATCGCCGGTCATGCGCCCGCGTGGCCCCCGATCGGTCGCGTGCTGGTCTACCTGGCCTGGGCCACGTTCCAGCAGTGGCTGATCCTGGCCGTGGTGGCCGCCCTGCTCGACCGCGCGTGGCCCCGCCCGCTCGCCATCCTGGGGACGGCCACCGTCTTCGCGCTGCTGCACACGCCCAACGGCTTGCTGATGCAGTTGTGCTTCGTCGGCGAACTGGGCTGGGCCTGGTGGTACCTGCGCCACCGCGCGCTGGTGCCGGTAGCGTTGGCGCACGCACTGAGCGCCGTCGTCCTGCAGGCCTGCGTCAGTGGCAGCGCGTTGCGATCGCTGGAAGTCAGCGCCCGCTACCTGGGCTAGGGACGGACCGCCGCGACCACGGCCGCGGGATCAGCCACGCAGATTGTTCAGGAAAACCTTCAGATCGTCGGGCAACGGTGAGGAAAAATCGTAGTTCTTGCCGCCAAGATCGAAACTCATGCGCGCGGCGTGCAGGAACATCCGCTTCAGCCCCTTCGCCCGCAGCCGCTTGTTCGCTTCCTCGTCGCCGTATTTGGGATCGCCCGCCAGCGGATGCCCGACATACTGGGCGTGCACGCGGATCTGGTGGGTACGCCCCGTGCCCAGCGTGGCCTGCATGAGACGCGCGCCGGGGTACTGCTCCATCTCCTGGAAGAAGGTGAGCGACGGCTTGCCGCCGTCGTCCACCCTTACCAGGCGTTCGCCGCCGTGCATGACCGATTTCAGCAGCGGCGCGTTGACGTCGAACTTGGCCTTGCGCGGCGTGCCGGTCATCAGGCAGAGGTATTGCTTGGTCACCTCGTTCTCGCGGATCAGCGCCTGCAGGCCGGTGAGGCCCGGGCGGGAACGCGCCAGCACCAGCACGCCGCTGGTGTCCCGATCCAGCCGGTGAACCAGTTCCAGGTGCTCGGTGGGGCGCGCCGCGCGCAGCAGCTCGATCGCCCCATGGCTGACCCCGCTGCCGCCATGGGCAGCGATGCCCACCGGCTTGTCGATCACGAGGAAGTGCTTGTCCTCGAAGATGACCGAATCGGCCACAGCCCTCACCATGCCGGAGGGGGCTACCGTCTCATCGCGCTCAGCGACGCGCACCGGCGGAATACGCAGCATGTCGCCAGCGGCCAGGCGCGTTTCCGGCTTGGCGCGCTTGCCATTGATGCGAACCTGTCCCGTTCTGAGGATGCGATAGACCAGACTGCGCGGCACCCCCTTCAGGAGGGTGAGCAGGGCGTTGTCCACGCGCTGGCCGTCCCGCTCGGGTCCGATTTCGACGATGCGCACACCTTGGCCGCCGTCGAGGGAAGTTGCCGTCTGCATTGATAAAACTCGAAATTGATAGGATACTCGGCCAGCGCCAGGCTCCGCTGAAGACTTATCTCTCGCGGGGTGCCTGTACCGTCACGTAAGGCGAGTGTCGCGCGGGTCCGTCCAGGGAGACGGAACGCGAAGACACCCCACATCGTAACGGTTCGGGTTGCGGTTGTCCGGCTAATCCGTAGGGACGCGGACCGGTTGCAAGGCGCTTATCACGAATCACGCCGGGTCCAGGCATCGGTCCCGGATCCCATGCCGCTTGAAGCCTCACCGCTGCGGCGCGATCCCCGGCAGGCCGCCACATGGGCGCCACCGCGGCCCGCGGCCGCGCGGCAAGGCCGAGGAAATTACAAATGAAGCGTATGCTTATCAACGCGACTCAGCGCGAAGAGTTGCGTGTGGCCATCGTCGATGGTCAGAACCTCTACGATCTCGATATCGAAATCCCGTCCCGCGAGCAGAAAAAAGCCAATATCTACAAAGGCCGCATCACTCGCGTCGAGCCCTCGCTCGAAGCCTGCTTCGTCGACTACGGCGCCGAGCGCCACGGGTTCCTTCCCCTGAAGGAAATCTCCCGCGAATATTTCAATCCCAACGCGGAAGGCAAGTCGAACATCCGCGATCTCCTCAAGGAAGGCCAGGAGATCATCGTCCAGGTCGAGAAGGAAGAACGTGGCAACAAGGGCGCCGCCCTGACCACCTTCATCAGCCTCGCCGGTCGCTACATGGTGCTGATGCCCAACAACCCCCGTGCCGGCGGCGTCTCGCGCCGCATCGAGGGTGAAGACCGCCAGGCCCTCAAGGAGGCCATGGAGCACCTGCAGGTGCCCGACGACATGGGCCTCATCGTGCGCACCGCCGGCATGGGCCGCGACGCCGAGGAACTCCAGTGGGACCTGGACTACCTGCTCCAGCTGTGGAAGTTGATCTCCGGCGCGTCGCAGTCGCAGAAAGCCCCGTTCCTGATCTACCAGGAATCCAAGCTGTTCATCCGCGCCCTGCGCGATTACCTGCGCAACGATATCGGCGAAATCCTGATCGACGAGGAGTCGCTGTACAACGACGCCCGCGACTTCGTCCAGCAGGTGATGCCAAACAACCTGCGCAAGCTCAAGCTCTACCAGGATCCGACGCCGCTGTTCTCGCGGTACCAGATCGAAAGCCAGATCGACAGCATCTTCGAGCGTAACGTGCGCCTGCCCTCGGGCGGCTCCATCGTCATCGACCAGACCGAAGCCTTGACCGCCATCGACATCAACTCGTCGAAGGCCACCAAGGGCAGCGACATCGAAGAGACGGCGTTCAACACCAACCTCGAGGCCGCGACCGAGATCGCCCGCCAGCTGCGCATCCGCGACGCCGGCGGCCTGATCGTCATCGACTTCATCGACATGGACAGCCCGCGCCACCAGCGCGAGGTGGAAGAGCGCCTGAAGGACGCCCTCAAGGCAGACCGCGCCCGCGTCCAGATCGGTCGCATCTCGCGCTTCGGCCTGCTGGAGATGTCCCGCCAGCGCCTGCGCCCCAGCCTGGGCGAGGCCACGCAGATCGTCTGCCCGCGCTGCGAGGGCCACGGCCACATCCGCAGCGTGGAATCGCTGGCGCTGTCCACCCTGCGCCTGATCGAAGAACACGCCATGAAGGAAAACACCGGGCAGGTCCTGGTGCAGGCACCGTCCTCGGTGGCCAACTTCATGCTGAACGAGAAGCGCGCCAGCGTCGTCGAGATCGAGCTGCGCCACAACGTGCACGTGGTGGTGGTGGCCGACGAGAAGCTGGAAACCCCGCACCTCGAGATCACCCGCATCCGCGAAGTCGACATGGGCGAGCACAGCAAGCCCAGCTACGAGCGCACCACCCCGGTGGTCGCCCAGGCCCTGCCCAAGATGGGCCAGGCGCTGGGTAGCGGCGAGCAGCCGCTGGTCACGGGCGTCGTACCGTCGTCTCCCGCCCCCGTTCGCGAGGAAATCGCCGAGCCGGTGGCCGTCGCCGTTGCGGCACCGGTGCCCCGCGCCGCCGCACCGGTCGCGCCTGCCGCCCCCGCGGGTGGCTTCTTCTCGCGCCTGTTCGGCAGCCTGTTCGGCGGCAACGCCGGTACGCAGCCCGCGCCCGCGGCGCAGCCCGGCCCGGCGTCCCGCCGTGACGAGGCGCGCTCCGGCGGCCGCAACGAGCGAAACGACCGCAACGAACGCGGTGAGCGCAGCGAGCGTGGCAACCGCCGCGATCGCGACGATCGTCGCGGCAACGAAGGCCGTGGCCGCGGTGGTGAACCGCGTCAGGCGCAGGGTCCGCGCAAGGACCGTGACGGCCTGCCCGCGCAAGGCAAGGCACAGCAGCCGCGCAACGGCAACAAGCCGGCCCAGGGCCGTAACGACGCCGCGCCCCGCCAGGGCGAAGAAAAGGCACCGCGCCAGAAGGACCCTGCACAGCAGGGTCGTCAGGGTGGCCGTGCCGAAACCTCGCCCACGGGTGAGACCACCGGCCGTCGCGAGCGTCAGCCGCGTGGCGAGCGCCAGCCGCAGGGTGAGCGCATCGAGAAGGCCGCCAACGTCAACATCGCACCGGACGTCGCTGCCGCCGCCCCGCGCAATCCGGCCGAGAAGCCGGTCACCGCGCCGGTCGTCACCGACGACGAGAAGCTGATCCTCGACGCCGAGGCCTTGGGCGTCGATGCCATCGCCACGGGCGAGGTCGACAGCGAAGCGCCTTCCACCGATGGCGGCAAGGACACCGAGGGTGGCCAGCGCCGCCGCCGCGGTCGTCGCGGTGGCCGTCGCCGTCGTCGCCAGGAAGACGGCGGTGTCGTCGGCTCGGCCGATGGTGCCAACGGTGCCGACGACCTCGACGATGACGAGGGTGATGACGAGGCTCCGGTCGGCACGGGCCGTTCCAGCGCCAGCGTGCCGCCCATGCTCGACACCGCTGCCGCGGCGGAGAACGCTTTCGCCGTGGAGGCCCCGCGCCACGAAGCCACCCGTCCCGCCCCGACCGCTTCGGTCCCGGCGCCCGCGGCCGTCCAGGGCGACGCCTCGGACGATGAGAACGTGCCGTCGGCGCTCACCCTGAGCTCGCTGCCCAAGCTGCCCCCGATTCCGGGTCAGCCCACGGCACCGGCACCGGCCCTGGCACACCCGGTCGATAGCGCCACCCCGGCGGACTCCGCCCCGGTCCGCACGACCGAGCGTCGGCAGACCGAATCGGATGCACCGCTGAACACGCCGCCGCCCGCTCCGCGTGCCGCCCGTGCTCCCGCAGCCGCCACGACGGCGAGCGAAGCACCGGCACCGGCGCAGGACGCTGAGACGATTCAGCCCGCCGCCTCGCCGGCCAGCCAGCCCTCGGTACTCGATGCGCCTGCGCGTGGCATGCTGCCGACCGAAGACGGCACGGATGACGTCGGGACCGAGCGAAAGCCCGAGCGCAGGCCGCGGCCCACCGCTGCCGTGACTCCGGCTCCGACGGCAACCGAGTCGGCACCTCAGGCTGAGACGGTTCCCGAGGCCGGCGCGCCCGTGGCTCACGCTTCGACGCCGGCCGAGACGCCGGTTCCGATGCAGGCTCCGGTCCAGGCTCCGGCTCCAGTCCAGGCTCCGGCCCCGGTGCAAGCACCCGCTCCGGTCAAGGCACCCGCTCCCGCGGAAGCCCCGACCCCGGCGCCTGCGGTACCGGCACCGGCACCGGCACCGGCACCCGTGGAGGCTCCGGCACCTACCCCGACCCCGCGTGCTCCGACCCCGGCTCCCACGCCGGTTCCGACTGCCGTTGCCCCTGCCCCGGCAGCCGTGGACCATGTGCCGGTGCCGCCGGTCGATGCCCCGGCCCCGCCCGCCGTGGTCACGCCGAAGTCGCCCGAGGCATCCAACGTCTCGCCGGTGTCCCACGAACCGGTGGCTCCATCGCAGCCGGCTTCGCCGGCACCGGCCCAGGGCGACCTGCTGACGCGCCCGCGTCAGGAGCCGTCGTCCGACAAGCCCTCGTCCGACGACAAGCCGCACGGCGACGCGTAACACCTGGGGAGGTGAAAGCCTCCCTTTCACCAAAAAAACGCCGGGCTAAGCCCGGCGTTTTTTTGTTATGTCCATCGATGGATCGTGGTCAGGGATGCCGATGGTCAGGTACCGACCTGATGGTTATGGGTATCCAGCAGCCCATGCACGGTCATGAGGTGCGCAAGGCCGACGACATGCTCGACGTGCAGCTTCTCCATGAGGCGCTGCTTATAGGTCGACACCGTCTTGGGACTGAGGTTCAGGCGCTCGCCGATGGAGGTGAGCGGCATACCGCGGACCAACATCATCGAGACCTCCATCTCGCGCGTGGACAAGGTATCGAACGGCGAGTCGGAGCCATCCAGCGTGGCCAGCGCCAGCTGCTGCGCCACGGTGGGGGCGAGGTAACGCCGACCGGATGCCACCTGCCGCACCGCCGCGAGCAATTCGTCGGCCGTGCAGGCCTTGGTCAGATAACCCAGTGCGCCGGCGTCGAGCAGGCGCTTGGGAAAACGCGCGTCGTCGACGACCGTGAGGATCACGACATTGGTGCGCAACTTGGCGCGAATCACGCGTTCCGTGAGCTCGACGCCGCTCATGCCCGGCATGTGGACGTCGACCAGTGCGATGTCCGGTGAGTGCGAGCGGATAAGCCGCAGGCCTTCCTCCGCCGAACCGGCCTCCCCCCGAATGCGGACGTCGGCCTGCTGCTGCAGGATCATCCGGAAACCGGTCCTGACCAGCTCGTGGTCGTCGACCAAAACAACATTAATCATTCTTTGCCCTCCCTGGGCCGACTGTACTTCTATGCGCGAGGAATGACCTGCACGCTGCCTGCGAATGCATACAATGCCAGATGTGCAGGCGCGACAACCAGCGTGCCGGTATGATCATCCAACGCCCGCCAGGCCTGTAGCGGGAATCTCCCCGCGTCGTGAGGCGACGCGACCCGATCGTCACGTAGGCAGAGTCCGCGCCGGTATGTGGGGCTTCGCCTACCCTCGCCCGCGCCATTGCATGTCCTGCGCGATCGGAGCGTAGTTCGCCGATCGTTACACCTTGATGGTGATAAACGCCCCCGCCAAATCGGCGCTCGCGACACCGCACTCACGAAGTGAGCACACCATCGTCAGCGCCGACCCGCGAAGGTGAATCTCCACCCAAGGAGACGACCATGGCAAATGAGAAAAATCGCCCGCCGCAGCATCCCGGCCAGAACGATGCCCCGCCCCAGAAGCGCGGCCCCACCGAACAGCCCGAGACGGACTCGTCGGGCGATCCGCTGGACGGCACCGGCGAAGACAACAAGCAACAGCACTGATTCCCGTCAGTACGACGCGTCGGCGTGGCTCGCCAGGGCCATGTCGGCGCGTTGTCGTTGTGCGGCACGTTGTGCAGCGCGCTTACGCAGCAGGATGATGCCGGCAAGGATCAGGATGGCCGGCCCCCATTTCCCACCGGTAGCCTTGGCAAGCAGTTTTCCAGCGGCCATTGCGCCGATGGTGTTGACGTGAGAGCCCGTCGTATTAGCCATGATCCGATCCCCGAGTGGATAGTGCGCACAGGAGCGGCAAGATTCGCCGCGGTCGCATGGCAGGCACGTGAAGCCGGGGGATAGGACGTATTTACGTCAGCCCGGGTGACCCGACGGGCCCTGGATACCATGCATCAGCAAGGCCAGCGCATGGCGCGTGATGACCTCTGCATCGATGTGGCCCCGCAGGGCATCGCCCTTCCATTTCCGGCTGGCCGTCACCGGCAGCACGGTCAGGCTTAGCACCGTACCCATCAACAGCGCGGGGTCGAGATCCTTCGCGATACGCCCTTCCTCCTGCCACCGGCGAAGGGTGCCGACGACCGCCACCTGGCGCGAGTCGCCCAGCCGTTTGCGCATGTGCTGCTTGAACAGGTCGCTGTCGTTGAGCATCTCGCCGAAGAAAACGGGCCCCACCCACGGTGAATCGCCTGCGATCTCGACGAAGCGGCGCACCAGGCCCGCAAAGGCGGCCACCGGATCATCGGCGTGCTCCAGGAAGATGCCTTCGAGGCGTTTCTGCATCGGCGCGATGCGCTCGTCGAACAACATGTCGAACAGTTGCTCGCGCGTCTTGAAGTAGTAGTGCACCGCGGCGGAGGTCATGCCTGCGGCCCGGGCGATGCCGGCCAGCGTGGTCTCGGCGTAACCCTTCCGGGCAATCAGTTCCAGGGCGAGATCGGCCAGGCGCTGGCGCTGGTCGGGGCCGTCCGGCTGGACGGGTGGCCGACCGGGGCGACGGCCGCGGCGGGGGACAGAAGTAACCAAGGATGCTCCGACAGGGTGGAAGGGCGCTCGACACCACGACTTCAATACCACGGCAGCGCGCCGGATTGACCGGACGCCCTGTCGCACCTATATTAACTTACTACTTAATTAAATTCATGGGACACCCTTGTGACCCCTGCTTCCCTGACGGATCCGTCCGCCTCACCGACCTCGACACCGTCGCTGCGCGTGCTGTTCCCTGCCCTGATGCTCGTCATGCTCCTGGCCGCGCTCGACCAGACCATCGTCTCCACCGCGCTGCCGACGATCGTCACGGAACTGGGCGGGTTCAGCCAGTTGTCTTGGGTGGTGACCGCGTACCTTCTCAGCTCCACCGTCGTGGTGCCGCTGTACGGCAAGTTCGGCGACCTGTTCGGCCGCAAGGTGGTCCTGCAGACCGCGATAGCCCTCTTCCTGCTCGGATCCGTCCTGTGCGGGCTGGCCCAGGACATGACCCAGCTGATCGCCATGCGTGCGCTGCAGGGCCTGGGGGGCGGCGGCCTGCTGGTGATCGTCATGGCATCCATCGGCGACGTGATCCCGCCCGCCGACCGTGGCAAGTACCAGGGCCTGTTCGGCGGCGTCTATGGCCTGGCGACCGTTCTGGGTCCGCTGGTCGGCGGGTTCATGGTCGACCATCTCTCATGGCGCTGGATCTTCTACGTCAACCTGCCTTTGGGCCTGGTCGCCATCGGCGTCATCGCCGCGGCGTTCCATCCCCACGTGCGCCACGTGAAGCACACCATCGATTACTGGGGTGCCGCGTGGCTGACTCTGGCGCTGAGCTGCCTGATCCTTTTCACCACCGAGGGCGGCACGATGCTGCCGTGGTCGTCCGGGGAGCTGTGGTTCATCCTGGCGTTCGCCATCGTCGGCGTGATCGGGTTTGTCTACGAGGAATCGGTCGCCAGCGAGCCGATCATTCCCCTGGGACTGTTCCGGCACCGCACCTTCCTGCTCAGCTGCATCATCGGCCTGTTCGTCGGCGCGGCGCTGTTCGGCTCGACCACCTTCATGCCCTTGTACCTGCAGGTGGTCAAGGGCGTGTCGCCCACGGCGGCCGGCATGCAGCTGCTGCCGCTGATGGGCGGCCTGCTGGTCAGTTCCATCGTCAGCGGTCGCCTGATCAGCCGGATGGGACGTTATCGTGTCTTTCCTATCGTCGGCACGTTCCTCGCCACCGTGGCGCTGACGCTGCTGGGCACGCTGCACAACGACAGTCCGCTTCCCCTCATGTACGCCTATGCCGGGCTGCTGGGCGTGGGGCTGGGCATGATCCTTCAGGTGCTGGTCCTCGCCACGCAGAACAGCGTCGACATGAAACACATGGGCGTGGCCACTTCCGGCGTGACGTTGTTCCGCTCGATCGGCGGCTCCGTGGGCGTGTCGGTGTTCGGTGCCGTGTTCAGTAACGGCTTGCAGTCGCGCATGGCCGACCTGCTGCCTGCCGGCTCGCCGGCGAGGTCGCTTCGCCCGGAGGCCGTGAACGCCCTGCCACCCGATATCCATGCGTCCTACCTGGAGGCCTTCGGTGCCTCCTTGCATACGGTGTACGACGTCGGCGCTTTCGTGATGGCCGTGGCGTTCGTGGTCGCCTGGTGGCTGAAGGACACGCCGCTGCGCCGGGCGCCACCGGAGGCATCCGCCATGGCCGGCAAGCCGGTCGCGCCGGAGGAACGCGTCCTCGAGGCGGGCACATGAATCGCATATACACGGGCGCGTCCAGCGGCATCAAGCTTTGGCGCCCTCAGCCGTTAACGGTGGCGACCCTCCGGCTGGACATCACGTGAAACGCTACCGCGTACTCGGCCTCTTCCTGTTCCCCCTGCTCCTCGCCGGTTGCGCGGGCGACGACCTCCACCTCGCGGGCAAGGGTGCGGACCCTGCAGACATCACCCTTCGCGGCAAGCTGGGCTCGATCACCTGGCACTGGGGGACGAAGTCGTTCACCGAGGCGGTCACCGCCAACAAGCGCACGACCGTCCGCGGGGATGCCGGGGTGTCCGGCACGCTCGATATCACGCTTGCTGGCGGAAAGCGTGTCTTCCTGGTCGGCGAGCACAGCACGTTTGCCTGCCGGCACGGGTGCGCAGAGCTGCACATGCCGGCGCTGTGGGTCGTGGCTGATCCTTAAAGCAAGGTGCCGATGGGCTTGGACCAGGCGTGAGCCTGCGACAGACGACGGCCAAGCTGCCGCTTGCGGGCTTCCGGGCATGGACGGGGTAAGGATCGCGCGCGGATTGCGCTGAGAGCGCTGCCCGACCTCCGCTTCAGGTATCCGGACACCGCGCATTTCCTGGCACGCGCCAGTCCTGCTGCAAGAGTGCCACCGCCACCCGCCATGCATGGTCCCGTGGCTCGTCGACTTCGGTGGCTTCGGGAGGCACGGGACAGTCGGGAAGTACGCCGCGGCCGGCTGGCGCCGTCCACGCCATGCGGAACTGCAACAACGGGATCGTGATCGTCATCCGGCTGTTGGGCAACGCCAGGTTCCAACGGTAACCGCTGGTATTGCCTTCGTCGGCCCCACCGACCTCCTCGCCGACGAACACGGCCCGGTCGGTATGCCGGAGCATCGAAGCCACTTCCGCACCGCCCGAGAAGGTGTTGCCGCCGGCCAGCACGACGACGCGGCCATGGAATACAGGAGCGAATGTCGTCCATCGGGACATCAGCCCGTGTGGCGGTGTGTTGCGACGTGTCCAGCGCCCGCCGGGCAGCGGCCGCTGCGCATCGTCCTCCTCCGCGAACACGTCGACGTCGAAGCGTTTCCCGCTCAGGCTGGTCACGGCGATGTGTCGGGCACGTGCGTCCACGGCGGCATATTTATGCAGTGGTTTTTCCACGAGGTAGGAAAAGAGAATGCTCTCGTTGGGTTCCGAGCCGCCACCGTTCTGGCGCAGATCCAGGATCAGGTCCCGGGTGCCGTGCTGTGCGATCTGCTCAAACACGGTGTGGATTGCCTCCGGAAAAGCGGCGCCGCTCGCACGCAGTCGCTTGTTGCTGAAGGTCGGCACGTCAAGGTACGCCGTGTGATCGTCCAGCCAGCCGAGGGTGGGCAACGGCGATGGATCGTCGGCTTCGGCGGGGCGCGCAAGACGCGGCACCGCGGCAAGATCGCGCATCGTGCGTCCGCCCAGTCCTTCCAGCACCACGCGGTAATGCGTCAGGGGCCCGCGCAAGCGATACAGGTCCTGGGCAAAGCCGCGGCCTGATAGGTCACGCATGACACCGGTGCGGATCACACCATCGTGGGGACTGATCGCGACCATCTCGTCCAGCAATACATCGTCGCTGCGCCCGTCCACTGACACCAGGCGCTTTCCCGCCACGACATCCGCGGCCGTTCCGTAACCTGCGAGGACGAAAGCGCCCTTGTCGGTCCACAGCACATCCAGCGGAAAGCGCAGCGCGTCGCGATAGTGCTCTTTCATGCCATCGCTGACTTGCACCCCCAGGTGACCCTCGCCGATCTGCGCGAGCAGCGGGCGTAGTACGCGCCAGAGCGATTCAGAATCGGTCACCGCGCCGACGCGCGTGCGGGCGAGGGTTTTCGCCGACGCCCACGCCCGCCGGCTCTGGTGCCAGTAGAGGTTCGGCAAGGCGGCTTCGACCGCGGCGATGGCCAGTTACAGATCTTCCCGTGCGCCTGCCGCCGTCAGCGACGTGGATACCGATGTTGACCGGGCCACCGGTGAGGCCACCGTCGCGAACAGGCAGCCGATGCCAAGGACGTAGGCGGACCAGCGCATTGACATGGAAGGCAGACGCCTTATAAGTAAAATATTGCCTCATTATGGGAAGCAAAATTTTGCCTAGTCAAGTGACGCCATCATTCCTCACCCATGTGGCGGCCAATGTGCGTGCTCGCCGCGTCGCCGCGGGCATGAGCCAGAAAGCCCTGGCGGAAGCCTCGGGTGTCAGCCTGCGCATGGTCGGCGGGATCGAAAACGGTGCGACAAGCGTCAGCACGGCTACGTTGGACCGGATCGGCATCGCATTGAATGCCACGCTAGCCGATCTCGTCGCCGAACCGTCGTCGCTGCGAAGTGCGCGTGTGGATCGCGTGGGCTGGCACGGCGACAAGGGCGGCGAAGGGGTGCTGCGCTGGAGTATCGACGCGCGCCGCGAGGTGGAGCTGTGGGAGTGGCGGCTGGAACCGGGCGAGCGTTACCAGGCCGCTGCCGACCCGGCAGGCTGGCACGTGATGATCTTCGTCGTCGAAGGGTGTCTCACTCTCGAACTCGAAACGGGAACGATCGAGGTCATGGCCGGCAACCATGTGTTCGACAGTGCGCAGAAACACGCCTTCGCCAACAAGATGAAGGGGGCGGTACGTTTTTTCCGGTGCACGGCGTGGTGAACTCACCAAGACGCCGGCTACCGGCGCATTTCCGTAGCGGTCACTGCAGCGAAAAAGAAGCCTTCACGTGGGAAAGCGTCGCTTCTCAGCCCTTGGGCGCTGACAACCGCTTGTATTGGTCATGGCTGATCCAACCGGTGTAGGTACGATTCCTGGCACTGGTGAATTCGACCTTGGCCCAGCCATCCCTGTAAGCCAGCACTCCCACCACATCACCCTTGACGATATACGGCCGGTTCGTCGCTTCCACGCCAGGCTCGTTCAGCAGATGAGCCTTATCGGTTGACACCGTTACCAGGCCGATCCAGTGAGCATCAGCGGTTCGGGTCAGTTCCAGGCCGGTGGCGATCTCCGGTATCAACACACTCATGCAGCCAGGATGCTGACGGGCCTGCTCCACGGTCAGGGTGACGCCATCGGACGAGGCCACCACCCTCCCGGGATAGGCATCGTCCTGCCAGGTGGTGAGTGCTGCGGGCTCACCTTTCAGGTAGAAGGTGCAACGTCGGGTCACGCCCTCGCCCAGCTCCTCGGCGTAATAACCTTCAACCTGGCCCTCAGGCGTTACCGCCAGCATCAGTCCTTCGTACTTGCCCGAATGCAGTGCTGCCGGCGCGGCAAACACGGGCGCTGCGGCGCAGAACGACAACAGACCAGCTGCCAGGAAGCGGATAACGGTCATGCTATTTTTCTCTTCGGGGTGTTCATGGGCTCGGGCGCTACGCATGGTTCGGAGCGGGCATTCTGCAGCATGGCCCACCATGCTTGCTGGTCATCCGGTCCAACCCCGGTAACCATCCGGAACCGACACCGCCCGCATGCTTTGGCCTCAATGTGGCCTCGAAGACGCTGGCTGTCGGTGGACTTGCGTGGGGTTTATTCAAACGAAAAAAGGAGCCGAAGCTCCTTTTTTTCAAAGACCTACAGAGGCCAATGGACGTCTGTGGATCACAATCTGGAGCGGGAAACGAGACTCGAACTCGCGACCCCGACCTTGGCAAGGTCGTGCTCTACCAACTGAGCTATTCCCGCATCGAGCCGGCAATTCTAGGCAAGCCTTGCGCGCATTGCAAGCCCTCGAAGCGTTTCAGTGATCGTCTTCCACCTGCCCGCGCTCGGCGTCGTCGCAAGCCACATCCGCTGCGCTCGCATCGCCGGGATAGGCCAGCTGCGCCGCCTCGTCCTCGGGGTCGCGGTAACGCCGCGGATCGAGGATCGCAGGGCTGCGCATCTCCCGACGGTGCGCCTTGAGTTCGCCGATGAGGCGCTGGTTGATCGTGTCGTACGCGGTCGTCATGGCGAAACACCTCCGGACAGGTCGAACGGGATCAGCAAGCACTCACGATAAGGGGACACTCACGACACGCGAACGGCCATCCACGATCCCGAGATCTTTTCCTGAAGCACCTCGACCGGGCGACCGTGGCCACGCAACGTGCGGGCGCGTGTCACCGCGAACTCGATCGCCGCACCTTCCGAGTCGAACGACTCCTTGGCCGATCCCGGAAGCAGGACCCACCATGCACGGTGATTGATCGATGGATAGAAGACATAGACGCGCAGTGGCTTGACGTGTTCGGTCGCGGCGGCGGTCACCGTGGCCTGGGTAGATCCGAGCATGGCGCACCTCCCTAATACCCACGTTTCTCAC
This sequence comes from Luteibacter sp. PvP120, assembly GCF_054055715.1. NCBI lineage: Bacteria > Pseudomonadati > Pseudomonadota > Gammaproteobacteria > Lysobacterales > Rhodanobacteraceae > Luteibacter > Luteibacter sp. PvP120. Next base: position 22,451 of record NZ_JBSRXP010000012.1, on the reverse strand, counting down.
AGGCCGCGTTACGGGGGTGTGACCTGTCGCCAAACCGACACACGGGCGTCATCGCTCACGGGACGACTCGCGAAGCCAAACCGTAGAGATCGGGGTTCAGGAACGGCGCCATCGCCAGCAACACGGCCTGCGTATAGACGCCCTCGCGAGTGGCATGCCCCCGTGTGACGAGGGCTATGGCGCCTCCCTGCTGCTTGACGTTGACCGTGCCGAACAACCGGTCCATCACGTCGCCCAACTCCTCGCCTTCGAGCAGGGCCTCGTAGGCAATCGGTGGAACGGGTAGCCAGGCACTGCGACCTACGGATACGCGGTCGCCCCCGGCGATGGCCACGTAACCGACCGATCCCGGACCGTCCTCACCCATCTCGATCCCACTTTCCAGCGCAACATGGAAGTCGGCCTCACCGCCGTGTCGCTGGCAGTACTGCATGCGCTGGATGGCGCCCTGACGCGTTTCCGTCGCGGTCATCGGCTGATCGGCGACGCCGGATGGCGCATGCATGCCTTCGCAGGCGAGGACATGCTCGGGAAAGAGCAGCGCGAGCGCGTTGCGCACAGCGCCGATCTTGATCGGGTTGCGCGAACCAACAATGACCTTGAGCACCAGGCGGGATGTCATGGGATCGATCTGCTTTCGGTAGACATGGTGCCCGGAGTCGGACTCGAACCGACATACTCTTACGAGTGAGGGATTTTAAGTCCCTTGCGTCTACCGATTTCGCCATCCGGGCTTTCAAGAAAAAAGGCGCACCGCGTGAGCGGAGCGCCTTGGAATGCGATGGAGGCCGAGGTCGGAATCGAACCGGCGTACGCGGATTTGCAGTCCGCTGCATGACCACTCTGCCACCCGGCCATCGCTGGCGCAGCGCGAGAGTATCGCGTGGCGCCTAAAAAACAAAACCCCGGGTGACCGAGGCTTCGTGAAAACTTTGGAGCGGGAAACGAGACTCGAACTCGCGACCCCGACCTTGGCAAGGTCGTGCTCTACCAACTGAGCTATTCCCGCGTCGTTGTCCCGCTATTCTAGATCACGACGCCCATGTGTCAACCACCTTGCAGCGGTTTTTTTTCATTTTTGTTGACCGCCTCGGCGTCGCCACGCAGGGCTGGCCATGCGGCGCGCAGGTAGTCCAGCCCGGACCAGATCGTCAGGATGCCGGCGATGACCAGCAGGGCCTCGCCGATGTGGTACAGGCGCAGCGTCTCCGCGTCGTGCTGCAGCAGCAGGACCACGAGGGCCACCATCTGCATCGTGGTCTTCAGCTTGCCGAGGAAGGCGACCTTGACCCGCGAGCGCGCGCCGATCTCGGCCATCCACTCGCGCAGCGCGGACACGCTGATTTCGCGGCCGACGATGACGGCGGCCGTGACCGCCAGCAGGATGCCCTGCCACCCGCCCGGGTGGGACTGCACCAGCAGGAACAACGTGACGGCGACCATCAGCTTGTCCGCCACCGGGTCGAGGAAGGCGCCGAACGCCGAGGTCAGGTTCATGCGCCGCGCCAGGTAGCCGTCCAGCCAGTCGGTGAAGGCGGCCAGCACGAAGACCAGTGCCGCCGTCAGGCTGGCGCCGCGAAACGGCAGGTAGAAGACGACGACCATGACCGGCAGCAGGAGCACGCGGAACAGGGTCAGCCAGGTGGGAAGGTTGATGCGCATAGGTCAGCCAGTACGGGAGGGATCGGTGCGAGCCGACACCTCCGTTCGATCAGGGATGCAGCATGGCATAGATGCGCTCCGCGAGCCCGCGATCAATGCCCTTCACGCTCATCAATTCCTCCACACCGGCCGCTTCCACGCCGGCCAGTCCGCCGAAGGCCTTCAACAGGGCTGCGCGTCGGCGCGCGCCCACGCCGGCCACGTCTTCCAGCGTACTGCGTTCGCGGGCCGCTTCACGGCGGCGGCGATGGCCACTGATCGCAAAACGGTGCGCTTCGTCACGAACCGCGGCCACGAGGTGCAGGGCCGGCGACGACGTGCCGGGGTGCAAGGTCCGGCCGCTGTCGGCGAGCACGAGGGTTTCCTCGCCGGCGCGACGGCCGGGGCCCTTGGCCACACCGACGACCCGGATGCCCTCGACGCCGAGCTCACGCAGGACATCCATCGCCTGCCCCACTTGGCCCGTGCCGCCGTCGATCAGCAGGATATCGGGCCGCACACCGCCCTCCACGACCTTCTTGAAGCGCCGGGTCAGTGCCTGGTGCATGGCGGCGTAGTCGTCGCCCGGGGTGATCCCGGCGATGTTGAAGCGCCGGTAGTGCGACTTTTCCGGACCCTCGGGACCGAAGACCACGCAGGAGGCCACCGTGGCCTCACCCATGGTGTGGCTGATGTCGAAGCACTCGAGGCGCCTCGGCATGTCGGTCAGTTCGAGCACCTTCTGCAAGTCGTCGAAGCGCGCCAGCAGCGTGTGCCGGCTGGCCAGGCGCGAGGTCAGCGCCGCGCCTGCGTTGCGTTGGGCCATTTCCAGGAAGCGGGCGCGCTCGCCGCGAACGCTGGGCTTCAGCGACACCGTGTGCCCGGCATGCTCCGACAGCACGCCGGCCAGCACGTCGATGTCTTCCACGTCGTCGCTGAGCACCAGCTCGCGCGGCACCTGGCGCTCGAGGTAGTACTGGGCGATGAACTGCGCGAGGACATCGGGAATCGACGCATCCGTACCCAGCCGCGGGAAGAAATCGCGCGAGCCCAGGCTGACGCCGTTGCGGAAAAACAGCACGCTGACGCAGGCCATGCCCCCTTCCATGCTGCAAGCGATGACGTCCATATCCGCGCTCGCACCCTGCACGAAATGCTGGGCCTGGAGCCGACGCAGGGCGGCCACCTGGTCGCGCAGGGTGGCCGCACGCTCGAAGTGCAGCGACTGGCTGGCGGTTTCCATGGCCACGGCCAGCTCGTCGATCACGGCGCTGCTGCGCCCTTCCAGGAACATCTCGGCGTGGCGCACGTCGTTGCGGTAGTCCGGCACGTCGATCAGGCGCACGCAGGGCGCGCTGCACCGGCCGATCTGGTGCTGCAGGCAGGGCCGCGAACGGTTCCGGAAATAGCTGTCCTCGCACTGGCGCACCTTGAACAGCTTCTGCATCAGGCCCAGGCTCTCGCGGACGGCGAACGTGCTCGGATAGGGACCGAAGTAGCGCCCCGACGCGGTCTTGGCACCCCGATGGAAGCCCAGCCTTGGATACTCGTCGGTGCTGGACAGATAGATGTAGGGGTAACTCTTGTCGTCGCGCAGCACGATGTTGTAACGCGGCTTCAGCGACTTGATCAACTGCGATTCGAGCAGCAGCGCCTCGCCTGCCGTGCGGGTCAGGGTCACTTCCGCCCGCGCGATCTGCGACACCATCGAGGCGATGCGCGGGTCCATGGGCGGTTTCAGGAAGTAGTTGCTGACGCGCTTCTTGAGGTTGGCGGCCTTGCCGACGTACAGCAGCTCGTCCTCCGCATCGAAATAGCGGTAGACGCCGGGCGAGGTGGTCAGGTGGCGGACGAAGGCCTTGCCGTCGAAGGGGTGCGACTCGGTGTGCTCCATGCGCCCATTTTACCGCGTAGGCGTACGCCGGACGCGAAAACGCCGGCATGGGATGAATCATGCCGGCGCGGACCTTCCGTGGGAGCGTCGCCGTCCTTAGGGGGAGAGAGCTTGGCGACAGGGATAGGTTACGTCGTCGCCCTACGGGGCGCGCCCGGCCGAGACCGAATATCCCTGTAGGTGGCGACCAGATACCCGTGTAGGAAATCCCTTAGGAGGACCTCGCTCCCCCGGCCTGCGCCGCCACCCAGCGCTCGGCACGCTCCAGGTCCTCGGCGGTGTCGATCCCGGGTGGGAACGGCTCCGGCGTGGGCTGGACCGCGATGGCATGGCCGTGCTCCAGGGCGCGCAGTTGCTCCAGCGACTCCAGTTTCTCCAGCGGGGTGCGCGGCAGGGCCGCCAGCCGGCGTAGGAAGCCGGCCCGGTAGGCGTAGATACCTATGTGGCGCAGGAACGGGGAGCCCGGGGGCAGCACGTCCCGATCCCGGGCGAAATCGTCCCGGGCCCAGGGCGCCGGGGCGCGGGTGAAGTAGAGGGCGCGACCGTTCTGGCCCCGCACCACCTTGACGATGTTCGGGTCGAAGAACTCGTCGGCGTGCACGATGGGCGTCGCCAGCGTGGCCATGGGCGCGTCGTCCCCGGCCAGCGTGGCCACCACGGCACGGATACCGGCGGCGGGAGCAAAGGGCTCGTCGCCCTGCAGGTTCACCACGATGGTGTCGTCGGGCCAGCCGAAGTGCGCGACGGCCTCGGCGATACGGTCGCTGCCCGAGGCGTGGTCGGTCCGGGTCATGCAGACCAGCAGGTCGCCGCAGCCGCGCAGCTCGGTCGCCACGCGATCGTCGTCCGTGGCGACCACCACCTGCGCGGCGCCGGCCTGCCCTGCCCGCACCGCCACCCGCCGGATCATCGATTCGCCGGCGATTTTCAGCAGCGGCTTGCCCGGCAGGCGGGTCGAGCCGAACCGCGCCGGAACGACGACGACGAACGGGGGGAGCTTGTCTGCCATGGGGGCATCCAGTCAGGGAAGACGCCGAGCGTAGCGCCTAAGCGGACGGCACGGAATCCGACAGGTCGAAACCCAGCCCGTTGGCCAACGCCACGAAGCCGGGGAACGAGGTGGCGACATTGGCGCAGTCGGCGATGACGATCGGTGCGCTGGCGACCAGGCCGGCGACGGCGAAGCTCATGGCGATGCGGTGATCGCCATGGCTGTCGATATGCGCCCCACCGATGACGCCGCCACGGATCATCGCGCCGTCCGGCAACTCGTCGATCAGCACGCCGCAGGCCTTCAGCCCGTTGGCCATGCTGGCGATGCGATCCGACTCCTTGACCCGCAACTCGGCGGCACCGCGGATCGTGGTCATGCCCTCGGCCACGGCTGCGGCAACGAACAACGCGGGAAACTCGTCGATCATGTCGGGCACGATATCCAGCGGCAGGGCCACACCATGCAGCGGCGCATACTTGATCACGAGGTCGCCGATGTCCTCACCGCCACTGCTGCGCTCGTTTTCCACGGCGATGTCCGCGCCCATGAGTTCGAGCGCGGCCAGCAGCCCGGTGCGGCGCGGGTTGAGGCCCACGCCCTTGATGCGCACGTTCGAACCGGGCACCACGCAGGCGGCCACGATGAAGAACGCCGCCGACGAGAAGTCCGCCGGCACGTCCACGTCCACGGCCGTGAGGCGATGGCCACCTTCCAGCTTCGCCTTGCCCGGCGAATACTCGATCGGCCAGCCGAAGGCCTTGAGCATGCTTTCGGTGTAGTCGCGAGTGGGATGCGGCTCGATCACCTCCGTGCTGCCTTCGGCGTACAAACCGGCCAGCAGCAGCGCCGACTTGATCTGCGCACTCGCCACGGGTGGCTGGTAGCTGATGCCCTTGAGCCGGGCACCGCCGTGGATGCGCAACGGCGGCTTGCCGTCGGCGCTGTCGATCGAGGCACCCATCAGCGCCAGCGGATCGGTAACACGACGCATCGGCCGCTGCGACAGCGAGGCGTCGCCGACCAGCGTGCTGTCGAACGCCTGCCCGGCCAGCAGCCCGGCGAGCAGGCGCATGCCGGTGCCCGCGTTACCGCAGTCCAGATTGTCCGTGCTGCCGCGCAGGCCATGCAGGCCCACGCCGTGCACCACGCGCTCGCCCGGGGCCGGCGTGTCGAAACGCACGCCCAGCGTGCCGAGGATCGCCGCGGTGGCGCGGGTGTCCTCGCCTTCGAGGAAACCGCGGATGTGGGTGACGCCCTCGGCCAGAGCGCCGAACATCAGCGCGCGATGGGACACGGATTTATCGCCCGGTACCACGATCTCGCCGTGCAGGGGGCGACCCGCGCGGCTTTGCCAGTCCATGCGGCTCATGGCAGGTTCTCCAGTAGACGGTGAAGTTCGGCACGGCTGCCGATGCTGATGCGAACCGTATGGGGCAGGCGGTAGCCGCCCATGGGCCGCACGATCACGCCGCGCTCGAACAGATGGGCTTCGACGGGCGCGGCGTCGCGACCCAGGTCGACCAGCAGGAAGTTGGCCTGCGACGGCAGCACGCGCATGCCGCGCGCGGTCAGCGCATCGGCCAGCCACGCACGGTCGCCCGCGTTGACCTCGCGCACGCGATCGCGATGGGCGCGATCCGCGAGCGCGGCCTCCGCGGCGGCCAGCGCCACGGCGTTGACATTGAACGATTCGCGCAGCCGCTCGCACACCGCCGCCACCGACGGATGGCTGGCCATGTAGCCGATACGCAGCCCGGCCAGGCCGTGCGCCTTCGAAAAGGTGCGGGTCACGACGAGGTTGGGGAAGCGATCCATCAGGGTGACGGCGGTGTCGGGACCGGCGGCGTCCACGTACTCGTGGTAAGCCTCGTCCACCACCACCAGGGTTGACGGCGGAACGCGCCCGAGGAACGCGGCGAGCGCGGCGGCCGTGAACCAGGTGCCGGTCGGGTTGTTGGGATTGGCGAGGTAGACCAGCCGCGTCGCCGGGGTCACCGCGTGCGCGATCGCGTCCAGGTCGTGCCCGTATGGTGCCTCGGGGTGGTCGGCCGGCAAGGCGGGCACGGCGATGCCCTGCGCGCCGGCCGCCGCGGCGGCGATGGGGAACACCGCGAAACCGTACTGCGAGAACACCACCGGATGCTCGGCGTCGGCGAAGCACTGCGCCAGCAGCATCAGCAGTTCGTGCGAGCCGTTGCCGAGCGTGATGCCTGCCGGTGCGATGCCCAGCTCGGTCGAGAGGCAGGCCTTGAGCGCCATGCCGGTCGGGTCGGGGTAGCGCCACATGTCCTGCAGCACCCGCGTGGCCGCCTGCATCGCCAGCGGGCTGGGGCCGAGCGGATTCTCGTTCGAGCCCAGCTCGGCGATGGTCGCACCGAAGCGTCGCCGCAGCGCGGGCAGGTCGTGGCCTGGATCGTACGCGCGCAGCGCGGCCGTCGCCCGGTTCGCGAGCGCGGCCGCGTCGAACCCGACGGTCACGGCAAGGCGACCGGATAGGAACCGAGCACGCGCACGTCGGCGGCGGCCGGCTTCATCTCGTCGAGGGCGGCTTTCATCGCGTCGTCGTCGACATGGCCCGATACGTCGATGAAGAACGCGTACTGCCACTTGCCCGTGTGTGCCGGGCGCGACTCGATACGGTTCATGCTGATGCCGTGCTGCGCCAGCGGACTGAGCACGTCGTACAGCGCGCCGGGCTTGTCGCGCACGGACACCAGCAGCGACGTGCGATCGTTGCCGGAGGGCGGGAAGATCGAGCGACCGATGACGAGGAACCGCGTGGTGTTGTCCGAGCGGTCCTCGATCGGGCCGGCGATCGTCTTCAGGCCGTACACGCGGCCGGCCGTCTCGCCGGCGATGGCGGCGGATTCCGGCGATAGCTTTGCCGTTCGCGCGGCCTCGGCGTTGCTGGAAACGGGAATGCGCTCGGCGTTGGGCAGGTTTACGCGCAGCCAGCCCTGGCATTGCTGCAACGACTGCGGGTGCGAGTAGACGCGCTTGATCTCTTTCAGCTCGCCGTTGAGCGAGAGCAGGTTCTGGTGGACGCGCAGTTCCACCTCGCCGCAGATGGTGGCCTTGGAGACGAGGAACATGTCCAGCGTCATCTGGATCATGCCCTGCCCGGAATTTTCCACCGGTACCACGCCGAAATCGGCATTACCAGCAGCCACTTCCTGGAAGACTTCCTCGATGCTGCCCAGCGGCAGGCCATAGGCGGCATGGCCGAAGTGCTTGCGCACGGCCTGCTCGCTGAAGGTGCCCTCGGGGCCGAGGAAGCCGATCTTCAGCGGCTGCTGCTGCGACAGGCACGACGACATGATCTCGCGGAACAGCCGCACCAGCTCGCCGTTGGGCAGCGGGCCGTCGTTGCGGTCGATCACGCCACGCAGCACCTGCGCCTCGCGCTCGGGTCGGTAATACTCCACCGCCGCCTTCAACGGGCCCTTGGCCCGGCCGACCTGCTGTGCCCAACGGGCGCGCTCGCTGATGAGCGACTGCAGTTGCTGGTCGATGCTGTCGATGCGCGTACGCGCTTCGATCAGCGTGGCTTGCTTATCGGTGGGGGTCTTGCTCATGGACTTCCAGGCGGCTAAGTGGTTGCAAATGAAACGGTTATCACCGCATTACGCATGCTGCAATGCGGTGAATCCCGACTTTAACCGTGACGCGCGCTAAAGTCCCGCATGAAGTTCACCAGCACATCCACAGCGTCCTGCGGCACGGCGTTGTACAGCGACGCGCGCATGCCGCCCACGGCCTTGTGTCCCTTGAGGGCCAGCAATCCCGCCGCGGCGGATTCAGCGAGGAACGCGGCATCCAGCGCACTGTCGTGCAGGGTGAAAGGCACGTTCATCCGCGAGCGCGAGGCCACGGCCACCGGGCTGCGATAGAAACCGCCCGAGCCGTCGATCGCGGCATACAGCGTGGCGGCCTTGCGCGCATTGCGTTCGCCCATCGCTTCGAGGCCGCCCTGATCTTCCAGCCACTCGAACGTGAGCCCCGCGAGATACCAGCCCCACGTATTGGGCGTGTTGAGCATCGAATCGTTGGCGGCGTGCTCGGCGTACCGGAAGATCTTCGCCATGGGCCGGCCTTCGCGGGCCAGCAGATCGTCGCGGATGATCATCACCACCAGGCCGGATGGCCCGATGTTCTTCTGCGCACCGGCATAGATCAGGCCGAAGCGCGATACATCGACCGGCCGGCTGAGGATGTTCGACGACATGTCCGCCACCAGTGGCACATCGCCCGCGTCGGGCACGTCGTGGAACTCCACGCCGTGGATGGTCTCGTTGGGCGTGTAGTGCAGGTAGGCAGCGCGAGGATCGAGCTGCCAGGTGTCGCGCGCCGGCAGGGCCAGGTACTGGGCGTCTTCCGAGGTGGCGGCCACGCGGGCGGTGAGGTAAGGCGACGCTTCGCGCACCGCTTTCTCGCCCCAGTGGCCCGTCACGATGTAATCGGCCGATGCATCGGCCCCGGCCAGGTTCATGGGGATCTGCGCGAAGTGCTGCGTGGCCCCGCCTTGCAGGAACAGCACCGTGTAGCCCTCGGGCACCGCCATCAGCCGGCGCAGGCGCGCTTCGGCACTGGCCGCCAGGGCCATGAAGTCCTTGCCGCGGTGGGACAGTTCCATCACGGAGGCGCCGGTGCCGTTCCAGTCGAGCAGTTCCGACTGGGCGCGGCGCAGCACCGCTTCCGGCAGGGCCGCCGGGCCTGCGCTGAAGTTCCAGGCTCTTGTCATGCTCGATGCACCCTCGGGAAGGAAACCCCGATTATGCGCCCGCTTCAGAGCTTGACGAACAGCACCAGCGCGATACCCACGGCAAGCAACGCCGCGGTGAGGATCAGCCACCAGACGTCGCCGCGTGCGCCGGCGGCGTCTTCGCTGCCGAGGTCGACCGTGGGAGCCGGCTCGGGCAGCACCACCGGTGGCTCCGCCGACCAGCCCGGGGCATCGACAACGAAGCGATGCGCGGCCAGGCCGATCTGGTCGCCCGGCTGCAGCACCGCGCGCACGGCGGTGATGCCGTTGACGCGTACGGCATGGCGCGCCGGAACGCGTGAGCCATCGAGGATCAGCTCGCCGTCCTCCCACGCCAGCACCAGCAGGGCGACATCGTTGCCGGGCAATTCGAGCGGCAAGGCACCATGCGTGGCGCCCAGCTCGAGACGATCGCCCACGGTAATGACACGGCCGGACAAGGGGCCGGCCACCGGCCGCAACGCGACGGTGCAACGGGCGTCCGTCGGCTCCACGGTGGGCCGGGCGTCGAGGTCGGCATCGTCGCGAAGCAACATGCGGCAGTCGCCCAGCGACAGGCTGTCGCCGGGGCGCAGGATCGCGCGTTCACGCACGGGGCGGGCGTTGACGTAGACGCGCCCCGTGGACGGGGCCACCTCGAGCACCATGCCGCGACGGTCGCGATGAAGGGTGACGTGCCGGGCGGCCACGTGGTTTTCGGACACGACCAGGTCGTTATCCTCGCCACGGCCGATCGTGAGCACGGGCCGTGACCAGTGGAAATCACCGCGAGCCGAGCTGACGAATTCGATGCGCATGGAGGAACCGGGACGTTGACGAAGTAACTTTAGCAGAGTGCGCTATCTGTTTGACCCAGAAGGTGTCGATGAAGGTGTAGACGCGGCGTGATGCCCCGCCCCGCAAAGCTTGGCGCCCCGCCCTGCTAGACTTCGCCGCTTTCAGCGCAGAGGGTGCTCCGATGGCAAGAATCGATATCCGCCGCCCGCATGGCAGGACCGTCGCGGAAGCACGCGCCGTGGTTGAGAAAGTGGCCACCCGCATGAGCGAGAAGTTCGGCACCGAGGGCCGTTGGGACGGCGACACGATGAGCTTCGCCCGTTCCGGGGTAAAGGGCGCCATCGCCGTGTCGCCCTCCGATGTGCATGTCACCGCCGAGCTGGGCATGCTGTTCTCGCCCCTGAAGGGCACCATCGAGGAAGAGATCCGGAAGAAGCTGGACGAGCACTTCGCCTGAGCCTTCGCAACGCCCCATGGGCTGGCCCGGGCCGGCCCGCTATGGCATACTAAGGGACTTATGCGGCCATTTCGGCCGTTCATCGACCCGGAACACATGGCAAAAGACGACGTCATCGAAATGGAAGGCACGGTCCAGGAGACCCTGCCCAACACCATGTTCCGCGTGCAGCTCGAGAACGGGCACGTCATTACTGCCCACATCTCCGGCCGCATGCGCAAGCATTACATCCGCATCCTCACCGGCGACAAGGTGAAGGTCGAGATGACCCCCTACGACCTGACCAAGGGTCGTATCACGTACCGCATGAAGTAAGCGGCGCGCTCGTCGCCCCGCTTCACCGGTCACGGATAAAAAAAGCCGCGCTAAGCGCGGCTTTTTTTCGTGCCCGAACCCTACCCGGCAGGAGCGCACGATGTGCGCGATTGCGGATTACCTCGGAATACGGCATCGCCGCTTCGTTGGTTTTTCGCGCACATCGTGCGCTCCTACGGAAGCAGATATCGCACCTGGAGGAAGCGCGCGCCTGGCCTGTGCCAGACGCGCGCCTCGGTCACGCCGTGGCCGTGGCCGGCTCCGCCGACTCGGTTTCCACGTGCAACTCGTCGCCCTCGACCGAGAGGGTAACCTTGCCGCCATCGGCCAGCTTGCCGAACAGCAGTTCGTCGGCCAGCGCGCGCTTCACCTTGTCCTGGATCACGCGGGCCATCGGGCGGGCGCCCATCTGCGGATCGAAGCCATGTTCCGCCAGCCAGCGGCGAGCTTCCGGCGTCACATCCACGCTCACCTTCTTCTCCGCCAGCTGCGCTTCCAGCTCGATCAGGAACTTGTCCACGACGCGCAGGATGTGGTCGAAGTCCAGCGCATTGAACTGGATGACCGCGTCCAGGCGGTTGCGGAACTCCGGCGTGAACAGGCGACGGATGGTCTCCATGGCGTCCGGCGCGTGGTTCTGCTTGACGAAGCCAATGCCGCGACGCGAGGCCAGCTGCGCACCCGCGTTGGTGGTCATCACGATGATCACGTTCTTGAAGTTGGCTTCGCGACCGTTGGTATCGGTCAGCACGCCGCGATCCATGACCTGCAGCAGGATGTTGTACACATCCGGATGGGCCTTCTCGATTTCGTCCAGCAGCAGCACGCAGTGCGGATGCTTGGTGATCTGCTCGGTCAGCAGGCCGCCCTGGTCGAAGCCGACGTAGCCCGGAGGCGCACCGACCAGGCGCGACACGGAATGGGCCTCCATGTACTCGGACATGTCGAAGCGCACCATCTCGATGCCCAGCTGCATGGCGAGCTGGCGGGTCACTTCCGTCTTGCCGACGCCCGTAGGGCCGGCGAGCAGGAAGCTGCCGATCGGCTTGGACGGATCGCCCAGGCCGGAACGCGCCATCTTGATCGACGAGGCCAGGGCCTCGATCGCCCCGTCCTGGCCGAACACCACCATCTTGAGGTTGCGCTCCAGGTTACGCAGCACGTCGCGATCCGACGCCGAGACCTGCTTGGCCGGGATACGCGCCATCTTGGCCACGATGTATTCGATTTCCGGCACGTCGACCTTGCCCGTGCGCTCTTCCTCGGGCAGCAGGCGCTGGCGGGCACCGGCTTCGTCGATGACGTCGATGGCCTTGTCGGGCAGCAGGCGGTCGGGGATGTGCTTGACCGACAGGTCCACGGCCGCACGCAGGGCCTCACCGGTGTATTCCACCGAGTGGTGCTCTTCGAATCGGGTCTTCAGGCCCTTGAGGATCTCGATCGAGTCGGCCACGGTGGGCTCGACCACGTCGATCTTCTGGAAACGGCGCGCCAGCGCCCTGTCCTTCTCGAACACCCCACGGAATTCCTGGAAGGTGGTCGAGCCGATGCAGCGCAGTTCACCCGAGGCCAGCATCGGCTTGATCAGGTTCGACGCGTCCATCGTGCCGCCCGATGCCGAGCCCGCACCGATGATGGTGTGGATCTCGTCGATGAAGAGGATGGAATTGGGCTGCTTCTTGAGCTGGCCGATGACGGCTTTCAGCCGCTTCTCGAAATCGCCGCGGTACTTGGTACCGGCCACGAGGGCGCCCAGGTCCAGCGACCAGATGGTGCAGTCCTCCAGCACTTCGGGGACCTGCCCCTCGACGATGCGCTTGGCCAGGCCTTCCGCCAGGGCGGTCTTGCCCACGCCGGCCTCGCCCACGTAGAGCGGGTTGTTCTTGCGCCGGCGGCAGAGCACCTGGATGGTGCGCTCCACTTCGTCCTGGCGACCGATCAGGGGGTCGATCTTGCCCTGCACCGCCAGTTCGTTGAGGTTGGCGGCGTATTCGCTGAGCGGGTTGCCCTTGCCTTCGCCACTCTCTTCCCCCTCGCGCTCGGGGCTTTGCGCAGCCGCGGCGGCTTCATCGCCGATCTTGGCGATGCCGTGGGAGATGTAATTGACCACGTCCAGGCGGGTGATTTCCTGCTGATGCAGGAAATAGACCGCGTGGGAGTCTTTTTCGCCGAAGATCGCCACCAGCACGTTGGCGCCGGTGACTTCCTTTCGGCCCGACGACTGCACGTGGTACACGGCGCGCTGCAAGACCCGCTGGAAACCCAGCGTGGGCTGCGTGTCGCGCTCGTCACCGGCCGGCAGCACCGGCACGGTTTCGGCGACGATGCGCTGCAGATCGGCCGAAAGCCTCGGCAGATCGACGCCGCAGGCACGCAGGGCGGCCAAAGCGGACGTGTTTTCAGTGAGCGCAAGCAGCAGGTGCTCGACGGTCATGAATTCGTGGCGCTGCTCACGGGCCTGCTTGTAGCAGTGCCCGATGGTGACTTCGAGATCCTTGCTGAACATACGGACCGTCTCCGATAGATGTGGGCGGCAGGGACCAGCCCCTTCGTCTTGCCGCATGAACACCAGATGGGGTAGCGCTTACATTTTTTCCATAGTGCACAACAGCGGATGCTGATTGGCCCGCGCGTACTCGTTGACCTGCGTCACCTTGGTTTCTGCCACTTCGCGAGTGAACACGCCGCACACGCCCTTGCCGCGGGTATGCACGTGGAGCATGACCTGCACGGCCCGCTCCTGGTCCATGCCGAAGAAACTGCGTAACACCTCGATCACGAAATCCATGGGGGTGAAGTCATCATTGAGCAAAACGACCTGGAAAAGGGGCGGTCTTGCCGTTTCCGGACGGACGGTCTCGACCGCCAGCCCGTGGCCGCGATCGCTTTCCTGATCGTGTTCGTGTTCCTGGGACATTAATTGAGAACCTGTCGGTGCGCGATTCGATTATATACACCGGAATTCGACCGCCCTCCGGCTCGATTTCCACAGGTGATGGCACAATATGCCTTTTTCCAGAGCCAGCCCGATCACGACGCCCATGCCGCCGACACCTTCCCAGCCCGAAAACGTCTGGCGCCCCCGTGCCACGGTGGCGTGCGTGGTCGCCCGTGGCGACCGCTACCTGATCGTCGAGGAGGATGTCTTCGGCGAAGTGGCCTACAACCAGCCGGCCGGGCACCTCGATCCGGGCGAGAGCCTGCAGGCCGCGGCCATCCGCGAAACCCTGGAGGAAACGGGGCACACCATCGTCCTGGACCACTTCCTCGGCGTGTGGCAGTGGGCCAGCCCGGAACATGGCGAACAGGTGCTGCGCTTCGGTTTCGCGGGTCATGTGGAGTCATACGATGCGGACCGTCCCCTGGATGAGGGCATCCGTCGGGCGATCTGGCTGCGCCGCGACGAAATAGAAGCCCTGGGGCCCCGCCTGCGCAGTCCGCTGGTGCTCGAAACCATCGATGCCTGGCGGGAGGGGCGCCGCCTGCCCCTGGATACCGTGAACTGCCGGTTGCCGGGCGTAGACGCGTGAAGGTGATCCTGGGCGTTTCCGGCGGCGTGGACTCCTCGGTCGCGGCCCTCCTGCTCCAGCAGGCGGGCCACGACGTGGAAGGCATGTTCATGCAGAACTGGGAAGAGGACGACCGCTCGGGCCCCTGCACCACCGACGACGACCGCCGGGACGCCGTGGCCGTCTGCGGCCGCCTGGGCATTCCGTTCCACGCAAGAAATTTCGCCGGCGAATACTGGGACGGCGTGTTCGCCTACTTCCTGGCCGAATACGCCGCGGGACGCACGCCGAACCCGGACGTGTTGTGCAACCGGGAAATCAAGTTCAAGACCTTCCTGGACCATGCCCAGGCCCTGGGCGCCGAGAAGATCGCCACCGGCCACTACGCGCGCGTGGATTACCGCGACGGCCGCTATCGCCTGCTTCGCGCCGTGGATGCCGCCAAGGACCAGAGCTACTTCCTGCATGCGCTGGGCCAGAAGCAACTCGGCGCCACGCTGTTTCCCGTGGGCGAGATCGAGAAACCGCTGGTCCGCCAGATGGCCCGCGATGCCGCGCTGCCGACGCACGCCAAGAAGGATTCCACGGGCATCTGCTTCATCGGCGAGCGCGATTTCCGGGCCTTCCTCTCGGCCTACCTGCCGGCCCGGCCGGGCGCCATGGTGGATCCCGAGGGACGTGTCATCGGCGAGCACCAGGGCGTGATGTACTACACACTGGGCCAGCGCAACGGCCTGGGCATCGGCGGCCGGGCGGATGCACCGAACGAGCCCTGGTACGTGGTCGGCAAGGATGTGACTGCCAATACGCTCATCGTGGCCCAGGGCGGCGAGAACCGCTGGCTGCAGTCCACCCGCCTGAGCGCCGGCGAGGCCACCTGGGTGGCGGGCGAGCCCCCGGCGGCGAGCTTCCGCTGCACGGCCAAGACCCGTTACCGCCAGTCGGACCAGGCTTGCCACGTGGAAGTGAGCGGCGCCAGCGTGCACGTGCGCTTCGACGATCCCCAGCGCGCGGTCACCCCCGGCCAGTCCGTCGTGTTCTACGACGATGAAACCTGCCTCGGCGGCGCCGTGATCGACGCCACCGATGCCATCTACGGCGGCCTGGCGTGAGCCGCGCCGTCTCCTTTTCCAGGCTTTGCGAATGAACGAAGAACGCGTGCTCGCCCTTGCGGGTGTTTTCCAGGGCGCCTCGCTGGCCCAGCAGCTGGCCACCGAGGGCCGCTGCGACGACGTGGCGTTCGAAGCGAGCATCGGCAGCGTGTTCCGCATCGATGCCGACTCGGTGGCCTCGGTGTACGGCGGGGTGGGCAAGGTGCGCCGTGGCCTGCGTACGCTGGTGTCCCAGTTCGAGGACGCCACCCGCGACGTCGCCGTCATGCGCATGGCGATCACCGTGCTGCGGCTGGAGCGCTCGCTGTCACGCAACCGCGCCCTGCTCGATCGCCTGCGCGAGGGCATCGTGGCCACGCAACGGCAGGTGGAGCATTTCGGGATCGAGCATCCCAACGTGGCCGCCCGGCTGGCCGAGGTCTACGCCGGCACCCTGTCCACCCTGAAGCCCCGCGTCATGGTGACCGGCAACCCCACCCACCTGCAGCAGAAGGGCAACGTGGACCGGGTACGCGCCGCGTTGCTGGCGTCGGTACGCTCGGCCGTGCTCTACCACCAGATCGGCGGCCGGCAATGGCACCTGCTGATCTACCGCAAGCAATGCGCGATGCTGGCCCGCGGCCTGCTGACCGGATCGACGCTCGACGACGGGGGTTAAAAAGGCCATGTAGGAGCGCACGATGTGCGCGAAAAGCCAACGAAGCGGCGACGCGACATCCCACAACGCGTGCCGATCATTGGTCATGAGGGACCCGGATCGCGCACATCGTGCGCTCCTACTGGACGTAACAGGGTGGGGGTAGGAGCGCACGATGTGCGCGAAAAACCCGACAGGGCGCTTAGCCCGTGGCGGCATCCAGCCCTGGGATGGTCCGCGCCAGCTCGCGTAGCAGGTCGCGGAAGCGGTCCAGGTCGTCGCGCCAGGGCGTGGCGCTGCGCCAGTAGAGGGCGATATGCCGGCCGGGTCGCGCGGCGTCCACGCCGGCCAGCACCACGTTGCGGATGGAGCCCAGGCGCTCGTGCGCCAGGATCGGCACCAGGGTGTAGCCGCCGCGCATGGCCACCAGGGTGGCCAGGCTTTCCAGGCTGACGTCCTGGATGCGCTCGGGTCGCGCCGCGCCGGCCATGCCCAGGTCGGACACGCCGTTGCCGTGGCTTTCCGCCATGAGGGTAGCTTCCGCCGCGTCCAGCTCGGTCAGGGCGATGGCGGCGCGTCCGGCCAGCGGATGCGCCGCGTTGAGCAGCAACTCATAGGGCTCGAAGAACAGCGGCGCCGATTCCAGCCCGGTGGCCGTGACGCTGGGCGGCGCGAGCACGGCATCCAGCTCGCCCTCGTGCAAGCGCCGCAGCAGGCCGCGTGGCTTGCCTTCGGAGATGGTCAGCCGCGCGCCCGGGAAGCGCTGCGGGAACGGCTCGATGAAATGGGGCAGCAGGTAGGGCCCGAGGGTGGAAGGCACGCCCAGCCGCAGTTCGCCACCGAAAGCGACATCGCCGGCGCGTGCCGCGTGCTCCAGGTGCTCGGCGGAGCCCAGCACCGCCTCGATGAAGCCCAGCAGGCGCTGTCCGCCTACGGTGGCCACCACACGGCGGCCGCCGCGCTCGAACAGGGGCGCGCCCAGGGCCTGCTCCACCTTCTGCACCTGGTGCGACAGGCCCGAGGGGCTGATGTGCATGGCCCGCGCGGCACCGGTGAAGCTGCCTTCCCGGGCCACGGCCTGGACCAGGGCGAGGTCGCGCAGCGACACCGACGAGAGGGCCATCGATATCATCGAACGCTGCGTGCCATCAAATACGTTTGCACCCATCCGCCTGCCGCTCCATCCTTTCGCCGCCGAATCATCGCCCGGCCATGCCCCGAAGCCCGCCATTCTAGCCCGACGCCAGAACCGTGGCGGTCGCACAGGGGCAGCGGACTGCGCGATAATCGACGCTTTGGCGGACGCCCTCGGGGGTTTCGCCGGCCTCCCCAGCTAAAGAACGTCACGCCAGGAGTACAGCATGAAAGACTCGTTCTCGGTACGAGACAGCATCGAAGTCAACGGCAAGCGGCACACCATCGCCAGCCTGGCCAAGTTCGGCGAACAGCACGATATCAAGCGCCTGCCGTACTCCATGAAGATCCTGCTGGAAAACCTGCTCCGCCAGGAAGACGGCGTGAACGTCACCACCAAGGAAATCGAGGCGGTGGCCAAGTGGGATGCCAAGGCCGAGCCCGACACCGAGATCTCCTTCATGCCGGCGCGCGTGGTCCTGCAAGATTTCACCGGCGTTCCCTGCGTGGTCGACCTGGCCGCCATGCGCGACGCCGTCGCCAAGCTGGGCGGTGACCCGAACAAGATCAACCCGCTGGCGCCGGCCGAACTGGTCATCGACCACTCGGTGCAGGTCGACGCGTTCGGCTCGTCCAGTGCGCTGGAAGAGAACGTCGCGATCGAGTTCGAGCGCAACCAGGAGCGTTACTCCTTCCTGCGCTGGGGCCAGAAGGCCTTCAACAACTTCAAGGTCGTGCCGCCGCGCACGGGCATCGTCCACCAGGTCAACCTGGAGAACCTGGCCCGCGTCGTGTTCACCAATGAAGTGGACGGCGAGTCGTTCGCCTACCCGGATACCGTGTTCGGCACCGATTCGCACACCACGATGATCAACGGCATCGGCGTGCTGGGCTGGGGCGTGGGCGGCATCGAGGCCGAGGCGGCCATGCTCGGCCAGCCGTCGTCCATGCTGATCCCGCAGGTCGTCGGCTTCCGCCTGAAGGGCAAGCTGCCGGAAGGCGTCACCGCCACCGACCTCGTCCTCACCGTGACCCAGATGCTGCGCAAGCTCGGCGTCGTCGGCAAGTTCGTCGAGTTCTTCGGCAACGGCCTGCAGAACCTGCCGCTGGCCGATCGCGCCACCATCGCCAACATGGCCCCGGAATACGGCGCCACCTGCGGCATCTTCCCGATCGACCAGGAAGCACTGAACTACATGCGCCTGTCCGGCCGCGACGAGGCGCAGATCGCGCTGGTCGAGACCTACGCCAAGGCGCAGAACCTCTGGCACGACGCCGACACGCCGGAAGCCGAGTTCACCACCGTGCTCGAGCTCGACCTCGCCGACGTCCGCCCGTCGCTCGCCGGCCCGAAGCGTCCGCAGGATCGCGTGCTGCTGGAAGGCGTGCAGCAGAGCTTCCTCGACGTGGTCGGCTCGCTCACCGCCAACCGCAAGCCGAAGAGCCACGGCGAAGCCAGCTTCAGCAACGAAGGCGGCGGCACCGCGGTCGGCAACGAAGCCAACAACGTCGGTGAAGACGGCGGCGTGCTGGTCGAGAAGGACGGCACCTCGTTCCGCATCAACGACGGCTCGGTGGTCATCGCCGCGATCACCTCGTGCACCAACACCTCCAACCCGGCCGTCATGCTCGCCGCCGGCCTGCTGGCGAAGAAGGCCGCCGCGCGTGGCCTCACCTCCAAGCCCTGGGTCAAGCCCTCGCTCGGGCCGGGCTCGCTCGTGGTCACCGAATACCTGAAGAAGACCGGCCTGCTCGCGGAGCTGGAGAAGGTCAACTTCTACGTGGTCGGCTACGGCTGCACCACCTGCATCGGCAACTCCGGCCCGCTGCCGGCCGAGATCAGCAAGGGTATCGCCGAGGGCGACCTCGCCGTGGCGTCCGTGCTGTCGGGTAACCGCAACTTCGAAGGCCGCGTCCACCCGGAAGTGAAGATGAACTACCTGGCCTCGCCGCCGCTGGTGGTCGCCTACGCGCTGGCCGGCACGCTCAACATCGACCTGACCAAGGATCCGATCGCCAACGGCAGCGACGGCCAGCCCGTGTACCTGAAGGACATCTGGCCGAGCAACCAGGAAATCTCCGACGCCATCGCGGGTGCGATCAACCCGCAGATGTTCAAGGACAGCTACGCCGACGTCTTCAAGGGCGACAGCCGCTGGAACCAGATCGCCTCGCCGGATGGCCAGACGTACGCCTGGGACGATTCGACCTACATCAAGAACCCGCCCTACTTCGACGGCATGTCCGCCGAGGCCGGCACCATCGAGGACATCCACGGTGCCCGCGCCATGGGTATCTTCGGCGACTCGATCACCACCGACCACATCTCGCCGGCCGGCTCGATCAAGAAGGACAGCCCGGCGGGCCGCTTCCTGATCTCGCGTGGCGTCGAGCCGAAGGACTTCAACTCCTACGGTTCGCGTCGCGGCAACGACGACGTGATGGTGCGCGGCACGTTCGCCAACATCCGCATCAAGAACCTGATGCTGGACGGCGTCGAAGGTGGCTTCACCAAGTACATCCCGACCGGCGAAGAGATGGCGATCTACGACGCCGCCATGAAGTACAAGGCCGACGGCACGCCGCTGGTGGTCCTGGCCGGCAAGGAATACGGCACCGGTTCGTCGCGTGACTGGGCGGCCAAGGGCACCCTGCTGCTCGGCGTCAAGGCCGTCATCACCGAGAGCTTCGAGCGCATCCACCGCTCCAACCTGGTCGGCATGGGCGTGCTGCCCTGCCAGTTCCAGGAAGGCGAGAACGCGCAGACGCTGGGCCTGAAGGGCGACGAAGTGTTCGACATCACCGGCCTCAACGGCGGCGAGTCGAAGACCGCGACGGTCAAGGCCACGCGCCCGGACGGCTCGGTCAAGGAGTTCACCGTGAAGGTGCTGCTGCTGACCCCGAAGGAGCGCGAGTTCTTCCGCCACGGCGGCATCCTGCAGTACGTGCTGCGCCAGCTGGCGAAGGCGGCCTGAGGGTTTTCTAGCCCGATCGGCATGTAAAAAACGCATCGCCCACATCGTGGGCTCCTACAGGGACGCCGTATGGCACCGTGTAGGAGCCCACGATGTGGGCGATGTCGTTTAAACCGTATGACCACCACGACATGGGCGACCCCATCCACGCCACGCCCACGTAGGAGGCCACGATGTCGGCGATCCCCGCCACGCCACACACCACGACGTGGCCCAACGCAACGCGCCCGACGACGCCGTCTCCCCGCCTGTTTCACGTTGCATTGCGGCTTGCCGCTATACGCAGGCGTATGCTCCAATGCCGCGATCGTACGACGATTGCCGTGCGTCACGTCACACTACGGAGCCCGTCCGATCCATGAGCATTGAGCGTCCCTGGCTTGCCCACTACCCGGCCGGTGTCCCGGCCGAGGTCGACATCGACGGTTACTCCTCGGTCGCTGCCGTTTTCGAAGAATCCTTTAAGAAATTTCGTGACCGCCCCGCGTTCTCGAACTTCGGCAAGGTCCTGACCTACGGGCAGCTCGACGAACTCTCCGCGGCCTTCGCCGGCTTTCTCTCCGGCGAGATGGGTCTGAAGCAGGGCGACCGCATCGCCATCATGCTGCCCAATCTCCTGCAGTACCCCATCGCCCTGTTCGGTGCGTTGCGCCTCGGCCTCACGGTGGTCAACACCAATCCGCTGTACACCGCGCGGGAACTGCACCACCAGTTGGAAGACTCCGGTGCCAAGGCGCTGGTCGTGCTGGACAACTTCGCCGCCACCGCGCAGCACGCGCTGGACGGCACCAAGGTACAGAAGGTGATCACCACGGCCGTGGGCGACATGGTCGGCTTCCCCAAGGGCAACATCATCAATTTCGTGGTGAAGAGCATCCGCAAGGAAGTGCCGCCCTTCCGCATCCCGCAGGCCATCCGCTTCAAGGATGCGCTGGCCAGGGGCAAGGCGCATGCGCTGCCCGCCGTCACGATCAAGCCGGACGACCTGGCATTCCTGCAGTACACCGGCGGCACTACCGGCGTGGCCAAGGGCGCGATGCTCACCCACCGCAACATGGTCGCCAACATGCTGCAGACGCGCCCGTGGGTGGCCGGCTTCGCCAAACTCGGCGAAGAAACGGTGATCACCGCGCTGCCGCTGTACCACATCTTTTCGCTCACGGTGAACTGCCTGATCTTCGCCAGCCTGGGCGGCCTGAACCACCTGATCACCAACCCGCGCGACATGAAGGGCTTCGTCAAGGAACTGCGCAAGACGAAGTTCACCGCGATCACCGGCGTCAACACGCTGTTCAACGGCCTGCTCAACACGCCGGGTTTCGACCAGGTCGATTTTTCGCACCTGCACCTGGCCATGGCCGGCGGCATGGCCTTGCAACGCTCCGTGGCCGATCGCTGGCAGAAGGTCACCGGGCGCGTCATCATCGAAGGCTACGGCCTGACGGAAACCTCCCCCGTCGCGTTCGCCAACCGCGTGGACGTGACCGGCTACACCGGCGCCATCGGTTACCCCATCCCGAATACCGACGCCCAGATCCGTGGCGAAGACGACCGCGTGCTGCCCGTGGGCGAGGCTGGCGAGCTCTGCATCAAGGGCCCGCAGGTGATGAAGGGCTACTGGAACCAGGTCGAGGAAACCAGCAAGGCGATCGACGCCGACGGCTGGCTGCGTACCGGCGATATCGCCAAGATGGACGAGAACGGCCAGGCCTTCATCGTCGACCGCAAGAAGGACATGATCCTGGTCTCGGGCTTCAACGTGTACCCGAACGAGATCGAGGACATCGTCGCCCGCCACCCCGGCGTTAATGAGGTAGCGGCCGTCGGCATCGACGACGAGCACTCGGGCGAAGTGGTGAAGCTGTTCGTGGTCCGCAAGGACCCGTCGCTGACCGAGGAAGCCCTGCGCGAGTATTGCCGGGAAAACCTCACCGGCTACAAGCGTCCCAAGCAGATCGAGTTCCGCGACGCCCTGCCGAAGACGAACGTCGGCAAGATCCTTCGCCGCGAACTGCGCGACGAGGATCGCCGCAAGCGCGCCAAGGCCTGACCCTGCAAGCGTTCGCGCGCGAACCGACAAACGGCGACGGCAACCGTAAACGCAAACGCCATGCGTAGGAGCAACTGTCTTTTTCAGGCCTCTACCGTTCCGTGCCATGGAGTCTGATCGCGGACCATGGCGTTGAGGGTGATGAGCAGTTTGCGCATGCAGGCCACGATGGCCACCTTCGGAGGCTTGCCTCG
>NZ_JBSRXP010000011.1:0-138680 GCF_054055715.1 Luteibacter sp. PvP120 | reverse complement strand
GCCGCGAGCGTTGCTCTCCCGGCAACGCACCTCAGTCGTCAGGGAGGTGTCGGGTGGTCATCCTCTGAGCGAGTTCGGCCGCTTGCGGCCGCTGCCCGAGCGCAGAGGGTGACCACCCGACGCCTCCTTCCCGCAGAGAAGCCGCGTACCGATACCGATGCTTCACGGCTGCGACCAACGCCGCAATCGTTCATTAATAAACTCACTGGTATAGTTACGACGTTACACACCCCCTGTTTCCAGGAAGCTTTGTGACCGCCCTCATTTCGCACCCGTCGCACACCCTTCAGCGTCACGATCAATCGCCCCAGTTCCGCGAGGGCCGCTTCACCAATCCCCGACCACGTCCGTCTATGGGCCTGTGGGAAGGGCTGAAGCTCATGTCGCTGTTCCTGCGCGGCAAGCCTGCGGGCACCGTGCCGGACCGGCCGATACCGGTGCACGCGATCGACCGCGCGATGCTGGACGCCGCGCCCGACCGCAGCCTGTATCGCCTGGGCCACTCCACCATGCTGATGAAGCTGCGTGGACGGTTCTGGCTCACCGACCCGGTGTTTTCCGAGCGGGCGTCGCCGGTCATGTGGGCCGGGCCGGCACGCTTCCACGCACCGCCGATCGGTATCGACGACCTGCCGCCTATCGCCGGCGTGATCCTCTCGCACAACCACTACGACCACCTGGACCGGGCCGCGGTGTTGAAGCTGGCCGGCAAGACCGCCCGCTTCATCGCACCTCTGGGCGTGGGCGATCAGCTGGTCAACTGGGGCATCGACGCGTCGAAGGTCGAGCAACTGGACTGGTGGCAGTCCACCGAGGTGGAGGGCCTGCGCCTGACCGCCACGCCCGCGCAGCACTTCTCCGGACGCGGGTTGCGCGACAGCGATCGCAGCCTGTGGGTGTCCTGGGTGATCCAGGATGACGACCTGCGCGTGTTCTTCAGCGGCGACAGTGGCTATTTCAAAGGCTTCAAGGCGATCGGCGATGCCTATGGCCCGTTCGATCTCACGCTGATGGAAACCGGTGCGTACGACAAACGATGGGCCTTCTTGCACATGCAGCCGGAAGAAACGCTGCAGGCGCACCTGGACCTCCGCGGCCGCTGGCTGCTGCCGATCCACAACGGCACGTTCGACCTGGCCATGCACCCCTGGGAAGAACCCTTCGAGCGCATCGTCGCCCTGGCGGCCGCCGCGCAGGTGCCGCTCACGACGCCGATGATGGGCGAACGCGTGGACATGCGCTCACCCAACGTCATGACCCCGTGGTGGCGCGCGTAGGCGATAGCGATCGCGCCAGCGCAGGCACGGGCGTTCCACCATGTCGTGCAACAGCGCACCGCCGAGCAACGTGGCGGCGGCAAAGATCGCGAAACGCAGCAGGGGATGCTCGGCCAGGCTGTCGCCCAGCAAACCCTGGGTAAGGTGGGCCATGCCCTTGTGGCTCAGGTAGAGACTGTATGACACCGCCGCCAGCCAGCGTGCGCCGGGCAGGCGCAGGCGCGCCAGGAACGTCGGCCCGCTGAAGGCGACGACGAAGCCGGCCATGGTCAGCGCAAGCAACGGGAACCCGACCACGCACGGCCAGAACTGCATGCGCGCCTCGTCGAACAGGCCAAGGCAGACGCACAGCAGCACCAACGACAACACGAGAACCCGGCCCGCGCGCCGGTGCAGCCACGCCATCCAGGCGGGGCGATGCACGGCACAGGCGGCCAGCGCCATGCCCGCCACCAGGCCATCCAGCCGCGACCACGTCGGGTAGTAGAGGTTGTGCAGGTAAACCAGCCCGGGCCGGGTATCCGTGTCCAGCGCCGGCCCCATGCGATCCGACCACAGCCACGCGCGCAGCAGTATCCCGCCCAGCACGAGCGCCACGCCGACGATCGCACCGGTGCGCAGGGACGGCCGCCGCGTCAGCAGCCAGGCCAGCCAGGGAAAGACGAGGTAGAAGTGCTCTTCCACGCATAGCGACCACACATGCGAGAAGGCGTAGTTGTCGGGATTGTCGAACAGCAGGTTGAAGGTGAAGGTGGGGAACTGCCATAGCGGCTGCATGCCGGAGGTCTCCCGCCACGCGGGCACGCAGGCGTACAGCGCCAGCACCACGAGGAACGCCGGCAGGATGCGCACGGCACGACGCAGGTAGAAGTCGCGGGCATCCAGCGTGCCCGTGGTCTTCAGCGCCGACAGTACCTGCGTGCCGATCAGGTAACCACTGAGGACGAAGAACAGGTCGACGCCCATCCAGCCCGAGGCCTCGAGTTTGCCGAAGCCGTCACCCAGG
Organism: Luteibacter sp. PvP120; assembly: GCF_054055715.1. Classification (NCBI taxonomy): domain Bacteria; kingdom Pseudomonadati; phylum Pseudomonadota; class Gammaproteobacteria; order Lysobacterales; family Rhodanobacteraceae; genus Luteibacter; species Luteibacter sp. PvP120. The sequence goes on along the minus strand of NZ_JBSRXP010000011.1, from coordinate 136,397 downwards.
CCACCGACAAGATAACTGTGGAACAGCATCACCCACACGATGGCGATCGCGCGCAGTGTGTCGAGGCCGGGTGTGCGGTGCATGCTGGTGGTCCCCCTGGATACCGGGACTGTGCCGGAGCGAGCGGGCCGATGCACGACCGGGATATGGCAATTCGCGGGCGAGGAGACGGTCCGATGTCTCGAACGACGACTCCGCCGCCACCTTGCGGGTAGCGGCGGAGCACGTGACGCTTGCGGGGGTCAGCGGATCAGAGACAACCGACCAGGCCGTCATACACGGAGTAGCGCGAACCCGGCAGCTTCGCGTTGAGCGGGTCGTCGCCCTTCATCGCTTCGTAGAAGGCTTCCACCGGGGTGTCCTTCGCCAGCAGCAGCTTGCACTTGTACAACTTGCCACCGGTCTGCACGGCGCCGGACTTCGTGTTGACGGCGGCGCGGGTGCCGGCGAAGGTCCACAGGCACTGCTTGATGCTGCTCTTCGTGGTGTCGACCGAACAGGTGAGTTGCGTGGGCCGCAGGTTGCGGTATTCGCCTTCGCAGAAGGTATCGCCGCAGATCTTGTCGAAGCCGGCGTTGAGCGCGGCCTCGGCACCAGCGAAACGGTCGAGGCCGGCTTCGGCGGTTGGCCAGTTGGCGATGTCGACGTAGCGGTCGGTGGCGGGCGGGGTCTGCGCGAACGCCGCCAGCGGCAGGACCAGCAGGGCGGCGACGGAGGTGATTCGAAGCATCGTGGTGACTCCTTGGTTGGGGAGGTCACATGACACCGGTTTCGCCGCGGCGGGTCTGTCCCGTCGCGCCCATGCTGCAACGTAGCCGCCGGGTGCCGTCCGCTGTGGGAGCCCTCTCCCAGGCAGCGGACGGCCATGCCAACTACAGCCAGTGGCCGTAGCGGCGGATGTAGATCGTCTTCACCACCTGGGTCAACACGCAGTAGCACGCCAGCGTCAGCGCCAGCCAGGCGAAGTAGATGCCGGGCAGCGGCTGCATGCCGATGCGCGAACCGATGGCCGAGTACGGCACCAGCATGCCCACCACCATGATCAGGCCCGTCAGGGCCAGCACCGGCGCCGAGGCCACGCTCTGCAGGAACGGGATGCGCCGCGTACGGATCATGTGCACCACCAGCGTCTGCGACAGCAGGCCCTCGATGAACCAGCCCGACTGGAACAGCGACTGGTGCGCCACGTCATTCGCGCCGAAGTAGTGCCACATCAGCCAGAACGTGGTGATGTCGAACACGGAACTGACCGGGCCGATACAGACCATGAAGCGCCCGATGTCGCCGGCGTCCCACTTGCGCGGCTGGCGCAGGTATTCCTCGTCCATGCGATCGAACGGGATGGACAACTGCGACAGGTCGTACAGCAGGTTCTGCACCAGGATCTGCAACGGCAGCATGGGCAGGAACGGCAGGAACGCACTGGCCACCAGCACGCTGAACACGTTGCCGAAGTTGGAGCTGGCGGTCATCTTGATGTACTTCATGATGTTGCCGAAGGTGACGCGCCCTTCGAGCACGCCCTCTTCCAGCACCATCAGGTTCTTCTCGAGCAGGATGATGTCGGCCGACTCCTTGGCGATATCCGTGGCCGTGTCCACCGAGATACCCACGTCGGCATCGCGCAGCGCCGGCGCATCGTTGATGCCGTCGCCGAGGAAGCCCACGGTGTGACCGCGCCGCTGCAATGCCTTGACCACGCGGGCCTTCTGCACCGGCGACATCTTCGCGAACACCGTGGTGCGCTCGACCATCGCGTCGAGCGTGGCATCGTCCATCTGCTCGATGTCGCGACCGAGCACGGATTCCTGCACGTCCAGACCGACCTCGGTGCAGATCTTGCGCGTGACCGCCTCGTTGTCACCGGTGATGACCTTCACCGCGACGCCGTGGTGGTTGAGCGCGCGGATGGCGGTGGCGGCGGAATCCTTCGGCGGATCGAGGAAGGCCAGGCAACCCACGGCGGTCAGGCCGGCCTCATCGGCCACGCCGTAGGCACGATCTCCCGTCGGGTCGCGACGCATCGCCACGATCAGCACGCGCAGGCCGTCCTCATTGAGGCGGCCGGTCATGGCGCGGATCTCCGCACGCTTCTCCGGCGTGAGCGGTTCCACCACGTCGCCGATGCGCGCCTCGGTGCAGATGGTCAGCATTTCTTCGACGGCGCCCTTGCAGACCAGCAGCTGCTCGCCCTGCCCGTCCGCCACCACCACCGACATGCGGCGACGCTGGAAGTCGAAGGGAATCTCGTCGACGACGTGGAAGCGCCGCGCGACCGCCTCCATGTCGCGATGGGCCAGCACCGCCTTGTCCATCAGGTTGCGCAGGCCGGTCTGGAAACGGCTGTTGAGATAGCCGTATTCCAGGGCATCGTCGGAATCGTCGCCGTTGAGGTCCACATGGCGCTCGAGCACGATCTTGTCCAGCGTCAGCGTGCCGGTCTTGTCGGTGCACAGCACGTCCATGGCGCCGAAGTTCTGGATCGCGTTCAACCGCTTCACCACCACCTTGCGCTTCGACATGGCGATGGCGCCCTTGCCGAGGTTGGCGGTGACGATCAGTGGGAGCATCTCTGGCGTGAGGCCCACGGCCACCGACAGGCCGAACATGAAGGCGCCCAGCCAGTCGTGCTTGTCGAAGCCGTTGATCAGGAACACCACCGGCACCATCACCGCCATGAAGCGGATCAGCAGCCAGCTCACCGAGGAGATGCCACGGTCGAAGCTGGTCTGCACGCGCTCGCCCGAGAGCGTATGCGCCAGCGAGCCGAGGTAGGTGCGTGCGCCGGTGGTCATCACCACGGCCGTGGCGGTGCCCGACACGACGTTGGTGCCCATGTAGCAGATGGTGGGCAGGTCGAGCGGGCCGTTGGCATCGCCCAGGGTCAGCGTGCCGTTGGGCGCCATCTTCTCTACCGGGAGGGATTCGCCGGTGAGGATCGCCTGGCTGATGAACAGGTCCTTGGTGGCGAGCAGGCGCAGGTCCGCGGGCACCATGTCGCCGGCGCCCAGGTGCACGATGTCGCCGACCACCAGCTCTTCCACCGGCACCTCGATGCGCTCGGCGTGGCCGTCCTCGGCACGGCGGGTCACCGTGGACGTGTTGCGGACCATCGCCTTGAGACGACCGGCCGCCTGCGACGAACGGAACTCCTGGGTGAACGACAGCAGCACGCTGATGCCGACCATCACGCCGATGATGATCGGCCCGGTGAAGTCGTCGTCGGTGAACAGCTGCACCACCGCCAACACCAGCAGCACGATGATGAACGGGTTGCGGAAGGCATGCAGCAGCTGCACGGACCAGTGCGGCGGCTTCTCGTGCCCCACCTCGTTGATGCCGTCGCGATCGAGCCGCTCCGCGATGGCCTCCTCGTCCAGGCCGTCCGCCCGTGTATCGAGGGCATGCAGCAGTTCGTCGGCCGGACGGAACGCGTCCGCGGCCACCTGCTGGAAGGTCTTGGCGGCAACGGCCGCCTGGGAGGTCTGTTTCTTCATGGCTCGCTGCCTTTCCGGACGTGACGTCCGGTGGGGCGCGGGCGGCCCTCAGCTGTCAGCTGAAAGCGTGCGCGCCGGCGCGGAGCCGACGTTCGGTGTTCCGGGTGGACGTAACGGACGGCGGATGCCGCGCCGTAGTGTCTATGTCGCTGTTCATCGTTACGGGAGTTTGACGACGGCCGGTTTCCCCTGGCTTTCCTGTGCATCCAGCGGACGGGGAACGGTGATGGTGCGCTTGGCGGGAACGGTGGAAACGGCGCGGCGACGGGCGATGGCGAACGCCAGACGGCGGCCGAACATGCGGGGACCGGTCTTTTCGAGCTGCAGATTCATGGCTCAATCCTCGGGTAGCGGAAGCGCACGGCTTCCGGGCCGGGAGAGCCGGACTTTCCCTAGCGGAGGAAAGCGCCGGCCGACCGGGAACGGTCGCCGTAGGCGTTGATGTTTGCCAGCGCCGGGACCCGATGCGTGCGGGAGCCGGCGCGTCGACTAGGGTAGACGTCCATATGCCTGGGTAAGCTAAGAAGGGTGCCAGCCGGACCGGAAGCGGTTCGGTAGCGCGCGGATTGTCGCGCCGCAGCGAGGATCGGTCAAGGGGAAAGCGACGATCCGTCGGCAATGCCGGCTTCGTATTCGCGAGCCTCGCCCAGCAGCCATTCGCGGACGCGACCCACGCCGGCGTGGGTCTCCGAGCGCTTGGGGTAAACGAGGTAATACGCCTCGGCCACCCGCAGGCGTTCCTGGCACAACACGGTAAGCGCGCCGCACTCGATCAGGGAGCGCGCCATGACCAGTCGCCCAAGGGCCACGCCCATGCCTTCGAGCACGGCGCGTTGCAGGTGCTCGGTGTTGTCGAAGCGGGCCACGTAGCGTGAGGGCAAGGGCATGCCGAAGGCCTCGGCCCAGTCGTTCCAGCGGCCGGACGGATCGCCCAGCAGGGGCCAGCCGGCCAGCGAGGTGTCGGGCAGGCCGCCCATCTTGCGTACCAGCGAGGGACTGGCGATGGGCACGATGTATTCGCCGAACAACCGGTCGGCCTTCGTGCGCGGCCACGACCCGAGGCCGTAGCGGAAGGCGACGTCGATGGTCGGTTCGCGATCGAAGTCGACCAGCGAGGCGGACGATGAGAGGCTGAGTTCCAGTTCCGGGTGGGCACCGACCAGCCTGGGCAGTCGCGGCACCAGCCAGCTGGACGCCACCGAGGGAAGGACGCTCAGCGTGACGGTGTCGTGGTGCCGGCAGGCATAGCGGTTCAGGGCGTGCTCGATGCCCTCGAAATGGTGCCCGATCGCATCGAGCAGGTGGGTACCTTCCGCCGTGAGTGTCACGCCACGCGGCCCCCGATCGAATAGCGACCGACCGAGGCGCTCCTCCAGGTTGCGCACCTGGTGGCTGAGCGCGCTCACGGTCAGGTTGAGCTGTTCCGCAGCGCGCGAGAGCTTGCCCGTGCGGGCGACCAGGACAAACCCCTGAAGCTGACCGAGCGGTAGGCGGGACATGTGAATTCACCTCAAGGCGGGCTTGCAAACATATCGCTTTTTAAGCCTTGGCGGAACATACACCCTTTAGCTCACCGACAGTCGCAAGGCTTTGCGACACGCGTTCACAGGAGCACCGCCATGGCATCGATCCTCACCGGCCTCGCCTTCATGCACGGCCATATCGTCGACCGTGAGCTCGTCCTGCGCCTGGGCCGCGACGATTCGCAACGCTATCGCGGTGCCGCGATGCCTGCGCCTGCCCCACCCATCCGCCGGGGCAAGGCCGTCCCTTCGCCGGGCCGCACCGTGAGCCCGTCGGACCCCGCCTGCACCACCTGCTGACCCACACGCCGTCTGGACCTGGCATCGGCCATCCTGCGTCTTTCGCCCTCATCGGAGACACGCATGATGCATCGTCGACTGGGACGCTCGTCCCTGCAGGTCGCACCGCTGGCGTTCGGCGGCAACGTGTTCGGCTGGAGCGCGGACGCATCCCGCTCGTTCGCGTTGCTGGATGCCTTCGTCGATCACGGCCTCAACCTGATCGACACGGCCGACGTCTATTCGCGCTGGGTGGAAGGTAACGAGGGCGGCGAGTCCGAGGCCATCATCGGGCGCTGGCTGAAACAGTCCGGCAAGCGCGACCGGGTGCTGATCGCTACCAAGGTGGCCAAGTGGGATCGGTACCCGGGCCTGTCGCCGACGAACATCAGGGAGGCCGTGGAGGATTCCCTCCGTCGCCTGCAGACCGACCATATCGACCTCTACCAGGCCCACGAGGACGATCCCAAGGTGCCGCTGGAAGAGACACTGCGCGCGTTCGACGACCTGGTGCAGGCGGGCAAGGTGCGCGTCATTGGCGCATCCAATTTCGAGGCCACGCGGCTGGACGACGCACTGAAGACCAGCCGGTCCGCCGGCCTCGCGCGTTACGAGTCGCTGCAACCGGAATACAACCTGATGGATCGCGCGGGCTTCGAGAAGGAGCTGCAGCCGCTGTGCGTGAGGGAGGACGTGGGCGTGATCAGTTACTACTCGCTGGCCAGCGGCTTCCTCAGCGGCAAGTACCGCAGCGAAGCCGACCTGGCCAAGAGCAAGGCGCGCGGCGGCAAGGTCAAGGCGTGTCTCACCGACCGCGGCTACCGTGTGCTGGCGGCGCTGGACCAGACGGCGGAGGCACACGGCGCCACGCCGGCCCAGGTGGCCCTGGCGTGGGTGATGGCGCAGCCGGCCATCGCCGCGGCCATCGCCAGCGCCACCACGGTCGAACAGTTGGGCGAGCTGGCCAGAGCAGCGACCCTACAGCTGACGACGGACGACCTGAGCCGACTGGATAGCGCCAGCGGCGAGTGACGCCCGCCGCGGCTGGCATCGGTCGCGACCGTCGTCGGCGCCATGCCTAAGGCGTAAGACACATCGTGCAGGACTTGCCCTGCATGATGTGTCGGCCAACTCCGGCAGTCGTGTGGGCGCTGGGCGGGAAATATGTGAGGTGTCGGGCAGCCAGCCCGACGTCCTTTCCCCTCACAGGAGTTACCCATGTCCACGACCGGACGCCCGCTCATCCTCGCCTCGCTCGCGGCGCTTGCCGCCACGCTGACCCTGCCCGCGCAGGCCGCGCCCTTCGGCGAAAGTACGACCGGACTGCGCTGCCACTACCGCCTGGCTTCCGATCCCCACGGCACCGCGACCGCTTTCGCCAGGGCGGATGTGCCGCTGCGTGGCTACTGGCGCAGCTCCAGCGTCCTGCCCTCGCGAAGCCTGTTCTTCACCGACACTAGCCCGGCCAAGGCCCGACAGGCCTGCGAGTCCAAGGTCGCCACGATCAAGGGCGCCAGCGGACTGGTCGCGGTAGGCGCCGCCGATAGCGACCGCAGCTACAACTACGAGATCTGGTACAACGGCGACCTGGCGCCTGGCAAGCCGGTCGAGCGTATCGTCTCCTTCGGCGACAGCCTGAGCGACACGGGTAACATGCACAACGCCTCGCAATGGCAGCTGCCGGGCTCGTCGTGGTTCCTGGGCCGTTTCAGCAATGGCCCGACCTGGATCGAGCATCTCGCCTCGCGCACCGGCCTGACCCTCAACAACTGGGCGATCGGCGGCGCGCAGACGCGCGACGCGCACCTGGGCCTGATCCACGGCGTGGACAAGCAGATCGATGGTTTCTTCAACTACATGGGGCATGCCAAGGGCTACGATCCGTCGCGCACGCTGTTCACCTTCCTCGCCAGCGGCAACGACTTCGTCAACGACACCAAGACCGCGCCGCAGATCGTCGCCCAGCAGGAGGCGTCGCTCAAGAAACTCATCGACAAGGGCGCGCGCAAGATCCTCATCGTGAACCTGCCGGACGTCTCGGTGGCCCCCGTGTTCAAGTACCGCGCGGCCGATGTACACACCGTTGTCGGCAAGGTCGAACACTATAACCACCAGGTCAGGCTCATTGCCGAGCGCCTTTCGGCCACGACCGGTGCCGAGATCCGCGTGGTCAACGCGCGGGCGGCGTTCGATGAAATCATCCGCCAGCCGAAGCGCTTCGGTTTCGTCAACACCACCGATTCCTGCCTGCAGATCGACAATGCCAGCTCGCTGAACTACGTGAAGAAGCAGAAGCTGCGTGCCGGCTGCGATCCATCCGCCTACGTGTTCTGGGACACCCTGCATCCAACCACTCGCACACATGCGTTGATGGCTGGTTGGGCGATCGAGGCGACGCCGGCATCCTGGGGTCTGCGGCGTTGAACGAACCAGATATTCCCGGCCATAGCGTCGGGAATATCTGAAAGCGCAGTACGGCGATACGGGCGTGCGATCCGACTACCCATGTTTCTGGGACATGATGCATCCGCCACCTCGGACGCATGAACTCATCTCACGGTGGGTACGGAACGACACTTCCTACGAAGGGGGCTTGCGCTAACGGGAAGGGGCCGCGTGTGCGGCCCCTTTCTCATTCACAATCCGCCTGCCCGTGGTCGGGGCTTCAGCGCGACGCGTTCAGCACGTCCAGGGCCGCATTGAACGTCGGGCTGGGACGCATGGCCGCACTGACCCGCGCCATGTCGGGATGGTAATAGCCCCCGATCTCGACGGGCTTGCCCTGCGCACCGTTCAGCTCGGCGACGATCGTCGCCTCATTGTCCGCCAGCGTCTTCGCCACCACGGCGAATTTCGCCCTCAGGTCGGCATCGTCCTGTTGCGCGGCAAGTGCTTCGGCCCAGTACATCGCCAGGTAGAAATGGCTGCCGCGGTTGTCGATCTCGCCGACCTTGCGCGCCGGCGACTTGTTGCTGTCCAGGAAACGGCCGGTAGCCTGGTCCAGCGTTTTCGCCAGCACGCGGGCATGCGCGTTGTCGTAGCGTTCGCCGAGGTGCTCGAGCGATGCGGCCAGCGCGAGAAACTCGCCCAGCGAATCCCAGCGCAGGTAGCCCTCTTCGACGAACTGCTGCACGTGCTTGGGGGCGGAGCCACCGGCACCGGTCTCGAACAGTCCGCCGCCGGCCATCAGCGGCACGATGGAGAGCATCTTCGCCGACGTGCCCAGTTCCATGATGGGAAAGAGATCGGTGAGGTAGTCGCGCAGCACGTTGCCGGTGACCGAGATGGTGTCCTTGCCCTGGCGGATGCGCTCCAGCGACAGCCGCGTCGCGGCGACCGGGTCGAGCACACGGATATCCAAGCCGGCGGTGTCGTGGTCCTTGAGGTAGTGCTCCACCTTGGCGATCACCTGGGCATCGTGCGCACGCTGGCGATCGAGCCAGAACACGGCGGGCGTGTCCGACAGGCGCGCGCGTTGCACCGCAAGCTTCACCCAATCCTGGATCGGTGCATCCTTGGTCTGGCACATGCGCCAGATATCGCCCTGCTCCACCGTGTGTTCGAACACCACGGCACCGTCGTCGGCGACGACACGTACCGTGCCGTCCGCCGGGATCTGGAAGGTCTTGTCGTGCGAGCCGTATTCCTCGGCCTTCTGCGCCATCAGGCCGACGTTGGGCACGCTACCCATGGTGGCCGGATCGAACGCGCCGTGGGCGATGCAATCCTCGATGACAGCCTGGTACACACCGGCGTACGAGCGATCGGGGATGACTGCCTTGGCGTCCTGCAGCTTGCCTTCGGCGTTCCACATGCCACCGGAGTCGCGGATCATCGCCGGCATCGACGCATCGACGATCACGTCGCTGGGCACGTGCAGGTTGGTGATGCCCTTGTCGGAGTTGACCATGGCCAGCGCGGGACGCTGCGCGTATTCGGCGGTAAGGTCGGCCTCGACGGCAGCACGCGTGGCGTCGTCGAGCTTGCCCAGGCGCGCGTACAGGTCGCCGATGCCGTTGTTGGCGTCGAAACCGATCCGCTTCAGGGCGTCCGCATGCCGGGAAAGCGTGTCCTTGTAGAACTCGCGTACCGCAATGCCGAACATGATCGGGTCGGAGACCTTCATCATGGTGGCCTTGAGGTGCAGCGAGAACAGCACGCCCTGCGCCTTCGCATCGGCCAGCTGGGCGTCGATGAACGAGGCCAGCGCCTTGCGGCTCATGACGGCGGCGTCGACGATCTCGCCGGCCTTCACCGCCACCTTGTCCTTCAGCACGGTCGTGCCACCATCCTTGCCGGTGAACTCGATGCGCAGGCTGCCTGCCGCGGCCATCGTTGCCGAGGCTTCGCTGCCGTAGAAGTCGCCGCCATCCATGTGCGACACGTGCGACTTCGATTCCGCCGACCACTTGCCCATGCGGTGCGGATGCTTGCGTGCGTAGTTCTTCACCGAAAGCGGTGCGCGGCGATCCGAGTTGCCCTCGCGCAGCACCGGATTCACCGCACTGCCCATGGCCTTGCCGTAGCGAGCGTTGCTGTCCTTGTCCGCGTCGCTGGCAGGCGCATCCACGTAGTCGGGGATGGCATAGCCCTGCGACTGCAACTCGCGGATGGCGGCCTTCATCTGCGGCACGGAGGCGCTGATGTTGGGCAGCTTGATGATGTTGGCTTCCGGCCGGGTGGCCAGCTCACCCAGTTCGGCCAGGTGGTCGCCGATCTTCCGGGACTCGGTGAGGCGATCCGGGAACTGCGCCAGGATGCGCCCGGCCAGCGAGATGTCGCGGGTCTCCACGGCGACGCCCGCCGTGCCGGCGAACGCCTCGATGATGGGCAGGAAGGAGGCGGTGGCCAGGAACGGCGCTTCGTCGGTGAGCGTATAGATGATCTTGGGCGTGCTGGACATGATTCGGCGAGCCTTATGCTTGAGTGGGCCAGGTCATGGGGCTGGCCGGCGCAGGCCGCAAGGGGCGCACCGGCGGGCAGGAACCCGCCCATTGTCGCCCGATTGCCCCCCGAGGGGTAGGAGCGCACGATGTGCGCTAAAACCAACAGGGCGGCGACGCGGTACCCCCGCATCGCGGCAAACCCCATCGCGCACATCGTGCGCTCCTACACAGCGTCGTTTGCAGTTTGCGCCGTGATGGTCACCGTTACGCGGGTTTGTTCAGGCGCAGGGCGCGTTTTTCGGCACGACGGGCCTTGCGCGTCTTCCAGCGTTCGGACAGGCAGGCGAAGATCACATAGAGCGCCGGCGTGGACAGCAGGGTGAGGCTCTGCGAGATCAGCAGGCCGCCGATCATCGCGATACCCAGGGGGCGGCGCAGCTCGGAACCCTCGCCGAGGCCGATCGCCAGTGGCAGCGCCGCCAGGATGGCCACCATGGTGGTCATCATGATCGGCCGGAAGCGCACCAGGCAGGCCTCTCGGATCGCTTCCTTCGAGGTGAGGTGATGCTCGCGCTCGGCCACCAGCGCGAAGTCGATCATCATGATCGCGTTCTTCTTGACGATACCGATAAGCAGCACCAGCGCGATCATCGCCACTACCGACAACTCGGTATCGGTGATGACCAGCGCCGCCAGCGCGCCCACGCCGGCGGCCGGCAGGGTCGAGATGATGGTCACGGGATGGATCAGGCTCTCGTACAGCATGCCCATCAGCAGGTAGACCACGACGATGGCGGCAAGGATCAATAGCGGCATGTCGCTCTGCGACTGCTGGAAGCGACGGAAGTCGCTGCCCGCATCCAGGCGGATGTCACCGGGCATGCGCATGCCGTCGATGGTCTTCTGGATGATGACCATGGCCTCGCCCATGCTCACGTTGGGAGCGAGGTTGAAGCTGACGCCCATGCTCGTGTACTGGTCTTCGTGCACGATCTGGCTGGGCGCCAGGCCAGGCTCCTGGCGTGCCACCGCGGACATGGGCACCATGGCGCCGCTGTCGGAGCGCACGTAGATCTGGTTGAGCGATTCCGGCGTGGCAGCCATCTGCGGCAGCGCGTTGACGATGACGCGGTACTGGTTGATGTCCGAATAGATGGTGGACACCGCACGCTGACCGAAGGCGTTATACAAGGCGCCGTCGATGTTGCCGATGGACACGCCCAGACGTGCGGCCGTATCACGGTCGATCACCATGTTCTGGCGCAGGCCCTGCGCATCGATATCGCTGCCGACATCGGTCAGCATCTTGTTCTTCTTCAGCGCGTCCACGAGCTTCGGCAGCCACGTCTGCAGTTCGACGATGTCGTTGCCCTTGAGCGACACCGAATACTGGCCACCCTGCGACGAGCCGCCGCCACCGCCCGTGGGCAGGTCCTGGATGGGACGCAGGCGCAGGTTGAGGTCGGGGTACTTGTTGGCCGCCGCCGAAAGGCGATCCAGCACGTCGAACGTGGTGCCCTTGCGCCCTTCCGCCACCGTCTTCAGTTCGATGTTGAACTGCCCGGTGGAGCCGGTGCGGCTGGTACCCAGGCGCGAGCCGACAGCCTTCACCGCCGGATCGGCCAGCAGCATGTCGGTGAGCCGGGTCTGGCGCGCCTGCATCTCGTCGAACGACACCGTGGAACTGGACGTGGCGCGCGCGCCGATCAGGCCAGTGTCCTGCGGGGGGAAGAAACCGGCCTTGATCATGCCGAACAGCACGATGGTGATGCCGACCAGCACCAGCGGCGTGAGCGCCATCAACAGGGCATGGCGCAGGGTCCAGTCGAGTGCGCGGCGATAGACGCCGACCATGCGCTCGTGCATGCGCTCGAGCGCGCGACCGAACTTCGACTCCGGCTCGTCGTTGGCGTGCGCGGTAAGGAAATGCGCGCACAATGAAGGTGTCAGGGTCAGCGAGATCACCGCCGAGACCAGGATGGCCGCCACCAGGGTGACCGTGAACTCCTTGAAGAACATGCCGATGACGCCCGGTGCGAGCAGCAGCGGAATGAACACCGCCACCAGCGAACCGGTGATCGACACGATGGTGAAACCGATTTCGCGCGCACCCAGCAAGGCCGCCTCGAACCGCGGGATGCCCTCGTCCATGTGGCGGATGACGTTCTCGATCACCACGATCGCGTCATCGACCACGAAGCCGATGGCGATCACCAGCGCCAGCAGCGTCAGGTTGTTCAGGGTGTAACCGAAGGCGTACATGACTGTGAACGCACCGGCCAGCGACAGCGGCACCGTCAGGCCGGCGATCACCGTGGGGGCGAGGCGGCGCAGGAACAGCGCCATCGTCATGATGACCATCGCCAGGCTGATCAGCAGCGTGGCCTGCACCTCGTGCAGCGACGCGCGAATGGTCGGGGTACCGTCGAAGAACGAATGCAGCTGCACACCGGCCGGCAGCCAGGTCTGCATGGTGGGAATCTGCGCCTTGATCCGGTCCACCGTATCGATGACGTTGGCATCCGACTTGCGGTACACGTACATCAGGATGCCGGGCTTGCCGTTGAACCAGGCCGCCTGGAACGCGTCCTGCTGGCCGTCGTACACCTTGGCCACGTCGGACAGGCGGATCGGCACGCTGTTGTTCACGCCGATGATCAATTTGGCGAATTCGTCGGCGGTATGCAGCGAATCCGTGGCCGTCACCGCCATGGTCGTCTTGCCGTCGGAGAGGAACCCCTGCGGCGAGGTGACGTTGGCGGCGGTGAGCGCATTGCGCAACTGATCCGGCGACAGGCCCATCGCGTTCAGTGCGCGCAGGTTGACGTCGACGCGGATGGCCGGCGTCGCGCTGCCAGCGATGTCCACCGAGGCAATGCCCTCCTGCTGGCGCAGCCGCTGCGCGAGGATGGAGTCGGCCACGTTGTACAGCGCCGTGGGCGCCACCGTGTCGGAGGTGAGCGCCAGCACGATCACCGGATCGTCGTTCGGGTTGGCCTTCTCGTAGGACGGGGCGTTGAGCAGGCCGGTGGGCAGGTCGGGCTGGGCCGCGTTGATCGCCGACTGCACGTCGCGCGCCGCCGCGTCGATGTTGGTGCCGTTCTGGAAGAACAGCAGGACGAAGGCACTGCCCTCCGAGCTGTTCGACCGCATGGACTCGACGCCGGGCACCTGGCCCAGATGGCGCTCCAGCGGGGCGGCCACCGTGGAGGCCATGGTGCTGGCGTCCGCGCCCGATTGCTGCGCCTGCACGAAGATGGCCGGGAACTGGATGGCCGGCAACGCCGCCACGCCGAGCAGCGAGTAGCAGATGACGCCGATCACGAAGATGCCGATGGCCAGCAGCGACGTGCCGATCGGACGGCGAATGAACGGACCGGAGATATTCATGTCGGAAAACGCTGCATCGTGCTCGGATCGGCGCGGAATGATTCCGTCCTAACGCACCATCCGGAAAAAGGTTTCGCCGGACGGGGTGCCGTCCGGCGAAAAGGGGTGGTTCCAGGCAGGCCTGCGACTGGCGTCATCGCCCGGTGGGCCGGGGCAGTGCCGCCTCGTGGGCCAGGGCGCGCTGCCGTTTGCGTTCCGCCAGCCAGTCGGAGAACCGCTCCATGTAGAGGTAGATCACCGGCGTGGTGTACAGCGTGACCAGCTGCGACAGCAGCAGGCCGCCCACGATGGAGACACCCAGCGGCTTGCGCAGCTCCGAACCGATACCGTTGCCCAGCGCGAGCGGCAACGCACCCAGCAAGGCCGCGGCGGTGGTCATCATGATCGGGCGGAAGCGCAGCAGGCATGCGCGGCGGATGGCGTCGTGCGCATTCAGGCCGGTGCGCTTCGCCTCGATGGCGAAGTCGATCATCATGATCGCGTTCTTCTTCACGATGCCGATCAGCAGCACGATGCCCACGATGCCGTCGACCGACAGGGTCATGCCGCACAGGATCAGCGCAAGCAGGGCGCCCACGCCCGCGGGCGGCAGGGTGGAAATGATCGTCAGCGGATGGATGTAGCTCTCGTAGAGCACGCCCAGCACGATGTAGATCACGATGATGGATGCCAGCAGCAGAAGCACTTCGTCGCCGACCGAGGAAGAGAATTCCGCCGCCTTGCCGATGAACTGACCGCGCACCTGCGGCGGGAAGTTGAGTTGCTTCTCCACCTCGTGGATCGCTTCCACGGCCGAGGACAGCGACTCACCCGGCGCGAGGTTGAACGACACGGTGACCGCCGGCAGCTGCTGCAGGTGGGTGACCACCAGCGGCGCCGTAGTGACGACGGCGCTGGCCAGCGCGGCGATGGGAATGTTGCCGCCGCCACCGACCTGGAAGCCGACGTTGCCGCTGTTGCCGATGCCCGACGGCGTGGCCGAGTTGCTCGACGCCAGCTGGCCGAAGCTGGTGGCGTTGGAGCCGGTCAGCGCACCGTTGCCGTTGCCGCGCACCGTCAGCTTGTTGAGCAGGTCGGCACTGTTGCGGAACTCCGGCGCCACTTCCAGCACCACGCGGTACTGGTTGAGCTGGGTGAAGATGGTCGATATCTGCCGCTGCCCGTAGGCGTCGTAGAGCGTGTCGTCGATGGTCTGCACCGGCACGCCCAGACGGCTGGCACTATCACGGTCGATGGTCAGCTTCAGCGCGGTGCCCTGGTCGGCCAGGTTGTTGTCGACGTCGGCCAGTTCCTTGCGCTTGCGCAACGCGGACGTCATCTGCTGCGCGTACCCGGCCAGTTCGGTCGAGTTCACGTCGGACAGCGAGTACTGGTATTCGGTGGCGGACACCTGGGTATCCAGCGTCACGTCCTGCACGGGCTTGAGGTAGAGCGCCACGCCAGCGATGTTGGCGACGGCCTTCTGCAGCCGCGGCAGCACGGTGTCGAGGTCGTCGCGATCGCCGCGATCCTTGAGCACCAGCGACAGCTGACCCTGGTTGAGCGTGGGGTTGATCGAGCCGGCGCCGATGAAGGCGGCGACACCGGCCACCGCCGGGTCCTTCGCCAACGCATCGGCGACGGCCTTGGTACGGTCTTCCATCTGCGGGAAGGCCACGTTCTGGTCGGCCTGCACCACCGCCGTGATCATGCCGGTGTCCTGCTCGGGCAGCAGGCCCTTCGGGATCACGATGTAGAGCACGACCGTGAGCGCCACGGTGAGCGCCGCGACGATCATCGTCAGCGGGCGATGGTCGAGTACCCAGTCCAGGCTGCGACCGTAGCCGTCGACCAGCCGCGACCATGCCGTGTGCTTGCCGGACGCCGTGGCGTGCTCGTGGGCATCCTCCGCTTCCGGCAGCTGGTCGGCCTTGAGCAGGTACGCGCACATCATCGGCGTGAGCGTCAGCGAGATCAGCATCGAGATGATGACGGCGATGGTCAGCACCCAGGCGAACTCGTGGAAGAGGCGCCCGGTAACGCCCGGCATCAGCAGCAGCGGCAGGAATACGGCCACCAGCGAGACGGTCAGCGACAGCACCGTGAAGCCGATTTCCTTCGCGCCCACCTCGGCCGCGGTCTTGGCGTCCTGGCCCTGCTCGATGTAGCGGACGATGTTCTCGATCATCACGATGGCATCGTCGACCACGAAGCCGGTGGCCACCGCCAGCGCCATCAGCGAGAGGTTGTCCAGCGACATGCCGGCGAACGCCATGACGCCGAAGGTACCCATCAGCGACAGCGGCACCGCGACCGACGGGATCACCGTGGCCCACAGGCGGCGCAGGAAGACGAAGATCACCGCCACCACCAGGCAGATGGTGAGGATCAGCGTGAACTGGACGTCCTCCACCGACGCACGGATGGTGATGGTGCGATCGGAGAAGATCTTCAGGTGCACATCCGCCGGCAGCACCTTCTGCAGGTCGGGAATGGTCTGCCGGATCTGCTGCACCGTCTGCACGATGTTCGCACCGGGCTGGCGCCGGATATCCAGCAGCACCGCCGGCTTGCCGTTGGCCCAGGCGGCCAGCTGGTCGTTTTCCACGCCGTCGATTACGTTGGCCACGTCGGACAGGCGCACGGGCGCGCCGTTCTTGTAGCTGATGATCGTGCCCTTGTATTCCGCGGCATCGGACAGCTGGTCGTTGGTGCCGATGCTGTAGGACTGGGTCTTGCCGTTGAGCGTGCCCTTGGGTGCGTTGACGTTGGCCTGCGTGAGCGAGCTGCGCACGTCCTCCATGGTCAGGCCGAGGTTGGCCAGCTGCGCGGGATTGACCTGGATGCGCACGGCGGGGCGCACGTTGCCGGCGATCGAAACCAGGCCCACGCCCTGCACCTGCGCGAGCTTCTGGGCGATGATCGAATCGGCGTAGTTGTTCACGTCACGCAGCGGCAGGCTGTCGGAGGTGAGCATCAGGGTCATGATCGGCGCGTCGGCCGGGTTCACGCGGTTGTAGACGGGCGGGTAAGGCAGGTTGTTCGGCAGCGTGCCGCGCGCCTGGTTGATCGCCGCCTGCACGTCCTGCGCGGCGATGTCGATGTCCCGGTCCATGTTGAACTGCAGGACGATCGTGGACAGGCCCGCCGAGGAATCCGAACTCATCGAGCCCAGGCCGGAGATCTGGCCGAAGTTGCGCTCCAGGGGCGTGGTGACCAGGGCCGCCATGGTGGATGCGCTGGCACCGGGGTACTGCGTGGTGACGACCAGGCTGGGGGCATCGATTTCCGGCAGCGCCGACACCGGCAACTGGCGGTAGCCGAGGATGCCGAGCAACAGCACCGCCACCATCAGCAGCGAGGTCGCGATCGGTCGGCGAATGAAGAGTGTCGAAAAACCCACGGGTAAGTCCTGGTGTCGGGACCTTGCGGTCCGGTGGCGGCGCGCCCGTCATGAGCGCGCCACGCCTTGTCAGCGGCGACCGCCGCCCTGGCGACCCTGCTGACCGGTCTTGGCCTTCTGCAGCTCGTCCGCCGTGGGCGCGGCGGGCACCTGGCCCGGGGCGAGCGGCTGCACCTTGGAGCCGGGCTTGAGGCGGAACTGGCCCTCGGTGACGATCTTGTCGCCCAGCTTCACGCCCTTGCTCAGCAGCACGTGGCTGTCGCCCACCTCGCTGGCGGTTTCCACCGCCTGCATCTTGACCGTGTTGTCGCCCTGCACGAGGTAGACATAGTCGCCGTCCGGCCCGCGCTGCACCGCCTGCGACGGCACCACCAGGCCGTCCTTCACCGTGCGCACCTTCAGCTGCACGTTGACGAACTGGCCCGGCCACAGCTGGGTCTTGTCGTTGTCGAACAGCGAGCGCAGGCGGAAGGTGCCCGTGGTGGTATCGATGGTGTTGTCGATGACGTCCAGATGACCGGTGGCGATGGGGTGGGCATCGACGCGATCCAGCGCGGAGACCTCCAGCTGCGACAGGCCCTCGCCACCGACGGAGCTGCGCACCATGTCGAGGTTTTTCTCGGGCAGGTAGAACATCACGTAGATGGGGTGCAGCTCGGTCAGGGTGACGATGGCGTCCGTGGTAGCCACGATGTTGCCCGCATCCACCGAGCGGATGCCCGCCAGGCCGTCGATCGGCGCGATGACCTTGGTGAAGCCCAATTGCACCTGGGCGGCACGAATGGCGGCCTGGTCGGCGTTGGCCGTGGCCGCGGCCTGGTCGAGGCTGTTCTTGAGGTTGTCCAGGTCCTGCTTGGACACGTATTGCTGGCCGCCCTTGCTGACGAGGTTCTGCGAGCGGTCGAGGTTGTTCTTCGCCGTGGCCGCGAGCGCCTGGTCCTGCTTGAGTCTCGCCACCGCCTGGTCGTAGTTCGACTGGATGGTGCGCGGGTCGATCTCGGCGATCACGTCGCCCTTCTTCACTTCCTGGCCTTCCTGGAAGTTCAGCTTCATCAGCTGGCCGCCGACCTGCGGGCGCACGGTCACCGTGTTGCGCGCCTGCACGGTGCCCAGCGCGGTCAGGTAGACCGGGACATCCTGGCTGACCACGGGAACGACCGTGACCGGCACCGGCGGCTGGTCCTTGCCCTGCCCCTCGCCGTTGGCCTGCGCACTGGCGGTGGCCGAGGAATCGGCTCCCTTGGCCCGGTGGTGGCGAGCGACGAAGAAGCCCGCGATCAGCACGACGACGACGACGGCCAGCGCGATTTTCCAGAAACGCGACATGAAACACTCCCAGGTGGATAGCCGGACGACGGGTCGTTGCCGTCCGTTCGCGCGAAGATAAGGTTCGACGACGACAATATAGGGTTACGGGAACGGCATTGAACAATGCCGGTTGACAGGGGTACAGCATGACTGACGGCACGGTTTGCCCCTTGGGGGCGTGGCCGCCGGCCCGCGGAAGGGCGTATCCGGGACCGCTGACACGTGCGGAGGTTCCGTTATACTCGCCCGGTTAGCGCCGCAACGCGGCTTGCAGGCACGCCGGAGCCCGGGGAGGGGGACGGCACACCCAAATCCAGTGGAGTGAATGCGTGAGCGGTTCTCCAAGCAAGTCCGACCAGAACTTCATGCGTCAGTTTTCGCTGCTGACGGCCGGCCTGAGCGTCCTGGCCCTCGTCCTGATGGTGGTGGCCTACATCATCTATAGCCACATCCCCAAGGACCAGGACCCGGCGGTCGCCAAGCGCACCGAAGCACGCATCGCGCCCGTCGGGGCGGTCTACGCGGGTGACACCGGCCGCGCCGCCATGCAGGCCGCGCAGGATGCCGCCGCCAAGGCCGCCGCGGCCCAGGTGGCCTACGGTGGCAGCACCGACGGCAAGACCATCTACGACAACCTCTGCCACAGCTGCCACACCGCCGGTGTGGCCGGTGCGCCGAAGCTGGGTGACAAGGCCGCCTGGTCGGCCCGCCTTGCCGAAGGCATCGCCACGCTGACCAAGCACGCGATCGAGGGCTACACCGGCCCCGATGGCAACCACATGCCCGCCAAGGGCGGCAATCCGTCGCTGACGGACGAGCAGGTCACCAACACCGTCAAGTGGATGGCCGACCAGGCCAAGTAAGGCCATCCACCACCGGGGATCCCGCCGTGCGCTCGGCTACCCAGTGCGCCGCAAAAGCCCGCAACTGCGGGAAGAACCTCTCGAAGGTGGCCTTCAGCACCTCGTCCTCGGCCAGCAGCAGCGGCATGGCCTCGGCCAGGGGGTTGGCCCGCGACAGCCGTTGCGAGATACCGCGCAGCGCCTTGCCGATGGCGGCGGCATCCCGGTAACCCGCCGGCAGGTCATTGGCGTCCATGTACCCCAGGAAGCGCTTCAGGGCGTCGGGCAGCAGGGGCCCGGCATCATGGAGTTCCCTGCGCAGCCCCCTGGCGTATCGATCCAGCGGCTGGTCGGACCAGCGGTCGAAATCGCGCGCCAGGCAGTGGTCGAACCACATGTCCAGCAGGATGCCCGCATAGCGCCGGAACGGCGGCGGCATGCGCTCACGGGCGGCGCGCACCTCGGCGTGTGAGTCGGTGAAGCTGTCGATGGCCCGGTGCAGGTAGATGCCCTGCCGCACACCCGGCGGCAGGTGGTCGCCCGGCGTGCCGTGCACGAAGTCGCCCATGGCGCCGCCCAGGCGCAACGCGGTGTCGTTACCCGCCAGCAGCGCGTGCGCAAGCACGTTCACGAGCCCAACCCACCGCGTCGTGAACGGCCACCGGTTATCATGGAGGGCATGAGCGCACTTCTACCTACAGCGCCGGAGCATTTTCCGGACGAGACCCTGAGCTTCGCGCTGGCCGGCCCCGCAGGCAAGCTCGAATGCGAAGCCAAGCCGAGCGACGCCGAACATCGTCGCCAAGCCGTTGCCGTCATCTGCCACCCGCTGTCCACCGACGGGGGCAGCATGCACAACAAGGTGGTGACCATGATCGAACGGTCGCTGCGCGAGTCGGGCGTGGACACGGTGATCTTCAATTTCCGCAGCGTAGGCGCCTCCGAGGGCCCGTTCGACAACGGCATCGGCGAGAGCGACGACCTCGCGGCGGTCGTTGCCTGGGCGCATCGGGCCCGCCCGGGCGCCACGCTGTGGCTGGCCGGGTTCTCCTTCGGCAGCTATGTCACCCTGCGCAATGCCGCACGTCTGGACGCCGGTGCGCTTATCAGCATCGCCCCGCCGGCCGCCGGTCGTGGCTGGGATTTCTCCGAGCTGGAGCTCCCCTCCTGCCCGTGGCTGGTGGTGATGGGCGACGCCGACGAGATCGTCGAGCCCCAGGCCGTCTACGACTGGATCGACGGCCTTCCCGAAGCCCGTCGGCCACATCTGGTGAGGATGGAAGAAACCAGTCACTTCTTCCATCGCCGGCTGATGGATCTGCGCGGCGCGATCAAGAACGCGGTGAAGGACTGGCCGCCGAGGCCGGACGCCGCATGACCTGCACGGCATTGACACCCGGCGAGCGCTACCGGGACGGCATCGCGGGCCATCGCTGGGAATCGGACCCCGCCCAGTTGCCCGTCATCGCCCAGTTCGACCGCCTGCATGCCGCACTGTGCGCGCCGGCGCCCGTCACGGGGGGCGGTCTGTTCGGCCGCCTGCGCAACATGCTGGCCAGCGAACCGCGCCAGGCGGTGTCGGGACTGTACCTGTGGGGCAGCGTGGGCCGTGGCAAGACCTTCCTGATGGACCTGTTCGTCTCCAGCCTCGCGCCCGGCCTGGCGCTTCGCCGCCATTTCCACCGTTTCATGCTGGAAGTGCACGGCATGCTGCGCGACCTGGGCGAGCGCCAGAACCCGCTGGACGAAGTGGCCGAACAGATCGCGCTGAAATGCCGCGTGCTCTGCCTCGACGAGTTCCTCGTCTCCGACATCGGCGACGCGATGATCCTCGCAGGCCTGCTCGACGGCCTGTTCGCGCGCGGCGTCGCGCTGGTCACCACCTCCAACACGCCGCCCCCAGGCCTGTACCGCGACGGCCTGCAGCGTGCCCGCTTCCTGCCCGCCATCGCGGCGATCGAGGCACATTGCGTCGTGCACGAGATGGTCTCGCCGCGCGACTGGCGCCTGCGCGCGCTCAGCCAGGCCTCGGTGTACCTGGTGCCCCCGGGCGTCGAGGCCGAGCTTTCCCAGGCGCGGATCTTTTCCACGCAGGCGCAGGGCGACACGGTGGAAGGGGGCGACATCACCATCAACGGGCGCGACATTCCCGTGCGCAAGCGCGCCGACACCATCGTCTGGTTCGATTTTGCCGCCCTGTGCGAGGGCCCGCGCGCCGTCGCCGATTACATCGAACTGGCGAAGACGTATCCCACGGTCATCCTGTCCGGCGTGCCGCAGTTCACCGTGTTCACCGAGAACGAGGCCAAGCGTTTCGTGCTGCTGGTCGACGAGTTCTACGACCGCCACGTCAAGCTGGTGATCTCGGCCGCTGCGCCGATCACCGAGATCTACGATGGCGCGAAGCTGCGTGCGGAATTCGGGCGTACCGAGTCACGGCTGATCGAGATGCAGAGCGAGGACTACCTTGGGCGTGACCATAAGCCCTGATACGCCGTGGACAGCGACGGCTGGAAGGCCGCATGCTTGCAGCTTCATGCTTTACGGGCGGGCATCCCGCGCCACCTGACGAGGAACGCCATGGACCATTGCGAACTGATTCCGGGTCGCGGCATTCGCCGCGGCGACACCGATATTTTCTTCGGCATGCCACGCAAGAAGCTCCGCGAGGCCCTCGGCTGGAAGGCCGGCGGCGAGTCCCTCTGGGACGACGAGGACGAATACACCGATACCGGCGGCACGGAATGGGTCCGCCTGCGTTTCCTCGACGACAAGCTGTGCGACATCGAGGTCATCGGCGGCACGCTCACCCATGAGGGCATCACGCTTTTCCCCTCCGACATGCCTACGCTGCGCGCCGCCCTGAAGGACGCACACATGGACCTGGAGAAGACCGAATGGCTTTCCGAGGGCCACGATTGCGTCGACCTGCACATCGTCGTCGCCTCGAAGAACGACGTGGGCGACGTGGGCGACGAAATCGAGTGGGTCATCACCAGCAGCGATTTCCGCACCGAATGATCCACCGCACCCGTCTCGCCAGGCACGCCCGCACCGTAGCGGGCGTTTTGCTTGCCGTGCTGCTCACGGCCTGCGCCGGGGCACCGACCGTCGCACCGCAACGCAGTGCGCTCGCGCACTGGACGCCTTCGCCGAACTTCAACGCGCGCAAGGCGCAGCTCATCGTCCTGCACCACACGTCCATCGGCGATGCCGGTGCGGCGTTGCGTGTGCTGCGCACCCGCAACAGCGAGGGTCCGGTCAGCGCCCACTACCTGGTGGAGATGGACGGGCGCATCGACCAGCTCGTCGACGAGAGCCAGCGTGCCTGGCATGCCGGCGCGGCCCACTGGGCCGACATGACGGACATCAACTCGTCATCCATCGGCATCGAGATCGACAACGATGGCGTGTCGGCTTTCACGCCCGCCCAGATCCAGGCGTTGATCGCCCTGCTGGGCGACGTCACGTCGCGGCTGGGTATCCCGCGGCAGGCCGTGGTCGGTCACGGCGATATCGCGCCGGGCCGCAAGAACGATCCCAGCGCCCTCTTCCCATGGGCGACGCTGGCGCGCTACGGCTTCGGCCTGTGGCCCGATGCCACGCTCGTGCCCGCACCCACCGGCTTCGACAGCCTCGCCGCCATCCGGCTCGTGGGCTACGACGTGTCCAATCCCCGCAACGCCATCATCGCCTTCCACCGCCACTACCGCGGCATGGAATCGCCCACGCTGGATGCCACCGACGCGGCCATCCTCTACTCGTTGCAACGCAAGCTGATGGCGCCGCGTCAGTAGGCGAAGTCTGCAAACGCGGCGATGGTCCGCTCGACGCCTTCGTCGTCGATGTCCCGATGGGTCACCAGCCGGACCGACGGCAGGTAGCCAATGCTCAGGCGTATACCCGCCTGGGCCATGTGCGCGGCGAGATCCTTCAGCCGATCCGCCGGAACGTCGACGAACACCATGTTGGTATGGCAACCCGTGACGACAAGACCGTCGACGGCGCGCAGCCCGGCGGCCAGACGACCGGCACGCGCGTGATCCTCCGCCAGGCGCTCCACATGGTGATCCAGCGCATACATGGCCGCCGCAGCCAGCATGCCGGCCTGGCGCCAGCCGCCGCCTGCCACCTTGCGCCAGCGCCTGGCGCGTTCGATCAACGCCGTGTCGCCGAGCAGCACGGAGCCCACCGGCGCCCCCAGCCCCTTGGACAGGCAGACGGACACGCTGTCGAAGCCCGCCGTGACCTCACGGGCGGGCCGGCCGTAGGCAATGGCAGCGTTGTAGAGGCGTGCACCGTCGAGGTGCAGGCCGAGATGTCGGCGAGTCGCCAGCTCACGCGCCTGCGCCAGGTAATCGAAGGGGAGCACGCGGCCATGCCAGGTGTTTTCCAGTGCAAGCAGCCGCGAGCGGGCGAAGTGCGGATCGACCGGCTTGATCGCGGCCTCGACCCGGTCCAATGGCAGCGTGCCGTCGGCGGCCTGGGGAATGGGCTGGGGCTGGATCGATCCCAGCACCGCCGCGCCGCCGCCTTCGAAGCGATACGTATGGGCGTCCGCGCCGACGATGTATTCATCGCCGCGCTCGCAGTGGCTCATCAGCGCGAGCAGGTTGCTCTGCGTGCCGGTCGGCACGAACAGCGCGGCGGCAAACCCCAGTTCGCCGGCGAGGCGTTCCTGCAGCGCATTCACCGTCGGGTCCTCGCCATAGACGTCGTCACCGACCGGTGCGCGCCACATGGCCTCACGCATGGCCTCGGAGGGCTGGGTGACGGTATCGCTACGCAGGTCGACGGTTTTCATGAGCGCGGCACGCAAGGACATATCGGGTGACCGATGGTACGCGAGCCGTTCACGAATCCGTAGCCGGCACCGCGGCATCATGGCCGCATGATCACCATCGTCATGGGCGTCTCCGGCAGCGGCAAGAGCACGATCGGCGAGGGCCTGGCCATGCGGCTGGGCCAGCCGTTCGTCGATGCCGACGCGCTTCACCCGCAGGCCAATCGCGACAAGATGGCGCGCGGCATTCCCCTCGACGATGCCGACCGCAAGCCGTGGCTGGAAGCGATCGTCGCCACGATGGACCAGCACCGGGCCAGCGGCGAGTCGATGGTGCTGGCGTGCTCGGCCCTGAAGCATCGCTATCGCGACGTCCTTCGCGGGACGCATGGCGATGTGCGCTTCGTCTACCTGCACGCATCCCGCGCCCTGCTGGCCGAGCGCCTCGGCCACCGCAGTGGCCACTTCTTCGATCCGACCCTGCTGGACAGCCAGCTGGCGACGTTGGAAGAACCATCGCGGGAAGAAGCCCTGTGGGTCGACGTGGGCCTGCCGCCCGCCGAAGCCATCGAAGGCGTGATCCGGCCGGGATGCGACAGCGGCGCGGGCGCCATCGGCCGATGAGCCGGCCCGGCCTTCAGGCGCGGTAGAAGGTCGGCGGCCTGCCGAGCGCACGGCGGAACATCGTCGAGAAACTCGCCGGACTTTCGTAGCCCAGGTCCAGCGCCACGGCGGTCACGGCCTCGCCTGCGCCGAGCCGGGGCAGCGCGGCCAGCAGGCACGCCTGCTGTCGCCACTGCGCGAAACTCATCCCCGTCTCGCGACGGAACAGCCGGGTGAAGCTGCGCCGATGCATGCCGAGCCCGGCGGCCCAGTGGTCGATGCTCTCCGTCATGCGCGGCTGCTCCAGGAAGTGCGCGCAACGTGCGGCGAGTCGCCGGTCGGTCGGCAAGGGCAGCGCCAGCGGGATGGTCGCGGCGCGCGCCACCTCGGCCACCAGCAGTGCCATCAGCATGCCATCCCGACCGTCGAAGTCGTACGCCGGGGGAACGTCCACCGCGGCGACCAGCAGCGCGCGCAACAACGGCGATACAGCAATCACGCGGCACGTATCACCCAGCGGCTCGGCGACCACGCGGTCGACATACACGCTGCGCGTGCTGACCGTACCGATCATCCGGACGGCATGGGGCGTAGTCGCCGGAATCCACACGGCACGCTCCGAGGGGGCCAGCCACGAGCCCTGCGGCGTGGTGACAGCCAGCGTGCCCGTGGAGGCATAGAGCAGCTGGCCGCGCCGATGGCGATGCGCCTGCAGCTCATACGACGACGGGTAGTCGTGGCCCCGGGACAGGACGGGGCGCGATGCCTCGTCGTGGAAGTCCCGATAGGGAATGTGCGGATTGTCCCGATCTCCACTATCCATGACCCATATCCTAGCGCGGGCCACAGGGATGGCGTGTTCTCATGGCGTTTCCCCGTTCCCAGGACCGCCCATGCAAGCGCCTGCCCGTGCCGCGTCGACCTCGCCGCGCACCGATCCGACCGTCTACGGCGTCATCTTCGCCATCAGCTTCTGCCACCTGCTCAACGACATGATGCAGTCGCTGCTGCCCGCCATCTATCCGGGCCTGAAGGCCGGTTTCCACCTGGACTTCGGCCAGATCGGCCTGATCACCCTCACCTACCAGATCACCGCCTCGATCCTGCAGCCGCTGGTGGGCCTCTATGCCGACCGCCGGCCGACACCCATGGCACTGCCGGGTGGCACGCTGTTCTCCCTCGCCGGGCTGCTGGTGTTGTCCGCGGCGCACACGTACCCGATGCTGCTCGTCGGTGCCGGGTTGCTCGGCATGGGTTCATCGGTGTTCCACCCGGAGTCGTCGCGGGTGGCCCGGATGGCCTCGGGCGGACGCCATGGGCTGGCGCAGTCGCTGTTCCAGGTGGGCGGCAACGCGGGACAGGCGCTGGGGCCCCTGGCAGCGGCGATCGTCGTGGTGCGCTGGGGTCAGTCGAGCCTGGCCTTCTTCGCGCTGCTGGCCCTGCTTTCAGGTGTCGTATTGTGGAATGTCGGGCAGTGGTACCGGCACCACGGACTGTCGCGCCTGACGGCCGGCGGGCGCACGCCCACATCGATCGCCGCGAGTAGCGCGGATGCGCGGCGGGGTATCGCCGTGCTGCTGGCACTCATCTTTTCCAAGTACGTTTACCTGGCCAGCCTGACCAGCTACTTCACCTTCTACCTGATCCACCGTTTCAACGTGTCCGTGCAGAACGCGCAGCTGCACCTCTTCGTGTTCCTGGCTGCAGTGGCGGCGGGCACGTTGCTGGGCGGCCCGTTGGGCGATCGCTTCGGGCGCAAGCGGGTCATCTGGTTCTCCATCCTGGGCACCCTGCCCTTCACGCTGCTGCTGCCACACGCCAGCCTGTTCTGGACCGCGCCGCTCACCGTGGCGATCGGGCTGATCCTGGCGTCGGCGTTTCCGGCGATCGTGGTGTTCGCGCAGGAACTGGTACCGGGCAAGGTCGGCATGATCTCCGGCCTGTTCTTCGGCTTTTCGTTCGGGATGGGTGGCCTCGGCGCGGCCGGGCTGGGCGAACTGGCCGACCATGTCGGCATCGAGGCGGTCTACCGGATCTGCGCGTTCCTGCCGCTGATCGGCCTGCTGGCGGCCTTCCTGCCGGACCCGCGGAAAGCGAGCGCCACCACGGCGTGAGGCGATGCATCGGTCGCTATCGAACAGATAGCGGCCGATGCATCGACACGGGGTTACTTGGGCAGCGCGTAGGCGATGACCCAATCGCCCTGCTTCGTACCGAGCGAACCGTGACCGCCGGCGACCACCAGCAGGTACTGGCGACCGCTGCTGTCGGCATAGGTCATCGGCGTGGCCTGGCCACCGGCGGGCAGGCGCGACTCCCACAGCTTCTTGCCGGTGCGCACGTCGTAGCCGCGCACGTAGTAATCCAGCGTGCCGCTGAGGAAGGTGACGCCACCGGCGGTGGTCACCATGCCGCCCAGGCTGGGCACGCCCAGCGGCATGGGGATCGGCAGCGGCGCGCTGTCGACGATGGTGCCGTTCTTGTGCCGCCACATCATCTTGCCGCTACGCAGGTCCACGCCCGCGACATAGCCCCACGGCGGCGCCTGGCAGGGGATGCCCAGCGGCGAGAGGAACGGCGACAGTTCGATGCCATACGGAATGCCCTTCGCCTGCTTGACGCCCTCGGTCTCGCTCTTGGCGGGACCTACTTCCATCTTGGCCAGTTCTTCCTTGGGAATCAGCTTGGACTGGAACGCCATGTAGCTGGGATTGATCAACATCAGCTGTCGCGTCGGGTCGACGGACACGCCACCCCAGTCGAACACGCCGAAGTTGCCCGGGAACACCAGCGAGCCCTGCAACGACGGCGGCGTGAACATGCCCTCGTAGCGCAGCGAGCGGAAGCGCACGCGGCACCAGAGCTGGTCCAGCGGGGTGGTACCCCACATGTCCTGCTCGCGCACCTGCGGTGGGGCGAAGTTGAGGTCGGACAGCGGCTGGGTCGGCGCGGTGTGGTCGCCCGGCACCGCACCCTGCGGACGCGGCACTTCCTGGATCGGCACGATCGGCGTGCCGTCGCGGCGGTCGAGCACGTAGATGCTGCCCTGCTTGGTCGAGGCGACCACGGCCGGCTTCATGCCATCGGCCGTCTGCAGGTCGACGAGGGTCGGCTGGCCGCCGACGTCCATGTCCCAGAGGTCGTGGTGAGTGAACTGGTAGTTCCACTTCACCTTGCCCGTGGCGACATCGAGGGCGACAAGCCCCGCACCGTATTTTTCCGACGTAGGCGTACGACCGCCACCGAACTGGTCGGGCGTCTGGTTGCCCATCGGCAGGTACACGATGCCCAGGGCTTCATCGACGCTGAAGAGCGACCAGACGTTGGGCGAGTTACGTGTGTAGACGCCATCCGGACCGATCGGCGTGGTGTCGTCCGGCTTGCCCGGGTCCCAGTTCCAGACCAGGTGGCCATCATGCACGTCGAAGGCACGGATCACCCCGGACGGCTCGTTGGTCGATTCGTTATCGGTGACATGGCCACCGATGATGACCAGGTCCTTCGTGACCGCCGGCGGCGACGTGGAGTAATAGCCACCCGGGGTGAACGGGCCAACGTTGGCGCGCAGGTTGACCGTGCCACCCTGGCCGAAGTCGCCGCAGGGCTGGCCGTTGTCCGCATTCAGCGCGATAAGGCGGGCATCGGCGGTGGGCAGGAACAGGCGGCGGGGGCAGGTGGCGGTGGCGATGGCCGACGGGGGCAGCGGCGCCGTCGACGCAACCGCCGGGACGCCGGCCGCCGTGGTGGCCGGGGCCGGGATCACGGCCGCCGCATAGCGGGCGTCGTCGTGGTAGGACACGCCACGGCAGGTCATGTGTTCCCAGTGCTTGAAGCCGACCGGGCTCTGGATCTTCGGATCGAATTCCCAGCGTTTTTCACCGGTGGCGGCGTTCACCGCGATCACCTTGCTGTGCGGCGTGCACAGGTACACGGTGTCGCCGATCTTCAGCGGGGTGTTCTCGGAGGTCGTCTCGGTCGGATCGTCCGGGCCCGGACGATCGCCGGTCTGGATTTTCCAGGCGACCTGCAGCTGGCCGACATTGTCGGGGGTGATCTGGGTCAGCGGCGAATAGCGCTGGCCGTAGGGCGAGCCGCCGTAATCGGTCCAGTCGCCGTCCGGCCGCGCGGCACGGTCGCCCTGCGGTCCGGACACATCGGCCATGGGCAGTTCGCCCGGCATGTCGTTCGATACATGCACCGCGCCGACGATGCCGACGACGGTCGCGATAAGCAGCGATACGAAGAGGAAGCCGCCGCCGGTGCCGCGCGAACGGCCGTCGAAGCGCTCACGGCCCAGCCCGCGACGCGGCCAGGGCAGCAGCAGCCAGAGGCCGAGCGCGAACCAGACATCCAGGCGGGGCAGCAGCTGCCAGAAGTCCCAGCGCACTTCCCACACGGCCCAGCCCGTGGTCGCGATCAGCACCAGCGCGTAGATCGGCACGGCGAGGCGCACGCGGAAAAGTAGCAGGGCCGCCACGAGCAGAGTGACCGCACCGGATGCGAGGTAATAGACAGAGCCGCCCTCACCGAAGAGTCGGATGCCGCCCAACAGCATGACGGTGCCCCAGAGGGCAAAGACCAGCGCGCTGAACAGCGTCGCCGGGTGGTATCTCCTGACTCGATTCATCCGAACTCACTCAATTGGCGTGGGTCCTCCCCCAACCCCTAGGGTCGTGCAGCGGCCGTGAATCCAAGGTGGAGGCAGGACGGGCTGCGGGCCGCCCGAACTAGGTGCTCGCCGCCAGTTCGGCGATCATGGCCTCTCGCATGAGGTATTTCTGAACCTTGCCG
Organism: Luteibacter sp. PvP120; assembly: GCF_054055715.1. NCBI lineage: Bacteria > Pseudomonadati > Pseudomonadota > Gammaproteobacteria > Lysobacterales > Rhodanobacteraceae > Luteibacter > Luteibacter sp. PvP120. The sequence continues at coordinate 107,113 of NZ_JBSRXP010000011.1, read as the reverse complement.
GTCACCGTCATGGGGAAGGCATCGACGAAGCGCACGTGGTGCGGCACCTTGAAGTACGCCAGGTGCTTGCGGCAGAAATCCTGCACCGAGGCGGCCGTGGCCGGCGAGCCGTCGCGCAGGCGAATCCAGGCGCACACCTGTTCGCCCAGCCGCGCGTCGGGCACGCCGAACACCTGCACATCCTGGATGTCGGGGTGGCCGTAGAGGAATTCCTCGATCTCGCGCGGGTAGATGTTCTCCCCACCGCGGATGATCATGTCCTTCAGCCGCCCGACGATGGTGCAGTAGCCCTCCTCGTCCAGCATCGCCAGGTCGCCGGTGTGCATCCAGCGCGCGTCGTCGAGGGCCGCCCGGCTGGCGCCGTCGTCGCCCCAGTAGCCGCGCATCACCGAATAGCCGCGCGTCAGCAGCTCGCCGGTGGTGCCTCGGGGCACCACCCCGCCCTGTTCGTCGACGATCTTCACTTCCACATGCGGATGCACGCGACCCACGGTCGCCACGCGTACGTCCAGCGGGTCGTCGGGCGTCGTCTGGAAGCTGACCGGACTGGTCTCGGTCATGCCGTAGGCGATGGTCACCTCGCTCATGTGCATCTCGCGCACCACGCGGCGCATCACCTCGATGGGACACGGCGAACCGGCCATGATGCCGGTGCGCAGCGTGCCCAGGTCGAACTCGTGGAAACGCGGGTGTTCCAGTTCGGCGATGAACATCGTGGGCACGCCGTGCAGGCCGGTGCAGCGCTCCTCGGCCACCGTCTGCAAGGTGACCAGCGCATCGAAGCCCTCGCCCGGTATGACCATGCAGGCACCGTGGGTCACGCAGGCCAGGTTGCCCAGCACCATGCCGAAGCAGTGGTAGAAGGGCACCGGGATGCACAGGCGGTCCGCCTCGGTAAGGCGCATGGCCTCGCCGATGAAGAAGCCGTTGTTGACGATGTTGTGGTGGGTCAGCGTGGCGCCCTTGGGCGCCCCCGTGGTGCCCGAGGTGAACTGGATGTTCACCGGGTCGTCGAAACCGAGCACCGGCTCGATCGCCGCCAGCCGTGCGCGCGCCGCGTCGTCGGCGCACAGGTCCGCCCAGCGCAGCGCCCCAGGCGCGGCCTCGTCGTCCAGCAGGATCACGTGGCGCAGGTCGGGCAGTGCCGCGGCACGCAGCCCGCCGGGTATCGCCGTGGCCATCTCCGGCGCCAGCCCGGAAAGGATCTCCAGGTAATGCGAACTGCGGAACGCCCGGGGCAGGATCAGCGCGCGGCAACCCACCTTGTTGAGGGAATAGGCCAGTTCGTGCGAACGGTAGGCGGGGTTGATGTTCACCAGGACCAGGCCCGCCTTGGGCGCGGCGAACTGGGCGACCACCCACTCCGCGCGGTTGGGCGCCCAGATGCCGACGCGCTCGCCCGGCTCCAGGCCCAGCGCCAACAGGCCGGCGGCCACACGGGTCACCTCGTCATGGAACTCGCGGTAGCTCCAGCGCACGCCTTGCTGGCGGACCACCAGCGCGGGTCGCTCCGGCCAGCGTGCGGTGACGCGATCGAGCAACGCGCCCACCGTTTCGCCCAGCAGGGGCGTGGCGCTGGCACCGTGGACGTAGCTGGGGGTGGATGCCATAAGGGTCTCCCAATCGATACATGGGCAGCAGCATAAGCCACCCACACACCGACGCACCCCGACGGATCAGGCGAACGCCGTCCAGGCATCGCCGCGGGGCGCAGCCACCTCGCCGAACCGTGCATCGTAGGTGGCGCGTTCCCCGGTACGCGCGGACGCATCGCGGCGTTCGCCGGTATCGACGGTGAAAAATGCGACCTGGTCGCGCAGCGCCTGCGCCTGGTCCTGCATGGATTTGGCGGCGGCCGCGGCTTCCTCGACCAGGGCGGCATTTTCCTGCGTTACCTGGTCGATCTGGGCAATGGCTACGTTGACCTGGTCGACGCCCGACGATTGCTCGGCGCTGGCCGCTGCGATCTCGGCGACGATGTCGGTAACCTTCTTCACGCCGTCCACGATGTCACGCAGCGCCAGCGACGACTGCTCGACCAGCGCGGCGCCGGCGTCCACGCGCTCCCCGCTCTCCACGATCAGTCTTCTGATCTCGCGTGCGGCCGAGGCACTGGACTGCGCCAGGCGACGAACCTCCGCGGCGACCACGGCGAAGCCGCGTCCCTGCTCACCCGCACGCGCTGCTTCGACCGCCGCGTTGAGCGCCAGCAGGTTGGTCTGGAAGGCGATCTCGTCGATCAGGCCGACGATGTCACCGATGCGGCGGCTGGAATCGCCGATGCGTGACATCGCCTCCTTCGTCTGGGCGACCACGTCACCACCGCGTTCCGCTTCGCCGCGTGCCTGACGGGAAAGGCGATCGGCCGCCGCCGCATTCTCGGCGTTCTGCTTCACGGTCGCGGTCATCTGTTCCATGGACGCTGCCGTTTCCTCAAGGCTGGACGCCTGCTCCTGCGTGCGCTGCGACAGGTCGTCGTTGCCACGTGCTATCTCGCCCGAGGTGATGGAGACCACGTGCGCACCCTGCTGGACCTCGGTCACGATGGAGGCCAGGGTGCCGCGCATGCGCTCCAGCGCGCCCAGCAGGCTGGTGGGCGCGAAGGCGACGGCGTTCGCGCGCAGGTCGCCGCCGGCGATGCGCCCGGCGATCGTTACCGCGTCTCGCGGTTCCCCACCCACGGTGGTACGGATGCTGCTCATGGACAACCAGACGACCAGCAGGGCCAGCATCGCGATCACACCGGACGTCAACAGGCCGCGCTTCAGCTGCGCGGCGAAGGCCGCGTCGATATCGTCGAAATACGCGCCGGAAATGAAATGCAGGTCCCACGGTTTGTACCAGGACGAGAAGCTGATCTTGTCGCGGAGCGCACCGGTCTTCGGCATGACCTGCGTGTAGCGCGTCACCCCGTGGCCCGTCGCCGTATCCGCCTTGAGCATGGCTTCGTAATGGTGGAACCCTTTGCCGTCGACGTCGTCGCGGATGTTCTTGCCGACGTCGTCGGAGCGCAGCGGGTGCATACGCATCGCCAGTGTGGAGTCGAACGCGAAGATATATCCCTTGCCGTCGTCCCAGCGCATCGAGGCGACATCCTGCAATGCGGCGACCCGTGCCTCGAGATCGCTCATCTCGCCCTTCTCGGCACGCGCGTGGTACGCATCGACCAACGAGATCGCTGCGGCCACGTGCTGTTCCAGCGTCTGCTGGAGCTCGCGCATCTGTACCTGCCGACTTGCGACACACGCCATGATCGACTGGGCCAGCAACCCCAGCACCACGACGGCCATGACCATCCACACGCGCGTCGTCAGACGCGTACAGCTGAACCAGCTACTTACGACGGACATCCCCGACTACCTCCCCTGTTCCCCTTACGCTTTATCGGCAGGGATCGGGCAAGCCTTTACCACGCAGACGTGAAGACGCCTTGCCGCGCAGCTCGGTCAGGGCGCAACGACGCGATGCCGTCCCGAACCGAGCACCACGTCCGGACGCCCGGGCAAGGCCACCACGGCTTCGGCACCGACGGGCACGCGCACGTCCACGATCAGCGTGCCGCCTTCCTTGCGCCAGGCTACCGAAGCCTCGCCGTAGGGGGTCATGACCGACGCCGAGGCGTGCGGCAGCCACGCCGTGAGCGCCGGCCGCACACCGATGCGGCGCCAGCCGGGGGCCAGCGGGCGCAGGCCGGCCACGTCGCCGAATAGCCAGTCGTCTACGGTGCCCAGGAAATAGTGGCCGCGTGAGCGCGACGCCGGCTTCCAGTGTTCCCACAGGCTCGTGGCTCCGTTGGCGCGCCAGAAACCCCAGCTCGGGAAGGTGGTCTGGGTAGCGATCCGCCAGGCCTCGTCGGCGTGCCCGCTGGCCGTCAGCACGGGGAGGATCGCCTTGGTCGCCAATGCCCCGGTGTCGAGGTGGTCGCCGCGCGCTTTCGCGTCGCCCGCGATGCCCGCCGCGACGCGATCGCGCAGGTCGTCCGGGACCAGGTCGAACCACAGCGCAAGCAGGTTGTGGGCCTGGCGATAGCCACGATCGCCCTCGCCACGGTACCGGCCGGCAGCCCGATCGAGGAAGCGGGTGTTGAACGCTTCACGCACTCGCGTCGCCCTGGTCTCGAACGCCTCGGCCGCGACCGGCTCGTCCAGCAGGCGATACATCCGGGCCACGGTTCGCTCCATGCCGTACAGGTACGCGGTGGCGGCGATGCGCTTGTCCTCCGGCGCGTTTTCGCCGCCGGGGTCGGTGTCGGGGCTGACCCAGTCGCCCAGTTCCGTATCGGCTATGCCGCCGGGGGAGCGCGCGTCCTCCATGGCCACGTAGCGCGCCATACCGTCAAGGTGCTCGTCGATCGGGCGGCGATCGCCCGCATACATCCACAAAGACCAGGGCACGAACACATAGGCCGCGTGCCAGGTGGGCGCGCGCACATGGCCCCATCCCGGATTGGGCGCGATCAGCCACGGCGCGCCGTCCGCGCCGCGCGTGTCGGCGATGTCACGCACCCATTTGGCCAGCAGGCGGTCGATATCGAGGTTGCGTAGGAACATGTCCGCACCGAGCATGCCATCGCCGGTCCAGCCGTTCTTCTCGTACATCGGCGTATCGGTGGGAATGCCGTGCAGGTTGTTGAGCAGGGTGTCCACGACTGCGCGATGGATCCAGTCGAGCAGGGCATCGCTGCTGTCGAAACGACTCGTCTCGGCGACGTCGGTGTGAACGACCTGTGCCGTGACCGCATCGACCGATGGCCTGGCGTCCGGCCATCCATCCACCTGCACGTAGCGGAAGCCCTTGTATGAGAAGCGCGGATGCCAGCGGGTCCGCGTACCCGCCAGCACCAGCCGGTCGGTCTGGAACCCCCGTTGGAAATAGTGGTGCTCGTCGCGCGCGTCCACGGTGCCGTCGGGCATCAGCTTCTCGCCATAATGCGCGACTATCGTGGTGCCCGCGGGCCCACTGACATCGAACGTGGCCCACCCGGCGATGACGCGGGGAAAGGCGAACACGTACGTGCCCGGTCGCGGCTCGGTCACGGCGGTTGCCTTCAGCGTGGCAGCCGCACGGATCGGTTGCTCCGTCTGCGCGACCAGCCGGCCTTTCGGTGCAGGCAGTTCGCTTGCCGCTTGCCAAGTCGCCGGCGTCGCGGCACGCGCATCGAACGTCTCGCCGCCGTACAGGTCGTCGAGCCGCGTGGGCCCGTCCGCCAACCGCCAGCCACGATCGCTGACGATGTCCTGCCGCCGGCCGTCGGCATAGCGGATACGCAGCAGCGCGCGGAGACGAGGCTGGCCGTGCCAGGGCGCCTTTTCCCAATGCCACACGTTCGGGTTGGTCATGCCGTAGAAGCCCCGGCCAAGCTCGGCGCCCAGCACGTGGTCGCCCGGTGCCAGCGGCACATCGGTGGCCACCACTTCCACCCGCTTGTCGTAATCGGTGAAACCCGGCGACAGCACGGCGTCGCTCACGGGGCGGCCGTCGATGGAAAGATCGGCGTAACCGCCCGCGGCGACATACAGCGTGGCACGTGCCACCTCGGCGTCCACATGGAACGCGCGCCGCAACAGCGGCGCGGGCAGGCTGTCCGCATCGGCCTTGCCGATCCAACGGGCACCGTGCCATCCGCGTGCGTCCAGCGCCGTGTCGAAATGCGAGGCCACGCGACCGTCGCCGTCCGTGGTGTGGACCTCGGCATGCCACTCGTAGCGCTCGCCCGGCACCAGCGTCGGACCGGCGTAATCGATGTCGAACGAGACCGGCGAATGCACCAGGCCGCTGTCCCACACCACCCCGCTCGCGTGGCTCACCACGAGACGATAGCCTGTCTGCACGGTGCCCTGCCGGTCGCTGTCGATGATCCAGCCGAAGCGCGGCTTGGGCACGTCCACGTAAGCGGGTGTGTCGGCGCGCTCGACCCGTGGCGTGTGCACCGTGATCGCCGCCCTGACGATCGGCGCGACGCAGGACAGGGCGAGGGCGAGGACGAGCCGGCGAAGTGCGTGCAAGGGACAGGCCTCGGTGGCGACGACCGGTGAGCATATCGCGGAAAGGGAAAAGCGAACTGACACCCCGTGGACGGCACATGGACGTTTCGGTCCGTAAACCTCGTGGTCTCCCTACGCCCCACGAGGACACCACCATGGCCGATGCCGTGAACGATCCCTATGCCATGCGCGACCCGCGCACGCAGTACCCGCAGCCGGAATTTTCCCGGCAGCCGCAGCCGGCACCGGGCCTGGCCGCCGAGATGTCGCCCAAGCCGGACCATGGCGAAACCGGCTACCGCGGCAACGGCCGCCTGAAGGGCCGCAAGGCGCTGGTGACAGGCGGCGACTCGGGGATCGGCCGTGCCGCCGCCATCGCCTTCGCGCGCGAAGGCGCCAGCGTGGTCATCAACTACCTGCCGTCCGAGCAGAAGGATGCGGATGAAGTGGTCGCCCTGCTCACGGGCGAGGGCCACACGGTCGTCGCGATACCGGGCGACCTCGCCGACGAGGCGTTCTGCAAGGAACTGGTCCAGCGGAGCGTGAAGGAACTGGGCGGCCTGGATATCCTGGCCAATGTCGCGGGCCGCCAGCAGTTCAGCCCGTCCATCGACGAGCTGGATAGCGCATCGTTCGAAGCCACCTTCCGCACCAACGTGTTCGCCTTGTTCTGGCTGACCAAGGCCGCGGTGCCGCACATGCCGCCGGGTGCCGCGATCGTCAACACGGCCTCGATCCAGGCCTACCAGCCCTCCGACATCCTGCTCGACTATGCCTCCACCAAGGCCGCCATCGTCGCCTTCACCAAGGCCCTGGCGAAGCAGCTGGCCGAGAAGGGCATCCGTGTGAACTCGGTGGCGCCCGGCCCCGTGTGGACGCCGCTGCAACCCAGTGGCGGCCAGCCACAGGAGAAGGTGGTGGAATTCGGCAAGAGCGTCCCGCTGGGCCGCCCCGGCCAACCGGTGGAATGCGCGCCGCTGTACGTCCTGCTTGCCAGCCAGGAAGCCAGCTTCATCACCGGGGAAACCTACGGCGTTACCGGCGGCAACATGCTGCCCTGATGCCGAAAGCGCGTCCGACCGTCGACAAGCGTGTCGCGCGGGCTCCTGTCGACGGGATGAGGATCACGCGCGCGCGATGCGCCCCAGCGCGTCCATCAGGTCGGCCACGCCATACGGCTTGATGATGATCGTCGTGTGGTCGTCACGTGTGACGCCGTTGGCCATGTGGTCGCCCGTGGCATAGATGACGGGAAGGTTGGGCTGTGTCTCGCGCAAGCGCTCCGCCACGTCCACCCCACTCATCCCCGGCAGGCCGACATCGGCCAGCAGCACGTCGATGGCCTCGGCGCCGTGCAGGCGAATGGCTTCGTTGCCGTCGCCTGCCTCGAAGGCCGTGTGCCCACGGCTTTCCAGCATCTCGGTGATGGACATGCGGATGAGTGCGTCGTCTTCCAGTACCAGAACACGTAACGGTTCCGCCACGGGCGTGACCGGTGCCGGCGCCGACGGGGCCGTGGCCACTTCGGCGATGGTACGCGGCACGCGCGAGCCCAGCACCTGCCGGACACGACGGGCCAGTTGCTCGCGCGTGTACGGCTTGCTGAGCAGTTCGACCCCTTCGTCCAGGCGACCGCCATGCACGATGGCGTTTTCCGTGTAGCCGGAGGTGAACAGCACGGCGATGCCGGGCTGGCGCTCGGCCGCCTTGCGCGCCAGTTCGGGGCTGCGCAATGGGCCCGGCATCACCACATCGGTGAACAGCAGATCGATGGCGATGCCGCTTTCGACGATCGACAGCGCGCTTTCGGCGTCACGTGCCTTGAGCACGCGGTAGCCGAGTTCGGCGAGCATGCCCACCACCGTTTCGCGCACGGCTTCATCGTCCTCGGCCACGAGGATGGTCTCGTCACCGCCACGGATGGCTTCTTCTTCAATCGCCACGATGCGATCCTCGCTCTGCATCGACCGGGGCAGGTAGATCTTCACCGTGGTGCCCTCGCCCGGTTCGCTGTACATCTTGATATGACCACCGGACTGCTTGACGAAGCCGTAGACCATCGACAGTCCCAGTCCCGTGCCGCGACCTTCCGGCTTGGTGGTGAAGAAAGGATCGAACACCTTGTCGAGGATGTGGGCCGGCATGCCGCTGCCGGTATCGGTCACCGCAAGCATCACGTATTGCCCCGGACGAAGGTCGCCGTGGGTCTTGGCGTAGCTGTCGTCCAGCAACGCGTTGCCGGCCTCGACCGTGAGCTTGCCCTGGCCGTCCATCGCGTCGCGCGCATTGATCGCCAGGTTGAGCAGCGCGTTCTCGACGTTGGACGGATCGACCAGCGTGTTCCACAGGCCCCCGGCGATCACGGTCTCCACCTCGATCGCCTCGCCCAGCGCCCGGCGCAGCAGTTCGTCCATGTCGCGCACGAAGCGGCCGATGTTGACGACCTTGGGCGCCAGCGGCTGGCGACGACCGAAGGCGAGCAGCTGGGCGGCCAGCTTCGAGCCGCGGGTGACGCCCGCCATGGCATTGGCCACGCGTCGCTCGGCGCGTTCATTGCCCGACACGTCGGTGCCGAGCAATTGAAGGTTGCCGCTGATCACCTGCAGCAGGTTGTTGAAATCGTGGGCGACGCCACCGGTGAGGTTGCCGATCGCATCCATCTTCTGCGCCTGGCGCAGTTGCTCCTGGGCGGCATCCAGTTCCGCGTCGCGCGCGCGCTCGGTCGTGACGTCGCGGGCCACGGCGAAGATCATGCCGTCGCTGGGCACCGCCCGCCACGACAGCTGGCGAAAGCCGCCGTCGGCCGTGCGATAGCGATTCTCGAAGCGCAGCGTGGCCACGCCGTCGGCCAGTTGCCCGGTTTCCTCGCCCGTGCGTTCGGTATCCTCCGGATGCACGAAATCCAGGTACGAACGGCCCAGGGTCTCGCGCTCGCTCCAGCCGAGGATCGCGGTCCACGCCGGGTTGACCGACAGCAGGCGCGTGTCCGCATCGGCAACCAGCAGGATGTCGCTGGACAGGCGCCAGATACGGTCGCGCTCGGAAGTACGCTCCGCCACCTGCCGTTCCAGGCTCAGGGCCAGCTGCTGCAGCTCCCCCTCGGCACGGCGCCGCTCGACGGCGACGCGGGTGCGGTTGCCTACCTCGCGGACGAAGGCGATCTCTTCCTCCAGCCACTCACGCGGGTCGGCGTGGTTGAGGTACAGCAACGCCACCACCCCACCGCGCTCGGTCACCGGCATGTTGATGAAGGCGACGGCGCTGATGCCTGCCAGGGCATCCGCGGTATTCACGGTACGCGGGTCCTGGTAGGCATCGGTAACCAGGGCGGTGCGCCCGGCCTTGATGTCGTCGATGTACGAGCCGTAATCGCGGAAGTTCAGCACGCCGGCGATCGTCTGGATGCCCGGGGCGTTCCAGTCGCGTTCGACGGTGATGGTTTCCGCCACCGTATCGACCGTGCCGTAACCGGCACGGCTGACCCGTAGCGTGCGGCCGAGCACCTCGGCCACCCGATAGGCGATGTCCGTCGGGTCTTCCAGGTCGCGCAGCAGGTTGCTGACCTCGATCAGGGCCAGGCGGCGCTCTTCGGCACCGCCGGCATCCCCCGGCGTCTCCACGGTCGGGTAGACGCCGACCATGAACACGGGCTCGCCGTCCACCGGGCGCCGCCATGGCTCGACGGACACCCGCCACGCCGTGCCGTCCGCGGCCGTCAGCCCGATATCGCGGACCCCCTCGATACCGCCAGCCGCCAGCAGGGCGGTCAGGCGGGACCGGCTGTCGTCCGTCCACCAGTTCAGGAAGCCCTGCCCCGCCCCGTCACGAAGCCGTGCGGTCATCCAGGCATTGGCGTAAAGGAGTTCCCCTGTCGCCGACACGGCCGTGAAGCCGAACGGCAGTGCGTCGAACGCATGGGTGACCAGGGCGTGTTCCTGCAACGCGAACGTAGATGGCATCGAGCGAGCGGTCATGGGGCAGATCGCAGATGTTAAAGGTTCGAAGCCCTGCACTTTGTGTAGGCCATCTTCACGAAACGGTCATGTCGCGCTGCGGAAATCGGCACGCTGGGGGTTGCAAAAAAATGACTCCCGGCGGATCAAGCACATAGCGCATTTACCCTACATCTTGTGTTGACGGTACCGGGGACCAGCTATATGGTGTGTCCCGTTGGTGTCCGAAGAGGCGCGACTGCCCGTCGGACTTAATAGGGAATCCGGTGTAAATCCGGAACTGCCCCGCAGCGGTAAGTGGAAACGAACCCGTCACACGCACTGGTCCCCCTGGGATTGGGAAGCGACGGCTAGGCCGGACCCGAAAGGCGTCCCCGTCCACGAAGTCCGAAGACCTGCCAACAGCTGTCGCCCCGCCAGGCGTCGGTTTTTGTGGTGACGGCTTCCGCGGGGAGGCACGTCGCGGTCCGGAGCCCCCGATGGCGTGCTCCGACGCGACCCTTTTCCGCCGGCCCACCGCTTCGAGCCCCGTCCGAGGGAACGGGAGTTTGAACCGAGCCCTGGGGCACGCCTGACATGACCACGATGGAATCCGCCGCGCGCGAGCGCACCGAAGCAGCCGATACGGCCGTTACCTCCCCCGCCCCGGCGGACAAGGCACCCGCTGCCGGTTACCGCAACGAGCCGCCGCCGGCGTTCGCGCTGACGCCGCCGCACAGCCCCGGCCAGATGCGCGTCACCAAGCGCAACGGTGGCCAGGAAGCCGTCGACGTGAACAAGATCGTGCGCGCGGTGACCCGCAGCGCCGATGGCCTGTTCGCGGTCGACCCGATGCGCGTGGCGCTGAAGACCATCGGCGGCCTGTACGACGGCGCCACCACGCAGGAGCTGGACCAGCTGTCGATCCGCACCTCCGCGGCGCTCACCGCCGAGGAACCGGAATACGGCCAGCTGGCCGCGCGCCTCCTGGCCGCCTTCGTCGACAAGGAGGTGTCCGGCCAGGACATCCAGTCGTTCTCGCAGTCGATCAGCACCGGCTTCGAGCTGGGCATCCTCAACGAGCGCCTGCGTGACTTCGTGCTGGTCAACGCGCGCAAGCTCAACGATGCCATCGACACCGCCGGCTCGCGCCGCTTCGAATACTTCGGCCTGCGCACGGTCTACGACCGCTACCTGCTGCGCCACCCGACCCGCCGCTTCGTCATCGAGACGCCGCAGTACTTCTTCATGCGCATCGCCTGCGCCCTCGGCGGCAACGACGTGGCCGAGACGCTCGAGCTGTATCGCATGCTGTCGTCGCTGGAATACCTGGCCAGCTCGCCCACCCTGTTCAACGCCGGCACCGCGCACGAGCAGCTGTCGTCGTGCTTCCTGCTGGATTCGCCTCAGGACGCGCTGGAGTCCATCTACGCCAAGTACGGCGACGTGGCCCAGCTGTCGAAGTTCGCCGGCGGCATCGGCCTGGCCTATTCACGTATCCGCTCGCGCGGCTCGCTGATCAAGGGCACCAACGGTCATTCGAACGGCCTGGTACCGTGGCTGAAGACCCTCGATGCGTCGGTGGCCGCGGTGAACCAGGGCGGCAAGCGCAAGGGCGCCGCCTGCGTGTACCTGGAAAGCTGGCATGCGGATATCGAGGAATTCCTCGAGCTGCGTGAGAACACCGGCGACGACGCGCGCCGCACGCACAACCTCAACCTGGCCAACTGGGTGCCGGACCTGTTCATGCGCCGCGTCGAGACCGACGGCGACTGGTCGCTGTTCGACCCGAAGATCGTGCCGCACTTCGTCGACACCTGGGGCGCCACCTTCGAGGCCGCCTACGAGAAGGCCGAGGCCGAGGGCCTGGCCGTCAAGTCGATCAAGGCGCGAGAGCTGTACGCCCGCATGCTGCGCTCGCTCGCGCAGACCGGCAACGGCTGGATGACTTTCAAGGATCGTTCCAACGCCACCAGCAACCAGACCGCCCGTCCGGAAAACGTCATCCACCTGTCCAACCTGTGCACCGAGATCCTGGAAGTGACCTCGGAAGGCGAGACCGCCGTGTGCAACCTCGGCTCGGTGAACCTGGCCCGCCACGTGGTCGACGGCCAGTTCGATTACGACAAGCTCGCCACCACGGTGCGCACCGCCGTGCGCCAGCTGAACCGCGTGATCGACCTCAACTTCTACCCGATCGCCACGGCGAAGACGGCAAACATGAAGTGGCGTCCGGTCGGGCTTGGCGTCATGGGCCTGCAGGACGTCTTCTTCAAGCTCCGCCTGCCCTTCGACTCCGCGGAAGCGCTGAAGCTGTCCTCGCGCATCCAGGAAGAGATCTACTTCCACGCGCTGTCGATGTCCAACGAGATCGCCGAGCGTGACGGCGCCCATCCCGGCTTCGAGGAAACCCGCGCGGCCAACGGCGAGCTGCAGTTCGACTACTGGCCGGCCGCCACGCCGACCGACGTCGACGGTCGCTGGGCCGAGCTGCGCGAGAAGATCAAGGCGAAGGGCCTGCGCAACTCGCTGGTCATCGCCATCGCGCCGACCGCCACCATCGCCTCGATCGCCGGCTGCTACGAGTGCATCGAGCCGCAGGTGTCCAACCTGTTCAAGCGCGAGACGCTGTCGGGCGACTTCCTGGTGGTGAACCGTTACCTGGTGGACGAGCTGAAGACGCTGGGCCTGTGGACCGCCGAAGTGCGCGACCAGATCAAGCTCGCCGAAGGCTCCGTCCAGGGCATCACGTCCATCCCGGCCGCACTGCGCGAGGTGTATCGCACCACGTGGGAACTGCCGCAGAAGGCCCTGATCGACCTGGCCGCCTCCCGCGGCGCCTACATCGACCAGAGCCAGTCGCTGAACCTGTTCATGGAAAACCCGAACATCGGCCAGCTGTCGTCCATGTACATGTACGCCTGGAAGTCCGGCATCAAGACGACGTACTACCTGCGTTCGCGTCCCGCCACCCGCATCACCAAGACCACGGTCAGCTCGTCGTCGGCCGCGCTGCCCACGGCCGGTGCGCCGGCGGTAGCCGATGCGCAGGAACAGGCCGAAGCCGCGGTGTTCTGCTCGCTCGAGAACCCCGAATACTGCGAAGCCTGCCAGTAACCGACCACGCACGACGACCCATGTAGGAGCGCACGCTGTGCGCGAAAACCAACAACGCGACGACGCGGCAACGCTGCGGATCGCGCTGCATCTCCGCTTCGTTGGCTTTTCGCGCACAGCGTGCGCTCCTACACGTGCCACGCTACACGCGCCACGGTGCCGCCGTGCCTGGCGCCATCCTTTCTGAGGTAGCCCCGATGTCCGCTTTGCCCGTCGCCCGCGACACCCATATCCTCGATCCCGGTTTCGAGCTCACCCTGCGGCCGATGAAGTACCCGCAGTTCTATGAGATGTACCGCTCGGCCATCCGCAACACGTGGACGGTGGAGGAAGTGGACTTCTCGCTCGATACCAGCGACCTGAAGTCGAAGATGTCAGACGCCGACCGGCACCTGATCCATCGCCTGGTGGCGTTCTTCGCCACCGGCGACACCATCGTGTCGAACAACCTGGTGCTCAACCTGTACCAGCACGTGAACTCGCCCGAGGCGCGCATGTACCTCTCGCGCCAGCTGTACGAGGAAGCGCTGCACGTGCAGTTCTACCTTACGCTGCTGGACACGTACATTCCGGAGCCGAGCGAGCGCAACAAGGCCTTCGACGCGATCGAGAGCATTCCCTCGATCCGCCAGAAGGGTGAGTTCTGCTTCAAGTGGATCGACTCGATCCAGAACCTCAACCGCCTGGAAACGCGCGAGCACCGCCGCCAGTTCCTGCTCAACCTGATCTGCTTCGCGGCCTGCATCGAGGGCCTGTTCTTCTTCGCCGCCTTCGCCTACGTCTACTACCTGCGTTCGCGCGGCCTGCTGCACGGCCTGGCCTCGGGTACCAACTGGGTGTTCCGCGACGAGTCGGGCCACATGGCCTTCGCCTTCGAGGTGGTGCGCACCGTGCGCGAGCAGGAGCCGGACCTCTTCGACGACCAGATGCGCCAGGAAGTGGAAGCCATGCTGGAAGACGCCATCGCTTGCGAGACCCAATTCGCGGCGGACGTGCTCTCCGGCGGCGTGGCCGGCCTTTCGGTCACCGACATGCGCCAGTACCTCGAATACTGCGCCGACCAGCGCCTGGTCCAGCTGGACATGCCGAAGAAATACGGCGCGAAGAACCCGTTCGACTTCATGGACCTGCAGGACGTCCAGGAACTGACCAACTTCTTCGAGCGCCGCGTCTCCTCGTACCAGGTGGGCGTGCAGGGCGAGGTCGCCTTCGACCAGTCGTTCTGAAACAAGAACCCTCGTTCTAAAAACGAGGGTGTAGGAGCGCACGCACGTGCGCGAACCCTCTCCACGGCAAGGGCGACCGATGCCATACCGCTCCAGGCGAGCGAGCGTTTCCGTGAGCCTGGTACGCGATACCGGATGCACGGAAACGCTCGCTGGTTTAGACGGTCGGCTTCTTTCGCCTCAGTTAGAGGCTGAGGGTTCGCGCACGTGCGTGCGCTCCTACCCCCCGCCCAAACGATCCGGTAAGTGCGGCACCCGCGTCCCGTACGTGCGGACGTCCTGTAAGATGCATGCTGCATTGCAACAGGAAGCGTCCCCATGACCGAGATCGACCGTCCCATCGAGGCCCGCGTCCTCGAAATCGTCTTCCCCGACCATACCAATCACCTCGGCACGCTGTTCGGCGGGCAGGCGCTGGCGTGGATGGACAAGGCGGCCTTCCTTGCCGCTTCGCGTTACTCCCGACAGATCGTCGTCACCGCCCGCTCCGAGCAGGTGGATTTCCACGTGCCGGTGCGCAAGGGCCAGATGGTGGAACTGATCGCCACCGTGGTGTCGGTCGGCCGCACCTCGATGAAGATCGACGTGGCGATGTACACCGAGGACCTGATCACGGGCGCCCGTGAGCTGTGCACCCGCGGCACCTTCACCATGATCGCGCTGGACGCGGAGCATAAGCCGACACCGGTCGCGCCACTGCCGGTCGCCACCGCCGACCACTGACACCACGGACACCGCACGCGCCGCTGGCGGTTTCCCGAGTAGATGAAAGCAGGCCGGCGCAGCCTGCAGCATCGTTCGCAAGCTGGCCGGCGCAGCTTGCTGTGTCGCTTGCGAGCAGGCCGGCGTGGCTCGCGTCGTCGCTCACCCGCCGCCCCTACCCAACGGACCGCAGCTCAGTCGAGCTTGTAATCGAAGGTCAGGAACACTTCCCGTCCGTTGTACTCGGAGGCCGTCTGCCCCGTGGTGACGAACTCGAAGCCGCCGGCGTAGTAGGGAATCGCGCCGACCTTGTTGAAGATGTTCGATACCGTGAGCTTCAGGCGCGTGTCGGGATTGATCTGCACGGCGGCGGAGCCGTTCCAGGTGATCCAGACGGGGGTGTGGCCCTTGTAGGTCGTATCGGCCACGGTGACCTGGTTGCCGTCCTGGGTGACCTGGCACACGCCGGTGGCCAGCTGCTGCCCGCCGTTGGGCACCGTGACCATGCCCGGCTGGATGCCGTTCGGCAGCGTGTCGCAACCGTCGTAGTTCGGCGCGCGCATGCTGCCGGCGCGCGTGCCGGAGATCGACACGTTCCATGCGCCCCTGTTCCATTCGCCGATCCACGTGACCCGGCTGGCGACGTTCTGGTAACGGGTGTTCTGCAACTCGTCGGAGGCCAGCACGCGCTGCTTGTACGACAGGTTATCGGTGTAATTGATGCCCGCGCGGAAGTCGCCGTAGCCGTCCGTATGGAACTTGTAATCCAGCGACGCGTCGATGCCGCCGACATACAGCGAGGCCTCGTTGATCGGGCCGGACTGCACGGTAAGGATCTGCCCGGTGGCATCGCGCTTCACCATCTGCGTGACCATCTGGCAGTAGGCCGAACCCGCTACGTGCGCCGTATAGGGCGACAGACCGGACGTGCCGTTGGGCTTGGTGCCGGTCAGGCAGCCGGCTTCGTCGTTGAGCACGGTGCCCTGGTCGAGGTACTGGATGGCGTTGTCCACGCCCATGTGCCAGTAGTCCGCCGACACGGACAAGCCCTGCACGCCCGGCACCTGCCACACGAAACCGTAGGTCCACGAGTGGCCGGTCTGCGGCAGCAGCAGGCGGCTGCCGTTGGTGAACAGCGTGTAGTACTGCGAGGTGGGCCGCTGGACCTGGTTGCACCATGTGCTGTTGTTCTGGCCCGCCTTGATCGCATTCACGCACTGCAGCGGGTCGATGTAGTCGCCCACCGGCGAGGTGGAGCCGGTCAGGTAGATGGCCTGCATGTCCGGCGCCTTGAAATTGGTGCCGTAACTGCCACGCAGCAGGAGCCCGTCGTACGGGCGCCATTCGATACCCGAACCCCAGGTGCGGGCGACGTCGGCACTGCTGGCGTCGTTGTACTTGTCCAGGCGGCCGGAGAGCGTCCAGGTCACCGAATCCAGCAGCGGCACGCGGAACTCCGTGCCCAGCGAATACCGCTGACGCGTGCCGCCACCGGTGAGGTAGGCCCCGAACGGGTTCTGGAACGTGGCCGGGTCCTGGGCACGCGCATCGGGCGAGAGCTTGAAGGTGTTGTGCGCCGCTTCCAGCACCGCCGCCCAGCCCACCGCCTCGTCTACCCACGGAAACTTGAACAGGTCGCCGTTGAGGCGCAGTTGCGCCTGGTCGAGCGACGACGACGAGGTGTTCTCGCCGTTCACCGCGAACTGGCTGTACTGCTGCGGCGTGATGGGATTCCAGAACTGCTGCCAGTTCATCGCGTAGATGGGCAACCCGTCGGCCGTGGTGCCCTGCTGCTGGCCGAGGAAGAAGCGGCTCATGGCCTGTGCGTTGTAGCCGGTGAAGTCTTCGCGCACGATGTACTTCTGGCTATTGAGGTTCAGGTCCCAGTTGAACCTGCCGTCGAAGACGGTGCCCCGCACGCCGGTCTGCAGGTTCCAGTTCTGCTCGCGGTCGTGCGTGTTGGCCGAGGTGCCGATTTCCTGCGCGGTCAGCTGGCGGATGGCCTGGTGGATGACCTGTCCGGTCGTCTGGTCGTAGAACGGCCCGGAGCCGAACACGTTCAACTGGGTGTTGGAGATACCGACGGTGCGGTACAGGGCCGCCGAGCCGTACAGCTGCATGCCGTTGCTGAAATCGTATTCGCCCGACACGTAGCCGTTGTTGCTGCGGCTGCCCGGCGTCAGTACCCAGTTCTGGAACAGCGCCGGCTGCGCGCAGTACGAACCGTTGTCCGTCACGCCGGTGATCTGCGTGCCGTTCGTGGACACGGTATGCGACTGGGCCAGGCGCGAGTTGGTGAACTTCTCGCACGTGCCCGCAGGCGGCGCGATGTACTGGCCGCCGCCGTTCATGACGGACAGGGCGATGGACCCGGCGGCGTCGTACTGGTAGCCGAACATGCGCGACGCCGGGCTCCATGAGCCGTAGCCCGCATCGGCGACGGAATCCTGGTAAGGCCGGTCCATGCCCCACAGGGCCGTGCGGTTCGACTTCTCCAGGTTGTAGACGACGCGCCAGTTTTCGCCCGACCGGCCGCCGAAGAAATTGATGTCGCCGTAGGCGCGTCCGCCCCGCGTGGCGCCACCGCCGGTCACCTGAAGCTCGTCACCCTTGTAGTTCTTCTTCAGGATCACGTTGACCACGCCCGCCACCGCGTCCGAGCCGTAGATGGACGAGGCGCCGGAGGCGAGTACCTCGACATGGTCGATCATGCCGGTGGGCAGGTTGTTGTAGTTCTGGAAGTTGCTCTGCTTGTTCAGCGGCTGCGGGTAGTCGACGATACGGTGGCCGTCGATCAGCAGCAGGCTGAAGCCCGGGCCGAGGCCACGAAGATTCACCGAGCGCGCATTCACCGAGCTGGAACCCCAGGCTGCGGAGTCGGATATCTGCTGGCCGACCTGCGGCAACGAGTCGAGGAATTCCCACAGCGTGGTGTAGCCCTGCTGCTTGATCTGCTCGCCCGTGATGGTGACCACCGGCGCCGGCCCTTCCACCTCCACGCGGGGAATCATCGAGCCGGTCACCGTCACGGCCTTCAGTTCGACGGCCTTGTCGGGCTTATCGGTGGTGCCGGTCGGCGGCGTGGCCGACTGCGCAAAAATGGCTGGCGCCCAAAGCGCGAGCGCGATGGAACTGGCGACGATGCTGCGCCGCAAACCGACTGTGTTCATCCCTTGTTTTCCCCGTGCGAGCGTTTGGTCAGGTGGATACCGACCGGCGCCAACCCCCATTGGCGCACGACGGTTTATATACGCATCAACGATTCATATATGCCCGAATAGCCTTATAAGCTGAAATTCCCTCGATGCAAGTTGCGGCGCAGCAAGCCAGCGCTTCGGCTTTTGTCTTGGCTGCCCGAACGCTTGACCTCGAGTGCACTCGAAGGCGTAGGCTTTCGGCATGACCACGACCCTGACCATCGCCGAGGCAGCCCTCGCCACCGGCCTGACCGTGCACACGCTGCGCTACTACGAGCAGATCGGCCTGATCGATCCCGTACCCCGACGCAGCGGCCAGCGGATCTACGGTGAGAACGAACTCGCCATGCTGCGTTTCGTCGTCCACATGCGCGCCACCGGCATGTCGATGCGGACGCTGCAGGAGTATTCCGAACTGCGCCGCGAAGGCGAGACCCCGGAAAGCATCCGCCGCCGCGGCGACCTGCTGGCCCGCCACGCCGCGTTCCTGCGCGGTGAACTGGTGACCCTGACCGAGACGATCGCGCGGCTGGACACGAAGATCGCCATGTATCGCTTGGCCTATGGTGAGTCCGGCGCCGCGTTCCCCGACGACATCCCCTCCCCCTCCGCAAGGAAACACGCATGAAGACACGCAAGCTTGGCAAACACGGTCCCGACGTTTCGGCCCAGGGCCTGGGCTGCATGGGCATGAGCGAGTTCTACGGCCAGGGCGACGAGAAGGAATCCGTGGCCACCCTGGAGCGTGCGCTGGACCTGGGCATCACCTTCTGGGATACCTCCGACGCCTATGGCCCGCACACCAACGAGGAACTGATCGGCCGCGTGCTCACGGGGCGCCGCGATGCCGTATTCCTGGCGACCAAGTTCGGCATCGTGCGCGACCCGAACGATCCCGCCAAGCGGGGCATCAGCGGCCGGCCGGACTACGTGCGCGAGTCGGTGGAAGGCAGCCTGCGCCGCCTGAACACCGATCACATCGACCTCTACTACCAGCACCGCGTGGACACGAGCGTCCCCATCGAGGAGACGGTCGGCGCCATGGCGCGGCTGGTCGAGGAAGGCAAGGTGCGTTACCTGGGCCTGTCGGAGGCCTCGGCCGAGTCGATCCGCAAGGCCGCCGCCGTGCACCCGATCGCCGCGCTGCAGAGCGAATACTCGCTGTGGACGCGTGACCCGGAAACCACCGGCACCCTGGCCGCCTGCCGTGAGCACGGCATCGCACTGGTCGCCTACAGCCCGCTGGGCCGGGGCTTCCTCACCGGAGCGATTACCCGCCCCGACGACTTCGCCCAGGACGACTACCGGCGCCAGAGTCCGCGGTTCATGGGCGAGAACTTCGACAAGAACCTCGCCATCGTCGAGAAGGTGCGCCGTTTCGCCGCTGACAAGGGCTGCACGCCCGGCCAGCTGGCCCTGGCGTGGGTGCTGGCCAAGGGCGAGGACATCGTGCCGATCCCCGGAACCAAGCGCGTGAAGTACCTCGAGGAAAACGCCGCCGCCGACGCGGTGGCCCTGTCCGCGGCCGAGGTGACCGAGATCGATGCGGTGTTCCCGGCCGACGCGGCGGTCGGCGACCGCTACCAGACCAGCATGATGGCGTTCGTCAACGCCTGAATGGCGGGACAGCCGCGCCGCGGGCCGGCACGGGCCGGGCGCGGCTGTCCTTTATAATGGCGACCTGTTTCCTGCCGTGGTCGCCATGTCGTCCCCCGAACACTCGCCCCTGGGCAAGTCCACCGTGTACGCAGACCGCTACGACGCGGGCCTGCTCTTTCCCATTCCCCGCCAGGGCAAGCGCGACGAGATCGGCATCGCCGCTGGCGCGTTGCCATTCCACGGGGTGGATGTATGGAACGGCTACGAGCTGTCCTGGCTGGATACGCGGGGCAAGCCGGTCGTGGCCGTCGCGGAATTCCGCTTCCCGGCAAGCACGCCCCACATCGTCGAGTCCAAGTCGTTCAAGCTGTACCTCAACAGCTTCGCCCAGGAACGCCTGGCTGACGCAGGCGCCGTACAGGCCATCCTGCAGCGCGACCTGTCGGCGGCGTCCGGTGGCGTGGCCGACGTGATCCTGCGCGCGCCCGGCGACCTGGACGGCACCGCGCTGTCCGAGCCGGAAGGCACCCTGCTGGATAGCCTGGACATCGCCATCGACTGCTACGGCCCGCCGCGCGCGGATTTCCTCGCCACCACCGGCGAGGGCACCGTGGACGAGGTGCTCGTCTCCCACCTGCTGCGTTCCAATTGCCCGGTCACGGGTCAGCCGGACTGGGGCAGCGTGCAGATCGCCTACCGCGGCCCTCGCATCGACCAGGCCGGCCTGCTGCGCTACCTCGTGTCGTTCCGCAATCACACGGAATTCCACGAGCAATGCGTCGAGCGCATCTTCATGGACATGACGGCGCGTTGCGCCCCGGAAGCCTTGTCCGTCTACGCGCGATACACCCGCCGCGGCGGCCTGGACATCAACCCCTTCCGCAGCACCGATCGAAACGCCGTGCCCGGCAATCCGCGCGGCGCGCGACAATAATGAATGCAGCATTCATGCATTCTTCATTGGTCTTGCCTTTAGTTGTGTAGCCTGTACTCTGCGGCGGCCATGGGGATCGGCCCCGACGCCGCCCCCGTTCGAACCTGACTCGTCATTCTCGGAACCCAGACATGAAGCTTTCCTTCCGTTCGTCCGCCCTCTGCACGGCTACCGTCGCCGGCCTGCTGATCCTCACCGCCTGCGGCAAGAAGGAAGACCAGCAGAACGCACCTGCCGCTGCCGCCACCGCCCCGGCTCCGGCTGCCACCGCGCCGGCAACGGCTCCGGCCGCCTCGGGCACCGCCGCTGCCGCTCCGGCCGCCGCACCCGCCGCCCAGCCGGCCGCCACCCCGGCCGCTCCCGTCGCCGCCAGCGAATCGCTGAAGGTCGGCACGGTCACCCTGGGTAGCGCCGTCGGCGCCGACAAGAAGGTCGCCAAGGCGAAGACGGCCTTCGCGCCGAACGACAAGACCATCTACGCCTCGGTCGCCACCGAAGGCACCACCTCCGGTGCCACGCTGAACGCCAAGTGGACCTTCCAGGACGGCGAGACCGCCACCACGGTGAGCGACATCAGCCAGTCGATCAGCACCGATGGTCCGGCCGTCACCACGTTCAAGATCCAGAATCCGAACGAGTGGCCGGAAGGCAAGTACAAGGTCACCATCGCGCTCAACGGCCAGACCGTGGGCAACGAGGCGTTCGAGGTCAAGAAGAAGTAATTCTTCCCCTCCCGGCACCCGTCGAAAAAAGAGAGCCGCGCAAGCGGCTCTCTTTTTTTGCGTGTACGCCATGCATAGACGCGGTGAGCCGCTGACTCACCTGTCGAAGACATCGGTTTCAGGAACGCGGTGGTCGAATACACCCCGACTCGACGCGGCGATGGACGCCCGGCGGGGCGCCTTATCGAAACCCGCATCCAGGAGAATCATCATGCTGCATTGGGCCGTCATCTTCTTCGTCGTCGCGATCATCGCCGCGATCTTCGGTTTCACCGGCATCGCCGCGGGTGCCGCCAGCATCGCGAAGATCCTGTTCGTGGTATTCCTGATCCTGTTCATCCTGTCGCTGCTGTTCGGCGGCCTGCGTCGCGGGCCGCGCATATAAGCCGCGACATATCCAGGTAAGAGGAACGACGCCCCGGCCCCAAACCGGGGCGTCGTTCTTTGTGTCGTCGACCGAAGCATCCGTCTTCCCCTCAGAGGCAACCCGCTCATGACCCGAATCCTTACGGCACTGCTGTCGCTGGTCCTCGCGGGTACGGCCGCGGCACAGGCGGTCAAGACCACGACCGCGGACACCGATTTCGTGCGACGCGCCAGCAGCGCCAGCCTGACGCAGATCGCGCTCGGCAAGCTGGCGGCGGAGCAGGCGTCGTCCAAGGACGTGAAAACCTATGCGGCGAGCATGGTCGCCGACCACACCCAGGCCAACGACGCGCTGGCCAGGCTGGCCGGGAGCAAGGGCGTGCAGATCGCCGTCGCCCCGGAGCCGGCCCAGCAGCAGGAGATCGACCGGATCAAGGCGCTGGACGGCGCCGCGTTCGACCGTGCGTACTCGGATGCGGTGGTGCGCGACCACAAGCAGACCACCGGCCTCTACCAACTGGAAGCCGAAAAGGGCGATGACGTGGAGGTTCGCGACTATGCGCGCTCACAACTGCCGCTGCTGAAGGAACATGAAAAATCAGCGGGAAGCTTGCCGCCGTTCTGACGGGAGATGGTGCGCCTGGAGGGATTCGAACCCCCGACCAATGGCTTCGGAAGCCACTACTCTATCCGGCTGAGCTACAGGCGCTGATGCTGCGGTCGGGCATTGTAGCGGGAATCGCCGGAGTGGCCTAGCCTTGCGATACGGCCCGCGCCGCCAGCGGTTCGGTGCCGCCGGCGGCGGCCCGCACACCTTCCCGGTAACGACGGCTGCACGGCAGCACGGTGCCGTCGGCCATGTGCAGCCGGGCCTCACCGGCCTCCAGCGGCTCGATCGAGGTCACCTGCCCCAGTTGCACGACGTAACTGCGGTGCACGCGTATGAACACGGTCGGATCCAGCTTTGCCTCCAGGGCCGCCAGCGTGGAACGCAGCGGGTAGTCGCGACCGCGCACGCGCAGGTTGACGTAGTTGCCCGAAGCCTGCGCCCATTCGATATCCGCCGTGGCAACCAGGAAGTCGCGGCCCAGCTTGCGGACGAGGAAACGCTCCGGCCGGTCGACCGGCTCGACTGCCGCCCCTTCGTCGGGGGCATCCAGCAGGCTGGCCTCGCCCTTGAGGTGCCGGCCGAACCACTCCACGAGGTGACATACCGCCACGATCAGGAAGAACGTGCGGACATCCTTGAGGTATTCGTAGATCGCCTCTTGCCACAACGCGCCCGGGCTGTAGTCCGCCCCGCCCATGGCGTACCCGAGCCAGCGCAGCAGATCCATGCCGGTGATGTGCCCGGCGCACCACACGAAGCTACCCGCGACATACAGCGGCAGGTAGCGGCGCCAGGTGTCGGCGTGCAGAGGCCAGCGATCGCAAGCGCGCAACAGCAGGGGCAGCATGGCCAGCGAGACGAGCATGCTGCTGAACTCGTTGACCGCGATCTGCCAGGTCGCGACAGGGACGCCATAGCGCTCCGCGTCGATCCGGCCGGTCAGGAGATTGCCAACGGCGCCGCTGCCGAACGCCAGCAACCAGAAGGCGGTCATGAAGACGCGCCGGCGGCGGTGGGCGAGGTCGAGTGCCTGGCCGGGCGGTGTGGGGCGTGTATCCATCGGACGGATGATAGCGTCCGCGCAGGCCCGAGGAGCTCGAGAGGGACGGTCGTTCGTCCCACAGGGCCCACCGTTCGTCCCTCATCGCCCCTGCTACGACCCATCATGCTGGCCCCGCGGTGCCCCCGCGACCCAATCTGGCTGTACATCGCCACGGACGCCATGCCATGACAACCCGCCGCCACGACATCGACGCCCTGCGCGTCATCGCCTTCGGGCTCCTGATCCTCTACCACACCGGCATGGCCTACGTGGCCGACTGGGGTTTCCACATCAAGAGCGCTCACACCGCCGAGTGGCTGCAGTGGCCCATGCTTTTCATGAACCGCTGGCGGATGTGCCTGCTCTTCATGATCTCGGGCATCGCGATCGCCCTGGCCGCACCCGAGGGTCGGCTGTTGCGCTTCGCGGGTCAGCGAACCTGGCGGCTGATGCTGCCGCTGGTCTTCGGCATGTTCGTGGTCGTGCCGATCCAGCCGTACTGCGAAGGCGTGGCCAGCGGGCACGTCGTGCCGGGGTTCGGCGAATTCCTGCTTCGGTACTGGCAGGTGCGCCCGTGGCCGCCGCACAGCTTCACCGGCTGGGAGCATGGCATCACGTGGAATCATCTCTGGTACCTGCCCTATCTGTGGGCATATACGCTGATCCTTGCCGCATCGATGCCGCTGCTGTCGCTGCCGTGGGTGCGCAGTGCGTTGGCGGCCTTCTGCCGGGCGCCAGCCGTCCTGTTCATCGGCGCGCCCACGGCCGTCCTTACCGGCTTCCTGTTGTGCCTGCATCCGCTCTACCCGGACAGCGGTGCGTTCTTTGGGGACTTGTACCAGCATGCCAAGTACGGCTTCGTCTTCCTCGCCGGCTACCTGCTGGCCCGTGAGGGCGCCTTCTGGGATCGCGTGGTGTCGATGCGGAAAGGCATGTTGGCCACGGCGATGATCGCCGTAACCGTGTGGCTAGGCTTGCGCCTCGCAGGTCAGTTGTTGCCGCCGGACGCCATCGCGTATCGCATTCCGGACAGCTTCTGGCACCCCTTCGCCGCTTCCATGGAGACGCTCTACCTGTGGACCATGCTGCTGGCGATCCTGGGCTGGGGCAAGGTGTTGCTCGACCGTCCGTTCCGCTGGCTGCCCTACGCCACCGAGGCGGTGTACCCGTGGTACATGCTGCACCAGAGCCTGATCGTGCTGCTGGTGTTCGTGCTCAAGCCGATGGGCCTGGGTGCCTGGCTGGAACCCACGTTGGTGATCGGCGGCACGGTGGTGGGGTGCGCGCTGTTGCACGAGCTGGTGATTCGGCGCGTGGCGTTCATCCGGCCGCTGTTCGGGCTGAAGGCAAGGCCGGGGGAGGTTTCGAGGGGCAGCTTTGGCACAGGAGTGGCAACGCGTTGAAAACCCGGAAGATGTAATCATCGACGAGGGTCTGTCCGCCTGGGTAGAAACGAGCGGCTCGCTCTATGCTGGGGATGCGCTATCCGGTGCTGATGATTACGACATGGAGATGCAGGCATGAGCGGCGAAAAGACCCCCATCGACCCGAATGATGAGAACTACGCAAAGCTTGTGAAATGCGTTGTCGATAAAGTTTCTTCTGAAAGCGACGGTTCACGGAAAGTGGTCTCGGCGAAGCTGATCTCCGGGACGTCGCAAGTGATCACGGGCATTGCGTACGACCTGAAACTGGAAATCACTTTTGACGATGGAGCGGTATATGAATATATCGCTAGATTGCACGACATTCCCTGGCTCGGAAGCATCACAGTAGACAGGCTTTACGTTGACAATATGGCGTGAGACGACCACGCGGCCTTTAGTTTCGTGGCGGGCCTGGCAAGCGATTTCGCGCACATCGTGCGCTCCTACCCCGAAGGGGCGGGAGTCATAAGCGTCGAAGGAGATGGTTGCTGCGAGCACCAAAGGAGAAGGGCCCCTTGCGGGGCCCTTCGGTGGTTCACTTGGTCTTGTAGAGTTCGCTCAGCCAGTCGGGCTTGCTCTTGTCGCGCTCCAGGTGGGGATACATCAGGCCACCGTGGTAGTCGATCTTGATCGTCTTGTAGGTGTCGAAGTTCTTCACCAGCAGCTCGATCGGGGCGGACGTACCCTTGGCGGCGGTGACGGCATCCTTCAGCGCATCGCCGTCGAATTCCTTGCCGTTGACCGCAACGATATGCATGCCCGGCGAGAGGCCGGCATTGAACGCGGGACCGTCCCAGCGCACGTCGGAGATATCGCCCTTGGACGACACGGCGAAGCCGGCCGAATAGGTCATGTCGGTAAAGTGGCGACGTGACTCGTACGCCTTGACCGCTTCGGAGGGCTTGTCGTTGTAGACCAGCTTCCAGCCGCCCCGCTCGATGCCTTCCAGGTCGTTGCGGTTGCCGTCGATGCGCTCGTGCAGGTAGCTGGCCCAGTCCATCGGCGCGATGCCGTTGAGGGTGGAGACCACATCCTCGAAGGTGTACGGGTTGACCTTCCAGTCGCCGTCCTTCATGCCGAAGAACGCCTTGGCGAAATCATCCAGGTTGCGCTTGTTCTTGGTCAGCTCACGCAGCTTGGTGTCCACGTCCAGCCACACCATCTGGCCACCCGAGTAATAGTCTTCGCTCATCTGGTAGTTGCGGTACGAGAGCGGACGACGCTGGGCGATGGTCGGATCGTTGGTGGTGTCGCCGATGCTGCGCCAGGACAGGCCCGGACGGTTCTTGTCGTAGGTGGCCGCGACCATGGCGAGCAGGTCGCGCGCCTGGTCCTGCGAGACCAGGCCGGAACGGGCGGCCACGACATTGCCCCAGAACTGGGTCTGGCCTTCATAGACCCACAGCAGGCTGTCGCCCATGGGCACGTTGAAGCTGGCGGTGGACAGATCGGCACCGCGACGGTACTTGCCGTCCCACGAGTGGTTGTACTCGTGCGAAAGCAGGTCGCGGCCAAGCCAGCTCTTGTCCCACTCGGTGAAGTAGTTGGGATCGGCGCTGTTCTCGGAGGAGCGGTGATGTTCCAGGCCGATGCCGCCCAGCTTGTCGCTCAGCGCCAGAAGGAAGTCGTAGTGGTTGTAGTGGCGCGCGCCGTACAGCTTGTCCATCTGCTGGACGAGCTTGCGGTGCGCCTCGAGCCCCTGGGGCGTGATTTCCAGCGCCTTGGCGCTGTCGGCCACGATGTTCAGGTGCACCGGCGAGCGACCGTTGGGATCCAGGTCCACGCGCTTGAAGTAGCGGCCCGCGAACACCGGCGAATCGACCAGGTCGTCGTAGTCGATCGTCTTGAAGGTGACCGTGTCGCCGCTCTTGCTCGCCTGCTCCAGTGCGGAACCGTACTGGAAGCCGGCGGGGAGCTTCACCGAGGCATCGACCGGGATGCGATCCGCGCGATAGCCCGCCGGATACAGCGACACCTGGTTCCACTGCACGTTGACGATGTCGGGGGTCATGACGATCCGACCCTGGCGCGTGTCCTGCGGGGTGAGCGTCTGGAACTCGACATCCACCGACGACGCACCGGCCGGCACATCCACGCGGAACGCGTAGACGTTGAATTCGTCGCGCTTCCACGCCAGGCGCTTGCCGCCGGCGGTGACGACGAGACCGGCGAACTGGTCGATCGGGCCCGTGGGCGAGTGATGGCCCGGGATCCACTCGGGGAACAGCAGGGTCAGCGGACCGGCCTTGGCCGGAATCGATTCTTTGACCCGGAAGATACGGTGGTCGGTGTCGGTGGCGTCGACGACAAGCTTGAGCGTGCCGTCGAACGCAACGTCGGCCGGCGGCGGCACATCGTCTGCGCGGACGGCGGTGGCGCCGACGCTGGCCAGGGCGGCCAGCAGCGCGGAGGCGAGGATCGTGGATTTCAATGCATTCTCCCGTGGAGCGTGTGGGTCGCCCTGCCATCCCTGCGAGCGGGTCGGCGCGGTCCCCTGGGGTCCGCGCAAGCCCTCGATGCTAAACGGCATCCCCGGGAGCGCCCTATGCCAGAGGTCACGGTTGCCGGGCGGGGATCTTCAAACCGCGCTCCACCCCGGGGCGCGACATGCCGCGTTCCAGCCAGGCGATAACGTGCTGGAAATCGTCGAAACCGACCAGTTCGCGCGCGCCGTAGAAGGTCACCAGGTTGTTGACCCAGCCGAGCGTCGCGATATCGGCGATGGTGTATTCGTCACCGACGATCCATGCCTTGCCGTCGAGCTGGCGATCGAGCACGCCGAGCAGGCGCTTCGCTTCGGCGACGTAGCGCTCCAGCGGGCGCTTGTCCTCGTACTCGCGGCCGGCGAACTTATGGAAGAAGCCCACCTGGCCGAACATCGGGCCGATGCCGCCCATCTGGAAGAACAACCACTGGATCGTCTCCCAGCGCTTCGCAGGATCCTGCGGCAGGAAGCGGCCGGTCTTCTCGGCCAGGTAAAGCAGCATGGCACCGGATTCGGACAGGGCCAGCGGAATGCCGCCGGGGCCGTCCGGGTCGATCATGGCCGGGATCTTGCCGTTCGGGTTGAGCGACTCGAACTCGGGCAGCTTGCTCTCGTTCTTCATGATGTCGACGAGATGCACTTCGTACGGCAGGCCCAGCTCCTCCAGCATGATCGACACCTTGACGCCGTTGGGCGTGGGCAGCGAATACAGCTGGATGCGATCGGGATGCTGCGCCGGCCAACGGGTGGTGATCGGAAACGCGGACAGATCGGACATGGGGCTTCCTTCAGGCGGGATGCCCTGAAGGTAGGGGGTGGCAACGGCCGATTTCAATGCCGGCCGCGCCACCCCCTGTGGATCAGAACGTGTAACGGGCCGTCAGCTGCAGCGACCAGCGCGACTGCGCGCGATCGTCCTCGCGGACGAAGGCGCCGGGGTTGTAATTACCCCTGGCATCGACCGGCAGCGCGTAGACGTACTTGCCGCTCACCGGATCGACACCCGCGAAGTTGGCCAGGCTGCGGTTGTACGGGTAGGCGATGTCACGCACCTGGCCCCACCGCTTGTTGATCATGTTGGTGAGGTTGAACACGTCCAGCCGCAGCTCGCCCTTGTTGCCCTTGAACAGGCCCGGGATCTCCTGCCGGATGGCAAGGTCCACCTCGTTGACCCACGGCGAATGCGCGCCGTTGCGCTCGGCCACGCTGCCCTCGCGCCCCTTCAGGTAGTTGTTGTTGCCCATGTACGCGTAGAACTGGTCGATCGTGGCCTGGCGGGTGCCGGCCTGGAACAGCACGTCGCCGGGCTTGGGAATGTAGGCCAGGCCCAGCGGCGCCGACGTGCCCGTGGCGGCGATACCGCTGACATCGTTGCCGAACACCCAGCTGTACGGCTGGCCGGTGTGTCCGTCGTAGAACGCCGAGACCGAGGTGGTGTAATCGCCGAAGAAGCGATGCTGCCAGCTCAGCGACGCGATGATGCGGCGGCTGACCTCGAAGTTGCTGTGGCCCGTGGCGTCGGCATTGGGGTTGAACACGGCGTCGTTGGCCCAGGTGCTGGCCGCCACCTTCTCGTTACCCGAGCTGACGTCCTTCGAGCTGCCGAAGACGAAGCCCACCGAACCCGACCAGTCGGAGTCGGCGGTGAACGGCTTGGACAACTGCAGTGTGCCGTAGCTCGCCTGGCCCTTGCTGGTGTTGCTGAGGTAGATGACGTTGCCGAAGCGCGGATCGCGGTTGGCGCGCGGCGCCGCACACACGCCGTTGGCGGTGGCACAGATGTTCTGGCCGCTCGCCGTCTTGCCGACGCTGCGGAACGCACGCGGGTCGGTGGTGGTCCAGTAGCTGGCGCGCCCATCCGGAAGCTGGCCGGTCACGGCACCGAGGTTCAGGTCCTGGAAGCGCACCGCATCCTTGGTTTCCAGGTGCTCGACCTCAGCCGTCAACACCAGGTTGGACCAGGGCAACTGGTGGTCGAAGCCCAGGCTGGCCTTCCACACCGTGGGCATCCTGAAGCCGCCATCGGTGACATCCACCTCCGGTGAGCCGCCACGGCGCGCACCAGCGGGAATCAGCGGGTTGTTGGGGTCGGCGGTGAAGCCCGTACCGTTGGACGCCGAGTAACTGGTCAGCGAGCGGCCGTTGTTGGTGTACGGATTGGACAGCCACACGCCCGGGGGTGCGCCTTCCGAGAGGCCGATACCGCCGCGCAGCTGCGTGGCCCGCTCGGTATCGAAGGCGTAGTTGAACGACGCGCGCGGCTCGAGCACGCCATTGCCGTCGATGGTCGCGTTGTTGGGATAGCCCGGATACGCCGCGTTGAACGTGGGGTTGGCCAGCGGCGCGCTGCTGACCTTGGGCAGGTCGTAGCGCAGGCCGTACTGCAGCGACAGGTTGCCGAGCTGCCAGGTGTCCTGGGCGAAGAAACCCCACTGGGTGAGATCCCATTTCGCGGCGATGCTGTCGAGGTTGCCGTCGGTGGGACGATAGACCGAGTAGCTGAAGTAGTTGCGGTTGGCGAACGCGTCGATGCTGGGGAACACGTACGCACCGAACTCGGTACGACCGAACAGGTTGTAGAACTCGTCGCGCTGGTAATCCACGCCGGCCTTCACCGAATGATCGCCGACGTTCCACGTGCCGGCGAAGAAGCCGTTGTACGAGCGGATACCGAGGATGTTGTAGTGGCGGAATTCCTCTTCGCCCAGGTTGACGAAAGGTCCGGTGATCGTGCTACCGGTAACCACGCCGTTGGTGTACACCTTCACCTGCGGCTGCTGCGTCTGCACCGAAGGCGTGGCGTCGTACTTCGAATACGAGAACGATGCCTCGGTGGAGAACGTGTCGGTCCAGTCGTCGTACCCGTTGAGCACCCACTGCGAGTTCTCGCGGTGCTTGTCGAACCAGTAGCTCGACAGGCTGAGGCTGGGCGAGGTGGACGACGTGCTGTAGCCGTTGAGGTTGGGCTGTTCGCTCGTGGTCTTGTCGTAGCGCAGGCTGACGCGATGGCCATCGGCGATGTTCCAGTCCAGCTTGAACAGGCCGCGCTTCTCCTGCTGGTCCGCGCCGGCGGCGGTGGTGCTGCCGGGCGTCATGCCCAGGCCCGAGGCGATATTAGTGATGCGATCCAGGTCGGTCTGGCTGATCGGGATGATGTTGCCCTTGCCCGAGCCGATGGCACCGAAATCCGGCGCCGGCGCTACGGTCTTGGATTTTTCCAGGCTGACGAAGAAGAACAGCTTGTCCTTGACGATCGGGCCGCTGAAGGTCGCGCCGCCCGTCCACTGGCGCGTGTAGCCCTTGAAGGCGTTGCCCGCGCGATCGTCGCCCACCATGTCGGAGGCGTTGCGATAGACGTAGTACGTTGAACCGTGGAAGTCGTTGGTGCCGCTCTTGGTCACGATGTTGATGTTGGCGCCGACCGCACGCTTGTTGGCCACATCGTAGTTGGCCGTCGAGATGTTGTACGCCTCGATGGCGTCCAGCGACACCGGCTGGTTCAGCGCGGGCAGGCCGTTGTCCTCCAGCCCGAACGAATCGTTGGTGGGCACCGAATCGATCGTGATGTTGTTGTAGCGGCTGTTCTGGCCAAGCGCCGAGATTTCACCCTTGCTTTTGTTGGTGATGGTGATCGCGGGATTGAGGCGAGCGATGTCCTGGATCGAGCGGTTCGGCACCGGCAGCACCTTCAACTGCTGCTGCGACACCTGCGTTCCCATGCCCTTGTTGTCCGGCTGGAAGATCTGCGCCATGGCCACGTCGGAAGCGTTGGCGTGCACCTGCACGCCCTCCATCTGCGTGGCGGCGGCACCGGACGATGCGGCCACGGCCAGGTCCAGGCTGGTGTCCTGCGCCAGTTGCAGGAACACGCCATCGCGCTCCGCCGTGCCGACGGCCGTGGTGGCGGTGACGTCGAACGGACCGCCGACGCGCAGGCCCTGCGCCTTGTAACGGCCGTCCGCATCGGTGGTAACCACGCGCGTGGTACCCGAGGGCACGTGCACGATCTGCACCGTGACGCCCGCGGCGGGTGCGCCGTCGGCAGTCAACACCCTGCCGCTCATGGACGACGACGTGTTCTGCGCATAGGCCGTGCTGGCCGCGAGCAGCGAAGCGATGGCGACGCACAGCCAGCGCCGTGCGATAGGTCCCTGCATGTCATTCCCCTTGATCTGGCATCAATGCCGTGTTCCGGTCCCGGAACGGACTGCGCACCTTAGCTAGCGAGGATGACGAAAAAACGACAAGGGAACTGTGCGCTGGCGAGCAGTCCGGGCCGCCCGTACAGCGTTCGCTGATGCCGCCACCCGACGACCTCGGCGACGCCGGGTTCCGCAGACGCCCGGGAACGAGGCGCGATTCCTAGGAATCGGCCTCGCAAATAAATAGCAATGCGGACGTCTAAACCTCTATACATCGCTTTTCGTTTTCCGTATAACCGATAGCAAGTGCTGCGCCGCAGCACCCTGTTCGACAGAACGGAAGCACCGCGCCCGCGCGTGTAACAAGCGGAGCGCCATGTCCCCCGGCACCTGCAGATGCCGGCCGGCAGGGCGTTATCCAGGGGTTTTGCCTTCATCACCGAATCCAGGTTTCGCCACCGCGAAGCCCGTGCATGCCTGTGGCGCGAACCACGGCCAAGGAGACGTTCCATCATGCCCAGCACCAAGCCGTTGACCCGAACCGCCCTTGCGCTTGCCCTCGGCCTTGCCGTGTGCCCCGCCGCGTTCGCCCAGTCGACCACCGGCGGCGTCTTCGGCCAGGCACCGGCCACGCCCGGCCAGTCCGTGGTGATCACCAGCGACACCGGTCTCAGCCGCGAGGTACCCGTGGACGAGCGGGGTCGTTACTCCGCCGGGCAGCTGCCGCTGGGCACCTACACGGTGACGCTCAAGGCCAACGGACAGGCCGTGGACACCCGCCAGAACGTCGTGCTCAAGGTGGGCGCAGGCACCGAGGTGTCATTCGCAGCGGCGGCGGGCACGGCCACGGCCGCCCAGGACATGAGCGGGGTGTCCGTCTCCGCGTCGGCGCTGGCAAAGATCGACGTATCCACCATCGACTCCCGCACGGTGGTGACCTCCGAGCAACTGGCCCGCCTTCCGCTGGGCCGCAACGCCGAGGCCATCGCGCTGCTGGCCCCCGGCGTGGTGAACAACGGCGGCAGCTTCAAGGGCCCCACCGGCAAATCGTTGGTGAGCTTCGGCGGTTCGGCGGCCAGCGAGAATGCCTACTACGTCAACGGATTCTCCACCACGGATGCCCTGCTCGGCTTCGGCGGGCTGTCGCTGCCCTACGGCGCGATCGAACAGCAGGAGGTCTATACCGGCGGCTACAGCGCGCAATACGGCCGCTCCGACGGCGGCGTCATCAACGTCGTGGGCAAGCGCGGCACCAACGAATGGCACTTCGGCACGCAGGTGCTGTGGGAGCCGGCGTTCGCCCGGGCCAACCAGCGCAACCGTTACTACGAGAGCGGCCTGCCGTCGTCGCCGCGTGCCGGCAACCTCTACGCGCCGGACGGGCAGAACGGCACCGACAGCACCACGGTCAGCGCGTATGCCGGCGGCCCGCTGATCAAGGACAAGCTGTTCATCTTCATCGCCGGTGAATACCAGCGGCAGCAGGGCAACACGGTCAACCCGGTCAGCGGCTACACCAGCACCAAGCCTTACGTGGATTACACCTATAACTCGCCGCGCTGGTACGGCAAGGTGGACTGGAACATCACCGATAACCACATCCTCGAGCTGACCGGTGCCTCGGACAAGTACGAGACATCGGGCAGCATCTACAACTACGACTACGTGGGACGCACACGCCAGGCGCGCATCGGCCAGGACGACGACATCAAGACCGGCGGCGACCTCTGGTCGGCCAAGTACACCGGCTATATCACCGACAACCTGACCATCAGCGCCCTGTACGGCAAGCAGCACACCACGGCCTACGACGCACCGGGCGGCTACGATCCGACGCTGACCTACGTCAACAACCAGGTGAACCAGAACCCCGCCCTCAACGGCGGCACCGCACGCGGCAACAGCCAGACCGTGGCCAGCCTGACACCCGCCGGCCGCGGCGGTCGCACCACGAATACGCGTTTCGACATCACCTACAAGATCGGCGACCACACGATCACCGCCGGCATCGACAACCAGACCGGCACGGCGATCGATCAGGGCAACGTCACCTCCGGGCCGGGCTATTCGTGGGAATACGGCGTGGCCGACCCGAACACACCGATCTCCACCGGCCTGGGCGTGCCCGCCACGGCGGGTTTCCCCAATGGCGCCGGCGGCTACTACGTGATCCGCAACATCAACAGCAGCCTGGCCACCGTGCGCTCCGCGCAGCGCGCTCAGTACATCGAGGACAAATGGCAGATCAACGACCAGTGGCTGCTGTCGGCGGGTATCCGCAACGACCAGTTCCAGAATTTCAATGCCAACGGCGATGCCTTCATCACCCAGCACAAGCCGCAGTGGGCCCCTCGGCTGGGTGCCAGCTGGGACGTATTCGGAGACGCGACGTTCAAGGTCTACGCGAACGCGGGACGCTACTACCTCGGCCTGCCGCTGAACCCCGCGCTGAACGCGGCCGGCGGGGCGCTGACCACATCGCAATACTTCACCTACGGCGGCATTGCGGCTGACGGCACGCCCACGGCGCTCACCGCCATCTCGCCTCCCGTGGCCGCCAACAACACCTTTGGCCAGTTGCCCGATCCGAAGACGGTGACCACCCAGGGCCTCAAGTCCGAATACCAGGACGAGTTCATCCTCGGCTTCACCAAGACGCTGGGCACGGACTGGGTCTATGGCGCCAAGGCCACCCAACGCGTCCTGCGCAACGCGATCGACGATTACTGCGACATCGACGTGGTCCTGGCCAAGGCGACATCGCTGGGCTACGACGTCACCGACCAGAGCAACCCGGTCAGCTGCTGGTTGTTCAACCCCGGCAAGGCCAACACGTTCAACCTGGTGGACACCAGCGGCAACTACGTGAAGGTACCGCTCTCCAACGCGGAATTCGGCTTCGATCGCCTAAAGCGGCGCTACTACGCCCTGGAAACCTTCCTGGAGCATCCGTTCGCCGATGGCTGGTACGGCAAGGTCAGCTACACGTTCTCACGCAGCTACGGCAACACCGAAGGCCAGCTGCGTTCCGATCTCTACCGCGAGTCCCGCGGTACCGGCCAGACCGCGGTATCGACCACGCAGGACTGGGACAACTCCTACATCATGGTCAACACCAACGGCGTACAGAACAACGACCACAAGCACCAGCTGAAGCTGTTCGGGTATTACCAGCTCAACCCCGAGTGGCTGGTCAGCGGCAACCTCAGCATGATCTCCGGCGCACCGAAGCCTTGCCTCGGCTACTTTGGCGCAGATCGTACCGACCCGGCGGGTTACGGCAACAGCTACCACTTCTGCAACGGCCTGCCCTCGCCTCCGGGCAGCCACGGCCGCCTGCCGTGGGTGCGCCAGGTGGACCTGGGCGTGACCTACCGCCCGGCCTTCGCCGATGCGAAGCTGGCGTTCAACGCCAACGTGTTCAACGTGCTGAACGAACAGCGCACGATCGGCATCTTCCCGAACTCGGAACAGAGCCCGAACCTGGCCAACCCGCTGTACGGCACGCCGACGTCGGTGCAGCAGCCGCGTTACGTGCGGCTGAGCGTCAATTACGACTACTGACCGGAAGTGGGGGCGTTGTTCGTCGCCCACTGCGCCGCGAAGGCTCGCTGGTACGCGGGCCTGGCCTCGCCCCGTGCCACATAGGCGGCCAGGTTCGGGAACTCGTCCAGCAGGCCCGAAGCACGCAGCCTCAGCAGCACCGATACCAGCATGAGATCGCCGGCGCTGAACGCGCCGTCGATCCATTCGACATCGGCAAGTCGCGTCGAGAGTGCTTGCAAGCGATGACGGATACGATCCTGTACGAGGGGCAGCCGCTCGGCGGCCCAGGGTTTGTCGCCCTCCACCAGCCGGACGGTGACCAACTCGAGGATCACCGGCTCCACTGTGTTGACCGCCGCAAACATCCAGGCGATGGCCCGTGCACGCGCATCGACGTCATCCGGCAGCAGGCCCGGACCCTTGCCGGCCACATGCAGGACGATGGCGCCGGTCTCGAAGAGGCAGAGACTCCCTTCTTCATAGGTGGGAATCTGGCCGAACGGATGAATCGCGACATGCGCCGGCTCCTTCATCGCCTGGAACGACACGGTGCGCACGCTGTACGGCAACCCCGCTTCCTCCAGCGCCCAGCGGACGCGGGTATCCCGCGCCAGGCCCTTGCCTCCGTCGGGAGAACGCTCGAACGCGGTGATGACGATGCTCATGCGAACGCACTCCTGACGGACGAGGGAATGGCGAGGATGCTCAATCGCGATTGAGCTTGCTGTGCTTTATGCCATAGGTGAAGTAGACGATCAGGCCCAGGGCCATCCAGATGGCGAAGCGCTCGAAGGTGATGGCCGGCAGGCCCCAGATCAGCGCGAGCGAGAACAGGATGCCCAGCGGCGCGACGAACCACACCGCCGGGGTGCGGAACTTGCGCTCCAGGTCCGGCTTGCGCACGCGCAGCACCAGCACCGATGCGCAGATGAGGATGAAGGCGCTGAGCGTGCCGATATTGACCAGCTCGGCGACCTCGCCGATGGGCAGCAGGCCGGCGACCACGGCGGTGAAGATGCCCAGGATCATGGTCGGCCGGGCCGGCGTGCCGTAGCGCGGGTGCACGCGGGCGAACCAGGCCGGTAGCAGGCCGTCGCGTGCCAGCGCGAACCAGATGCGTGCCGCGCCCAGCATGAAGGCGAACAGCACGCTGATCACGCCGATGACGGCGGCCACGGCGATGACGTTGCTGAGCCACGGCAGGCCGATGGCGTTGAACGCATCGGACACGGAGGCCTCGCCGTCGAGCGTGCCGTAGGGCACGATGCCGGTGAGCACCAGCGATACCGCGATATACAGCACCATGGCCACGGCAAGCGACAACAGCACCGCGCGCGGCAGGTCGCGCTGCGGATCACGCGCTTCCTCGGCCGCGGTGGTCAGGGTGTCGTAGCCGAACACGGCGAAGAACACCACGCTGGCACCGGTGAGCACGCCCTGCCAGCCGAAGTGGCCGATGCCCTTGGCGTCGACGATGCGCTCGGGGATGAAAGGGTGCCAGTTCGCCGTGTTGATGAAAAATGCGCCCACGCCGATGACCAGCGCCACGCCGATCACCTTGATGCCGACGATGAACGTGTTCAGGCGCGCACCCCACTCGGTCTTGACCGAGAGCAGGACGGCGACAAACAGCGAGATGCCAGCGGCGATGATGTTGAAGCGATGCCCGTCCGTCGGACCCGGCAGGGGCTGGCTGACCGACAGGCCCATGCCCAGCTTCGCCTGCTGCCAGTAGTAGGCCATGGTGTCGGCGCTCATGCTCTTCTGCGCCCACTCCGGCAGGTGTACGCCGGCCGAGGCCAGCAATACCTGCACGTACCCGGACCAGCCGATGGCGACCACCGCCACCACCAGGGCATATTCCAGCAGCAGGTCCCAGCCGATGATCCAGGCCGCGCCCTCGCCGAGCACGGCGTAGCCATAGGTATAGGCGCTGCCGGTGACCGGGATCAGGCCGGCGAATTCCGCGTAGCACAGCGCGGCGCACGCGCTGCCAAAGCCCGCGATGATGAAGCTCAGGGCCACGGCCGGGCCCGCGTTGAGCGCCGCTTGCTGGCCGGCCAGTACGAAAATGCCCACGCCGATGATGCCGCCGATACCGATGGCGGTGAGCTGCCACAACCCCAGCACGCGCCTGAAGTCCTTGCGCAGGCCCACTTCGGCCTGCAATTGCTCGACGGACTTATGCCGGAGAAACCTGGCTAATGACATCGGATAATCCCTTATGACTGGCTGAGCCGGGATCATAGCGGGGCAATCCACCGATGTCTGTCAGGCAAACGGCCTCAGTGAGCGTCCAGTGCCTTGCGTCCCAGCGCCGGATCGTCGGTGAAGAACGCATCGATGCCGGTGGCCAGGTAGGCGCGGATTTCCGCCACCGACCCGGCTTCGTTGCGCGCCGCGTCGTCGCCAGCGTCGCGGAAATCGGCCGCCAGGAAGTGGTTTTCCGGCCGGAAGGTGTACGGGTGCACTTCCAGTCCGGCCGCGTGCGCGTCGTGGACCAGCGGTGCGACCGGTGCCAGCCGGCCGTCCTTCGTCAGCGGGATGATGCTGCGGGTGGACGGCCCGATGGCATCCGCATACGCGGCCACCGTCTTGAGCCCCGCCGGCGTCATCATGGCGCCGTAGGTCAGCGAGGCATCGTCGGCGGGGTGCTTGTCCGGCGCGTCCATCAGCTGCAGCAGGCGGATGTTCGGATGGGTCTTGCCCAGCTTGCCGCGCAGGTAGCGGAGGTTGCCCACCTCGAACGACTGGATCTCCACGGGCGCCGTGCGCGTGTAGGCATGGGCGGCCAGCATCGCCAGCAGCTTGTCCTCCATCGGCAGGCCGATGCCGTGGAAATAGGTGGCGTGCTTGATCTCCGGGATCAGGCCGATCACGCGGTGCCGGGCCGAGGCTTCGGCGGCGACGAACTCGATCATCTCCTCGAAGGTGGGCACGGTGAACTGGCCGTCGTACACCGTGTTCGCCTTGCGGATGTCCGTCAGGCGCTCACGCGCCCGCAGCGTCTTCAGCTCGGCCAGGGTGAAATCCTCCGTGAACCAGCCGGTGATCGTCTCGCCGTCGACCACCTTGGTGGTGCGGCGCGCCGCGAATTCCGGATGGGACGCCACGTCGGTGGTGCCGCCGATCTCGTTCTCGTGCCGCACCACCAGCACGCCATCCTTCGTGGACACCAGGTCGGGCTCGACGAAGTCGGCCCCGTCCGCGATGGCCACGGCATAGGAGGCCAGCGTGTGCTCGGGGCGCAGCGCGCTGGCCCCGCGATGGCCGATGACGAGCACCTTGGCGGCGATCGGCGCGGTCGGGGCGACGGCAGGGACCGGGGCGGCGGGCGTGGACATCGGCAGCGCTCCAAGCAACAGGACCAGGGCGCACGAGGATAGAACAAGCGCCTTCATCAGAAATCCGCCGAGAGGGTGACGAAGGTCTGCCGCGGTGCACTGGCGTGGAAGGCGAGCGAGCGGCCTTGCGCGTCGGTCGCCCCGAACGCGGACAGGTTGCTGGCGTAGCGATGGTCGGTGAGGTTGGTGACATTGAGCGCCAGGGTCAGCGCCTTCAGGCTGCCCATCGCGCCGAACGCGTAGGCCGCGCCGAAGTCGAACGCCGTGGCGCCGGCCACGCTCTGGTCGTTGGTGTACGTGTAGTAGCGCTTGCCGGTGTACTTGCCACGCAGGCTGGCCGACCACGGGCCATAGGTGTAGCTGACTTCGCTGGCGAACATGCGCTTGGGCGTATCCACCGTGGTCTTGTCCTTCACTGGCACGACCACGCCATTGGCTACGTAGTTGTCGTCGTATTTCGAGGTGTTGAACGAGGCTGAGTTGTACCACTCGAAACCGCGGATCGGTTTCCAGATGAAGGTGAACTCCGCGCCGCGGCTGGACACCGAACCCACGTTGACGAACGCGGTATTGCAGCCCGGCCGCGTGCCCTGCTCGATGCTTGAGCACGGGTTGAGCGACAGCAGGCGGTTGTCGAACTTCACGTCGTACAGCGCCACGGACGCCTCGTACGCCTGGCCGACACTGCGGAAGCCGCCGTCGATCGAGCGCGACTGCTCGGGCTTGAGGTCGGACTTCGAGCCGTCGAACGCGGTCTGCCCCACCGCCAGCGGACCACCGGCACCGCCGCCCTGGAACGCGGCGATGTTCTTCGCGTACGACAGGAACAGCTCCTGGCCCGGCGCCAGCTGGAAGGCCAGGCCCGCCTGCGGCAGCAGCGCCTTGTCCGCCTTCAGGGTGCCGTTGGCATAGGGACTTTCCACGCCCGGGCCTTCCACCGCCTTCATCGTGGTGTGCGGGCTCTTGACGCCGAAGTCGACGGTCAGCCGATCGTCCATCGCCTTGAAGCTGTCCTGCAGGTAGGCCTGCCGGGTGGTGATCGTATAGTCCTGGGAGAACAGGCGGCGATCCGGGTCCGACAGGTAGTAGTTGTCGCTGACCGGCCCGTCGATGTAATAGAAATTACGCTCGACATGGTGGTCGTTCTTCTCGTACCACACGCCGCCTTCCACATGGTGGCCGCCCAGGTCCCACGCCAGCGAGGCGATGGCGCCGTTGCGGTTGATCGTGTAGTTGGTGCTGCGGATGGAGATCGGCAGTTCCTCGGCCGTGCCGGGGTTGGAGCGCTGGCCCGGCGACCACCAGTGGCCCTGGCCGGCGTTCTCGTGATGGTATACCTGCGTGTGCAGCGTGGCGCCGTCCGCCACGGCGAAATCGCCGGCCAGGTAGTAAAGATCATCACGGCGCAGGGCACGGCTCTGGTAGTACGCGTCGTCGATGTTGTCCACACCGCCGGAGAAACCGCAGCGCGGGTCCTTCACGCCGCCCTTGGTGTAGATCGGCGCGCAGTACGCCGCAGCCAGAGCGCGGTTCCAGTCCGGCGCATACAGGTTCCAGTCCCAGCCCAGGCCACGCTGCAACCCGCTCTTGGACAGGTAGGCGTAATCGGCCTGCGAGGTGCGCGAGGTGTCGGCGAAGCCGGTGATGCGATTGCCGTCGCCGAACTCGTACACGGCCTTGCCGTTGAACTGCTTGGTGTCCGTCTTCGAGCCGGGCTGCGCCCACATGTCCGCATCGGCCCTGGCGCCGGACAGGTACATGGAGAAACCCTTGTAGTCACCGGAATCCAGGCGGACATACGTGCGGCGGTTGTGGTCGCTGCCGAAGGTCTGTGCCACCTTGCCGCCGAAGGTTTTCGACGGGTCGGCCGAGAAATACTGGATGGCGCCGCCCAGGTTGCTGGTGGACGCGGTGCCCAGCGCGCCGATGCCCTCGGACAATTCCACCGTGGCCATGTTCTCGGCGATCAGGGCGCGCGAGATGTTCAGGCCGTTGTAGTTGCCATAGGCGTTGTCGCCCAAGGGCAGGCCGTCCAGCGTGTAGCCCAGGCGCGTGGCGTTGAAACCGCGCAGGGTGATCGTCTGCGACTCCTCGTTGGCACCGAACGCGTCGTTGGACTGCACGGACACGCCGGGGAGGCGATTGAGGATCTTCTGCGGGCTGGTACCGGGCGGCAGCACCTTCTGGTCGTCGGGCACGATGCGCTGCACCTGGCGCGTCTCGCCCTGGCCGATCACGGATACCGCGTCCAGGTCCTGGGTTTTCGGCGGCGGCGTATCGTCCGCGTGGGCCTGCATGGCAAAGGCGGAAGCGAGGGCGAGGAACAGGGCGCTGCGGCAGGGCTTCATCGATGGTGGCTCGTCGAACGGAGGAAGCCGCCAAGCGTGACCGCGCACTGTGTACATTTTCTTACGAAACCAAGACGGTGCCGTACACGGTGACGATCGTCACGCGGTGGCGCGGTACCGATATTGCAACACGCACGCCTCACCATGGCCCGTTTTACCCTCACGCGGAACCGATCCATGCATCCTCTCGCCCGACTCGTCGCCCTTCCCCTGGCCGTACTGGCCATGCAGGCCCACGCGGCGCATCGTGTCATCGTGTTCGTCTGGGACGGCATGCGGCCGGATGCCATCAGCGAGGACGACACGCCGCACCTCGCGGCACTCGCGAAGCAGGGCACGTTCTTCGCGGACAACCACGCCACGTACCCGACCTTCACCATGGTCAACGCGTCCAGCTTCGCCACCGGCTCCTTCCCCGGGACCATCGGCTTCTTCGGCAACCGCTTCTGGGCGCCCGGCGCGAACGGTGCCGATGCCAAGGGCGCGCCGGTAGACTTCAGCGTGCCGATCTTCACCGAGGACTACGCGATCCTGCGCGACCTGGACGACCACTGGCACCACGACCTCCTGCAGGCACCGACCCTGCTGGAACGGGCGCGCAAGGCCGGGCTGAAAACGGCTGTGGTCGGCAAGTCGGGCCCGGCCTTCCTCCAGGACATCCACGAGGGCGGCCTGATCCTCGACGAGAACGTGGCACTGCCGCTCGCCTTCGCGCAGAAGCTGCAGCGCGCCGGGTTCGCGTTGCCCGCCAACACGGTGCATGCGTACGATCCCGACCACTTCCACCTGGAGCCGGACAACGGCACGCCCACCGCGCAGTTGCCGCTGGTCACGCTGAAGGACGGCGTCACCTCGGATGCCTCCGACGGAGCCGGCGCGCCGCCGACGCCCTCCAACGCGTTCCTGATGAAGGCCTTCCTGGACTACGTGCTGCCGGTCGAAAAACCCGATGTGAGCTTCGTCTGGCTACGCAACCCGGATGCGACGCAGCATGCCTACGGCGTGGGCTCGCCGAACTTCCACCTGGCGCTGCGTGCGCAGGACGAACTGCTGGGGCAGTTGCAGGACCGGCTAAAAGCGCTCGGCATGGCCGCCGACACCGACCTGGTGATCGTCTCCGATCACGCCCACAGCAACGTCGCCGGCCCGGCGGATCTTTTCCCGCTGCGGCAGATCGCCGACGGACGGGTCGGACGCATCGATCCGGAATGGGGTTTCTCCAGCGCAGGCGGGATTCGTCTGGCTGACGAAATGACGCGTGCCGGGCTGCCCGCCTTCGACGGCATGGGCTGCATCTACGCACCGGTGATGGCCGGCGTGAAGGCCGACGGCACGCCGCTTAGACCCACCCGCTTCGACGACGACGGTCGTGTCTGCGGCAAGCCGGGCCCCTACACCACCCCGTCATACAAGCTGCCCGCCGACGGCGCGGGGAAGGCGTTCGTCCTCGCACCCAACGGCGGCAGCGAATACCTCTACCTGCCCTCGCACGATCGCAACCGCATCGTGGACGCCGTGCGTTTCCTGCAGGGCCACGAGATGTTCGGTGCGATCTTCGTCGACGCGCGTTACGGGAAGATTCCCGGCACGCTGCCGCTGGCCACCGTACACCTGGAAAACACCCGCTCGCCCGACATCGTGGTCAGCTACGACTTCGATACGGAAGCGACGGTGCAGGGATTCAAGGGCACCGAGTACACCAGCATGTCCAACGAGCGCGGCATGCACGGCAGCTTCAGCCCCATCGACGTGCACAACCTGCTGTTGGCCAGCGGGCCGGATTTCCACAAGGGCCTGCGCAGCGAACTGCCCAGCGGCAACGTCGACCTCGCACCCACGCTGGCCGCCGTGCTGGGCGTGAAGCTGGGCAGTCCGGACGGGCGCGTCCTGCGCGAGGCGCTCGAAGGGCATGAGGCCAGTCAGCTGAGTGTGCGCCCGGTGGATGTCACCACCGACACCGCGCATGGCCTGGACGTACGCCGCGTGGACGGTAGCGCGATGCAGCGCTCGGCCTATCGCTTCGTGCTGAAGACCAAGCAGCTGGACGACAATGGCAAGGTCTACACGTATTTCGACCAGGCCAAGGCCGAGCACCTGCCCTGACCGCCCGGGTTTCTGCTAGCGTGCCGACCGCACTCCCGATTCCACACGGACCTTTCCGATGCTCAAGTCCCTCGCACTGGCCACGCTCTCGGCCGCCCTGCTCGCCGGCTGCACCACGGCGCAGAAAGCCGATACCGTCACGCCCCGTTCCGGCAGCGTCGCGAACGGTTCGACGCTGGATCTGGCGATCCTCGAAACCACCGACATCCATTCGAACATCCTTTCGTACGACTACTACAAGCAGAAGAACGACCCCAGCTTCGGCTACGAGCGCCTGGCCACGTTGATCCGGCAGGCGCGCAAGGAGTTCCCGAACACCGTGCTGTTCGACAGCGGCGATACCATCCAGGGCTCGGTGCTGGCCGACTACCAGGCGATGGTCAAGCCGGTGGGCTGCGACACGGAGCTGGGCATCTACGCGGCCATGGACGCGATCGGCTACGACGGCGGAACGGCCGGCAACCACGAATTCAACTACGGCCTGCCCTTCCTCGCGCAGGTGACCAACACGCCGATGAACGTGGATGGGGTGAAGCCCGCGGCGTGCGCCGGCCCGAAATTTCCGCTGGTGCTGTCCAACGTCTACAGCGCTCGCGACAAGCAGCCGATCTTCAAGCCGTGGACGATCGTGAGCAAGACGGTCGAGGTGAAAACCGCCGACGGCAAGACCGTGCCAACCACGTTGCGCATCGGCATCATCGGTTTCACCCCGCCGCCCATCCTCGACTGGGACAAGCGCAACCTGCAGGGCAAGGTCACCGTCGACGGCGTGGTGGAAGCCGCGCAGCGGTACATGCCAGAGGTGCTCGCACAGAAGCCCGACCTGGTCGTCGCCATCCTGCATGGCGGCCTCAACACCGCGCCGTACACGCCGCAGATGGAGAACGGCGGCTGGTACCTCGCCGGCGTTCCCGGTATCGACGCGTTGCTGCTCGGCCATTCGCATACCGAATTCCCGGGGCCGCGCTACATGGGCATGAAGGACGTGGACGCGAAGCGCGGCATCGTGCGCGGTGTGCCCGCCGTCATGGGTGGCTTCTTCGGCAAGGACCTGGGCATCATCAACATGACGCTCACACGCGAGAACGGCCGCTGGGTGGTGCAGAAGGACAAGAGTCACAGCCAGGTCCGGCCGATCTGCCCGAAGAAGAACGAGTGCGTGCCCGTCGATCCCACCATCGCACCCATCGTGACGCCGGCTCACTTGGCCGCGGTGGCTTACGTCAACACGCCGATCGGCGCCACCGACCACGACCTGACCAGCTACTTCGCCGACGAAGGCAACATGAGCGCGCTGGCGGTGGTCAACGCCGCGCAGGCCGACTACGCCCGTGACGAGATCGCCCGCGCGCATCCGGAACTGAAGGACATACCGGTGATCTCGGCGGCCTCCGCCTTCCGCACCGGCTTCGGTGGCCCCGACGACTACACGGACGTGCCTAAGGGCCCGATGACGATCCGCAACGCGGCCGATCTGTACTTCTATCCGAACACGCTGGCGGCGGTGAAGATCGACGGCGCGGCGGTGAAGGCGTGGCTGGAAAA
This sequence comes from Luteibacter sp. PvP120, assembly GCF_054055715.1. NCBI lineage: Bacteria > Pseudomonadati > Pseudomonadota > Gammaproteobacteria > Lysobacterales > Rhodanobacteraceae > Luteibacter > Luteibacter sp. PvP120. The sequence continues at coordinate 62,742 of NZ_JBSRXP010000011.1, read as the reverse complement.
ATCGGCCACGCGTTTCAACCGCATCGATCCGACGAAGGAAGACGAGCAGACGCTCACGGGCAAGCTGGTGCCGTACAACTTCGACCAGATGCAGGGTGGCATCACTTACACCATCGACATCACCCAGCCGGAAGGGCAACGCATCGGCGACCTGCGCTACAAGGGCAAGCCGATCCGCGCCGACCAGTCCTTCATCGTCGTGACCAACAGCTATCGCGCCAACGGTGGCGGCGAGTTCCCGGGCATGAACGGCGAGTCCGTGGTGCTGAACGCGCCCGACGGCAACCGCGAGGTGGTGATCCGCTGGATCCAGGCGAAGAAGACGATCACCGGCAAGGAAGTCGACCCGCGCTCGTGGCACTTCGTGCGCGTCAAGACGAAGGGTCCGGTGACCTTCACCGCCGCGTCCGGCAAGCAGGACATCGCGGCGGCACAGGGCCTGGCGATCACGCAGGTGCACGACAACGGCGACGGCACGGCCGTGTACGCGCTGGACCTGTCGAAGCGCTGAAGGTGCGTGCCTCGGTTTCCACCCGCCATCATGGCGGGTGGAAACCCGATTCAAACCGCTTGACAGCCGCTATCACGCGGGCATAACGTCGGGCTCATGTCTTCCCTTGCGCCCGCGCTGCGTTTCCTTACGGCCTCCACGGCCGGCACGCGTGCGTCCGTGACCACCACCGCGACTACCATCACTACGACCATTACCATGGTCGGAGGATCGGAGTTCGCGCGCGCCTAGTTCTTGTCGCTGCCGGCCCCGACCTCCCGCAGGACGGGACCGGCGCCGGAACTTCCAGCCGACACCCTCCCTCCTGATGTGACCAAGGGCCTCTTACCGGAGGCTTCGATCGTGTCCATCGCTGTCGCGTTACCCCGCTCACCTTTACGTGCCGCGCCCGTACGCGCCGCCGTCCAGCCCCTCGTCGTGCATGTGGGCGTCGTCGGACCCGGCAAGGTCGGCAGCGCACTGCTGAACCAGCTGCGCGGCGCCGCACCGCGCCTGCGTCGCGACTTCAACCTGGAGCTCAGCCTGCGCGGCGTCAGCGACAGCCGCCACATGTGGCTGGATTGCGACGACGACGCCCTCAACGCGCGGCAGCACGGCGCCCAGACCTGGCGCCCGGTGGAACTGGACGAATTCGCGGCCTATGTCGCCGGCGACGGCAGCCATGTGGCCATCCTGGCGGACTGTAGTGCCAGCGACCGGGTGGCGGATCACTACGCCGGCTGGCTGGGTGCCGGCATCCATGTGGTCACGCCCAACAAGCGCGCGGCCAGTGGCCCGCTGGAACGCTGGCGACAGATCGGCGCCGCGGCCGAGGCCAGTGGCGCCCACCTGTATTACGAGGGCACGGTGGGTGCCGGCCTGCCGGTGGTGCAGACGCTGCGCGACATGATCGACACGGGCGACGAGCTGACCGCCGTAGAGGGCATGCTATCCGGCACGCTGGCCTGGCTGTTCAACCGGTTCGACGGCTCCGTGCCGTTCTCGGCGCTGGTGCGCGAGGCGCATGCCATGGGCTATACGGAGCCCGATCCGCGCGACGACCTGTCCGGCATGGACGTGGCACGCAAGGTCGTCATCCTCGCTCGCGAGGCCGGCCTGGCGCTGTCGCTGGAGGATGTGGCCGTGCGAAGCCTGATTCCCGCGGAGCTGGCCGAGGCCTCCCGCGAGGCCTTCATGGACCAACTGGCCCTGATGGATGCCCCGATGGCCACGCTGCTGGCCGATGCGCGGTCGGCAGGCGGCGTGCTGCGCCATGTCGCCCGGCTGGACGGCGGTCGCGCCAGCGTCGGCGTGCAGGTGGTCGAGGCCGACCACGCCTTCGCCCATTCGAAGCTGACCGACAACGTGCTGCGTTTCGCCACGCGCCGTTACTGCGACAATGCGCTGGTCGTCCAGGGACCGGGTGCCGGTCCCGAAGTCACGGCCGCCGCGGTATTCACGGACCTGCTGCGCGTGGCCGGCGCCATGGGAGTAAAACGGTGCGCATGTTGAACGAAGATTCCTTGCCCCTGGCCCGCGCGGATGTCGCGGTGGCGGAGGCCTATGCCAGTGTCGGCAATGTCGGCATCGGCTTCGATATCCTGGGCCACAGCGTAGCCGGCGCGGGCGATCGCGCCGAGGTGCGCCGCATCGCCGAGCGCGAGGTGCGCATCGCCGCCATCCATGGCGTGGTCACCGACCTGCCGCTGGCCGCCGCGGACAACACCGCCGGCGCCGCGTTGCTGTCCATGATGCACGCCCTTTCCCTGCCCTTCGGTTTCGAGCTCACGCTGCACAAGGGCATTGCGCTGGGCTCGGGTATGGGCGGATCGGCCGCATCGTGTGTCGCCGCGTTGGTCGCCGCGAACGCCCTGCTGGACGAGCCGCTGCCGCGCGAGGCGCTCTATCCGTTCGCGCTGGACGGCGAGGTGGTGGCCAGCGGCAGCCGACACGGCGACAACCTGGGGCCGATGCTACTGGGCGGCCTGGTGCTGTCCACCGACACACGCCTGGTGCGCATTCCCGTGCCGGCGGCATGGCACTGCGCGCTGGTGCATCCACACGTGGTACTGGAAACGCGCCGGGCGCGCGCCGCGCTGGCCGGGCACTACGCCCTGGGCGAGTTCGTCGCGCAGAGCGCCCACCTGGCCCTGGTATTGGCAGGCTGCTATCGCGGCGATGCCGCCCTCGTCCGCGAAGGGCTGTCCGATGTGCTGGTCGAGCCGCGCCGCGCGCCCCTGATTCCTGGTTTTGCGCAGGTCAAGCAGGCTGCCCTGGACCACGGCGCCCTCGGCGCCAGCATCTCCGGCGCCGGCCCCAGCGTGTTCGGCTGGTTCGAGGATCGCGCCTCGGCGCAGGCCGCGGCGCAGTCCATGCACGCGGCTTTCGCCGCCGCCGGCCACGACAGCGATCTGCTGGTGGCGCCGGTGGACGGCCCCGCGGCGAGGGTGCTGTGACCATGCGCTACGTCAGCACGCGCGGCGGTGCCGCGCCCGTCAGCCTAAGCGATGCGATCGCGGCAGGCATCGCACCGGATGGCGGACTGTACGTCCCGGAAGCCATGCCCACGGTGTCGCCGCCACCTCGCGGGGGCACGCTGGCCGATACCGCGTCGTGGATGCTGCGACCGTTCTTCGCGGGCGATCCGCTGGAAGCAGCGCTACCCGCCATTTGCGCCGATGCCTTCGCCTCTCCTGCGCCACGCCGGGCGTTGCCGATCGACGGCGCACACGTGCTGGAGCTGTTCCATGGACCGACTGCCGCCTTCAAGGATTTCGGCGCACGGTTCCTTGCCGCCTGCCTCAGTCGCCTGCGTCGCGAGGGCGACCGCCCCCTGACCATCCTGGTCGCCACGTCGGGCGATACCGGCGCGGCCGTGGGTGCCGCATTCCACAACCTGCCGGGCGTGCGCGTCGCCATCCTCTATCCGGACAACCGCGTCTCGCCGCGCCAGGCCCATCAGCTGGGCAGCTTCGGCGGCAACGTGCGCGCGCTGCGTGTCGAAGGCAGTTTCGACGATTGCCAGCGACTGGTGAAAGCCGCGCTGGGCGATCCCACCCTGCAGGCGGACGTGCCGATGTCCTCCGCCAACAGCATCAGCCTGGGCCGGTTACTGCCGCAGATGGCGTACTTCGGCCATGCGGCCATCCACGCGGACGGGCCGATGAACACCATCGTGCCCACGGGCAACCTCGGCAACGCCGTGGCCGCGTTGTGGGCTCGCCGGATCGGGCTGCCCCTGGGCGATGTGGTGTTCGCCTGCAACGCCAACGACACCCTGCCGGCCTTCTTCGGCGGCCAGCCGTATCGTCCGCGCGATGCCGTGCCGACCATCGCCAATGCCATGGACGTGGGCGCGCCCAGCAACTTCGAGCGCCTGGTCCACCTGTTCGGCGGCGAAGACGCGGCGCGGGTCCAGGGCCATGCCGAGGGCGTCGACGATGCCCAGATCCGCGACGTGATCCGCCGGCATGCCGCCAACGACGGCGAGGTGTTCTGTCCGCACACGGCCACCGCCATGCGCGTGTTCGAACGCCTGCGCCTGGCGGGCGATGGTCGCGCATGGACCCTGGCCGCCACCGCGCACCCCGCCAAATTCGAGAGCGTGGTCGAACCCCTGATCGGTCGTCTCGTCGCCGTGCCCGAGGCCCTGGACGCCATGCTGGCGCGGGAAGCCCACGCCGACCCGCTGGTTGCAGACAGCCGCCTGTTCGCCGACTGGCTGCGCCAATGGGCGCACGGGTAACGCAGGGCACACCCGTAACCCAGGCGCGGCGAGGCACCGCGGCACCGAGGGTAGGAGCGCACGCACGTGCGCGAACCCTCAGCCTTACACTGAGGCGAATGAAGCCACCCGCCAGACCATGCGAGCGCTTCCGTGTATCCGGTATTCGCTTTTCGGACGCACGGAAACGCTCGCATGGTTGTGGGCGGCATCGATCGCCTTTGCCGTGGTGAGGGTTCGCGCACGTGCGTGCGCTCCTACGCCCTTACCGTGCGGATCCGTCACCCCTACGGATCCGCACCGTAGATATCCGCCCACCCGTACCTGTCAGGGTGCGGGGTTGTCCAGCAGCGCCCTGATCGATTCGCCGGCACGGGTCACGGCGCCCAGTGCGCCGGTGGACGACGACGCCGGCAGGGTCTGGGTCGCGCGACGAAGAAGCGAATCCAGTCGCCCCTCGGGGTCGTAACGGCCCTGGCGATCGATCGAGGTGCCATCGGCTCCACGCGCCGCCTGGAGCGTGCCGTCCGCGGCGTAGACCAGCGTCACCGCATCGTCGAGTATGACCACCCGGTCGTCGCTGACCACGAAACTGGACGTACCGAGGGTGGACATCGCCCGCACATGCCGGCCGTCCGCTTCCGGGGTGACGGTCCAACGGACCGTTTGCTCGCCCTCGGTCACCTCGCGCACGGCCAGTTCGCCCTTGTCGAAGGTGTCGACGATGGCCAGCCGGGGAGCGCGGGCGGACGGATACCCGCCCGCCTGGCAATACACGGGAAATGGACCACCCAGATCGATGCTGCGGTTGGCGTAAGGGCCCAGCGGCATGCCGAACGCGATCTGGTAGAGGGAAAAGCCCGCAGGGCAGGAGTACACGCCGGGGCCACCGTCTTCGAAGCGCATCCACTCGGCGTCGCCCCCAGGACGATCGTGCAGGTACTGGTAGATGTAGTCGTAGCCCGAGTCGGTGGTACGAACCACCAGCAACTGGCATTGCAGGTAGCCGCTGTTGTCGCAGTCCTGCCACATGGCGCGCATCGAGGCTTCGGCCGGGTCGCGGTAATACTGGCCTGCGGCGCGGTACTCGGCGAAAGGCGGCGGCGCGTCGTCCGCCTGGGCCAGGGGAGAGATCGCGAGGAAAGTGCATGCCGTGAGCCGCGCCATGCTGCGCGCTCCGACCGTCCGTTGCTTGGTCATGGAATCATCCTTTGGGGAGACATCGTAGGAACGTGGCCATTCTGGTAGGCGGAAATCCGCACGGTCAATGCGGCCCATGCGATGCCCGTCACACTCCGAAAAGTTGTCCGTTTTTCTCATTTTCGAGGGCATACCACTTCGTCTCAGGCCGCAGTCCCACGGGCCTGGACGCAACGGACCACAGCCACGGGCGTCTAGCCGTCCAAACATCCGCGCAAGAATGTTTCATCCGAAAGTGTTGACAGGGCGATCCGAACTGGCATACGTTCGATCGCATGACGCAGCGCACCACCCATGGCCGCTTTGACCTGTCCCGCCTCCCGGCGGTAGACGGCAAGCTGCGTCTCGGTGGCGGCCTCCTTCTCCTTAGCCTTGTACTTATTACCTGCGGAGGTGCGGGCTGAGGGCAAGTGTCCAGGTGAACTAAGCAAAACAACCTGAAGACTCCTGAAGAACCCCGCACCCGGCAACGGATGCGGGGTTTTTTATTGCCCCCGACCCGCCTCTTCCACGAGCGGAGCCAGACATGAATTCAGCAACCCAGGGCAGCAACGACACCGTCGAGAGCGACGTAGGCGACCGCGTGCGCATCTTCGACACCACCCTGCGCGACGGCGAGCAAGCCCCCGGCTTCTCGATGGATCGGCGCGCGAAGCTGCGCATGGCGCATGCCCTGGAAGAGCTTGGCGTGGACATCGTCGAGGCCGGTTTCCCCCAGGCCTCACCCGACGATTTCGCCGCCGTGGCCGAGATCGCCCGCGCACTGAAGGCAACCACCGTGGCCGCGCTGGCGCGATGCCAGGCGGGCGATATCGACAGCGCGGGCCGCGCCCTGGAAGGCGCGAACCATGGCCGCATCCACCTGTTCCTGTCGACCAGCCCGCTGCACCGCGAATACAAGCTGGGCAAGAGCAAGCAGGAGGTGATCGATATCGCCGCCGCGGCGATTCATCGGGCGAAGGCGATGGCCCACGAGGTGGAGTTCTCAGCCGAGGATGCCTTGCGCACCGAACCGGAATACCTGGCAGAGATCTTTTCGGTGGCTGCCGAGGCAGGCGCCACCATCCTCAACGCACCGGACACCGTGGGCTATGTGACGCCGGACGAGATCACCCGGATGTTCACCTACCTGCGCCAGAACGTGAGAAACGCAGACAAAGTGGTGTTTTCGACGCACTGCCACGACGACCTCGGCCTGGCCGTCGCCAACTCGCTGGCCGCCGTCGCCGCCGGTGCCCGGCAGGTGGAATGCACCATCAACGGCATCGGCGAGCGCGCAGGCAACGCGGCCATGGAAGAGATCGTCATGGCACTGCACACGCGCCGGCCGCTGTTCCAGGTCGACACCGGCATTGTCACCCGTCACTTCTATCCCACCTCGCGGCTGCTGGCCGAAGTCACCGGCCAGGCGGTTCCCCGCAACAAGGCCATCGTCGGCGACAACGCCTTCGCGCATGAATCGGGCATCCACCAGCACGGCATGATCCGGCACCGCGGCACCTACGAAATCATGCGGCCGCAGGATGTCGGCGCGAAGACGTCGCTGGTGCTGGGCAAGCACTCCGGCCGCCACGCGCTGCGCCAGCGCCTGGAAGAGCTGGATTACCGCATGGACGAAGCGACGCTCGATGCCGTCTTCGACAGGTTCAAGGTGCTGGCGGATCGCCAGCGCTCCGTGACCAACGACGACCTCACCACCCTGATGACCACTCCCCCCGCACCCACCCCCACCCAGGCCGCGTGTGTCGCGGTCGAGTCCTGAGGAGGACCCATGGAAGCCCCGAAACATCTCTGGCACAACGGCCGTATCGCATCCTGGCAGGACGCCACGGTGCACGTCGGTGCCCACGCACTGCACTACGGCTCCTCCGTGTTCGAAGGTATCCGTGTGTATGCCACGCCAGAGGGTCCACGCTACTTCCGCCTGGAAGAACACACCGAGCGCCTGTTCCACTCGGCACGCGTGTACGACCTGATCGTTCCCTACGATGCCGCCACCATCAATCAGGCCTGTCGCGAGGTCATTACCGCCAATGGGCTGGAATCGGCCTACGTGCGTCCCATCGTGTTCCGTAGCGGCTTCACCTTCAGCCTGGCGCCGTCGCTGGATACCAAGGTGGACGTCTCGATCATCGCGCTGCCCTGGGGTGCCTACCATGGCACCGACGCACTGGAAAAAGGCGTGGACGTCTGTGTTTCCTCGTGGAACCGGGCCGCGCCGAACACCTACCCCAGTGGCGCGAAAGCCGGTGGCAATTACCTCAACAGCCAGCTGATCGCGCGCGAGGCGATCAACGGCGGCTTCGCCGAAGGCATCGCCCTGGGCACGGACGGCTTGCTGAGCGAAGGCGCCGGGGAAAACCTGTTCATCGTGCGCAAGGGCGTGATCTACACGCCGCCGGCGGCGTCCTCCATCCTGTGCGGGATCACGCGCGATTCCGTCCTGACGCTGGCCCGCGAGCGTGGCTTCGACGTGGTCGAGCAGTCGCTGCCACGCGAGATGCTCTACTTCGCCGACGAAGTGTTCATGACCGGCACCGCCGCGGAAATCACCGCCGTGCGCTCCGTCGATCGCAAACCGGTCGGCAGCGGTCATCCCGGTCCGGTCACCCGCCAGTTGCAGGCCGATTTCTTCGGCCTGTTCGATGGCCGCACCGACGATCGCTGGGGATGGTTGTCGGCCGTGACCGAAACCGAGCACGGGAGGGTCGCCGCATGAGCGCCCGCACCCTGTTCGACAAGCTGTGGGACAGCCATCAGGTAAAAGCCGAGACGGCCAGCACGCCCGGCGTGCTCTACATCGACCTGCACCTGGTGCACGAGGTGACCTCGCCGCAGGCCTTCGACGAACTGCGCTCGCGCGGGCTGAAGGTGCGTCGCCCCGATCGCACGCTGGCCACGCTGGACCATTCCACGCCGACGCTGCCGGCCGATGCCGACGGCAAACGTCCTTACTACACCAAGGAGGCCGAAGCGCAGGTCGCGAAGCTGGAGTCCAACGTACGCGAGTTCGGTATCGACCTGATGGGCTGGGACAGTCCCCAGCGCGGCATCGTCCATGTGGCGGGGCCCGAGGTGGGGGCGACCCAGCCGGGCATGACCATCGTCTGCGGCGACAGCCACACCGCCACGCATGGTGCCTTCGGCGCGCTGGCCTTCGGCATCGGTACCACCGAGGTGGGCCATGTGCTGGCTACGCAGTGCTTGCTGCAGCGCAAGCCGAAGTCGTTCGCCATCCGTGTGGACGGCGCCCTGCAGCGCGGCGTCACCGCGAAGGACCTGATCCTGCACGTGATCGGCACGATCGGCATCGGCGGCGGCACCGGCTACGTGCTGGAGTACACCGGCGAGGCGATCCGCGCTCTGTCGATGGAAGAGCGCATGACGGTGTGCAACATGTCGATCGAGGCAGGCGCCCGCGCCGGCCTGATCGCCCCTGACGAGACCACGTTCGCCTGGCTGAAGGGCCGCGAGCGCGTGCCGAAGGGCGACGCCTGGGACCGCGCGGTTGCCGCGTGGCGCGACCTGCCCACCGACGAAGGCGCCACCTACGATCGCGAAGTGCGTATCGACGCCTCGGCCATCCAGCCGTCTGTCACCTACGGTACGCACCCGGGCATGGTGGTGCCGATCCACGGCAATGTTCCCGCTGCCGCGGATGCGATGGAACAGCGCGCGCTCGACTACATGCAGGTGATCGCCGGCAAGCCGATGTGGGGCGAGAAGGTCGACGTGGTGTTCGTAGGCAGCTGCACCAATGGCCGCCTGTCCGACCTGCGCGCGGCAGCGGGACTGCTGCGCGGTCGCAAGGTCGCGGAAGGCGTGCGCATGCTGGTCGTGCCCGGTTCCGAGCAGGTACGTCGGGATGCCGAGCGCGAGGGACTGGACGAGGTGTTCCGTGCCGCCGGCGCCGAGTGGCGCGAATCCGGTTGCTCGATGTGCATCGCCATGAACGGCGACCTCGCCCAGCCGGGCCAGCTCGTCGTCGCCACCAGCAACCGTAACTTCGAGGGACGCCAGGGCAAGGGCGCCCGCACTGTCCTCGCCAGCCCCCTGGTCGCGGCCGCCTCCGCCATCGCCGGCCATGTGGCCGATCCCCGCGATTACATGACCCAGGAAGTTGCCGCATGAGCCAGACCAGCCGACCGCTCGCCTACGTGCATTCGCGCACGGCGGTGTTGCGCAACGAAAACATCGATACGGACCGGATCATTCCGGCGCGCTTCCTCACCACGACCGAACGCACTGGACTGGGCAAGCACTGCTTCCAGGACTGGCGTTACGCCGCCGACGGCAGCGACGACCCGGCGTTCCCGCTGAACCAGCCCGAAGCACGCGGCTGCGCGATCCTGGTCGCCGGCCACAACTTCGGCTGCGGCTCGTCGCGCGAGCACGCCCCCTGGGCGCTGCTGGACTACGGCATCCAGGCGGTGATCTCCAGCGAGATCGCGGACATCTTCCGTGGCAACTCGCTGAAGAACGGCCTGCTGGCCATCGTCGTCGGTACCGCCGAGCACCGCTGGCTGCTGGACAACCCCGGGGTCGAACTGCGGATCGATATCGCCGAGGGCACCATCGCGCTGCCCGACGGCGGCATCACCCGTTTCGACCTGGACGCCTTCTCGCGTCACTGCCTGCTCAACGGCGTCGACCAGATGGGCTTCCTGCTGCAGCACGAGGCGGATATCGCCACCTTCGAAACCCACCGGGAGAAAGCCGCATGAAGGCGTCCATCGTCGTACTGCCGGGCGACGGCATCGGCCCGGAAGTGGCCGCCGCCGGTGTCGCCGTGCTGACCGCCATCGCCGATCGTTTCGGCCATGCATTCACCTTTGCCGAGCATGCCATCGGCGGCGATGCGATCGATCGCTTCGGCGATCCGTTGCCGCCCGCCACGCGCGAGGCGCTGCTGGCGGCCGATGCGATCCTGCTGGGCGCCGTGGGCGGCCCGAAGTGGTCGGACCCGAACGCGGCCGTGCGCCCGGAGCAGGGCCTGCTGGCCATGCGCAAGCTGCTGGGCGTGTTCGCCAACGTGCGTCCGCTGAAGCTGCATCCGCGCACCGCCGCGCTGTCGCCGCTGAAACCGGAGCGCACCAAGGGCGTGGACCTGGTGTTCATCCGCGAACTCACCGGCGGCATCTATTTCGGTGCGAAGACGCGCAGCGAGACGGACGCCACGGACGAATGCCGCTACAGCGTGGTGGAGATCGAACGCGTGGTGCGCCATGCATTCGAGCTGGCCCGCACCCGGCGTCGCAAGGTCACCTCGGTGGACAAGGCCAACGTGCTGGAAACCTCGCGGCTGTGGCGTTCGGTGACCACCCGCGTGGCCGCCGAGTACCCCGACGTGGCGCTGGAACACCAGCTGGTGGATTCGATGGCCATGCACCTGCTGACCCGGCCCGCCGACTACGACGTGATCGTGACCGAGAACATGTTCGGCGACATCCTGACCGACGAGGCCTCGGTGCTGGCCGGCTCGCTGGGCCTGTCGCCGTCGGCGTCGCTGGGTGGCCCGGGTGCCGGCGTCTACGAGCCGATCCACGGTTCCGCGCCCGACATCGCCGGGCAGTCGCTGGCCAATCCCCTGGGCACCATCCTCTCCACCGCGATGCTGTTGCGCCACTCGCTCGGCCTGCCTGCCGAGGCCGCCGTGGTGGAAGCCGCGGTGGACCACGTGCTCGAGCACGCCAACCTCACCCGCGACCTGGGCGGCAGCGCAAGCACGCACGACGTGACCCGCGCTGTCCTGGATGCCTGTCATACCGAAGCGGAGGCCCTGTGAACACCAAGAAGATCCCCATCCGCACGCTGCGCAGCGATGCGATAAAGACCGGTCCGGACCGGGCCCCGGCGCGTGCCATGCTGCGCGCCACCGGCCTGGACGACGAGGCCATCGCACGGCCGATGGTGGCCATCGTGCACAGCTGGTCCAACGTCTCTCCGTGCAACCTCAACCTGCGCGACCTCGCCGAGGCGGCTGCGGACGGCGTGCGCGCGGCGGGCGGCACGCCGGTGGAGTTCAACACCATCGCGGTCACGGACGGCATCGCCATGGGCACGAGCGGCATGCGCTCGTCGCTGGTCAGCCGCGAGATCATCACCGACTCCATCGAGCTGGCGGTGGACGGCCATTGCCTGGATGCCATGGTGGTGCTGTGCGGCTGCGACAAGACGATCCCCGCCGCGGCCATGGCCCTGGCGCGGCTCAACATACCCGGCGTGGCGCTGTACGGCGGCAGCATCGACCACGGCACGCACAACGGCTGCCCGATCACCGTGCAGCAGGTGTTCGAGGCGGTGGGCGCGCACGGCGCGGGCAAGATCGACGACGCGGAACTGGATGAGGTGGAACGCCACGCCTGTCCCGGTGCCGGTGCGTGCGGTGGCCAGTACACCGCCAACACGATGGCGATGGTGCTCACCACGCTCGGGCTGTCGCCGGTGGGCCTGAACGACATTCCGGCGACGCACCCGGCCAAGCGCGACGCCGCGTTCCGTTGCGGCGAACTGGCTATGGCCTGCCTGGAAGCCGACCGCAAGCCGCGCGACATCATGACCCGCGCCGCCTTCGATAACGCCGCGCGCATGGTTGCCGGCACGGCGGGCTCCACCAATGCCGTGCTGCACCTGCTGGCCATGGCCAACGAAGCGCGCGTGCCGCTGTCCATCGAGGACTTCGAGCCCGCCTCGGTGCACACCCCGGTGATCGCCGACCTCATGCCCGGCGGCCGGTTCAGTGCGGTGGAACTCACCGCGGCCGGCGGCACCACCATCGTCGCCCGCGAACTGCGCAAGGGCGGCATGCTGGTCGATACGCCCACCGTCACCGGACGCAGCCTGTTCACCGAACTGGACGCCGCGCCCGCGGCGACGGAAGGACAGCAGGTGGTGCGCCCCGTCGATGCGCCGTTCAAACCGCGCGGCGGTTACAGCATCCTCTACGGCAACCTGTCGCCGGAGGGCTGCATCCTCAAGCTGGCCGGCCATGGTCGCACCAGCCACGCCGGCCCGGCACGTGTCTTCGAAAGCGAGGAAGACGCTTTCGCAGCCGTCAAGGCAGGCCGTATCCGCGCCGGCGATGTCATGGTCATCCGCAACGAAGGTCCGGCCGGCGGCCCGGGCATGCGGGAGATGCTCGCGGTCACCGCCGCACTGATCGGCCGCGGCCTGGGTAACGACGTGGCGCTGATCACCGACGGCCGCTTCAGCGGCGCCACCCACGGCTTCATGGTCGGTCACATCGCGCCCGAAGCCGCACGCGGCGGCCCCATCGGCCTGATCCGCGAGGGCGATGCCATCTTCATCGACGCCGCCAGTCGCGAACTGCGTACCGACGCGGACCTGGCCTCCCGCCGTGCCACGTGGCGACCGGGACCGCCGAAGGTCGCGCGCGGCGTGCTCGCCAAATACGCGCGCCTGGTCGGCTCCGCCGCCGAAGGCGCCGTGACGCAGGCCTTCGACGATGCGCCCGCCACGGCGGCCGCCGAACCCGCGCGCCGTGAATTCGCCGAAGCGGACTGCACGCAGGAACTGATCGGCAACTGATCCACCTTTTTCCCTTTCTTTCGAACATCCACCTGGAGACACCCCGTGACCGACAAGCAAGCCACCACCGCCCCGCTGCAGAATGCCCGTATCGCCGTGCTCGGCTACGGTAGCCAGGGCCGTGCGCACGCGCTCAACCTGAAGGACTCCGGCCTCGACGTCGTGGTCGGCCTGCGTCCGGGTGGCCCGTCGTGGAACCGTGCGTATACCGATGGCTTTGCTGTCGCCGAGCCCGCCGAGGCCGTGCGCGACGCCGACCTGGTCGCCGTGCTCACCCCGGACATGACCCAGCCGGGCATCTACAAGGACGCGATCGAGGCCAACATGAAACCCGGCGCGGCGCTGCTGTTCGCCCACGGCTTCAACATCCACTTCGGCCAGATCCAGCCGCGCAAGGACATCGATGTGGTGCTGGTCGCGCCCAAGGGCCCCGGCGCGCTGGTCCGTCGCGAATACGAAATCGGCCGCGGCGTGCCTTGCCTGTACGCCGTGCACCAGGACGCCACCGGCCATGCCACGGAACGTGCCACGGCCTACGCCGCCGGTATCGGTGGTGCGCGCGCCATGCTGATCGAAACCGACTTCAAGGAAGAGACCGAGACCGACCTGTTCGGTGAGCAGGCCGTGCTGTGCGGCGGCGCCTCCGAGCTGGTGCTCAAGGGCTTCGAAACGCTGACCGAGGCGGGTTACCGGCCGGAGATCGCCTACTACGAGGTGATGCACGAACTGAAGCTGATCGTCGACCTGTTCTACGAGGGCGGCATCGCCCGCATGCTCGAATTCGTTTCCGAGACCGCGCAGTACGGCGACTACACCCGCGGCCCGCGCGTGATCGACGACAGCACCAAGCAGCGCATGAAGGAGGTGCTTAAGGATATCCAGGACGGCACGTTCGCCCGCGAATGGACGGCCGAATATCAGGCCGGCCTGCCCAACTACAAGGCGTTCAAGCAGCGCGACCTGGACCACCCGATCGAGAAGGTCGGCGCGCAGCTGCGTGCCCGCATGCCCTGGCTGCAGGCCAACCAGCCGCAGCCGGCCAAGGCCGCGGAATGACCCCTATCCCCACATGATCCCTTTCCTCCACACGATCCCTTTCCCCCACATGTAGGAGCGCACGATGTGCGCTCCTACCATCACCTCATTAAAGGAATCTCCGACACCGTGAACGCGCAACTGGATACCGTCGGCGCACCGCGCCGCGTCACCTCGAACCACCCGCTGGCCGGCCAGACCATGACCGGCGCCGATATCGTCGTGCAGGTACTTGCCGACGAGGGTCTCGACGTACTCTTCGGTTACTCCGGCGGCGCCATCCTTCCCGTTTACGACGCCGTGTTCCGCTACAACGCGCTGCATACCCGCGACGACGGCAACGAACCGATGCCGCTGATCGTTCCCGCCAACGAGCAGGGTGCGTGTTTCATGGCCGCCGGCTACGCAAGGGCCTCTGGCCGTGTCGGTGTCGCGCTGGTGACTTCCGGTCCCGGCGCCACCAACGCGGTGACGCCCGTGCGTGACTGCATGGCCGATTCCGTTCCCGTCGTGGTCGTCTGCGGCCAGGTACCCACCGCGGCCATCGGCACCGATGCCTTCCAGGAAGCCCCCATCAGCACCATCATGGGTGCCTGCGCCAAACACGTGTTTCTCGTGACCGACCCCTCCACACTGGAGGCCACACTTCGCACGGCGTTTCACATCGCCCGCAGCGGCCGCCCCGGCCCCGTGGTGGTCGATATCCCCAAGGATGTCCAGAACGCACCATTGACGTTCGAGGGAAGCCGCGAACTGGCTGTGCGCGGTTACCGGTCGCGCCTGCACGCCGTGGAATCCGCGACCATCGAAGATGCCCACTGCGCCGCCTTCTTCGATCGCCTGGCCCGCGCGAAGCGTCCCTTGATCTACGCCGGTGGCGGTGTCGTCGCCGCCAGCGCCTCGGCGGTGCTCCGCGAGTTCGCACACGCCTTCGGCATCCCCGTCGTGACAACGCTGATGGGTATCGGCGGTTTCGACACCACCGATCCGCTGGCGCTGCACATGCTGGGCATGCACGGCACGGCCTATGCCAACTATGCGATGGACGACAGCGATTTCGTCTTCGCGCTGGGCGCACGCTTCGACGACCGCGTGGTCGGCGTGCCGGCCCGCTTCGCGCCGAGTGCACGCACCATCGCGCAGATCGACATCGACCCGGCCGAGATCGGCAAGGTGAAAGCCGTGGACTGGCACCACGTCGGTACGCTGGATGCATCGCTGCAACGCTTGCTGGATTACGGCAAACGCATTGGCTTCACGTCGGACCTCACCGACTGGCACGCTCATGTTGCTGCACTGAAGACCACCCACGCCATGGACTTCTGCCGCGACAGCGACCACATCCAGCCGTGCGCCGTCATACAGGCGATCAACCGCATCACCGATGGCCGCGCGATCATCAGCACCGGCGTCGGACAGCACCAGATGTGGGCCGCGCAGTATTTCGATTTCCGCGAGCCCCGCCGCTGGCTGACCTCCGGCTCCATGGGCACGATGGGCTTCGGCCTGCCCGCCGCCATTGGCGCCCAGTTCGCACGACGCGACCTCACCGTGATCGACATCGACGGCGATGCCAGCATCCGCATGAATATCGGCGAGATGGAAACCGTCACCACGTACGGGCTGCCGGTGAAAGTGGTGGTACTGAACAACAGCGGTGATGGCATGGTCCGGCAATGGCAGAAGCTGTTCTTCAAGGGGCGGTTCTCCGCGTCGGACAAGAGCCTGCACAAGAAGGACTTCGTGCGCGCCGCGCAGGCCGACGGTTTCGAATGGGCGCAGCGCCTCGACGACCCCACCGCCGTCGACGCCACCATCGCCGACTTCCTCGCGTTCGACGGCCCAGCCTTCCTTGAGGTGGTGATCGATGCGGATGCGGGTGTCTACCCGATGGTCGGCCCGGGAGCCACCTATGCCGAGATGATCACCGGCGACTGGATCGCCAGCCGTACGGCACCGACGATCACCACCGCCGAACCCACAGGGATGTTCTGACCATGCGCCACCTGATCTCCATGCTGCTGCAGAACGAAGCCGGCGCCCTGGCGCGCGTAGCGGGGCTGTTCGCATCGCGTGGCTACAACATCGAATCGCTCACCGTGGCCGCCACGCACGACGTGGATGCCTCGCGACTCACCCTGGTGATCTTCGGCGACGACGAGGTGATCGAGCAGATCATCAAGCAATCGGCCAAGCTGATCGACGTGCTCGAGATTGCTGAACTGACCCGACGCGACTATGTGGAACGGGAGCTGCTGGTGGCGCGCGTCGAGGCAGACGATGCCGCCACCGACCTCTGCCTGGCCCGATTTGGCGGGCGCCTGCTGCAGCGTGCGGCGGGGCAGTCGGTGGTGGAATACACCGGCCGCGCCGAGGAAGTGGACGTGTTCCTCGATGCCCTGCGCCAGGCCGGCGAGATCGTCGACCACGCACGCAGCGGCATCGCGGCGCTGGAGCGGCCGGTGGCGCTGGCTTGACACGCCATCGGCACTACCAGACCTTGTAAACCCGCCCCGTCTCGCGACCTTCCACCGAACGCGAAAACGCACGTGCGGCACTGGCGGCGCTGACCGGCTCGAAGCCACGGAAGAAGGGGCCGTACGCTTCCATGGCTTCCGTCAGCACGCTCGGGCTCACCGCGTTGATCCGGATACCGCGGGGCAGTTCGATCGCCGCGCCACGCACGTAGCCTTCCACCGCGCCGTTGACCACGCTGGCACAGGCACCGGCGAGGATCGGTTGCTCGGTCAGGATGCCGGTGATGAGCGTGAACGACCCGCCGTCGCCGAGCGAGGCGACTCCGGAGCGGACCAGGCGCACCTGGCCCATCAGCTTGTCATTCAGACCTTCGAGGTACTTCGCCTCGGTCAGTTCGTCGAGCGGTGCGAAAGGCACCTTTCCGGCCGCGCAGACCACCGCGTCGAGTGGACCGGCTTCGCGGTACATCGCCTCCACGCTCGCGCCGTCACGCAGGTCCACGCGCAGGTCGCCGCTGGTGCGGCCAGCCGTCACGATATCGTGGCGGACGCCCAGCTCCGCCACGACGGCCCGGCCCAGGGTGCCGCCGGCACCGACGATGAGGATCTTCATGGTTTGCTCCTTGGAGGTTGCAGACCGCGCAGGGTACTCTCGGCGCCATGAATCGTCGCGCCGCCCTTTCGCTGCCGCCGCCCATGGCCGATACCTCGGCGCTCGGTCGTGAGCAGGACCTACTCGGCCTGTCGGACGAGCCGTCCATCCATTACCTGGAACACGGTTCGCGCAGCCGGCTGATCCGCTGGCATTACCATCCCGCTTACGAACTGCACCTCATCGTCTCGACGGAAGGCACGGCCTATGTCGGCGATTACGAGGGCCGGTTCTCGCCCTATACGCTGATGCTCACCGGCCCCAACGTGCCGCACAACTGGGTGACGGACGCGGACTGCGAGCCCACCGCACTGCGCGACCGCGTAATCCTTTTCTCAGAGGCGTTCGTGCGCCGGTTCACCGAGTTTTTCCCGTCGGCACGTCACGTGAAGTCGTTGCTTCTGGAAGAAGCCCGCTACGGCATACGTTTCTCGCCCGAGCTGGGGCGGCAACTGGAACCGTTGTTCCGCCGCGTGTCCGATCATCCGGGCCTGCGCCGCGTGGCCAGCTTCTTCGAGATGGTAGAGGCGCTGTCCGAGGATGCGACGCGCTGCCCGCTCAGCAGTCGTCCGTTCCAGGCGTCGGCGGACCCCGGGCAGTCGATGAAGCTGCACCGCGCCGTCGCCTTCATCGACCGGCACTACGCCGGCGATGTATCGCTCAAGGCCGTGGCCGGTCGGCTGGACATGTCGGAGTCGGCCTTCTCGCGATTCTTCCACCAGCACACGGGGTACCGCTTCATCGACTACGTGAACCAGACGCGCGTGCAGCACGCGTGCGAGAAGTTGTCGGGCTCCGCCGTGTCGATCACCGACATCTGCTACGAGGTCGGTTTCAGCAACCTCTCCAATTTCAATCGCCGTTTCCTCGCCCTGACCGGCATGACGCCGCGTGACTATCGCATGCGACATCGCGAGGCGAGCGCCGAGGCGTGATGTGGCGGCGCGTCATGTGCAGGCCCAGGCACGTAGGCCCGCACCCTGCATTTGCGTACTTTATTGACCCTTACAGCGCATGCTGCAATGCGTCATTACTGCGCTTCCTGCCGACATTCTCGGCCGCTGGAACCGGCGATATGCGCAAGAAAGTATGTATTTTCATCGGAAACCGACACCTGACGTATTGGTGAGCCGCACGCCATAGAACCTATAAACGCACATCCGTTTCGTACGCGCCGCCCTACGACGTCGCGCCGGGACATGCCACCCAGGGAGGCACGATGAGCGATTACCGGAACCGGCTCGGCACCCTCGCCGTCTCGGCGCTGTTCGCGGCGGCAGCGGCACCTGTCGCCCTCGCGGACACCACGCTGACCATCGGCACCGTCAACAACGCCGACATGGTGCGCATGCAGGCGCTGTCGCCGGAGTACGAGCGCCAGCATCCCGGCGTGCACCTCAACTGGGTGGTGCTGGAAGAGAACACCCTGCGCCAGCGGCTTACCACCGACATCGCTACCCACGGTGGCCAGTTCGACGTGATCACCATCGGCGCGTACGAGGCGCCGCTGTGGGGCAAGCAGCAGTGGCTGAAGCCGCTGGACAACCTGCCCGCCGATTACGACGGCAACGACCTGATGAAGAACGTGCGCGAACAGCTGACGGTGGACAACCACCTGTACGCGGTGCCGTTCTACGCCGAGGCCAGCATCACCTACTTCCGCACCGACCTGTTCGCCAAGGCCAACCTGACCATGCCGGCCGAGCCGACCTGGGCGCAGGTGAAGGGGTTTGCGCAGAAGCTGCACGATCCGGCCAACGGCGTTTATGGCATCTGCCTGCGCGGCAAGGCCGGCTGGGGCGAGAACATGGCCCTGCTGGGCACCATCGTCAACAGCTATGGCGGACGTTGGTTCGACGAGCAGTGGCACCCGCAGATCGACACACCGGAATGGCACCAGGCCGTTAACTTCTATGTCGACCTGCTGAAGAACTACGGGCCGCCCGGCCCGTCCGACAACGGATTCAACGAGAACCTGGCCCTGTTCGCCGCGGGCAAGTGCGCCATGTGGGTCGATGCCAGCGTCGGCGGCGGCACCGTTACCGATCCGAAGGAAAGCAAGGTGGTCGGCAAGGTCGGCTTCGCGCGCTCGCCGCACCAACTCACCGATCGCGGCTCGTCGTGGTTGTGGGTGTGGTCGCTGGCCATCCCGGCCAGCTCGCGCCAGACCGACGCCGCACGTGACTTCATCCTCTGGGCCACGTCCAGGCCCTACCTGAAGATGGTCGCCGACAAGTATGGCGAGCAGGCCACGCCACCCGGCACGCGTGAATCGACCTACGCCAACGCCGCCTACATCGCGGCCGCGCCCTTCGCGAAAGTGACCTACGACTCGCTCAAGGCCGTCGACCCGGCGCATCCGACGCTCAAGCCCGTGCCTTACAAGGGCATCCAGATCGTGTCGATCCCCGAGTTCCAGGCCGTCGCCACCCTGGTCGGCCGGCAGATCGCCGGCGCGCTGGCCGGCCGAGGGAACGTGGACGACCTGCTGCACACGGCGCAGGACGCGGTAAGCCGCACCATGAAACGCGCCGGCTACTACGACAACAAGCCCGTCATCCAGAAGGAGTCGCCGTAATGAGCGCGCGTATCCGCAAACGTCCGGAGCGACTGCTCGCGCAGCCCGCCATCATCATGCTGCTGGCCTGGATGATCGTGCCGCTGGCGATGACGCTGTATTTCTCCACGCAGTACTACAACCTGCTTTACCCGGGAAAGTCCGCCTTCGTGGGCCTGGAGAATTTCGCCTACTTCTTCGCCTATCCCAGCTTCTGGACGTCGATCCTCAACACGATCCTGCTGGTGGGCAGCGTGCTGGTGGTGACTGTGGTCGGCGGCGTGCTGATATCCGTACTGGTGGACGAGACGTTCCCCGGCCAGGGCATCGTGCGCATGCTGCTGATCTCGCCGTTCTTCATCATGCCGACCGTGGCCGCGCTGGTCTGGAAGAACCTGATGATGAACCCGGTGTCCGGCTTCCTCGCCTGGGTATGGAAGCTGTTCGGTGCCACGCCGGTGAACTGGTTCGCCGACTGGCCGTTGCTGTCGGTCATCGTCGTGGTGTCGTGGGAATGGCTGCCGTTCGCCATCCTGATCTTCGTCACCGCGCTGCAATCGCTGGACCGTGAACAGATGGAAGCGGCCCGGATGGACGGCGCGCGTGGCCTGGCCATCTTCCGCTACCTCACCCTGCCCCATCTCGCCCGCCCCATCGCCGTGGTGGTGATGGTGGAGGCCATCTTCCTGCTCAACATCTTCGCCGAGATCTTCGTCACCACCAACGGTGGCCCAGGCGATGCGACCACCAACATCCCGTACCTGGTCTACACGCAGGCCTTGCTGGAGTTCGACGTGGGTGCGGCGTCCGCTGGCGGCCTGGTCGCGGTGGTGCTGGCCAACATCATGGCGGTGGTGCTGATCCGCCTGATCGGCAAATCGTTGACCGAGAAGGCGTGAGGAGACAGCCATGGCCAAGACCCACCGTAACCCGCTCGCCCGCACGCTGCGCATCGTCGCCTCGTGGATCGTCGCCCTCATCGTGTTCTTTCCCATCCTGTGGATGGTGCTGACCAGCTTCAAGTCCGAGCTGGATGCCTTCAGCATGCCGCCGCACTTCCTGTTCGCGCCCACGCTGGAAAACTACGAACAGATCCTCGCACGCGCCAACTACCTGCACTACGCGTGGAACTCCATCGTCACCGCCGGCGGGGCCACGCTGCTGGGCATGATCGTGGCCGTGCCGGCCGCCTATGCCTTCGCCTACCACCCGACGGCGAAGACCAAGAGCGTGCTGCTGTGGATGCTCTCGACCAAGATGCTGCCGAGCGTGGGCGTGCTGGTGCCGATCTACCTGATCTGCCGCGACCTGAACATGCTCGACTCCAAGGCCGCGCTGATCGTCATCTTCGCGCTGATCAACCTGCCGATCATGGTGTGGATGATCTACACGTACTTCCGTGACATTCCCTACGACATCCTGGAAGCCGCGCGCATGGACGGCGCCAGCACGACGCAGACGATGTTCCGGGTGCTGATTCCCGTGAGCCGCGGCGGCCTGGCCTCCACGGCGCTGCTGTGCCTGATCCTCTCGTGGAACGAGGCGTTCTGGTCGCTCAACCTCACTACCACCAGCGCCGCACCACTGACGGCACTGGTGGCCTCGTTCTCCAGTCCCGAGGGGCTGTTCTGGGCAAAGTTGTCCGCCGTGTCCACCCTGGCCTGCGCACCCATCCTGGTGCTGGGCTGGCTGTCGCAGCGCCAGCTCGTCCGCGGTCTCACCTTCGGCGCAGTCAAATAGGAGTCGCCCATGTCCCGTCTGGAAATCCGTCAGCTGCGCAAGTCGTTCGAAGGCGTCGATGTCATCAAGGGTATCGACCTGGTGGTGGAGGATCGCGAGTTCTGCGTGTTCCTCGGGCCTTCCGGTTGCGGCAAGTCCACCACGTTGCGCCTCATCGCCGGGCTGGAAGAGGCCGACGACGGGCAGATCCTGCTCGACAGCGACGACATCACCGATAAGCCAGTGGACAAGCGCGACCTCGCCATGGTGTTCCAGAGTTACGCGCTGTATCCGCACATGAGTGTGCGCGAGAACATGTCGTTCGCGCTGAAGCTGGCGAAGATGGACCAGCGCGCCATCGACGAGAAAGTGGCACGGGCGACGAAGATCCTTGCGCTGGAGCCCTATCTCGATCGCAAGCCCTCCGCGTTGTCCGGCGGGCAGCGCCAGCGCGTCGCCATCGGCCGGGCGATCACCCGCGAGCCCCGCGTGTTCTTGTTCGACGAGCCGTTGTCCAATCTCGATGCGGCCCTGCGCGCGGCGACGCGCCTGGAAATCGCACGCCTGCATACCGAGCTCAACGCGACCATGGTCTACGTCACCCACGATCAGGTGGAAGCGATGACGCTGGCCGATCGCATCGCGATCTTCAACGAAGGCCGTATCGAACAAATCGGCAAGCCGATGGCGCTCTACCACAAGCCCGTGAATCTCTTCGTCGCCGGCTTCCTCGGCATGCCGCAGATGAACTTCTTCCGTGCCACCGCGCAAGGCGGCACGTTCCGCCTGCCCGGCGGCAACGCGCTGACTGTGCCCGGCGCCGAGGCGACCGGCGAGGTCACCCTCGGCATCCGCCCGGAACACCTGCGCGTGTGCGACGACGACGGCGCTGGCGACACCGTGAAAGGCATCGTGTCGGTGGTCGAACGGCTGGGCAGCGAGACCTACGCCTATGTCGATGTGCCAAACATCGGTTCGGTCACGGTGCGCGCCGAAGGCGATTTCGAGCGCCGTGCGGGACGCGAGATCTGCATCCGGCTGGACCCGACCCACGCGCATGTGTTCGACGCCACCGGCGTCGCCATCCATCATCCGGCAAGAAACTGACCATGGCCGTCTCCCTCCACCCCGCTTCGCTCGACAGCCTTCCCCAGGGCGTCGATGCACCGTCTTACGATCGCGCGGGGATCACCGCCGGCATCGCGCACATCGGCGTCGGCGCGTTTCACCGCGCGCACTTGGCGATGTACACCCATCACACGCTGTCCGATCCGGCCATGCATGCATGGGGCATCCTCGGCATCAACCTGCTGGAACACGATCGTCCGCTCGCCGAGGCACTCAAGGCGCAACAGGGCCTCTACTCCGTCAGTGAGTTCGATCCACGTGGCGAGCGCCGCACCCACGTGGTCGGCGCCATGGTCGAGTACCTCTATGCGCCCGACGACGGCGCCCGGGTGCTCGAACGCCTGGCCGACCCGGCCATCCGTATCGTCTCGCTGACGATCACCGAAGGCGGTTACCTGATCGACGAGCACGGCACGTTCCGCCTCGACGACGACACGGTCGCCCACGATCTCGCCCATCCGGACACGCCCCGCGGCGTGTTCGGCTTCCTCGTCGGCGCCCTGGCAAAACGCCGCGCGGCCGGCGTAGCCGCCTTCACCGTCATGTCCTGCGACAACCTGCGCCACAACGGTGCACAGGCGAAGAAAGCCGTGCTCGCCTTCGCGCGGGCCCGCTCACCGGAACTGGCGGCGTGGATCGACCGCGAGGTGGATTTTCCCAACGGCATGGTCGATCGCATCACTCCCGCGACCACCCCGTCGGTGCGTGACGAGCTCAATGCGGCCACCGGCCTCGACGACCGCGCGCCGGTGGTCTGCGAGGATTTCATCCAGTGGGTGCTGGAAGACCGCTTCCGCCAGGGGCGCCCGGCGTGGGAAAACCACGGGGTGCAGATCGTGGATGACGTGTCCGCGTACGAAGACGCGAAGATCCGCCTGCTCAACGGCTCGCACCAGATGCTGTCGTACCCGGCCTTCCTCTCGGGGCATCGCCGCGTCGACGTGGCCGTCAAGGACCCGCTGTTCAATGCCTACCTCACCGATTTCCTCGACGAGGACGCCGGCACCTGGCTGACATCACTGCCCGGCATGGACCTGGGACCCTACAAGAAGAAACTGCTGGACCGTTTCAGCAACGCGTCCATCGCCGACCAGCTCGACCGCCTGTGCCTGGACGGCGGATCGAAGATCCCCGGCTTCCTCGGCCCCACCATCACGGCCTGCCTGGAGAACGGCAAGGACGCGCGCCGCCTGGCCTTCGCGCTGGCGGCGTTCGACCGGTATGTCCGCGTCGGCAAGGACGATAACGGCGAGGGCTACCCCCTTCGCGAGCCCAACGCCATGCGCCTGGTGCAGCCGATGATCGACAGCGGCTCGAAGGACACCCTGATCGAGAGCGTCGAACTGGTGGGGCCGCTGCCCGCGCGGGATGAGCGTTTCCGTCGCCAATACGACATCTACGTGGACGCGCTGGCGCAGCAAGGGGTGCGCCGTACCCTGGAGCAGCTGGACGCCCTCGTCGACTGAGGGTTCATGGCGCACTCTCGGTGGCTTCACTTCGCCGAACCTACGGTGGCTAGCCTTATCCGTAGCGAAGTGGAGTCCACCATGCCCTACAACCCGACCAACCCGCAGCCGCCGTTCGCCGAGCCGGGCAAGAACCGTCCCGAGGACGAGATCCGCCAGCCGGGCAGCTACAAGCCCGAGCGCGATGCGGACCCGGAGCCGCCGGTGAACGACGATCCCATCGAACCGCTGGAACGTTGACGATACCGAGGCGCCGTGAGGCGCCTTTTTTTTGGCTCTTCGCGAATGACCGGGGCGTGTGCCGAAGCAGAAGCAGAAGCAGAAGCAGAAGCTAGAGCTGCGGTCGCTCGTATGGTGCGGCGATGAGGAGCTGGGTGGTCACACTCTGCGCTCGGGCAGCGGCCACAAGTGGCCGAACTCGCTCAGAGCGTAACCACCCAGCTCCTCTGCGACCACAGAGGCAACCGGGATTGGAAAAGCAAAGCGTTGGCGACCTCGTGCGGCCCGCCTGGAGATGCCACTCCGTCCGACGCCGCAAGCTTTGCTCTCCCGACCAGTCAACTCAGTCGTCAGGGAGGTGTCGGGTGATTATCCTCTGAGCGAGTTCGGCCGCTTGCGGCCGCTGCCCGAGCGCAGAGGGTGATCACCCGACGCCTCCTCCCCGATATCGCACGAGCAGCGGCTTTAAACCCAATTACCACGCCACCCTCCCGCGGTTAGGCGTGAACAGCCTTTTTCCGTTTGTGATCGCTAGACTTCTCTTATGAGCCCTTCCTCCAAGAAACCCACGGCGCGACGCAAGGCATCGCCTGGCATGCGGCCCACGGTCAGCCCCGCGCCCACGCCCGCCGCGCGCCCCGCGGATGCCTCCACCACGGCCGAGCGCGTGCTGGCGTTCCTGCTCAAGGGCCTGCCCCCCGCGCGACGCGAGAAAGTCCACGCCTACCTCGTGCTCACTCGCATGGATCGCCCCATCGGCGCGCTGCTGCTGCTGTGGCCGACCTGGTGGGCGCTGTGGCTGGCGGCCCGCGATTTCCCGCCAATCGGCCCACTGGTGATCTTCACGCTGGGCGTGTTTGCCATGCGCTCCGCCGGTTGCGCCATCAACGACTATGCCGATCGCAAGCTCGATCCGCAGGTGGCCCGTACGGCCGGGCGCCCCATCGCCAGTGGACGCGTCGCGCCTCGCGAGGCGCTTTACGTGTTCGCCGGGCTGCTGGCGTTTTCGTTCGTGCTGGTGCTGTTCACCAACACGCTGACGATCCTGCTGTCGTTCGGCGGTGCCGCCCTCGCGGCGCTCTATCCCTTCACCAAGCGCTACACCAACCTGCCGCAGGTGGTGCTCGGCGCGGCGTTCGGCTGGTCTATCCCGATGGCGTTCGCCGCCGTGACGCATAGCGTGCCGCCCGTGGCCTGGCTGCTGTTCATCGGCAACATCCTCTGGTCGGTGATCTACGACACCGAGTACGCCATGGTGGATCGCGAGGAAGACATCAAGGCGGGGGCGAAGTCCACGGCGATCCTGTTCGCCGACGCGGACCTCGTCATCATCGGCATCCTCATGGGCACGTTCCTGCTGGCCATGCTGCTGGTCGGCACGCGATCGGGGCTGGGCTGGCCGTACTGGCTGGGCCTGGCGGTGACCACCGGCCTGTTCGCCTGGCAGCAGTGGACCATGCGCCATCGCGAGCGGCAGGCCTGCCTTACCGCGTTCCGCCAGAACAACTGGGTCGGCCTCGCGCTGTGGGTGGGCATCGTGCTGGCGCTGGCCCTACGCGGGTAAGGGCGTTCGCGCCAGCGCCCAGACATCCACCCGGGCCACACCGGCGTCGGTCAATGTGCGCACGCATTCGCCAAGGGTGGCGCCGGTGGTCATGACATCGTCGACCAGGGCGACATGGCGCTGGGACGGCACGCGCCTTACATGGAACGCACCGCGGATGTTCGCCGCACGCGCGGCCGCATCGAGGTCGGTCTGCGGCCGGGTCTTCTTCACCCGTTGCAGGACGTCATGTCGTACGGGTATGGAAAGCCGTCGACCCAGATGACGCGCCAGCTCCATCGCCTGGTTATAGCCGCGCGAGCGCAGGCGTGAACGATGCAGCGGCATGGGCAACAGCAGATCGGGCGTCGTCGGCGGGCATCCGGTGTCGAGCCAGCATTGCGACAGGACGCGTCCGGCGACGAGGCTGCCTGCGAACTTGAAGCGGCGCTCCAGTTCGTCCAGCGGCCAGGTGTAGACGAAGGGCACCCACAGGTCCGCCCAGGGGCGATCGCCCTGCAGGCACGTGGCGCAGGCCGGAACGGAGGTGGGGAGGGGCTGTGCGCAGCGCCCGCAGCAACTGTCGTTGCGCACCAGGCCGGCATGACAGGCCCGGCAGAGCGCGCGCCCGGTCTCGCTTGGCGCCTCGCAGACCAAGCAGCGCGGCGCCAGCAGGAAGCGGGGCGCCGCGCTCAGCCAAGGTAGGAAACGGGACGCGTCCATGCGTCGGCGGGCGGGTCAGTCGCGACGGCGGAACATGGCCGCGTCGACGATGGACCACAGGTGGATGATCCAGCCGAGCCAGATGATCCAGAGGACCGCGGCCAGCACGAACATGATCAACGCCTTGAAGACGCGGCCCTGGACGAGCTGGCCCAGGCCGGGAATGAAGAAACTGCAGATAGCGGCAAGGACGTTGCCGCCGCTGCCTTGACCGGTGCTCATGGGAAGGCCTCCTGTAGGAATGACACCATGGTAGGCGGGTTGCGTGAGGTTGGGTTGAAAGCGCCACCCCGCCGTTAAGCTGCGGCTTGGCCCGGGCCACCGTCAACTTTACACAGGCCACCCTGGTTGACAGTAGGGGCAGGCCTTTCCACACTGCGCGCCTTCGCCCCTGGAAGCCACGCCATGACCGCAGCCCTTCGCCACGACTGGTCCCGCGACGAGGTCGAGCACCTCTTCGCCCTGCCCTTCAACGACCTGTTGTTCCAGGCCCAGGGCGTACACCGCCAGTATCACGATCCCAACGCGGTGCAGGTGTCCACCCTGCTGTCGATC
The DNA here is from genome assembly GCF_054055715.1 of Luteibacter sp. PvP120. Classification (NCBI taxonomy): domain Bacteria; kingdom Pseudomonadati; phylum Pseudomonadota; class Gammaproteobacteria; order Lysobacterales; family Rhodanobacteraceae; genus Luteibacter; species Luteibacter sp. PvP120. Next base: position 35,706 of record NZ_JBSRXP010000011.1, on the reverse strand, counting down.
AAGACCGGCGGCTGCCCGGAGGATTGCGCCTACTGCCCCCAGGCCGCCCGCTATGCCACGGGGGTGAAGGCCGAGAAGCTGATGAGCGTCGAGGCCGTGGTTGCCCGGGCGCAGGCCGCCAAGGATGCCGGCGCCAGCCGCTTCTGCATGGGCGCCGCCTGGCGCTCACCGAAAGACCGCGATGTGGCCAAGGTGGCCGAGATCGTCGGCGCGGTGAAGGCGCTGGGGCTGCAGACCTGCGCCACGCTGGGCATGCTCAGCCAGCCGCAGGCGCAGACGCTGAAGGCCGCCGGGCTGGATTTCTACAACCACAACCTGGATACCTCCCCGGACTATTACGGCGAGATCATCCACACGCGTGAGTACCAGGATCGCCTGGACACCCTGGAGAACGTGCGCCATGCCGGCATGAAGACCTGCTGCGGCGGCATCGTGGGCATGGGCGAATCGCGCGCACAGCGGGCCGGCCTGCTGATGACGCTGGCCAACCTGCCCGAGCATCCGGAGTCGGTGCCCATCAACCGCCTGGTCCAGGTGCCCGGCACGCCGCTGGCCGGCACCGAGGCGCTGGACCCGTTCGAGTTCGTGCGCAGCATCGCCGTGGCGCGCATCCTCATGCCCGCATCGGTGGTGCGCCTGTCGGCAGGGCGCGAGTCGATGGACGACGCGCTCCAGGCACTGTGCTTTGCCGCCGGCGCCAACTCGATCTTCTACGGCGAAAAACTGCTGACCACAGGCAATCCGGACGTGGAACACGACCGCCGCCTGTTCGAGCGCCTCGGCCTGAAGCCTATGGAGGTGGACATCGAGCCCGGCACGGTACACGCGGACATCGTCGAACGCGCCGACGCGGCGTGAGCCAGCCGCAGCTCCTCGTTCGCCTGGAAGCCGCCCGCGCGGCGCGCGAGCAGGCGGGCCTGCTGCGGCGCACGCGCACCTGCGAGGTGCGCGGCGGCTCGCGACGGCTCGTCGACGGACGCGTGCTGGACGACTTCTGCGGCAACGATTACCTCGGCCTGGCCGGGCACCGCGATTTGGTCACCGCCATGCACCGCAGTGCCCTCGCCGAGGGCGTCGGCACCGGAGCCGCCCATCTGGTCTCGGGCCATCGGGGCGAGCACGCGGCGTTGGAGGAAGAGCTGGCCGACTGGACCGGCCGCGAACGCGCCGCGCTGTTTTCCACCGGGGTCATGGCCAACCTGGGGGCATTACAGGCGCTGCTCGGCGCGGGAGGGATGCCTTCGCCCGGCAAGCCCACCGCCCTCTGCGTGCAGGACCGGCTCAACCACGCCAGCCTGCTGGATGGCGCCCTCCTCGCCGGGGCGGACCTGCGGCGATACGCGCACGGTGATGCGGCATCCGCCGGACGTCAGCTCGACGCCTGTCCCGGGCTGCCGGCATTGCTGGCGACCGATGGCGTGTTCAGCATGGATGGCGACGTCGCGCCGCTGGCGGACCTGGCGCAGGCCTGCAGGGAGCGTGGCGCCACGCTGTATGTCGACGACGCGCACGGCCTGGGCGTGCTCGGTCCCGAGGGTGCCGGCTCCGTTGCCGCCGCGGGCCTGGACGCCAACGACGTGCCGGTGCTGATGGGCACGCTGGGCAAGGCCCTGGGCAGCGCCGGGGCGTTCGTGGCCGGCAAGGCCGAGATCGTCGAGGGCATCGTGCAGTTCGCCCGCTCCTACATCTACACGACGGCCATGCCGGCGGCGCTGGCAGCGTCCACGCGTGCCGCCCTGCGCCTGGTACGACAGGACCCCGAAGGCCGACGGGCGCGACTGGAAGACAACGTCGCCCGGTTTCGTGAGGGGGCCCGCCAGTTGGGCTTGCCGGTGATGTCGTCGCGCACCGCGATCCAGCCCCTGCTGATCGGCGGCGCCGGCGACGCCATGGCCGCCGCGGCCGCGCTGGAAGCCGCGGGCTTCCTGGTGGTGGCGATCCGTCCGCCGACCGTAGCCGCGGGTGCCGCCCGCCTGCGTATCACGCTGTCGGCAACCCATACGCCTTCCCGCATCGACGCCCTGCTGGATGCCCTGGCGGCGCTACCCCGCGCGCGGGAAGACGTGGCCGTATAATGGACGGCCGCACGTCCCCTGCCATGCCCATGTCGATCCTCAATATCTCCGCCTACAAGTTCGTCGCCCTCGACGATACGGCGGCGTTGCGCGCGCGCTTCGTCGAACGCTGCGACGCGCTCGCGCTGAAGGGAACGATCCTGCTGGCGCCGGAAGGCATCAACCTGTTCCTGGCCGCGCCGCGCGACGCCATCGACCGCTTCCTCGCCTGGTTGCGCGAGGACACCCGCTTCGCGGACATCGTGCCGAAGGAAAGCCTTTCCGATGCCCTGCCTTTCAGCCGCATGCGCGTGCGCCTGAAGAAGGAAATCATCACCATGCGCGCGCCGGCTATACGCCCCGAAGCCGGGCGGGCGCCGCACGTCATGCCCGCCGACCTGCGCCGCTGGCTCGACCAGGGCCATGACGACGACGGACGTGACGTGCTGCTGCTGGACACGCGCAACGATTACGAAGTGGCGGCGGGCACGTTCGAGAACACGATCGACTACGGTATTGCCAGCTTCACCGCCTTCCCCGCGGCCGTGGCCGCGGATCGCGCCCGCTTCGAAGGCAAGACGGTGGTGTCCTTCTGCACCGGCGGCATCCGCTGCGAGAAAGCCGCGATCCACATGGCCGGCATCGGCATCGAGCATGTCTACCAGTTGGAAGGCGGCATCCTGAATTATTTCGAGAAGGTCGGTGGCGCCCACTGGCGTGGCGACTGCTTCGTGTTCGACGACCGCGGCGCGGTGGACCCGACCCTGGCACCGAGCACACCGGCGTGACCGGCCTGCATATCGAGACCCGCGGCAGCGGCCCCGCGCCCCTGGTGATGATCCACGGCTGGGCCATGCACGGCGGCATCATGGCGCCTCTCGCCGAGGCACTGGAAGATCGCTTCACGATGTATATCGTGGACCTTCCCGGCCATGGCTACTCCCGCGACGCCGACATCCCACTGCAACCGCTGGCGTGCGCACGTGCCATTGCCGAGGCCACGCCGCCGGCCACCTGGCTGGGCTGGTCGCTGGGCGGCCTGATCGCCGTCACCGCGGCCCTGGAGTTGCCGGCACACGTACGCACCGTGGTGCCGATGTGCTCGGCACCGTGTTTCGTGCGCAGCGACGACTGGCCCTACGGCAACGATGCCGGCATGGTCCGGAAACTCGCCACGGACCTGGATGCCGACTACCGCGCGACGGTCGAACGCTTCATCGCCCTGGAAGCCATGGGCAGTCCGGACCCGAAGGCGGAAGCACGGCGCCTCAAGGACGAAGCCTTCTCGCGGGGCGAACCCGACCCACGCGTCCTCGGCGAAGGCCTGCGCGTGCTCGAGGCCACCGACCTGCGAGCACGCTTGCCCGACATGCTGCCGCCCAGCCTGTGGATCGCGGGTCGCCGCGATCGCATCGTCCATCCCGAGGCGATGCGCTGGTGCGCGGAAGCCGCCGGCGGCCAGTTCATCGAGATCGCCCACGCGGGGCATGCCCCCTTCATTGGTCATGCCGCCGCCGTGGCGGAGGCCCTCACGCACTTCACCGACGCGAATCCATGAGCGACTTCCACTTCGATCGACGCCAGGTGCGCCGCAACTTCGGCCGCGCCGCGGGCACCTACGAAAAACACGATGCCCTGCAGCGCGAAGTGCAGGCCACCCTGGTCGACCGGTTGGAGATGTACGAAGCGACGCCGAACATCGTGCTCGATGTCGGCGCGGGCACCGGCCGCGGCAGCGCCGCCCTGAAGAAGCGCTATCCGAAGGCCCAGGTGATCGCGATCGACCTGGCGCTGCCGATGCTGAAACAGGCGCGCCAGCATACGGGCTGGCTGAAGCCCTTCGGCCGCGTGGTTGCCGACGCGTATACCCTGCCCGTGCCTGACCACAGTGTCGATATCCTGTTTTCCAACCTCTGCTTCCAGTGGTGCGAGGACCTGACGCGACTGTTCGCCGAGTGCGCGCGCGTGCTGAAGCCCGGCGGCCTGCTCACCTTCTCCACCTTCGGGCCGGACACCCTCGGCGAGTTGCGCGCCGCATGGGCGGCGGCGGACGAGCATGCCCATGTCGCCCGCTTCCTCGACATGCACGATGTCGGCGATGCGATGCTGGCGCAGGGCCTGAAGGACCCGGTGCTGTTCGCCGAGCGTTACACGCTGACCTATCCGACGCCGCGTGCGGTCCTCGACGAACTCAAGGGACTGGGCGCGAACAACGCCGACGCCGACCGCGTGCGCGGCCTCACCGGCAAGCAGCATTACCGGCGCATGATCGATGCATACGAGGGCATGCGCAGCGACGGCCTTATTCCATCTACCTGGGAAGTGGTGACCGCCCATGCCTGGGGCCCGCCCGCCGGCCAGTCGCGGCGCGAAGGCAGCGGCGAGATCGCCAGCTTCCCCATCGACAATCTTCGCGGCTCCCGGCGCAAGACGCCGTTCTGAACGGCAGGGACGTCGCACAAAGCGGCATCGCGCCGGATCAACGATAGCGCGGGCAGTCGACCAGATGATCGTTGACCAGGCCGGCGGACTGCATGAGCGCGTAGCAGATCGCCGTGCCGGCAAAGCGGAAACCGCGCTCGCGCAATGCGGCGCTCATCCGGTCAGATACCTCGCTGCGCACCGGCACGTCGTGAAAACGATGCCACGCATTGACGCAGGGCACGCCGCCGACGAAGGCCCAGAGGTAGGCGCACAGTGAGCCGCTTTCCTCGATGATCCGCACGCTGGCGCGCGCATTGCCGCGAACCGAGGCCAGCTTGAGGCGGTGCCGAATGACACCGCGATCTGCCGCGACGGCTGCCATCTCGGTATCGTTCATCGCAGCGACGCGGGCAATGTCGAAGCCATGGAACACGCGCCGATAGTGCTCGCGCTTGCTCAGCACCAGTCGAAGGCCCAGCCCCGCCTGCGCACCGTGCAGGGTCAACCGCTCGAAAAGGCGACTGTCGTCATGCACCGGGACTCCCCACTCGGTGTCGTGATACTCCCGCTCGACATCGCTTCGCTCGGCCCAGTCGCACCGCATGGCCCCACCTCACGCTTCTCCGGACGAAGCGCCAGCATACGGAGACGAGCGGGCCGGCCGATGTCCGCGCCGCCTGTCACCCGCTGTGCGAAAGACAGCGGCATGACTTCCGTCGGCTGCCTATAGAAGCACGGGGCGTTTCCGTCAGTGTGTCGGTGTCACAGGCGGATACGCGGGTCTACCAGGGCAACGCATCCAGGTCGACATTGCCGCCGCTGAGCACCACGCCGATGTGGCGTCCGACGAAACGCTGGCGATGGCGCAGCATCGCGGCGAGTACTGTGGCGCTGGACACTTCGATCACCAGGCGCAACTCCGCCCACAGCAGTTTCATCGCCTCCACCGCCTCGGCATCGCTGACGCGCAGCACGCCGACATCGTGCGTGCGCAGTACCTCGAGATTGGGCTCGCCGACGAGCGTGCGCAGTCCGTCGCAGACGGTGTCCGCCGTGAACGGCTCGGCCCGGCGCCCCGTTTCCAGCGAACGTGCCGTGTCGTCCGCGCCTTCGGGCTCGGCACCGAAGAGCACGATGCGCGGATCGATCGCGTGCGCGGCGACGGAGCACCCGGCGGCAAGCCCACCGCCACCGACAGGGAAGATCAAGGTATCCACACCCGGTGCCTGGCGAAGCAGCTCGGGCACAAGCGTGCCCTGCCCGGCCATGACGCGCACATCGGCATAGGGGTGGACCAGGGTCGCGCCGGTCTCCGCTTGCAGGTCGGCCGTCATCCGTTCCCGCGCGGCGGTGCTGGGTGCGCATCGATGGAGGGTGGCGCCCGCCATGCGAATGGCCTCGACCTTCGCCTTCACCGCGCCCTCGGGGACGACGACATGGGCCGCGATACCGCGCGTACGCGCTGCCATGGCCAGCGCGTTGCCGTGGTTGCCCGACGAATGCGTCACCACGCCGCGCGCCGCTTCCTCGTCGGTCAGGGACCACACGGCGTTGGTCGCACCGCGAAACTTGAACGCACCGCCGCGTTGCAGGTTCTCGCATTTGAAGACCACGGATGCGCCGAGCAGGGCGTCCAGCCGGTCGCTGCGTAGCACGGGGGTGACCAGCGCATGCGGCGCGATGCGTGCGGCCGCGTCGCGCACATCGGCGAACGATGGCGGTCTCACGCCACGAACTCCACGCCACAGGCGAAGCGGCGTTCTTCGCCCGGCGCCAGCGTGATCAGTGGCGTGCAATCGTCGCGGTTGAACGCGTTGGGCATGCATTCCATCGGCTCGAGCGCCACGGACTTGCGTGCGTCGCGTTCGGCCGTGTCGGCCGTGAAAACCAGCATGACGCCACGCTCCTGCCACACCGCGATGCAGGCGCCCGTCGCGGGATCGCGCAGGCGTGTACGTGAACGGCCATCGGTATCCCGTTGCAGGTCGGCATACGTGTGGTTCAACTCGGCGTGGCCGATCGGGCGCGCCTGGCGAAAATCCAGACTGCGATCGGCCTTGTCCATGGCCTGCCAGGCCCGTGTCCCCGGCAGCGGGATGAAACCCGCGTCGGTGGCGATGATCTGCTCGGCCGGGACATGCAGCTCCCACGTCTCGATGGGGTTGTCCGACAACCGGAAGTACGGATGCCAGCCGAAGAAGGTGGGCGCGGTGGCGTCGCCGACATTTCGCGTGTGCGCGTCGACACGGAGGCCATGCTCGTCGAGCGTGAAGGTCACGGCGACATCCAGCGAGAACGGATAACCGGGTTGCAGGCCCGGGCGAATGACCTGCGTGCCCAGGGTGACCGAGGCGTGGTCGTCGTCGCCACCTTCCCGCTGTACGTCGAACAGCACGCCGCGAAGGAAGCCGTGGCGGGCGGCGCGGTCTGCCCCGGTCACGCCCGGCTGCAGGTCGTAGGGCGTGCCCTCGAACGTGTAACGCGAGTCGTCGATGCGGTTGGCGAACGGCGTCATGATCGCGAAGCGCGACCCCTTGTGACCGACCAGTTCGGCTTCGTCGCGGAAACCATCGGCGATGTTGCGGTGCGCGTTGCCGGCACGCGTGTCGATCGAGAGCACGGTCGCACCACGGCGCGCGATGCGGACCTCGCGATCCGCGTCGGCATCGACCAGCACGATCAGTTCCTGGGCGCCGAGGGTGGAGCGCGTCACGGTGAAACGGGGCATGGCAGGCTTCCTTTTGGGGGATCTGGCCGCATGTTAGCCTGCCTGTCTGACCAGAATATGTGTGTGCCCTGCCATGAGCGATCGCCTGGACGCCCCCACCGCCCCCATCCGCCTCGCCGATTACCGGCCCCCTGCCTGGTCGGTCGAACACACCGCACTTTGTTTCGACCTGGGCATCGACCGCAGTGAAGTGACGGCTACGCTCGTGCTGCGCCGCCGTGCCGCCGAGCCCGTGCGGCTGGATGGCGAGGGCGTGGAACTCCTGGAAGTGTCGGTGGACGGCCGTGTGCTCCACGAGGGTGAGTACACGCTGGCCCACGGCGTGCTCGAAGTGCCCGTCCAGGCAGACCAGTGCACGATCGGCACGCGCGTGGCCGTGCGCCCGGCGGAGAATACGGCGTTCGAAGGGTTGTACCTCTCGGGCAGTCGCGAGAAGGGCTTCCTGCTGACCCAGTGCGAGGCCGAAGGGTTCCGGCATATCACCTTCTTCCCCGATCGCCCCGACGTCCTGTCCACCTTCACGGTGGAATTGCGTGCCGACAAGGCGCGGTTCCCGGTGCTCCTCGCCGGCGGCAACCCCGACGGCTCGGGCGACCTGCCCGACGGCCGCCACTGGGCGCGTTTCGTCGACCCGCACCCGAAGCCGAGCTACCTGTTCGCCCTGGTCGCGGGCCACCTGGAACGCATCAGCCACGACTACACCACGGCGGAAGGCCGTGCGGTGGCGCTGCACATCTGGGCGGAGGCCGATGTCATCGATCGCTGCGACTACGCCATGGATTCTTTGATCCGCTGCATGCAGTGGGACGAGCGGACCTACGGGCGCAACTACGACCTTGACGTCTTCCACGTCGTCGCCACGCACGACTTCAACATGGGTGCGATGGAGAACAAGGGACTCAACATCTTCAACGCGAAATACCTGCTGGCCGACGCCGACTCGAGCACGGACGACGAATATCGCCATGTCGAGGCCGTGGTGGCCCACGAATATTTCCACAACTGGAGTGGCAACCGGGTCACCTGCCGCGACTGGTTCCAGCTCAGCCTCAAGGAAGGCCTGACCGTCTTCCGCGAGCAGGGCTTCTCGGCCGACATGAACTCCGCGCCGCTCAAGCGCATCGAGGACGTATCGTTGCTCCGCCGGGCCCAGTTCCCGGAAGATGCCGGCCCGTTGTCGCACCCGGTGCGGCCCTCGCAGTACAGCGAAATCAACAACTTCTACACCGCCACGGTGTACGAGAAAGGCTCGGAGCTGGTCCGCATGCTGGCCGGCCACCTCGGCGCCGACGGCTTCCGTCGCGGCATGGACCTCTACTTCGACCGCCACGACGGCCAGGCCGCCACGATCGAGGATTTCCTCACGGCGCTGGGCGAAGCCAACCACACCGACCTTTCGCCTTACCTGGCCTGGTACGGCCAGGCGGGCACACCACGACTGACCGCCGAAGGGCAGCACGACGCGTCACGGCGGCGCTACCGGCTGACCTTGCGCCAGCGCACACCGGCAGGCCCCGGCCAGCCGACCAAGCAGCCGCTCCCCATACCGGTGCGGCTATCGCTGTTCGCGCGGGACGGCAAGGCGCTGCCGTTGCGCCTCGACGGCGAGCCGGCGGCGGCCGGCATCGAGCGCACGATGGTGCTGGATGGTCCGGAACAGGTCTTCGTCTTCGAGGACATCGACGCACCTCCCGTGCCCTCGTTGCTGCGTGGTTTTTCGGCGCCGGTGATCCTGGAATGCGACTACGCGCCCGACGAGCTGGCGCTGTTGCTGCGCCACGACGCCGACGGCTTCAATCGGTGGGAAGCCGGCCAGCAGCTTGCGGGGCTGGCGTATGACGACGTCCGCGACAGCCGGCCAGGCGCTGCGGCGCTCGACGCCTGGACGACGGCGCTTGCCGACCTGTTCCACGACGCGTCGGTGGATGACGCCCTGCTCGCCGAGCTGCTGACGCCGCCGGGCGAGATCGAACTGGTGGAGCGCCAGCCCGAACGCGACCCCGACCGTATCCGCGCGGTGCGCCAAGCCATGTTGCACGCGCTGGCTACCCGCATCGGGCACGACGCGTTGCACGATCGCTACCGGTCGCTGCATGCCGCCACCACGGCGGCGCTGGATGCATCCGCGCAAGCCGGCCGGCAGCTGAAGCGTCGCGTGCTCGATCTGTTGGGGCTGGTCGATCCAGGCACCGCCACGGGGCTGGCCCGCGCGCAGTACGACGCGGCGCCGGGCATGACCGATCGCCTGGCCGCGCTGACCACGCTGGCAACCCTCGATCCGATGGCTGCAGCACCCGCCCTTGCTCACTTCCGTCAGCGCTACGCGGGCAATGCGCTGGCGCTGGACAAGTGGTTTGCCGCGCAGGCCCAGCTCCCCGGGGACGGCGCGTTCGCCCTCGTGCAATCCATCGAGCACGATGCGGCGTTCACGCTGAAGAACCCGAACCGGGTGCAGTCGTTGATCGGCACGTTCGCGCGGGCCAACCCCACCGGCTTCCATCGCGCCGATGGCGCGGCCTATCGCTGGCTGGGCGACCGCCTGGTAGCGATCGATGCGCTGAACCCGCAGGTGGCGGCACGGGTGGCCACGGCTTTCAACGGCTGGAAGCGACTCGAGCCGGTGCGGCAAGAGGCTGCCCACGCCGTGATTGCCGGCCTGGCCGCACGCAAGGACCTGTCGAGGGACCTGACTGACATCCTGGCCCGCATCGCGATGGGTTAGGCGGCGGTGGAAGCGTGACCTGCGTCACAACCTGCGACAGTGAGGGTACAAGACTGACGCACTGCGTCACTCATTGCCGAAATAGAGCGCAAGTTTGACAAAAAAATCACACTCGGGGGATGTGAACGGTGTAGATTCGCCTACAACGAAGAAAGCCGCAGCTGTCAGCTACGGCCTTCGTGCCAGTCACTCGGTTTCTGGCGCCCGGCAGCACGGTCATCCTGGATTCCCCCTGTTCCTGAGACCGCCGGGCGCCAGATCTCATTCGAACCGAATGAGGCATCCTTGCCCACATCCCGCTTCCTTCTACCAGCACGCGACCAAACCCCTGCGTTCGGTCTCGGCGCGCGTATGATCGCGCAGCGTCTGCCTGGTTGAAGTGCACCAGGAAGGAAGCACGAGGCGTGCCAAAGCCACCGAAGGCGACTGACGCTCCGGCCGGCGCAGGGGCTCCACTCGGCGTAAAATCACGGCACGTTCTGTCCGAAACCTTCCCATGCTGCATTCAGAAACCTATGACGTCATCGTGGTCGGTGGCGGACACGCCGGTACCGAGGCCGCGCTGGCTGCCGCGCGCGCCGGCGCGCGCACGCTCCTGCTCAGCCACTCGATCGAAACCATCGGCCAGATGAGCTGCAACCCGGCGATCGGCGGCATCGGCAAGGGCCACCTGGTCAAGGAAATCGACGCCCTGGGTGGCGCCATGGGCCGTGCCGCGGATCGCGCCGGTATCCAGTGGCGCACCCTCAATGCATCGAAGGGCCCCGCGGTCCGCGCCACGCGCTGCCAGGCCGATCGCGCGCTTTATCGCGCCGCGATCCGCTCGATGGTCGAAACGCAGCCCAACCTGTCGCTGTTCCAGCAGGCGGTGGACGACCTGATCCTCGTCGACGGTCGCGTGGCCGGCGTGCGCACGCAGATGGGCCTGGACTTCCATGCGCCCGCCGTCGTGCTCACGGCAGGCACCTTCCTCGCCGGCAAGATCCACATCGGCAGCGCGCAGTACGCGGGCGGGCGCGCAGGCGATCCGCCGGCCTCCACGCTGGCCGCGAAACTACGCGAACTGCCCGTCGCCGCCGACCGGCTTAAAACGGGTACGCCACCGCGCATCGACAGCCGAAGCATCGATTTCTCGCGGCTGGCGGAACAACCCGGCGACCAACCCATGCCACACTTTTCCTACATGGGCTCGGCCGCGGAGCACCCACGTCAGGTTAGCTGCTGGATCACGCACACCACCGAAGCGACGCACGACCTGATTCGCGGATCGCTGGATCGTTCGCCGCTGTACAGCGGCCAGATCGAAGGGGTGGGCCCACGCTATTGCCCGTCGATCGAGGACAAGGTGGTTCGCTTCGCCGACAAGACCTCCCACCAGATCTTCGTCGAGCCGGAAGGACTGGATACCTACGAAATCTATCCCAACGGCATTTCCACCTCCCTGCCGTTCGATGTGCAGTACGCCCTGGTGCGTTCGATCCCCGGCTTCGCCAACGCGCATATCACGCGCCCCGGCTACGCCATCGAATACGACTACTTCGATCCGCGCGGCCTGCATCCCTGGCTGGAAACCAAGGCCATTCCCGGCCTGTGGTTCGCCGGGCAGATCAACGGCACCACCGGTTACGAGGAAGCAGGCGCCCAGGGCCTGATCGCCGGCATGAACGCCGCGCTGGTCGTGCGGGGCGAGGCGCCCTGGTACCCGCGTCGCGACGAAGCCTACATGGGCGTGCTGATCGACGACCTGACCACCAACGGCACCATCGAGCCCTATCGCATGTTCACCTCACGGGCCGAGTACCGCCTGCACCTGCGCGAGGACAACGCCGACCTGCGCCTCACCGCGCACGGCTACGCCAAGGGCGTGGTGGCGGAGGATCGGTTCCGCCGCTTAGAGGCCAAACGCGACGCGGCCGAGCGCGAGACCGCTCGCCTGCGCGGCCTCTGGGCGGCGCCCGCCAACACACTCGGTGCCGCCGTACAGCGTTCGCTGGGCATTGCCGTCAGCCGCGAGACCCATGCGCTGGATCTGCTGCGCCGTCCCGAGCTGGACTACGCGTCGCTGACCGGCGTGCCCGAACTGGGTCCGCCCGTGGACGATGCCGAAGTGGCGCTGCAAGTCGAGGTGCAGGCGAAATACGCCGGCTACCTGGAGCGCCAGCGTGAGGACATCCAACGCCAGCGCCGGCAGGAATCCACCAGCATTCCCGAGAGCTTCGATTACGACCGCGTCCGGGGCCTGTCGGCCGAAGTGCTGCTCAAGCTGAAGCGTGCGCTTCCCACCACCATCGGCCAGGCCTCACGCATCAGCGGCGTGACACCCGCGGCCATTTCGCTGCTGCTGGTTCACCTCAAACGCCGCGCGGCCTGACCTGCCAGGGCATCCATCTGGCATCATCGTCCCGTCAGCAAAGGCGGGATGAGCACAGCATGCAAGTGTGGATCGGACGTAACGGCGAGCGGTTCGGACCTTATACGGACGACGAAGTCCGACAGTGGCTGAGGGACGGCACCTGCCGCCCCGACGAACTCGGCTGGCACGAGGGCATGACCGACTGGCGCGCGCTCAGCGAACTCTTCCCCGATGAGCGCCCCGCCGTCGCGCCGGGCGCGGTGCCGCCTCCACCGCCGCCCTTCTTCGGCATCCACGATGCCACCGTGGAGCCCGAGCACGCCGGTTTCTGGCTGCGCCTGGGCGCCTGGGTGATCGACTACATCGTGCTCATGGTGCCGTTCACCTTCATCAGCCTCATGATGGGCATGGGCGACGTCATCACCAGCACGTTCGCCCGGATGGAGCACGACCAGGCGGCGGCCGTTGCCGCGTATGCCGAAGCCATGCGGCCGATCTCCTACGTGGTGCTGCTGGTGGGTTTTGCCTACTACGTCCTGTTCGAGAGCTCCAAGTGGCAGGCCACGCCCGGCAAGATGGCCTGCGGTATCCGCGTCACCGACACCGCCGGGCAACGGCTGACCCTGGGCCGCGCCGCCGCGCGCAACGCCGTGCGTTTGTTGAACGCGGTGACCCTGCTGGTGCCGATGGTGTTCTACGTCACCGCGGCCTTTACCCAGCGCAAGCAGGGTGTTCATGACCTGCTCGCCAGCACCTACGTGGTCATGGGCCGCGTAGGCAGGCAGCCCCGGCCGGCCCCGCAAGGCGGCGTCGGCGGCAGCTTCGACGCCTGACCCGGATGCGCCGCCCGGCCCGTCGGCCGGGTGGTTCCCTGTGCTTGCTATCATCGGCGGCCCGGCCCGACGTTCCGGCCGGCTGAGCAAAGCACAGGAAAACCATGCAGAGCATCGAACAACGTATTGCCCAGGACATCGCCGCCAAGCCCGAGCAGGTGCGCGCGGCGGTGGAACTCCTCGACGGCGGCGCCACGGTGCCGTTCATCGCCCGCTACCGCAAGGAAATCACCGGCGGGCTCGACGACATCCAGCTGCGCCTCCTCGAAGAGCGCCTGCGCTACCTGCGCGAGCTGGAAGACCGCCGTGCGGCGATCCTGGACAGCATCGTCGAGCAGGGCAAGATGACCGACGCCCTGAAGGCGGACATCCTGGGCGCCGACACCAAGGCGCGCCTGGAAGATCTCTACCTGCCGTACAAGCCCAAGCGACGCACCAAGGCCCAGATCGCGCGCGAAGCCGGGCTGGAACCGCTGGCGCTCGGCCTGCGCGACGATCCCACGCAGCAGCCCGAAACCCTCGCCGCCGGCTTCGTCGATGCCGACAAGGGCGTCGCCGACGTCAAGGCCGCGCTCGACGGTGCGCGTGCCATCCTGATGGAAAGCATTGCCGAAGACGCCACCCTCGTCGGCGAACTCCGCGACTGGCTGTGGGAAAAAGGCCAGATCCGTGCCGTCGTGGTAGCCGGCAAGGAAAACGAGGGTGCCAAGTTCCGCGACTACTTCGACCACACCGAAGCCGTCTCGCGCATTCCGTCGCATCGCCTGCTCGCCCTGATGCGCGCACGCAACGAAGGCGTGCTGGAGATCGACCTCCAGCCGGGCATCGATGCCGACCAGGGCCATGCCGAGGGCGAAGGCCGCGTGGCGGCACGCGCGGGCATCGTCAACAAGGGCCGCGCCGCCGATGCCTGGCTGCGCGAGACCGTGCGCCTCACCTGGCGCGTGAAGCTGCACCTGCACCTGACGCTGGACCTGTTCGGCCGCGTGCGCGAAGGCGCCGAGGACGAAGCGATCCGCGTGTTCGGCGACAACCTGAAAGACCTGCTGCTTGCGGCGCCGGCCGGCGCGAAGACGGTCATGGGCCTGGACCCGGGCATCCGCACCGGCTGCAAGCTGGCCATCGTGGACGCCACGGGCAAGCTGGTGGCCTACGACACCATCTACCCGCACGAGCCGCGCAACCAGTGGGACCAGTCCATCGCCCGCATCGCACAGCTGAGCAAGCAGCACGGCGTCAACCTGATCGCCATCGGCAACGGCACCGCCTCGCGCGAGACCGACAAGCTGGCCGGCGAGGTGATGCGCAAGCACGCCGACCTCAACCTGTCCAAGGTGGTGGTCAGCGAAGCGGGGGCCTCGGTGTACTCGGCGTCCGAGCTCGCGTCGAAGGAATTCCCGGACGTGGACGTCTCCATCCGCGGCGCCGTGTCCATCGCGCGCCGCCTGCAGGATCCCCTGGCCGAACTGGTGAAGATCGAGCCCAAGGCCATCGGCGTGGGCCAGTACCAGCACGACGTGAACCAGGTGAAGCTGGCCCGCGCCCTGGACGCGCGCGTGGAGGACTGCGTGAACGCCGTGGGCGTGGACGTGAACACGGCATCCGCGCCGCTGCTGGCACGCGTGGCGGGCCTGTCCGGCAGCGTGGCCGAGAACGTGGTCAAGCACCGCGACGCGAACGGCCCATTCCCCAGCCGCAAGGATCTGCTCAAGGTGCCGCGTCTGGGCGACAAGGCATTCGAGCAATGTGCCGGCTTCCTGCGTATCAGTGGCGGCAGCAACCCGCTGGATGCCAGCTCGGTGCATCCCGAGGCCTACCCCGTCGTCGAGCGCATCCTCAAGCAGTGCGGCCGCGAGGTGAAGCAGGTCATCGGTGACACGTCGTTCCTGCGCAACCTCAAGGCGGAAGATTTCACCGACGCAACCTTCGGCGTGCCCACGGTGCGCGACATCCTGAAAGAGCTGGAAAAACCCGGTCGCGATCCGCGTCCCGAGTTCGTCGCGCCCAGCTTCGCCGAGGGCGTCGAAGACCTGAAAGACCTGACCGTCGGCATGGTGCTCGAGGGGCGCGTCACCAACGTGGCGGCCTTCGGTGCGTTCGTGGACATCGGCGTGCACCAGGACGGCCTGGTCCACGTGTCCGCCCTGTCGCACACCTTCGTCAAGGACCCGCGCGATGCCGTGAAGGCCGGCGACGTGGTCAAGGTGAAGGTGATGGAAGTAGACCTGCCGCGTAAACGTATCGCGCTGAGCATGCGCCTGGACGACGTACCGGGCGAAGCCCGCGGCGGCCGCCCGGGGTCACGCGACGACACGGCCGGCACCGGCGGCAACCGCCGTGGCGGACAAGGCGGCGGCAACCGCAACGCGGCACCGCCCAAGCCGGCGGCCGCGCCCGCCAACAGCATCTTTGCCGATGCGTTGTCGCGCGCCCTTAAGAAATAACGCAACATACGCGCGCGCCTCTTCGGGGGCGCGCGACTCAGGGACAACCCGTACGCAAGCCCCTACCGCGGCGCAGCATGCGCTCGCGTATGGCTTCGATTACCGTAACGTTTCTCTAACGCCCCACACACGGAGTGATTCCACATGCGTATTCGTCATCTCGCCGGCGCCATCGGCGCTGCCCTCCTCGCCAGTGCCGGGGCACACGCCGACGGTTTTACGCAGGTGGTGTCCTTCGGCGACTCGCTCAGCGACAGCGGTAACGTCTCCACGCTGCTTCGCTCGCCGGTCGCGCTGCGCTTCACCACCAACCCGGGTACCGTGGCCGTGGAGAACATCGCGGCCAACTACGGCCTGACGCTCACGCCGTCGCTCAAGGGCGGCACCGACTACGCCTACGGCAATGCGCGCGCCGCCACGGTGAACCCGGTTACCGGCACGCCGCTGACCGTGCCGCCGACCTCGACGCAGATCCAGACCTACCTCGCCTCCACCGGTGGCAAGGCCGACCCGAACGCGCTCTACACGATGTGGATCGGCGCGAACGACCTGCTCGCCGCCACGGCCAACCCGGCCACGGCCCAGGTCGTCGTCGCCACCGCGGCCACCAACGAAGTCGGCCAGATCAAGGCCCTGCAGGCCGCCGGCGCGAAGACCATCGTTGTCTTCAACCTGCCCGATGTGGGCAAGACCCCGGCTGCCCTCTCCCAGGGTGCCACGGCCGCCGGCCAGATCTCGCAGCTGGCCCAGGTCTACAACGGCGTGCTGTCCGGTGGCCTGACCCAGGCCGGTCGCGGCATCGTGCCGGTCAACGCCTACGCGATCCTCAACGAAGTCATCGCCAACCCCAGCGCCTACGGCTTCACCAACGTCACCGTGCCGGCCTGCACCACCGCCTCGTCGCTGACCTGCACGCCCGCCACGCTGCGCGACCCGAATGCGGCGTCCACGTACCTGTTCGCCGACGGCATCCATCCGACCACGGCCGCCCATGCGATCCTCGGCCAGTACGCCGTGTCGATCATCAGCGCGCCGCAGAAGATCTCGCTGCTCGGTGAAGCCGGTCTCGCGTCCAACGCGGCCCATGTCCGCGCCCTGCGTGGCCAGATGATGGCCGACAACTTCGGCGCGGAATCGCGCGTGTTCGCCGCGGTGGATTACGGCCAGCAGAAGTTCAAGTCGACCGACACCTCGCCCAAGACCGACAGCGACAACGTCAACCTGACCGTGGGCGCGGACGCCCGCGTCAACGACAACGTGTCGGTCGGTGTCGCGCTGGGCCTGTCGCAGAACAACGCCGACTTCCAGGGCGGCGGTGGCTACAAGATGCAGGACGTGGCCGGTTCCGGCTATGCGTTCTACCACCAGGGCGGCGGCTACGGCGGCGCGTTCGTCAGCTTCGGCCAGCTCAGCTTTACCGACATCGATCGTCGCATCGACCTCGGCGCCGCACGCCGCACCGAAACCGGCAAGACCGACGGCTCCCACGTCGGCGCAGGCCTGCAGGGCGGCTGGTGGTTCGGCAGCGACACGCTGAAGACCGGCCCGTTCGTCAGCGTGGAATGGGAACAGCTGCGCGTGTTCGGCTACACCGAGCGTAGCGACAGCAGCACGGCGATGACCTTCGGTCGCCAGACCCGCAACGCCCGCATCGAAACCGCCGGCTGGCGCCTGCAGGGTTCCTGGCAGGCTGGCAGCACGATGCTGCACCCGTTTGCCGAAGTGGGCTACAACCACGACGGCCGCGCCGACGATCGCTTCGTGTCGGCCGGGCTCAACAGCATGGCCGGTCGATTCGACGTCCAGGGCTTCACCCCGGACAAGACCTGGGTCACCGCCGATCTGGGTGTCAGCGCCGACTTCAGCCAGCGCTGGAGCGGCTGGGCCAGCTACAGCGGTCGCTTTGCTGACGATACGCAGCGTTACAACAGCCTCAATCTTGGGCTGAAGATGGCGTTCTGATCGGCCTTGTAAAAAACGCCGGCTCATTCGAGCCGGCGTTTTTTATAAATGCGTCAATTCCCAGAAGCCATTCAGGGATTGACCCATGTCCAACCCTTATCGTTAAGCATTTCGGGCTCAGCAGCGTCCGCAGGACTACATTCCGCAATACCACACGCCGTACTTATGGAAAGAAATCCGGGCAATGTATAGTGAGTGATGATGGTGCCCGGAACGATGTAACGCAGGCCTGGATTGGTCCCGCAATTTACTTCTTCGGTGATTAAGTAAGCAGTGTGAGTGTTGCCAGCGTGATACGTCAGGGCATTGCAAAGACGGATGTCCTGGCCGACAAGTGCGCCATTTTCGTCAAAGAATTTGCGGGACGTAGCGTTAGGCGAAAGTGCGTTGGCTGAGCCTGCGCAGCCCAGCAAAAGTGCGGCTGTCAAAGCAATTTTTGACCATGTATACATCGTGCGTTCTTCCCTTAGGTAGAAGATTTGATTGGGGGAGGGGCTTCGCAGGCCTGGCAATCAATTCAGCACCGAATAGTTCCGTCAAATGCGGACTGTTGGCCGTTACGACTGAGCTATTCCGCTGCCCGCCCTGCACTTTCAACTTTCCCACCTTATTGCCCTAATGTCTGTCAGGGAAACCTTACATAGCACTTTTTTGTGCGTGAGAGAGTGGTATCGGGGTGACGTGTACACATATCGCTGCTGCGGCGACAGCTATGAATGCCATCACGAGCAAATGAAGGCGATTCAAATAAAAACGCCGGCCAATGGCCGGCGTTATCTTTAAGACTCAAGAAAACCTTACTTCTTGCCGCCAGCCTTCGAATACATTGCCTCAGCCTGCTTCTTCAGGTCGTTGGCAGCGTCGTCGCTGAGCACGTCGACCTTGCCGCCGGCCTCGTTCTGCTTGAGCACCAGCTCGCCGGCATCGTTCCAGCCCGCGCGCTCGGTGGAGGTCGGCTTGCCATCCTTGCTGGGCTTCTTCTCCTGGACGATCACCCAGGGCTTGCCATCCTTGTAGGCATAGTTGGTCGAGGTAAAGCCCTTGTCGCCGTAGTCGACCAGTTCGATGACGAACTGCACGTCGTTACCCTTCTTGAAGATCTGCCAGCCGCGCGACTCGCCTTCCTTCAGCGCGGTGCCCTGGGTCATCTTCAGGCCACCGATGTTCTTCTTCAGGCTGTTGAAGCCGTTGAGCTCCTTCTCGCCCGGAGTGGCTTCACCCACCATCTGGATGTTGGCAACGTTCTTGGCGCCCTTGGTCAGCACCGGGGTCTTCAACGGCGACGAATAGTGACGCTCACCGTCCTGAAGCGACGCTTCGACGATGTAGATGTCGTTCGGGTTGAGATCAGACGCGTTGAAGTCGAGCTGGAACGACTGCGGCAGCGTCACCGGCTGGATGGTCTTGGTGGCCAGGGGCTGCGAGCCCTCGGCACTGACGTCCACCAGCTTCAGGTCGAGCTTGGCATCCGGCGACAGCTGGGCGCCCGCATCACGCAGCGTGACGCTACCCGTGACGGCATTGGCGGGAGCGGCATTGTCGCTGCCACCGGCGGCGGCCTGCTGGCCGTTGTTGTCAGAGCCGCCACCGCAGCCGGCAAGCGCCAGGGCAGTCACGGAAGCGAGCGACAAGAAGATCCTGCGCATGGTCGAACCTCATAGGAAACGAAACGGATTTGGGTCGCGGACGATACGCGCGCGCATGGCACGGCAACACGTCCCGGGGGAACCTTGGAGCATACCGGCAAAATCTCCCCTGTAAAAGTCAAGAGACGAATTACCTGCATTTTCGTAAAAGGAGACCTTGTTGGCATGTTTAAAGGCAGGTTTGCCGGAAACGGCCAGGCTTCCAGCAGAACAGCGGCCCGGTCATCGCTATCCCATGCAAAAAAAACGCCACCCGGATGGGTGGCGCTTTCTCGAGTGGATAGCCGAGATGGAACGGCTATCCACGTTCGACGGAACGACAATCAATAGTCGTACGTGACACCGAAGCGGAAGTACCGCGGGGTCTGGAACGCGATCGGCACGTTGTAGGTCGGCTCCTTCGCATCCGTGGTTGCGTAGTACGGATCGGACTGGGTCTTCTTCTGCTCGTTGAGCAGGTTGAAGACTTCCGCCGTGAACGCCAGCTTGCCTTCGGCAAACGCCGGACGGTAAGCGAGGGCCGCCGAGACAGTGTGCGTAATCGGGTTGCGACCCGCCTCGCCCGGGGGCGACGGCTGGCCACCGCACCAGTGGTACGACTCGGTGCCGTAACCGGCGTCGATCTGGCCGGGGCCGAAACCGCCGTAGCAGTTACGCGGCGCACCGGAGATGATCGCGATGTTGCCCGAGAGCTGCCATTCCGGCGTGATCTCGTAGGCACCGTACATCTTGAACGCGTGGGTGTGATCGTTGGCGAGCTTGCCATTCGAATACACCATCAGCGGGGCGTTGTCCCATGCCTGGGTAACCGACGGATCGCTGCGCGTACCGGCATCGGAATCGGTCTGGCCTTCGCTGTTGCCGTAGAGCTTCGAGTAGACATAGCTCACGTTACCCCACCACTTGCCATCGCCCTTCTCGTGCTGCAGATGCAGTTCGAGCGCGTAGTAATGACGCTTCAGGTGCGGGAAGCCGAGATCGGCGTTGGTCGCATCGACACTGTCGAAGCCGCCGGTGGCATTGGGCGCCAGGAACGTGTTGGCGCGACCCGGGTTGAACAGGTAGCAGCTGACGCCAGCCTGCTTCAGGTCGACCGCGGAACCGCTTGCCGTGAACAGCTGCTGCAGGCGGCCCGCCGGATCGTCGCCCGTATCGCAATAATCGTCGATCGCGTTGCCGAGCTTGCGGTAGGTCGCCTTGGCGCCATAAACCCAGTTGTCGCCCAGGGTCTTGTCGAAACCGAGGATGAACTCATCCTGGTACTCGGACTTCAGGCCCTTCGCCGTGACGATGCGGGGATCCTTCGCCTGGCCGTATTCGTTGTTCGTCGAGTACGGTTGGCCCGGGCCGTTGACCGTGTTGAGCGGCGTCAGACCCGTCGGGTAACCGTTGGTCGGATCGATACCGGTGTAGGAGTAATAGACATTGGTCTGCGTGGAGCCCGAGGCACCGCGAAGTGCCGGTGCCAGCGGCAGGGCGAGGTAATAACGACCCGCGTTGCCATAGACCTTGAAAGTGCTATCACCGAACACGTCCCAAGTACCGCCGAGACGCGGAGCCCACTGAGGCTTGGTCTGGGTGATGTACGGCTCGTTGCTGCCGTTGTAGTTGGTGAACTGGTCGTTGCGCAGGCCGAGCGACAGCTTCACGGTATCCGTGACCTGCCATTCGTCCTGGACGTACTGCGCGCGCTGGCGGACACGCACCGAAGCGGCCGTCTGCTGGCGGTACTGGCTCACGTAGTAAGGCGTACCAACCGGGGAGTCGACGGCGCCGTTGGCGATGCCGCTACCCGCTGCCACCGTACCGTAGCTCCACATGTAACCGGCATCGGCGTACACCGACGCACCATCGTTCAGATCCTGCGAGTTCTGGTTGTCGATACCCACCGTGATGGTGTGATCGCCCAGCACATAGGCAAGATCGACGCGATAGTTCGACACCTTGCTCTCGTGCCTGGAGTCAGGCACCGTCGTCAGGTTCTGGGCATTGGTGATGCCCTGCGGGAAGCCGGCGGTGTAAGCCGGGTTCTGCTGCTGCGGCGAGATAATGTGGATGAGCGACGGATCGGCGCTGCCCGGCTTCGTGTAGAGCTTCGTGTCCTGCTTGCCGTACTGCGCGGTCAGGGTCAGGGCATCGGTGATGTAGCTCGTGTACTTCGCGATCCACATCCGCTGCTTGGTGTTCTCAGTCGTATCCTGCGACTGGAACGCGCCCGTGCGACGGGTATCGTTGTCAAAAGCGTAGACATCGCCGCTGTAATTGTTCTGGTAGCTGGCGCCCGTCAGCTCGAGCAGGTTGTTGTCGTTGATGTTCCAATCGAACTTGGCATACAGCTTCGGGCTTTTGTACGTGTACTGTGTGTTGCGGTTCGACGAGCTGATCGCGACATTGTCGCCCTCACGCTTCTCACCCTCGACAGCGATGAAGCCGAACAGGGTGTCCTTAATCAGAGGGCCGCCGGCGTAAGCCGAATAGACCGCGTCCCAATCCTTGTTGAGGTTACGGTAACGGTAGGTCTGGCCGTCGTTGACCGAGCTGCCCGGATACTTGGCGTTGATCGGGTCGGCCTTGGCGAAGGCCGGGGTCCAGAGGATCTGGCCACCCGCATGGAAGTCATTCGTGCCGCGACGGCCGACCACGCTGATCACACCACCGTCGGAGCGACCGTACTGGGCGCCGTAACCGCCGGTCAGGATTTCCTGCTGGTCAACGGCACCGTACGGCAGGGTCATGCCGCCATAGCCCGCCACCGGATCGGTGGTGTTCATACCGTTGATGTAATACGCGTTCTCGGTGACTGCCGAGCCGCCGAACGAGACGAGAGCCTGGCCGGTGGGGCTGGCGAATCCGGTACCCGACGCACCCGGCGAGACGCCCGGAGCCAGCAGCGCGATCGCTTCGGCGGAACGGCCGAGCGGCAGCTGCTTGAGCTGGGTCTGGGTGATAACGGTGCGCGAGTCGACCGACGACACGTCGATCGGCGGCGTGGAGGTGCCGACCACGGTGACGCCTTCGAGGTTCGAAGCATTCGCCGCGCTGGCTGCCGCGCCAGCGTTGAAGGACACGTCGGTACCGGCGTTGACGCGGAGTTCCACGTTATCGCGCGAATCGACCGTAGCGCCACCCTTCATCAGGCTGACCTTGTACGTGCCCAGCGGCAGGTTGCTGAAGCCGTAACGCCCGTTCTGACCGACCGTGGCGGTACGCGTCACGCCGGAGCCGCTGGTGATCTGAACGGTGTCGCCGGCTTCGGCCGAACCGAAGAGGCTACCGGTGGTGGCCTGGGCGAACGCGCTGCCCGTAAGGCCCATGCCCATGGCCAGCGCAAGCGCCAGCGACGAACGACGCAGGACGGAAGCCTGCCGGATGCTGCGAGAACTCATTGCAAATCTCCCCAGATCGACCCTAACAGGGCCCAAAAAAACGAGCAAAACCGACCAAAGGCCGGAAAAAAATGGCCTTGTCCGTCGCTCGGATCCGAGGGGTGGTACCAGCGCCCTACTCCTCCCAGAGAGGACGCCAACCCCTGACCAGCTTCTGACAAGCCCTGACGAGGAACCCACCCTTCGCCTTTCGTGGTTCACGAAAGGGTCAGTCAGGTATCGCCGATGCCGAACATAGGCGTGACCCGACTGCCGTGTCAACAAATTATTTACACGGGCTAGGTGTTTTTCCTAGTGCGGAACTCGTTCAGGTATAGCTGCCAACTCGCGGAAATCAGGGGATTTTTGCTTGAGAAATAAACAGTTCCGAAAAAAAAAGCCCTCGTCCGGGAGGCGGAAGAAGGCGATCTGGGGAGCACGTTTCCTTACCGTCGGGGGGCAAAGCCTTGCCCCCCGCGGTCTTTTTCTTGTTGTGCGATACGCGGCGCGTTATCAGAAGTCGTAGCTGATGCCGAAGCGAGCGTAACGCGGCGTGGTCTGGTAGATGGGAACGCCGTACCGCGGGTTCAGCTGCTGCGTGGTGCCGTGCAGCGGGTACACCTGCGTTTCCTTGCGCTGGTTCAGCAGGTTGAACACCGTGACATTGAAGGCCAGCTTCTTGTCGGCCCATTCCGGACGGTATTCCAGGCTACCCGTGACGATGTAGGTCCAGGGATTGTGGCCCGCTTCACCCGGGGGCGACGGCTGACCGTCGCACCAGTGGTAGTAGGAACCGTAGCCGAGGTTCGGGTTCGTCTGGTTCGGACCGTAGAAGCCGAGGCAGCTCTTCGGTGCGCCCGAGGCGATGTTGATGTTGGCGGCAACCAGCCATTCCGGCGCCAGCTGGTACGAACCGTAGGCCTTGAACTGGTGCTTGCGGCTATTGGCCAGTTCGCCGTTGGCGTACTGCATGACTTCGGCGTAATCCCAATCGACCGTCGCCGAGACCGTGTCCTGACGGATGTCCGAACGGACCTGGCCTTCCGAGTTGCCGTAGCTCTTCGAGTAGACGTAGTCGAAGCGGACCTGGTACTTGCCGTCCCAGGCGTGATCCAGGTACAGCTCGAGGCCGTAGTAGCTGCGCTTGTTGTGCGGGAAGCCGAAGTCCTGGTTGTTCATGTCGACGCTGTAGAAGCCGCCGTTGGTGTTCGGCACCAGGAACGTATTGGCACGACCCGGGTTGAACAGGTAGCTGCCCTGGATGGCGCCGATGGTGTTCGGATCGATACCCGAACGGATCATCTTGGCCTCGATCGCGCCGCTGTCGCCGACATCGTCGATCGAGTTACGCAGCTTGCGCACGGTGGCCTTGGCACCGTAGGTCCACTTGTCCGTCAGCGCGGCGTCGAAGCCGAGGATGAACTCGTCCTGGTACTGCGACTTGATGTTGGTGGCGGCAGCGGTGGCCGGGTCACGCGGGATGCCGTACTCGCGGTTGGCCGAGATCGGGCCGCCCGTGCTGCTGGCGATCGGCGTCAGGCCCGACGGGATGCCGTTGGCGTCGATGCCGGTGTAGTTGAAGTACTCGCGTGTGTAGAGCGAGGCACCGGCGGAACGCAGCGCGACGGTCGCCGGCAGCGCGAGGTAGTAGCGACCCGCGTTGGCGTAGATCTTCAGGCTGGAGTCGCCATTGACGTCCCAGGTAGCGCCCAGGCGCGGGGCCCACTGCGGCGTGGTCAGGCGCAGGTACGGCTGGCCGTTCTGGTTGTAGTTGGTGAACTGGTCGTTACGCAGGCCCAGCTTCAGCATCCAGCGGTCGTTGACCTGCCAGGTGTCCTCGATGTACTGCGCGCGCTGCGTGGTGCGCACCGATGCGGAGGTGCTGTAGACATAACGCGCGACGTAGTAACCACGACCACCCGGGGGGGCGACATAGGCGGCGTCGGTCGGCAGCGTGCCGATGATGGGCGTGCCCGCGTCGGTGTTCAGGTACTCCCAGGCGTAACCCGGACCCGTCGTGCTCTGGCCGTCATCGTTATCGGCCACTTTCTGGTTATCGAGACCGGCCACGATAGTGTGGTCGCCGATGTGATAGCTCAGGTCGACACGGAAGTTCGTGTTGGTCGAGGTGTGCTGCGGATTGTTGGTCTGCGCCGCCGGGTTGGCGTTGCTGATAGCGGCACCGCCGGTGATCAGCGGATCCTGGTTGGTCGCCGTGATGATCGACGGCAGGGACTGATCGCCGCCCTCGGCGGTGTAGTACGTGCCCTTCATCTTGCCGTACAGCGCGGTGAGGGTCAGGTCATCGGTGATGTAGCTGGTGAACTTGGCCGTGTACAGATTCGCACCCGACTTGTTCAGCGGCGCGCCGGCGGTGTCCTTGCCGGTGTACGCACCCTTCTGCTGGGTCGCGTAGCTATAGCTGTAGATCGACGCGTCGTAATCCTGCTTGTTGGACGCACCAGTCACTTCGAGGATGTTGCTGTCGTTGATGTTCCAGTCGATCTTGCCGTAGATCTTCGGGTTACGGTAGGACTGCTGGTACACGAACGGGGAAGCGATGCTCGTGGTCTGGTTGCCCTGGCGACGCTCCTGCTCGGCGGCAAGGAAGATGTACAGCTTGTCCTTGATCAGCGGGCCACCGGCGTACGCGGAGTACGTCGTGCGCCAGTTCTTGTCGTTGCGGTTGTCGTCGTACAGCGCGCCGGCCTGCGCACCGACCTGGCGGTAGTAGTTGATCTGGTCGGCCTTGGTGCCCTTCGGCTCCCAGAGCACCTGGCCACCGAAGTGCCATTCGTTGGTGCCGCGCTTGCCGACCTGGCTGATCACGCCGCCGGACGAACGACCATACGCCGCGCCGTAACCGCCGGCGAGGATTTCCTGCTGGTCGATGGCGCCGTACGGCAGGGTGATACCGCCGAAGCCGCTGAGCGGGTCGGTGGTGTTGAAACCGTTGATGTAGTACGCGTTCTCGGTGACGGCGCTGCCGGCGATCGAGACGAGGGCGTTACCGGTCGGGCCGACGAAGAACGAGCTGCCGCTCACGGCGCCCGGCGCCAGCAGCGCGATGGCTTCGGCGGTACGCGCCAGCGGCAGCTTGTTCAGCTGCTCGGAGGTGATAACAGTGCGCGAGTCGACCGCGCTGACGTCGATCGACGGCAGGGCGTTGGCCGAGACGGTCACGCCTTCCAGGCTGGTCGAGGCCGAGCTGCCGGAAGCGGCGGCGGCGTCGAAGGCCACTTCGGTACCGGCGCCGACGCGCAGGGAGACGTTGGAACGCGAATCGACGGCGGCACCGTCCTTGTTCAGCGTCACCTTGTAGCTACCCAGGGGCAGCGACGTGATGGTGTAGCGACCGGCGGCATCCACGGCGACGGTGCGGGTGACGCCCGTCTCGTTGGTGGCGGTCACGGTCTGGCCCGCACCTGCCGGCACCTGGCCGAAGATGGAACCGGTGGTGGACTGTGCGAAGGCGGCACCGGACACGGTACCCAGGCCGATGGCGAGGGCCAGTGCGGTGCGACGTCCCATCATGGCGGCGCGGTTGTGGCGCGAATTCATCTTGCATCTCCCCGATTAAAAATTCCGTCAGCGCGATAGGTCGCGTCGAGCGGCAAGCCGACCCCGGCCCGGCTCGCGCCAGGCTTCTGAGAGATCGGAGGCTGAAAAAAAATCCCCTTTCAACAGCAGAACCCCCTGCTAAGGACCCTGCACCCCGAAGCGCCACTGTCGTGGCTTGCAGTAGGTATATCCAAAGCTGTCATCGCTACGCAATACGAAAATCTCACGGAAAATTTACGCAGCTAGACAGTTATTCCCATGGCAAGTGATGCATAACGCAAAAAACTGCGCTCTTACAATCAGTTACATATGTGACCTTTGGGCCTTGCAAGCGAGATCTTCCTTTTTCCTAGGAATCATTCCTAGAGAAAAGTCCGGAATTGCCGGGTGTTCGCGTAGGGTTTTGCGCTTCCGGGTGCCGCGAGAACGGGGCCGACTGAGCCGATTCGCCCTATAACCCATGAAATACCGATTGCAACGTTCCGGGGATCGGGGCGCACTCACTTGCGCCCTCGTGCCGACAGGTAAAGATTTCCAGAAGCGACCGATGGTTAGACGCGGCAACGAACCGACCGGCGAGGCCAGGGACAGCCGGCGGCGTCACCTAAGAAACTTCTCAGCAGAAAGGCTTTCGAAGGGAAGTTGCTGTACACCGAATACACGGTCCGCGCGTTGGATCGCGGAAGGCCGGGGGCCGATCCACTCAGACACGAGGTTCCAAGCGCATGAACTACAACTCAAGGGGCTCCGTCATGGCCGATGCGGCCGGTGAAAACGCAGAGTCCGCACGTATCGACGTCACGCCGGTCGGATCGTCGTTCGCCACGCGCGTGCGGGCAGTGATCAAGATGTCCGGCAGCGTCAGCGAGATCGCCCGACGCTGCGGCTTTTCCGAAGGCGTCGTGCGCAGCTGGCGCGACGGCAATACCGACCCCTCACGCGGGCGTTGCGTCACGATGGCCAAGACGCTGGGCCTTTCCCTCGTCTGGCTTGCCGCCGGCGAAGGCCCGATGATGCTGGACGGCTCGGGCGACGATCCGCTGGCCCGGACCGACACCACGGAAAACGTGCGCGGCCGTGACGGGCGCGAAGCGTCGGGCCCGGTGCCGTCCACGCTGGATGCCTCCCGCCTCGCGGCGGCGATGAAGCTCCTGCAGTCCGATATCGAGATGACCGGCAGCCGGTTTTCCCCCGTGCGCCATGCCGACCTGGTCGCCGAGATGTATTCCATCCTCGGTCGGTCGGGCGAAGCGGACTATGCGGATCGCATGATTGCCTTCCGTCATACGCTGATGTCGCGCGTGGCGGACGATCAGGCCACCGCTGCCGCGTAATAGGCGATTGCTGATCGGGACGATTCCCGCCGCCCAAGGCGACGGGAATCCTTGCGGCCCGCGGCCTACAGCCGCGAAATGTCCGCGATGGCGCCGAACGTAGCCTTGAGCTGCGCCAGCAGGGCGAGGCGGTTGCCACGCACCGCGGCGTTGTCGGCGTTGACCAGCACGTCGTCGAAGAACGTATCCACCGGCCCCTGCAACGCCGCCAGGCGTGCCAGCGTGCCCATGTAGTCACCCGACGCCAGCATGCCCTTCGTCTCGGCGCGGGCCGCGTCCAGTGCGGCATGCAACGCGCGCTCGGCGTCCAGCTCGAAATGCGCGGGGTCCACCGTACCGGGAATGGGCGCGGCGCCGGCCTCTTCCGCCTGCTTGCGCAGGATGTTGGCCACGCGCTTGTTGGCCGCCGCCAGACTGGCCGCTTCCGGTCGACGCGCGAACTCGCCCACCGCACGCAGGCGACGGTCGAAGTCCGGCAACGTGGACGGGGACACCGCGATCACCGCTTCGAACTGGTCGGCCGAGAAGCCCTGGTCGGCGTAATAGCCGCGCAGGCGCTCCAGCACGAACGCCTGCACCTCGTCGCCCAGTTCGCGACGTCGGGCACCGATGTCGACAGCCGGCGGCTTGCCGTCCTTGCCGGGCTTCACGCCAGCCACCAGGGCCGCTTCGGGAACCAGCTCGAAGGCTTCGCTGAGGGCGGCGCGCAGATCGATGTCGAGGCCGGCCTCGATCAGCGTGCGGGCGAGCCCGAGCGCCGCGCGGCGCAGGGCGAACGGGTCCTTGTTGCCGCTGGGCTTGAGACCGACGGCGAAGATGCCTGCCAGGGTGTCCAGGCGTTCGGCCACGGCCAGCACCTGGCCGACCTTGCCGGCGGCGATGGCATCGCCACCGAAGCGCGGCTGGTAGAAGCTGTCCAGCGCGTCGGCGACATCCGCGGGCAGGCCCTGGCGCGTGGCGTAATAACGACCCATCACGCCCTGCAATTCGGGGAACTCGCCGACCATGCGGGTCAGCAGGTCGCACTTGGCCAGCGCGGCCGCCTGCGTGGCCTGCCCCGCATCGACGCCGACGCGGTTGGCGATCACGCGGGCCAGTTCGGCCACGCGCACCGTCTTGTCCCACAGGCTGCCCAGCGACTGCTGGTAGGTGACCGACTTGAGGCCTTCCTGGTGGTCGGCCAGCGGGGTTTTCAGGTCGGCATCCCAAAAGAACTTGGCATCGGCGAAGCGCGGGCGGATGACACGCTCGAAACCCTTGCGGATCTCCGCGGGGTCGCGGCTGTCGATATTGGCGACGCCGATGAAGTGCTCGGTGAGGCGACCGTCCGCGGCAAACACCGGCACGAACTTCTGGTTGGTCTCCATGGTGGTGACCAGCGCCTCGGGCGGCACGTCCAGGAACTCGCGCTCGAACGTGCAGGCGATCGCCACCGGCCATTCGGTGAGGTTGGCGATCTCGGCCAGCAGGCCCTCGCCCAGACGCGGCACGCCGCCGGTGGCCACCCGGGCCACCTCGTCGACCACGCGCTGGCGGCGCTCGGCCGGATCGGCGATGACGTGCGCCTGGCGCAGCGTATCCAGCCAGCTGTCGGCATCGGCCACCGACACGGGCTCGGGATGGTGGAAGCGATGACCGCTGCTCAGCCGCCCGCTGGACAGGCCCAGGACCTGGCCATCGACGACATCGGCACCGTGCAGCATCAGCAACGTGTGGACCGGACGGACGAAGCTGTCCTCGCGGTTGCCCCAGCGCATGGCCTTGGGAATCGGCAGCGCCTTGAGCGATTCGACGACCACCTCCGGCAGGAGCGCGGCAGTGGCCTGGCCCGGCTTCACCGCACGGAAGACGAACCAGGCGCCCTTGTCGGTCTCCAGCTTTTCCAGCGCCGCCACGTCCACACCGCAGGACTGCGCGAAACCGACCAGCGCCTTGCTCGGCGTACCGTCCGCACCGAGGCTGGCGGCCACGGCCGGCCCACGGCGTTCCACGGTCTGTTCCGGCTGGGCGATGGCCACATCGGGAAGATAGACGGCGAGGCGGCGCGGGGAGGCGTAGGTTTTCGCGGCATCGTAGCCGGCGGCCACGCCGCGCTTGCGCAGGCCCTCGACGATGCCCTGCGCGAAGGCACCGGCAAGGTCGTCCAGGGCCTTGGGCGGCAGCTCTTCGGTGCCCAGCTCGATCAGGAGGGGCAGGCGCTTATCGGCCATGGACGGCCTCCTTGTCGTTCTTCTTCAAGCCGGGAAACCCGAGTTTTTCACGCTGGGCGACGTAGGCCTCGGCCACACTGCGGGCCAGCGTACGCACGCGCAGGATGTAGCGCTGGCGTTCCGTGACGCTGATGGCCCGACGTGCGTCGAGGAGGTTGAAGGCGTGGCTGGCCTTGCAGACCTGCTCGTAGGCCGGCAGAGGCAGGCCCGCCTCGATCAGCTTGGCGGCCTCGCCCTCGCACACGTCGAACCAATGAAACAGCTCGGCCACGTTGGCGTGCTCGAAGTTGTAGGTGCTCTGCTCCACTTCGTTCTGGTGGAACACATCGCCGTAGGTGACCACGCCATGCGGGGCGTTCGCCCAGACGATGTCGTAGATGCTGTCGACGTTCTGCAGGTACATCACCAGGCGCTCGAGGCCGTAGGTGATCTCACCCGTGACCGGCCGGCATTCCAGGCCACCGGCCTGCTGGAAATAAGTGAACTGGGTGACTTCCATGCCGTTGAGCCAGACCTCCCAGCCGAGCCCCCAGGCACCCAGGGTCGGTGACTCCCAGTTGTCCTCGACGAAGCGCAGGTCGTGCACCAGCGGATCGATGCCCAGCGCCTTCAGCGAGCCGATGTACAGGTCGAGGATGTTGTCGGGGTTCGGCTTGAGCATCACCTGGTACTGGTAGTAATGCTGCAGGCGATTCGGGTTGTCGCCGTAGCGACCGTCCGTGGGCCGTCGACACGGCTGCACGTAGGCGGCCGCCCAGGGCTCCGGTCCGAGCGAGCGAAGGAAGGTCATCGGGTGGAAGGTGCCCGCGCCGACTTCGGTGTCGAGCGGCTGCACCAGCACACAGCCCTGGTCCGCCCAATAGCGGTTGAGGGTCTGGATCACGTCTTGGAAAGTGGGCGCGGACATGGTTCCCGAGTCCTTGAGAAAGCGGGCTAGTATAGCGGCGTAGTATTGAACACGGGGTTGGACCTGATGGCAGTCAATCCGCAGCACGCCGCCCTCCTGGGCCGCCGTGGCCGGCTGGAGCTCGACGAGGTGCTCGCCTCGCTGATGGTGGACGGCTATGTCAGTGCCGACGACGCCAAGCGCGTGCGCACCGGCTCCCGCAGCGGCAGATCGGCCATCGAACTGCATCCCCTGGTCGTGGTCTCCAGCGCGAAGCTGGACAACGGCCGCGACCCCGGTCGGCCACTGAGCCTGGAAGCCCTGGTCGAATGGCTGGCCGGCAAGGCGGACCTGCCCTACCTGAAGATCGACCCGATGAAGGTCAACGTGGCGCAGGTCACGCAGGTGGTCAGCAACGCCTACGCGCAGCGCCATCGGATCCTCCCGGTCGCGGCCACCAGTGGCGAAGTGACCTTCGCCACCGCGGAGCCCTTCGACACCAGCTGGGCCAACGATCTCGGCCAGATGCTCCGGCGCGATATTCGCCGCGTGGTCGCCAACCCGATCGACATCAACCGCTACCTGCTCGAGTTCTACGGCGTGCAGCGCTCGATCCAGCTGGCGGTCGATGCGAAAGGCCAGGACTCCGCCTCGAAGATCATCAACTTCGAGCAGCTGGTGGAACTGGGCAAGGGCGGCGAGCTGGGTGCGGACGATCGCCATGTCGTGCATATCGTCGACTGGCTGTTGCAATACGCCTTCGAGCAACGCGCCTCGGACATCCACCTCGAGCCACGCCGCGATGCCGGCCAGATGCGCTTCCGCATCGACGGCGTGATGCAGAAGGTGTTCGAGTTGCCGCCCCCGGTCATGACGGCGGTCACCGCACGCGTCAAGATCCTCTCGCGCATGGACGTCGCCGAAAAGCGCCGGCCCCAGGACGGCCGCATCAAGACGCGTTCGGCCGGCGGCCGCGAGGTGGAACTGCGTATCTCGACCATGCCGACGGCCTTCGGCGAAAAGGTGGTGATGCGTATCTTCGATCCCGACCTGGTCATGAAGGACTTCTCGCAACTGGGCTTTTCGGCCGAGGAAGACCGGGTCTGGCGCAGCATGGTGGAGCGCCCGCACGGCATCGTGCTGGTCACCGGTCCCACCGGCTCGGGCAAGACCACCACGCTGTACTCCACGCTGAAACACCTGGCCAAGCCGGAGCTCAACGTCTGCACGGTGGAAGACCCCATCGAAATGGTCTCGCCCGACCTCAACCAGATGCAGGTGCAGGCCTCGATCGACCTGGACTTCGCGGCGGGCGTGCGTACCCTGCTGCGCCAGGACCCGGACATCATCATGGTGGGCGAGATCCGCGACCTGGAAACCGCACAGATGGCCGTCCAGGCCTCGCTGACGGGCCACCTCGTGCTGTCCACGCTGCACACCAACGACTCGCCCAGCGCGGTCACCCGCCTGCTAGACCTGGGCGTGCCGCACTACCTGATCCAGTCCACGCTCAGCGGCGTGGTGGCACAGCGCCTGGTCCGTACGCTGTGCCCGCACTGCAAGCAGCCGGCCGCCCAGGACCTGGACGAATGGCGCGTCGTCACGCGTGGCTGGGACATCCCCCTGCCGGAGCGCGTGTTTGCGCCCGTGGGTTGCCTGGAATGCCGCAAGACCGGCTTCCTGGGACGCACCGGCGTCTACGAGATGATGCCCATGACAGGGCGCCTGCGCAGCATGATTTCCGCGGAACTCGACCTGGGCCGTTTCGGCGCGGCCGCCCTGCGCGAGGGCATGAAGCCCCTGCGGATTTCCGCCGCGGCACAGGTCGCCGCCGGCATCACGACCGTGCGCGAAGTGCTCAACGTCCTCCCCCCCAGCGACATCGAAGATACCTCCACGTCATGAAGCCCTTGATCATCGTCCGCACCGGCCGCGCGCCCGACGTTATCAGCGCACGCCACGGTGACTTCCCCCGCTGGTTCCAGCTCGGCCTGCGCCTGCGCCCGGCCCATATCCGCGTCGTCGATGCGGAAAAGGGTGAAGCCTTGCCGGACCCTCGCGACATCGCGGGTGCGGTGCTGACCGGTTCCGCATCGATGGTGACGGAGAAGCTGCCGTGGAGCGAGCGCACGGCCGGCTGGATTCGCAATGCCATGGACGTGGAGTTGCCGTTGCTCGGCGTCTGCTACGGGCACCAGTTGATGTCGCATGCGCTGGGCGGGCGGGTCGACTACCTGCCCGGCGGGCGCGAGATGGGCACGATTCCCCTTACCTTGCGCGGCGAGGTGGGAAACGACCCGCTCGCCGCGGCGCTGCCCGAAACCTTCGCCGCCCATGCGACACACGAACAGAGCGTGCTGGAGCTACCGCGCGGCGCCGTCTCGTTGGCGGGATCCCAACGCGATCCGCACCATCTCGTCCGCTACGGCAGGCACGCCACCAGCATGCAGTTCCACCCTGAGTTTTCGGCCGAGGTCATGCGCGCCTATATCCGCCGACGCCACGATGTCCTCGACCAGGAAGGCCTTGCACCGGCGCAGATGCTGGCGGCCGTGGTGCCCACGCCGCATGCGACGCGATTGCTGCGCGGCTTCGTACGCGAACACCTGCACGCATCGCGAGCGGAAGAGGAATCCTCAGTTACGTAAGCGACGAACGATGGCACCGCGTGAGACGAACGCGAACACGATGCCGAAAAGGAAGCCGCCGATGTGGGTCCACCAGACCACCGCACCGTAGCTGGCGCCGGCATAGCTGAAAAGCAGCTGCACCAGCGCCCAGATGCCGATCAGTAGAAACGCGGGTACGCGGACGAACTCGAGGAACAGACCCAGCGGCAGCACCAGCCCTAGTTTGGCGCGAGGGAACAGCGTGACGTAGGCGCCGACCACGGCCGACACCGCACCGCTGCAGCCGATGATTGCCACGCGTGCGCCGGTAAGCGAGATGGCGCCGATCAGGTTCGCGACCACTCCGCCGAGCAGGAACAACAGCAGGAAGCGCGGCGAACCGAGGCTGCGCTCGGCGGGCAGGCTGAAAATCACCAGGAACAGCAGGTTGCTGACCAGGTGCAGCCAGCCGCCGTGGATGAATGTCGCCGTCAACAGCCGCAGCAGGGCGGGATCGCTGATCTGCTGCCACAGCGGCAAGCCCGTGCCGAACAGGTGTGCCGGGACCGTCCCCCAGTGCCGCATGATTAGCGTGCGTTCGTCCCGGCCGGCCAGTGCCAGGCCCACGAAGCTGACAACGCAGACCACGACGATCAGTATCGTCGCCCAGCACAGGCGCGACCGCCGACGTGTGTCCACGTGGACGAACATGGTCAAGGAATGCCGCGGGCGAGATGCGGACCTTCGGCTTCGAGCGACGACAGGGCGAACATCGTCTCCGGACCGACGACACCGTCGGCGGCGATGCCAAAGCGCTGCTGCACCGCGAGCACGCGTGCCTGCACGCCGCGATCGAACGTGGTGGGCGCCACCGTGCCCTCCGCCGGCAGGTGGCTCAACAGCCAACCCACGCCCGCGCCCGTGTCACCACGGGAAAGCTTTGCAGGCATGGACGGGTCGGTGCGGAAGACCGCATAGAAACGACCGTTCCACACGCGTTCGAAGACGTCTCGCGTCAGTTCGACGTATTTGCCTCCAAGATACAGGCGTACATCCTCATCGCCGGCGCCTACGAGAAGGACTTCCTGGCGCCCATGCGCTTCGTCAAGCTCGAGCAGCAGCGGGCGATCGAAACGGCGGAGCTGATCCAGTGAACCGCGTCCACTGACGCAGGCGAAACCGGGGAAGATCACGGCATCGCAGGCCATGGCGGTAGCGACCGAGGTCTCTTTCGAGGTGACCTGCCAGCGCGCCAGTAGCTCGCTCCATACACGCAGTTTGCCCACATCGGGTGCGGGCAAGGCATCACGGAATTTCTCCAGGGCCTGCTCGGGCGTGGCCGTCACTAGGTTCTTTGGGCGAGATGGGCTGCGGCCCGACAGGAACCAGGTAGTGACACCGCCCACGAACAGGACGGCGAGAACCGCGCACCCCACGAGGATGGCTTTGCGATAGCGGCGCAGCCAGTAGCGCGCGTGCTGTGGAAGAACCTCGCGGGCGACGAAGCCGAGCGCACGTTCGCCGATGGAGCGTTCGCCACGCTCGGCGGCCCGCTCGAGCGCGCGTTGGGCAAGGGCGCTGAGCCGCCGGGGATTACCTTTCCCGTCATCGCGCAGGCTGCGCAGGCCCAGTCGACTGAAAGGCATATGGGACGCGCCCGCCACGTGCAGACGATGGCGTACGTAGCGCTCGCTTTCTTCGGCCGTCAACGGCGCCAGTGTCAGCTGGCTGGTCACCCGCGCGGCGAGGGCCATCGCCGGTGAGTTGGGCCGTCGCTCGTCGGGGGCGGGAAAGCCCGCCAGCACGAGGTGGAACGGCGTGCCGGCCTGCTCGCAAGCGGCATGCAGGCGTTGGACGACGGCAAGCATACCTTCGGGCATCCGCTGGACATCGTCCAGGATCAGCAGGAAACGTCGGCTTACGTGCTGCAGCAATCGCCCCAGGCCGGCCGCCAGCCCGTCGACCAGATGGTCTTCTGTGTTGGCGTCTGCGCTGAGTGGAAGCGGCAGACCGAAGCCGGCATACAGGGAGCGAAGCCAGGCGGTGTTGCCCAACGCGTAGTCGTCGGCACCATGGCGTACGGCCTTTACGCCGTGATTGGGCGCATCGGCTTCGATCAGCAGGCAAAGCAGGCTCTTGCCCAGGCCAGCCTCCCCGGCGATCAGGGTCATGCTGGCGTCCGTGGACACCAGCTGGTATTCGACATGCGCGAGGGCGTCGCGTTCACGCGCAAACAGACACGCGAAACGCGCATCCGGTGCATCGCCGAACGGAGGCTCACGCAGCCCGAAGTTTTGTAGATACATGGTCCCTAATGTAGCCGATCGCCCGGCATGGATGATCGGGTCATGAGACATGATTTCAAAGGAAATTAAGCAAGAAAAAACCCGCCACGAGTGCCCGTGGCGGGTTTTTAGGATAAAGCCCCTGGCGGTGACCTGTTGCGGGTCGTGCCCTTTGGGGCACGCCAGCAACGGTTCGACAAAAAGAAAACCCGGTCTCAAATGAGACCGGGTTTCCGGGATAAAGCCCCTGGCGGTGACCTACTCTTGCATGGCTTGAGCCACACTACCAT
>NZ_JBSRXP010000010.1:0-141694 GCF_054055715.1 Luteibacter sp. PvP120 | reverse complement strand
CCGGCCGTCCTGGCCGGCCCCCTTCGGGCCTTATCCGTTCGAAGCCCTCGCCTGCGGCTACCGGCCCCGAGGGGGCTACCCGCCGGCTCTTTCCAGGACTGAGGTGGGTTGTGACGCGATCGGTCGCAGACGTGCAGGGTATGGCGTCGCCGCTTCGTTGGCTTTTCGCGCACATCGTGCGCTCCTACCCCAGGGGTAGGGTAGGTCGTTGAATGCGTGATCTTCTGGCTGAGTAGGAGCGCACGCATGTGCGCGAACCCTCGACATACCTAAGGCGACCGATGCCATGCAAACCAGGCAAGCGAGCGTTCCCAGCCACGAAGCGAAACCGAGCTCTTCGCTCGCCTCACACGCAACCTCAGTGTCAGGAAGAGCCGGCGGGTACCACCCTCGGGGCCGGTAGCCGCAGGCGAGGGCTTCGAACGGAAAAGGCCCGTCAGGGGGCCGGCCAGGACGGCCGGCCGTTTCCGCTGAGACAGGAGGTCGAATCGGAAACCCCCGTTCGAAGCCCGACCCGGGCCCGAAGGGCAATCAATAAACGGCCGCGGAGCGGCCCTTCCTTCGCGGGTCGCCGCAGGCGTGGCCCCGAGGGTGGCACCCGCCGGCTCTTGCTCCACAGCCCAAGGCCAAACGCGATGCCGAAGGCGAGCCTACCCCCCAACGCGAAAAACTCAGATATCGAACCCGATACCCACCAGCCCCATGGTCTCGCCGCGGTTCGGCTCCTGGAAACTGCCGTTGGAGATATGGCGGATCTGGAAGCTGATGTTCTTGTACTGCCAGCCCAGGGTGCTGACGAACTCGTAGCCGCTGGACAGCGCCTGCGTGCGCCCGCCCGCCGTGCCGGCGACCTGGAAGCTGAAGAAGAACGGGCGATACCAGTCACCCTCGCTGCCGTAATGGAGGCGCGCACCGGCGGCGCCTACCCAGACATTATTGGTGACGCCGGGACGGGACTGTTCGTAGCGACCGATGTCGCGACCCTTCACGTAGCCGATGGACACGTCCGGCGACCAGGTGAAGCGGCTGCCACCCATCGGGCGGGCGTCGAACACCGACTCGATGAAGAAGACATTGGTGCCGTAACTGTCCATGTAGCTGCGGCCACCCTGCAGCTCGACATGGGTTTCGGCAGCCGCGGGGACGGACACCGCGGCAAGGGATAGCGCGGCGAGAGCGCCGAGGGCAAGGCGGGAAGAACGCATGGCGAGGGAGGGTCCTTGTGCTGGGACGTTTTTATGAACCGAATGGTTCGGTAAATAGTGTTGAGTGGGCGTGAAAAAAGGGGGGAGGCGAAATCTTTCTCGTTCAAGCCTCGTCCCTCCTTGCCGTTACAGGACGACGAGGCTTCGCAGGGCGGGCCAGGACCACGACCCGAGGAGGCGGCAACACGGTGGCGACCGCGACGGCAAAGGGGGCGACGAAGACCCGCGCCCATACCATCCGTCTGGCCATCTGGGCCGTCTGTGTCGTGCTGTCGCTCGGCATCGTCGCGTTGGTCGCGGGCCTGCAGATGCAGGAATACGCGCGCTTGCTGGCGACCAGCCAGCGTCAGGTCGCTGCGTCGGCCAGTAACCTGGTCAGGTTGCTCGACCAACAGGTGGATGCCAGCCTGGGTCCCCTCCTGGCGTTGCGTGACGAGGTCCATCGCTCCGATCTTTCGGAGCTGCGCACCCACCTCGCCGAGGTACAGGCACGACACCCGGAACTGCCGAATCTCCTGGCTCTCGACGCGCGTGGCACGGTCATCGCCGCCACGCACACGCCGGTCCACGACTGGGCACCGATGCTGGTCGCCCCGCGGCGGATGGCCCTGGGCGCCAGTGTCCGGGTGGCCATCGGTGAGACGGAAGAGTCCGGGTCCGCCTTGCGCGTCCTGGTCGACTCACGTGTGACGGAGCCGGCCGCCTTCGGTACGGTGATCCGCGCGGAGCGCATGCGTGACGCGATGCGCCTCACCATGCTGGGCAACACGGCGGAGATGACGATCTTCTCGCCGTCCGGCCGTGTGTTCACCAGCAATGGCGACGGGCGGGTTCGGGCGTGGACGTCGGGTATCGTGGCGCCCGGCAGCACGGGCCTCGTCCAGGACCGCGAGCGCATCGCGGCCTGGGCCGCCTCGGCTGCCTACCCGTTCGTGGCCCGTTCCTCGGTCGATCGCTCGGCGGTGCTGGCGGACTGGTGGACGCAGGCCCGGCAGACCCTGCTGGCCACGCTGGCCCTGGTGCTGCTCATCCACCTCTTCGCCACCGCGTTCGACCGGGCCTACCGGAAGCAGTCGCGGCTGTTCGACGCGCTGTCGCGCACGGCGCGGCACCTCGGTGACGTGCAGCGAACCGGCCACATCGGCTTGTGGGAAGCCGACCTGACCTCCGGCGAGATCGTCTGGTCCGGCCAGGTCCACGAAATCACCGGCCACCCGCCCGAGCGTGTCGTGGTACGTCGTGGCACGTACTACAAGCTGGTCCACCCCGACGACCAGGCCGGTATCGTCGCGTGGGTGGACCGCTTCGCCAGCGAGGACGGCCCGCTCGAGTTCGAGCACCGGCTGTGCCGCGTGGATGGCCGGGAGGTACGCGTCGCCCTGCGCGCCTCGCGCATCACCGACGAAGAAGGCCGGCCCGTCCTGGCCGGTACGATCGCCGAGGTCACCGTACTCCACGAAACGCGCCGCCGGCTGGAGGACACCGATCGCGACCTCGCCGCCAGCGCCGCCGCCTACCGTCAGTTGCTGGCCCGCGTGCCGCTGCCGCTGGCCATCGTGCGTGGCGACGGCATCGAGTATGCCAACCCGCGCGCGGAAGAACGCCTGGGCAGCAGTGGCGAGACGCTGGTCGGCCGCCGCGTGGACGGCTTCATGGACGACGACGCGCTGGCGGTGCTGCGTGCCGGGTCGCCCGATGGCGCCAACCTCATCGCGTGGCTCAATCCCGACCACGGCATGCCGTTCGAGGCCGAGCTGGCCCTGTCCGATTACCGAGACACCAAGGGCGACGGCACGCTGGTGATCATGCGCGACGTCACCGAGCAGCGCCGTTACGAAGAGCGCCTCAACTACCAGGCCACGCACGACGAACTGACCGGGCTGCCCAACCGGCGCGCCCTGCGCGAGAAACTCGACGATCTGGTGACCGAGAGCGTGCGCGAGGGTTCGGGCCTGATGGTGCTGTTCATCGACCTGGACCACTTCAAGGTCATCAACGACGCGCTCGGCCATGCGCTGGGCGACCAGGTGCTGCGCGACGTCACCCTGCGCCTGGGCGATGCGCTGGATGGCCTGGGCCATGTGGGCCGTTTCGGCGGCGACGAGTTCGTGGCGATGTTGCCCTTTACCAGCCATCCGGCCACGGCCATGGAAGTGCTCCCGCGTATCCAGCGCGCCATCGAGGAGCCGCTGACCGTGGGCGGCACCATGCAGCGCCTGAAATGCAGCATGGGCGTGGCCTTTGCCACCCGTGACGGCGCCGACGCCGATACGTTGATCCGCAACGCCGACACGGCCATGTACGTGGCCAAACGCTCGGGCCGGCACACGTGGAAGCGCTACGCGGCGGACATGCACGCCACCGCCATGGCCCGTCTCACCGTGCTCACCCGGCTGTCCGGCGTCAACCTGGACAACGAGCTGTCGCTGGCCTGGCAAACGCAGCACTCGGGCGACGATGGCCGGGTGATCGGCGTGGAAGCGCTGTTGCGCTGGCCTTCCGCACCGGCGGATCTGGCCGGCAACGACAAACTCGTGCCGCTGCTGGAAGAGACCGGCGCCATCGTGCAGATCGGCCAGTGGGTGCTGCGCGAGGCCTGCCGCCAGCAGCGACTGGTGTTCGAGCGCCTGGGTCCCGGGTGCCGCATCGCGGTGAACGTCTCCGCCCAACAGCTGGTACACACCGACCTGGTCGCGGAGGTCCGCATGGCGCTGGCAGAGACCGGAGCCAGTGCTTCCTCGCTCGAGCTGGAACTGACCGAAAGCGCCTTCATGCAGGAGCCCGAGCGCGCCATCCGCACCCTGCACGAGCTGCGCGCCATGGGCGTGAGCATCTCGCTGGACGACTTCGGCACCGGCTACTCCAACCTGACCTACCTCTCGCGGCTGCCGCTGGACAAGATCAAGGTCGATCGTCATTTCACCACCAGCCTGCTCGACGACGATGTCGACGCGTCGATCTGCCGATCCATCATCTTCCTGGCGCGCAGCCTCAACCTGGAGGTGGTCGCGGAAGGCGTGGAAACCGAAAGCCAGCGGCGCTGGCTTCTGGGCGAAGGATGCGTTGCGATGCAGGGTTACCTGTTCGCCCGGCCGGTTCCGATCGAGGCGCTCGAAGCCAGCTTCCATGGCAACGGCGCCATCGAGGATCGATCCGCGCTGGTTGCCACCGGCTCGCCCGGCGGCCATTGACGCATGGTTTGCTCCGGGTAAAACTGCGCGCTCCTTCCCAGCCGGCCGTCGCCATGCCCACCCACCATGCAGCGGTGCCGCCCAGGCGCGGGCCGGGTCGTCCGAAGCTGGGCGTGGTCGCCCGTGAGGTCACCCTGCTGCCTCGCCACTGGGAGTGGCTGGCCGGGCAAGCCGGCGGCGCATCCATGGCCCTGCGCCGGCTGGTCGAGCAGGCCAGCCGCGAGGCTTCGGGTGCGGATGGCGCCCGTGGCGCATCCACCGGCGACGAGGCATGAGCCCGCCACGTGGCACGCTGACCGAGGGTCCGATCGTCGGCACTCTGTTACGGTTCTCCCTGCCCATCCTGGGCGCCAACGTGCTGCAGTCGCTCAATGCGTCGGTGAACGCGGTATGGATCGGCCATTTCCTCGGCGAGTCCGCATTCGCGGCCACGTCCAACGCCAACCTGATCCTGTTCTTCCTGCTGGGCGTGGTCTTCGGCGTAGGCATGGCCACCACGATCATGGTCGGCCAGACGCTGGGCGCGAACGACGTGCCCGAGGCGCGGCGCGTGGTCGGTACGGGGCTCGGTTTCTTCGTCGTGATGTCGCTGCTGGTCGCGCTGGGCGGATTCGTCGCCACGCCGATCATGCTGGGCGCCATGGGTACGCCGCACGATGCGTTGCCGTATGCCACGGCCTATCTGCGCATCATCTTCGTCGCCCTGCCGGCGATGTACCTCTACACCTTCCTCATGATGACGCTGCGCGGCGCAGGCGACTCACGTACGCCCTTCGCCTTCATGCTGTTGTCCGTGGTGCTCGACGTCGCGCTCAATCCGCTCTTCATCTTCGGCCTGGGCCCGGTGCCCGCCATGGGCATCGCCGGCTCGGCGGTGGCCACGCTGATCGCGCAGGTGGTCTCGCTGCTGGCACTGGTCGGCTGGCTGTACCGGCGCCGCCATTTCCTGTGCATCGGTCGCCACGAACTGCACCTGTTGCTGCCCCGCCCCGTGCTGCTCAGGCAGCTGCTGCTCAAGGGCCTGCCGATGGGTGCGCAGATGATCGTCATCTCCTCGTCGGCCATCATCATGATGTCGCTGGTCAACCGGCATGGCTCGCAGACCACGGCCGCGTACGGCGCGGCCGCGCAGTTGTGGACCTACATCCAGATGCCCGCGCTGGCGATCGGCTCGGCGGTGTCGTCGATGGTGGCGCAGAACGTAGGGGCGCGGCGCTGGGATCGCGTCGCCGGCATCGGCCGTGCCGGCATCCTCACCAACTTCCTGCTCACCGGCACGCTGGTGCTGGTGATCTATCTGTTCAACCGGGCGGCACTGGCGCTGTTCCTGGGTGAGGACAGTTCCGCCATCGGCATCGCACAGCACCTCAACCATATCGTGGTCTGGTCGTTCCTGCTGTTCGGCGTCACCTTCGTGATGTTCGGCGTGGTGCGCGCCACCGGCGCGGTGATGCTGCCGCTGGTGGTGCTGGTCATCGCGATGTGGGTGGTCCGCTATCCGTTCGCCGCGCTCCTCGAACCGTATTGGGGAGCCGACGCCATCTGGTGGAGCTTCCCCGTGGGTTCGCTGGTGTCGCTCGGCATCACGGCGGTGTATTACCGCCGCGGGAGCTGGAAGCGCGCGGCGATGTTGCCTGCGGGGGATGCGGCGGTCTGACTGCGACGATGTAGCTTGCCGACGTATCGCGACGATGTATCGCGAACATCGTGCGCTCCTACATGCGGTGCGGATGGATTTGCCGCGGTGCGGGGTAGGAGCGGACGATGTCCGCGAACCGTCACGGTATCTACCGCGACTGAAACCATGCAAACCATCCTGTCGGCGTTTCCGTGGCCCCGACGAAGCGGCTCTGACGTTGGAAGGCGAACAAAGCGCAAGAGCACTTTGTTTTGCGCACGGAAACGCCGGCATGGGTTGGTGCATGGCTTCATTCGCAGCATGCGCGTCTTGGGTTCGCGAACATCGTTCGCTCCTACATGCGCCTATTTTTTACGAAGGCGTTTCCAGCGTTTGTAGCGGCGCTTGAGCATGCGGCGATGTATCCGCGTGGCCTTACGCTCCTTGCGGTCGTGGTTCCACAGGTAGATGGCGGGCGTGCTCAGCAGCGTCAGCATCTGCGAGACCAGCAGGCCGCCGACGATGGCGATGCCCAGGGGGCGACGCATCTCCGAGCCCACGCCGAAGCCGATGGCCAGCGGCAGTGCCGCGCCCATGGCGACCAGCGTGGTCATCGTGATCGGGCGGAAGCGCACCAGCGCGGCCTGGCGGATGGCCTCCACGGGAGACATGCCGTGCTCGCGTTCGGCGACCAGGGCGAAGTCGACCATCAGGATCGCGTTTTTCTTCACGATGCCGATAAGCAGCAGCACGGCGATGATCGCCATCAGCGTGAGCTGGGTCTGCGTGACCAGCATCGCCAGGAAGGCGCCTGCGCCGGCCGCGGGCAGCGTGGAGATGATCGTCAGCGGATGACCCAGGCTTTCATAGAGGATGCCCAGCACGATGTACACGGCGAGGATGGCGCCGATGAGCAGCACCATGCCGTTGGACTGCGCATCGCGCATGCGCTGGTTGGTGCCTGTGACGTCCATGCGCACGCCCGCCGGCAGGCCGATCCGGCGTACGGCTTCTTCGGCCAGGGCATTGCCCTTGTCGGGCGTGATCTTCGGCGCGAGGTTGTACGTAATGTCGGCCGATTCGAGCTGGTTCTGGTGCGTAATCGCGCTGGGCGTCGCCACCGGCTTGATGGTGGCCACGGCCGAGAGCGGAATCATCTTGCCGACGGTGTTT
Source organism: Luteibacter sp. PvP120 (assembly GCF_054055715.1). Taxonomy (NCBI): domain Bacteria; kingdom Pseudomonadati; phylum Pseudomonadota; class Gammaproteobacteria; order Lysobacterales; family Rhodanobacteraceae; genus Luteibacter; species Luteibacter sp. PvP120. The sequence continues at coordinate 134,507 of NZ_JBSRXP010000010.1, read as the reverse complement.
TTCACGTAGGTGTTGAGCAGCGTGTCCGGGCTCAACTCCTGCGCTGCCGCGGCGGTAAGCACCACCCAGTACTGGTTGACGTCGGAGTAGATGATCGATACCTGGCGCTGGCCGAAGGCGTTGTACAGGGCCGAATCGACCATACCCATGCCGACGTTGAGCCGGCCGGCCGCATTGCGGTCCACGGAGAGCATCTGCTGCTTGCCGACGATATCGAAGTCGCTGCCGACGTCGCGGAACTCCGGCATGGCCCGCATCTGCCGCACCAGCTTCAGCGTCCAGGGTTGCAGCGGCTCGCCGCCGGTACTGACCAGCTGGAAGGAATACTGCCCGCGATTGCTGTTGCCGCCGTTGCCGCCCAGAAACTGCATCGGGTTCATGAACACCTGGACATCGGACAGCTTGTCGTACTCCTTGCCCTTGCGATCCAGGAACTCCTTCATCGACTCGTGGCGCTGCCCGGCGCCGCTACCCTTGGGCTTGAGATCGATGAACATCGTGCCGTTGTTGCCCACCGCGGCGCCGTCGTTGCCGCTGCCCAGGATCGTGGTCACGTCCGCCACGGCGGGATCGCTCTGCATCATCTCGCCGACCCGCTTGAGCCGGCGCGACATCTCCGTCGGGGATATGTTCGCGTCCGCGGTGACCTCGGCCTGGAGCATGCCGGTGTCCTCGTCCGGCATGAAGTTGCCGCCGGCGGTCTTCACCACGGCGAAGCCAAGCCCGAACGTCGCGACGAGCAGGATCAGCGGCTGCCAGCGCATCACCCGCCGGTGCCGCATGGCCCAGTCCAGGCCACGCGAGTAAAAGTGCAGGAACCCGCGATCGAAGCGCTCCAGCGCGCGTTCCATCCGACCGGGCTGACGCCCGGGCGCATCGTGCTTGAGATAGCGGGCACACAGGGCCGGTGTCAGCGTGAGCGATACGATGGCAGAGATCAGTACCGCGGCGGCCAGCGTCACCGAGAACTCGCGCAGCAGCTTGGTGATGAGGCTGTTGCCGAACAGCAGGGGCGCGAACACGGCCACCAGCGACAGGGTGATCGACATGACGGTGAAGCCGATCTCGCGGACGCCATCCAGCGAGGCAGGCATCGGCTTGGATCCGTTCTCCATGTGCCGCACGATGTTTTCGATGACCACGATCGCATCGTCCACGACGAAGCCGATGCACAGCACCAGCGCCATCAGCGACATGGTGTTGAGCGTATAGCCGAGCGTCCACATCACCACGAAGGCGCCCGCCAGCGACAACGGCACGCTCAGCGTGGCGATGAGCGTGGGGCCGAGCCGGCGCAGGAACACCATCATCACCAGAAACACCATGACGATGCTGATCAGCAGCGCCACCTTCACCTCGTGCAGCGCCGACTGGGTGGTCTGGGTCAGGTCGAAGATGGGGGTGACCTTCGCATCCGCCGGTAGCAGCGAGCGGAACCGGGGCAGCGCCGCTCGGATCGCGTCCGCGGTGGCGATGGAGTTCGCCTCCGGCCGCTTGCTCATCTGCATGGTGACCGCGCGCTCGCCCTGGAACCACGCGGCCTGGTACTGGTCCTGCTGCCCGTTGTAGACCCGGGCGATATCCGAAAGGCGCACCGGCACGTTGTCGCGCACGGCGATCAGTATCTTGCCGAAGTCCTTCGCGTCGCGCAGGCTGTCGGTGGCCGTCACCGTCATCTGGCTGTGGCCATCCGAGAGGACGCCCTGCGGCGAGGTGACGTTGGCGGCACTGAGCGCATTGGAGACGTCGTTGGCGGTCAGCCCCTTCGACGACAGTGCGCGCGTATCCAGTTCCACGCGCACCGCGTGCGGTGTGCCACCGAACACCTGCACGCGTGACACGCCGTCGATCTGCGCCACGGCCGGGCGGATGAGCGTGTCCACCACGTCGTAGAGCTTGTCCGGCGGCAGCGTCTTCGAGGTGAAGGTCACCAGCAGGACGGGGATCTGGCCGGTGTCGAACTTGAAGTACTGCGGCGGCGTCGGCATGCCGGCCGGCAGGTCGGCGGCGGCCGCGTTGATCGCGGCCTGCACGTCACGGGCGGCCGCATCGGTGGAGCGCGCCAGGGTGAAGCGCAGCCGCACGAAGCCGCTGCCCTCCGAGCTGTTCGAGTACATCTGGTCCACGCCCGGGATCTGGCCGAGGTGGCGCTCCAGCGGGGCGACGATGGTCGAGGCCACGGTCTGCGCATTGGCACCGGGCATCTGGGCCTGGATGAACACGGCAGGCACTTCGATGGACGGCAGCGCCGCCACGCCCAGCAGCATGTAGGCGATGGAGCCGCACAGCACCAGCCCCGCCGCGAGCAGCGAGGTTCCGATCGGTCGGCGGATGAAAGGTGCAAAAACGTTCACGACACTTCCTGTGATCGCGGGAAGCATACCCGCGCCCACAGACTTTATGACGTTCCCACGGTTTCGTGGCGTGTGCCTTTAGTGGGGCCCCTGCCGGAAGGCAGGGGTACCCCGTTTGCCGGCGGGAGCCGCCGGCGGGCCGGATCAGCGCAGGGGCGAGAAGCGCAGGGTCAGGTAATACGTGCGGCCCAGCTGGTTGTAGTACGCCGCCGTTTCGTAGCGTTTATCGGCAACGTTCGCGACGCGGCCCTGCACGCTCCAGGCATCGTCCAGGTGCCAGGTGGCGCGCACGTCGGCTGTCGTGTAGCCGCCGAGGCGGGTGTTGTTGAGCGCGTCGTCGTAGCTGTAGCCCGAAGCGTAGACCGAGCCGCCGAGCGTGAACGCACCCAGGTCCTTGTCCAGGTCTACCCGGCCGGTACGACGGGGGCGGCGCGGCAGCAGGTTGTGCTTCTCCGTACCGCTGTCGAGGTCCAGCGGCTGCTGCAGCGTCAGGTAGCCACGCACGTGCCAGCCATCCAGGTCGGCACCCACCTGGCCTTCGACGCCGCGCAAGCGCGCCTTGCTCACGTTGATCGGCACGAATAGGGGGTCGAAGCCGATCAGGTCGTCGACATGCGTCTGGTAGGCATTGACCGCCCAGGTCCAGATGCCGGGACGGCTGGACAGCCCGATCTCCGCCGTGCGCGACGTCTCCGGCTTGAGTTCCGGTGCGGGCTGCCCGGTAAACCCATACGGGTAGTACACGTCGTTGAAGGTCGGCGCATGGAAGGCGGTCCCGTACGAGGCCGTGATCTTCATGCCGTCGTCGAAGCGGTAGCCATAGGCGGCCGAGCCGGTGGTGTGGTTGCCGAACTGCGTGTTGTGGTCGTGGCGCGCGGACAGCTGGATCTCGTGCGGGCCGAACACGCCCTGGTACAGCGCGAACACACCGGTGTTGTTGCGGGTGTCCTTCAGGTACGGCGTGTCGCTGTCGAGCTTTTCCTGCTGGTAATCGACGCCGGCGGTGAGCGTCTGCCCGGCGGCCAGCGTGATGTCGTTCTGCCAGGAGGCCTGGTTGCGCTTGGAGTACAGGTAACCCGTGCGCACCTTGTCGGCGCCGGTGACGAGGTTGCCGAGGCCGTCGTAGTACTTCTTCTGTGTACCGTTGAGGTAATTGTCCGCGCGGTCCTGGTTCTGGCCCAGGCTGACCGACATGCGCCAGGCCGACATCACGTCGAACGCCAGCTTGGCGCCGGCCACCTGCTGCGAGCGCCGGGTCAGGTTCTGGAAATCGCCGTCGTATTCGATGTCGCCCTTGCTGCGCAGCCAGCTGCCGGTGAGTTCGGTGCCGTTGTCCCAGCGGTAGCCGCCCGAGAGCGCGCCGTTGTAGGTGCGGTAGGCGTCGTGGTCCGGCTCGTCGGTGAAGCAGCCCTTGAACGCGTCGGCCGCACCAACGCGGCAGGCGTTGATCCCGGCGGTGTACTGGCCGCCCAGGCTGGCGTTGTACCAGCCATGCGTGGTGCCGCCCGAGAGACCCACCTGCCCGGCGGTGTAGCCGTGGCTGCCGCCGCCGATCGACAGGCTGGGCGTGGGCGCTTCGCCGGCCTGGCCGCGACGGGTGAAGATCTGGATGACGCCGCCGATGGCATCCGAGCCGTACAGGCTGGAGCGCGGGCCGCGGACCACCTCGATATGGTCGATCTGCTCGACCGGCAGCTGCTCGTAGGCGGGCAGGCCGGCACCCACGGTGCCCACGCGCACGCCGTCCACCAGCACCAGCGTGTGTGCCGAGTTGCTGCCGCGCATGAAGAGCGAGGTCTGCTGGCCCAGGCCGCCGGTGTTGGTCATGGTCACGCCGGGCAGGCCGGCCAGCAGGTCCTGCACGTTGCGGGGCTGCAGGCGCTCGATGTCCTCGCGGCTGATGACGGTGACCGGGGCCAGCACTTCGTCGAGCGGGGTGGGCGCGCGGTTGGCGGTGACCACCACCGGGTCGAGGGTGCTGTTGGGTGCGTCGGCCGCGTGGGCAGCGACGATCGTCGACAGCAGGGCCGTCGCGAGCAGGGTCTTCTTCATGGAACGGGTTTCCTCCGCCGCTGGTGCGGCAATGCGTAGCCTCAACAGGCGCGCGGGAGGACACAATGACGAACGGCACCACGGGCAACACCCGGATGACTGTCCGGATTCGCCCTCCGCGAATCGCCGATAACGGGACGGCGCCCGCGCTTAAAAGCGCAGGATTCGCCGATCGGGCCGGTCTCCGGACTCGCGCTGGCCCGAAGGCATCGCACCGGCGCCTTCCCGCTTGCGCAGTGGCTGTGGCCGGTGGATGGAGCCGTTCTGGGCGGCTCCTCACGCTTACCGTTGCGGGGGCAGTGCCGGCCTTGCCACATGTGTGGCGCACCGGCTTCCCGTTTCATCCCCGCCCGCTTCAGGCCGGCGGGGACACCCGAACAACGCAATGTTAACGCCTGGCCCGCGCGGAAGCGAGCCAGTGCGGGGGCGACGGATCAGGCGGCGTAGACGCGCTCGCCGCCGATCCAGGTTTCGGCCACCGTGTGATCGTCGTCCATCACCACGAAGTCGGCGCGATAGCCCGCCGCGATGTGGCCGTGGGTGGCTTCCAGTCCGAGGAAGGCGGCCGGATAGGTGGAGGCCATGCGGGCCGCCTCGTCATAGGCCACGCCGACCATCTCCACCGTGTTGCGCACGGCGGTGGCCATGTCCAGCGCGGAGCCGGCCAGCGTGCCGTCGGCCGTCTGGCAGACGCCGTCGCGGACGGTGATCGTCTCGCCCTTCAGGACGAAGTTCGGATCGTCCGACCCCACGGGTGGCATGGCGTCGGTGACCAGCATCATCTTCTGCGGCGCCTTGGCCGCGATGGCGACACGCAGCGAACTCGGGTGCACGTGGTGGCCGTCGACGATCAGGCCGCACCAGCTGGCGGCGTCTTCCAGCGCGGCGCCGACCACGCCGGGCTCGCGGCTGGTGAACGGCGTCATGGCGTTGAACAGGTGCGTGAAGCCACGCACGCCGGTCGCCAGGGCCTGGCGGGTGGTGTCGTAGTCGGCGGCCGTATGGCCGGCCGCCACGATCACGCCGTGGGCGACCAGCTGTTGCAGCACCGCCGCCGAGGCGCGCTCGGGCGCCAGCGTGAGCAGCGTGACGCCGCCGTGCCGCCGGGCGACCATGGCTACGTCGTCGGCGTCGGCGATACGGAACTTGGCCGGATCGTGCACGCCCTTGCGCTCGGGCGCGATGAACGGGCCTTCGAGGTGGATGCCGAGCACGCCCGGAACGCCCTGGGCCACCGCGTCGTTCACCGCATCGATGGCCTTCGCCATCACCGCGGCATCGTCGCTGATCAGGGTAGGCAGGAAGCCGGTGGTGCCGAACTTCGCGTGCGCCTGCCCGATGCGACGGATGGTGTCGACGGTGGGCACGTCATTGAACAGCACGCCGCCGCCGCCGTTGACCTGGCAATCGATGAAACCGGGCAGCAGCGTGCGGCCACCGAGGTCGTGACGCTCGGCGGCGCGCACGCGGGGATCGGACGGCAAGGCCAGCCCGGTGATGGTGCCGCCGTCGACCAGCACGGCAAAGCCACCCTGGAAGCCGTTATCGGTCAGCACACGGCCGTTGACGAGGGCGATGGTCATGGCAATTCCTATACGTGGGGCGAGAGGTCAGACGGTCTCGGTGACCTTGTTGAGGTGCGGCGGCACGTCGGGGTTGAAACCGCGTGCCAGTGCCAGCGCGGCCGTGGCGCGGTAGAAGCTCTGCACGGTGATCAGCGGTGCGGCGATGGGCGCGGTGGCGACCAGGGGCAGCACACCCTCGCCCGTGGCGCCGGGTGCGGCGATCCACACATTGGCGCCGCGCTTGCGGAACTCCGCCGCGATCTCCAGCACCCCGGGCAGCGTATCGTCGTTCTGGGCGAAGAACAGCACGGGGAAATGCGGGCCGACCAGGGCCATCGGGCCGTGCTTCACCTCGGCCGCGCTGAACGCCTCGGCGTGCAGGTTGCAGGTTTCCTTGAACTTCAGCGCGGCTTCCAGCGCCCCGGCAAAGCCGAAACCGCGGCCGACCACGAACAGGTTGTGCGCATCGACCAGGCCCTCGGTAAGCGCGGACCAGTCCGCGTCCCAGCCCTGGCGAAGCTGCGCGGGCAGCGCGGTGAGGGCGTCGCCGATCTCGGCGCGGCCGCTCCAGCGGGCGGCGATGTGCAGGATCGCGAACAGCGCGCCCAGGTAGCTCTTGGTCGCGGCGACGCTGGTTTCCGGGCCCGCGTGCAGCGGCACGACCACGTCGGCCACGTCGGCCAGCGGGGAATCCACCACGTTGACCAGGGCGACCACATAGGCGCCGGCCTTCTTCGCGGCCTCCGCGTTGCGCACCAGGTCGGGGCTCTTGCCCGACTGCGAGACGGCGAGGTACAGCGCGCCGTCGAGGCGCTGTGCCGCGTGGTAGATGGAGGTGACCGATGGTGAGGCCGACGCGGTGACCACGCCCAGCTGGGTTTCGAACACGTACTTGGCGTACATGGCCGCGTGGTCGGAACTGCCACGGGCGCAGGTGATGACCATACGCGGGGGCTGGGCGCGAAGCCGGTCGGCAAGGGCGCCGATCACGCCTTCGTTCAGCGCGAGCTGCCGTTCGACCACCTCGGCCGTCTCGTGCGCTTCGCGGTACATCAGGGTGTCTTGCGGCTGGGTGGTCATATCGATGGTGTGCCCGTCAGTCGCTTTGCAGTTCGGCGACGAAGTCGTAGATGTCCCCGCGATACCAGGAACAGGTGAATTCGACGATGCGGCCGTCGTCGAGGAAACTGCGCCGCTCGATGTTCAGGCCGGCGCTGCCGGCACCGAGCCGGAGCAGCCGGGTCTGGGCCGGGCCCAGCACCACCGCGCGCAGGCGTTGCAGCGCGCGTCGCGGGCGGTTGCCCAGCGTATCGAGCGCTTCGTAGAGGGAATCCTCGACCAGGCTGGGGTCGGGCAGCAGGCTGAGCGGCACGGCGCTGCGCTCGATCGCCAGGGGCTCGTCGCCGGCGTAGCGCAGGCGGTGAAGGCGCACCACCTGGGTGCCGGGCGAGAGGTTCATCGCCATGGCTTCCTCGGGGGTGACCTCGCCGATGGCCCGCTCGAAGAACTCCGAGCGCGGGTTGAGCCCGCGGGCGCGGAGATCCTCGGTGAAACTGGTCATCCGCGACAGTGGCTTGACGATGCGCTCGGAGACGAATGTGCCGGCGCCGTGGCGCTGGGTGAGCAGGCCATCTTCGACCAGTCCGCCGATGGCCTTGCGCACCGTGACCCGGGAGAGGGTGAGGGCCCGGGCCAGGTCGCGTTCGCTGGGCAGCGCGTGGCCGACCTGCACCTCGCCGTTCTCGATCACCGTGCGGATGGCCCGGCGCAGGCGCATGTACGCCAGCGGCTGCCGGGAGGCCGGATCGTGCTGCAGGCGCTGGTACTCGGCGACGAGGGCGGTTTCCATGCCGGGAAGATACCAATCCACAACCACTGCGGCAAGGCTCATTCGCACATCTCACAAACCCTTTGGATTCAAACGCCTGTTTGCACGATCCAAATGAGGAGCGTAAACGTTTGCGCCACCTGTGCGACCCTCGTCCGAGGCGAAATGTCGCGCCGATTGGTACGGGGCTGGTACGTCCTGGTATGTCACTGGTACGATCCTCCGGCACCCTTCCGTTTTGCAAAGGCCACTGTCGTGAGCGCCCAACTCCTCCCGATCGAACCCTTCGACCTCGTCATCTTCGGCGGCACCGGCGACCTGGCCGTGCGCAAGCTCCTGCCTGCGATGTACCAGCGTTTCGTGGATGGTCAGATCCAGCCCGGCAGCCGCATCCTCGGCGTCGCCCGCGAAGGCCTGGACGATGCCGGCTACCGCGACCTGGTGCGCGGTTCGGTCGAGCAGGGCGTTACCCATGTCGCCCCCGCCCAGCTCGAGGCGTTCATCGCCATGGTGGGCTATCTCTCGCTGGATGCACGCAAGGAAGAAGGCTGGGACGACTTTTCTGCCCTGATGCAGGTGCAGCCCAACCACATCCGCGTGTTCTACCTGTCGACCGCGCCGGACATCTTCACCGACATCTGCCAGCGCCTCGGCGCCCTGGGCCTCAACGGCGCCCGCTCGCGCGTGGTGCTGGAAAAACCCATCGGGCGCGACCTGGAAAGCGCCAACGCCATCAACGATGCCGTGGCCCGCGTCTTCAACGAATCGCAGACCTACCGGATCGACCATTACCTGGGCAAGGAAACGGTGCAGAACCTGCTGGCGCTGCGCTTCGGCAACGCCCTGTTCGAGCCGCTGTGGAACGCCCAGCACATCGACCACGTGCAGATCACCGTCGCCGAGACGGTCGGTGTCGGCCATCGCGCGGGTTACTACGACCGCGCCGGCGCCCTGCGCGACATGGTCCAGAACCACATCCTGCAGCTGGTCTGCATGCTCGCCATGGAGCCGCCGTCGTCGCTGGCGCCGGACGCCGTGCGCGACGAGAAACTCAAGGTGCTGCGGTCGCTGCGCCCTATCGACGCCAGTAACGCCGCCCAGCTGACGGTACGCGGGCAGTACCGCGCCGGTGCGGCCGAAGGCCAGGGCGTGCGGGGTTACCTCGACGAATTGGGTAGCGACCAGTCGCGCACCGAGACCTTCGTCGCCCTCAAGGCGGAGATCGGCAACTGGCGCTGGGCGGGTGTGCCGTTCTACCTGCGCACCGGCAAGCGCCTGCCCAGCCGGGTCTCGGAGATCGTGGTGACGTTCCGTGCGTTGCCGCATTCCATCTTCGATCCCACCAACGGTGCACTGCTGCCCAACCGCCTGACGCTGCGCCTGCAGCCGGACGAAGGCGTCAAGCTGTGGCTTACCATCAAACATCCGGGTCCGGGTGGCCTGCGCCTGCGCCACGTGCCGCTCGACATGAGCTTCGCGGCGGCGTTCGGCGTGCAGCAGCCCGACGCCTACGAACGGCTGATCCTCGATGTCGTGCGTGGAAACCCCACCCTGTTCATGCGCCGCGACGAAGTGGAAGCGGCATGGAACTGGGCGGGTCCCATTCTCGACGCGTGGGAATCCGGCGGTGACACGCCGAAGCCGTATACCGCGGGTACCTGGGGTCCGAGCGCCGCCGTGGCGCTCATCGAACGCGATGGCCGCACCTGGGCCGAGGACGCAGCATGAACGCCACGATCCACAAGCACGATTTCGCCGACAAGCTCACCCTTGCCGACCAGCTGGCCCGGGACATCGCCGGCAAGCTGGACGCCGCCGTCAAGGCGCGCGGCAAGGCCAGCCTCGCCGTGTCCGGCGGCAGCACGCCGAAGCAGATGTTCGCCGTACTCGCCCAGCAGGAGATCGACTGGTCGAAGGTCACCATCACGCTCGTCGACGAGCGCTGGGTCGGTGAGGACAACGAGCGCTCCAACGCCGCCCTGGTCAAGGATCACCTGATCCGGCACGAGGCCCACGTGGCGGCGTTCCTGCCGTTGTTCGACACCGCGCACGCCGACGACGTGGACGCCGCGCTGGATGCTGTGGGCGAGCGCGTCGATGCACTCGGCAAGCCGTTCGACGTGGTCGTGCTCGGCATGGGTCCGGACGGCCATACGGCCTCGTTCTTCCCCGGTGGCGACCACCTGGCCGAAGCACTCGACCTGCAGGGCACGCGAAGCGTGCTGTCCATGCGTGCCGAGGGCGCGGGCGAACCGCGCATCACCCTCAGCCTGCCGCGCCTGCTCGATACGCGCACGCTCTACCTGCACATCGAAGGTGCCGACAAGAAGGACGTGCTGGCCCAGGCCGAGGCAGGCGCAGACCTGCCGATCGCCGCGGTGCTCACGCAGGATCGCGTCCCCGTGGACATCTACTGGGCCGCCTGACCAATCGTTCACCGCCGCGCGGTAGCCGCGCGGCACCTCGCCGCTCCGGACACATGCCATGACCATCCATCCCATCGTCGCCGAGGTGACGCAGCGCATCGTCGAGCGCAGCCGTGCATCGCGCGCGGCCTACCTGGCCAGGATCGACGCCGCGCGCGGCAAGGGCGCGAAGCGCCACCATCTGTCCTGCGGCAACCTTGCCCACGGTTTCGCCGCCTGCGGCGAGAACGACAAGGACGCATTGCGCAACGGCCACGCCTCCAATATCGCGATCGTCACCTCGTACAACGACATGCTCTCGGCCCACCAGCCCTATGAGCGCTACCCCGAACTGATCCGGCAGGCCGCGCGCACGCTGGGCGCCACGGCACAGGTGGCCGGTGGCGTGCCGGCCATGTGCGACGGCGTGACTCAGGGCCGTCCGGGCATGGAGCTGTCACTGTTCTCGCGTGACCTGATTGCCATGGCCACCGCGGTGTCGCTGTCGCACGACATGTACGAAGGCGCCCTGTACCTGGGCATCTGCGACAAGATCGTGCCGGGCATGCTGATCGGCGCGCTGAGTTTCGGTCACCTGGCCAGCGCGTTCGTGCCGTCGGGCCCGATGCCGTCGGGTATTCCCAACGAAGAAAAATCCAAGGTCCGCCAGGCGTTCGCTGCCGGCAAGGCCACGCGCGCCGAGCTGCTCGATGCCGAGGCCCGCTCGTACCACGGCTCCGGCACGTGCACCTTCTACGGCACCGCCAACTCCAACCAGATGCTGATGGAGATCATGGGCCTGCACCTGCCGGGCGCCAGCTTCGAGGCACCGGATACCCCGCTGCGCGACGCGCTGACCCGCGCCACGGTGGCGCGCGTGCTGGCGATCGACACCCTGGGCGACGACTACCGGCCGATCGGCCGCATCGTCGACGAGCGCGCCGTGGTCAACGGCGTGATCGGCCTGCATGCCACGGGCGGTTCGACCAACCACCTGCTCCACCTCGTGGCCATCGCGCGCGCGGCTGGCGTGGAACTGCGCTGGGACGACTTCGACGCGCTGTCCGCCGTGGTGCCCCTGATGGCGCGCGTGTACCCGAACGGCTACGCCGACGTGAACCACTTCCACGATGCCGGCGGCATGGCCTTCCTCATGGACCAGTTGCTGGACGCCGGCCTGCTGCATGGCGACGTCAACACGATCATGGGTCATGGCCTGGACGCCTACCGCCAGGTGCCGGTGCTGGAAGGCGACACGCTGACCTGGAAGCCGGTGTCGAAGGAAAGCGGCAACCGCGGCGTGCTCCGCACGATGGCGGAGCCGTTCCGTCACGACGGCGGCCTGCGCATGCTCAAGGGCAACGTCGGCCGCGGTGTCATCAAGGTGTCGTCGGTGCCGGACGATCGCATGGTGATCGAGGCGCCGGCCATCGTGTTCGACGAACAGGACGACGTCAAAGCCGCGTTCGACCGCGGCGAGCTGGATCGCGATTTCATCGCCGTGGTGCGCTTCCAGGGTCCGCGGGCCCGGGGCATGCCCGAGCTGCACAAACTGACGCCCACGCTCAGCCTTCTGCAGGATCGCGGCCACCGTGTTGCCCTGCTGACCGACGGCCGCATGTCCGGCGCCTCGGGTCGCGTGCCCGCGGCCATCCACGTCACGCCCGAGGCGGAAGCCGGTGGCCCCATCGCGCGCATCCGCACGGGCGACCTGGTCCGGCTGGATGCCTTGGCCGGCAGCATCGAGGTGCTGGTGCCCGCGGACGAGTGGGAACGTCGCGTCCCCGAACAGATCGACCTGGCGGTGCACCACACCGGCATGGGTCGCGAACTTTTCGCCATGTTCCGTCAGTCCGCCGTCACGGCCGACCTCGGTGCCGGCGTCTTCTGATTCAACGGAGCAGTACCTGATGAGCAACGAAGCGAAGCAACAGAGTGTCGAATCCGCGTTGCGCCTGGCACCCGTGGTGCCGGTGGTCATCATCGAGGACGCCTCAAAGGCCGTCGGCATGGCGCGCGCGCTGGTGGCCGGCGGTGTTCCCGCCATCGAAGTCACCCTGCGCACGCCGGCGGCCCTCGACGCCGTGCGGGCGATCGCCGCGGAAGTGGAAGGCGCCTTCGTCGGCGTGGGCACCGTGCTGACCGCGCGTGATCTCGAGAACGCGTTCAAGGCCGGCGCGAAGTTTGCCGTGTCGCCCGGCAGTTCGCCCCGCCTGCTCGATGCTGCCGACGACCACGAGCTGCCGCTGCTGCCTGGCGCGGCCACGTCCAGCGAAGCCATGGCCTTGCTGGAGCGCGGGTATCGCTTCCAGAAGTTCTTTCCCGCCGTGCCGGCCGGCGGCCCGAAGTTGATCGGCGCCTGGGCCAGCCCCCTGCCGCAGATCCGCTTCTGTCCCACCGGCGGTATCAGCCTGGCCAACGCGCCGGACTTCCTCTCGCTGCCCAATGTCGTGTGCGTGGGTGGATCGTGGCTCACGCCTGCCAAGCTTCTCGCGACGTCGGATTGGGCGGCCATTGAAGCCCTGGCGCGCGAGGCGGCGCAGTTGGGTCGCTGAGTCGGCACGACCTATCGGGATTGGGGATCGCCCACATCGTGGGCTCCTACGGGGTTTCGATGCGTTGGTATGTGGCTTGGGATCGCCCACATCGTGGGCTCCTACAGGGGTTTCGATGCGTTGGTATGTGGCTTGGGATCGCCCACATCGTGGGCTCCTACCGGGGGCATCGATGCGGTGGGGTCGGCAACCGTTGCGGTGGTGCCGGCGGTTGTAGGAGCCCGCGATGCGGGCGATCCACGCACATCGTGGCGCGCGGCGCTCAGCCCTTCATCACCGCAATGGCCGCAAGCGCCATCACCAGCCCGCCCCAGTTGATCCACGACAGCTTCTCGCGAAACGCCAGCGCGCCTACCAGCGCGCCCAGCACCATCACGCCGACATTCATCGCCGCAAACACCAGCGACGGATCGTTCGGCAAGGCGATGTGCGCGCGCACATAGAACAGGATGTTGGCGAAGTTAGCCGCGCCCAGCACGATACCGAAACCGATGCTCCGCCACGACAATGCCGCCGCGCCGGCGATAGCGCGGCCGACGACGACCAGCCAGCACAGCACCATGGCGATCAGGAACGAGACCAGCAGCGCACTGGCGAACGGCGCGCCGGCCTTGGCCAGCAGTTTGAAACACAGGTCGATCACGCCGAAGCCGGCAAACACGGCGAGAGGCGCGAGCCACGTAGCGGGTTCCCTGCGGAGGCCTGCGGTGCGCGGGTCGAGGTCGCCGCGATACCGTCGCCAGAGCACGCAGACGACCGCCACCAGCGCGAGCGTGACGCCGAGCAGCTTGCGTCCGGTGGCGACCTCGCCCAGGAGCGCGAACGCGGCGATCAACGGGATGACCAGCGACAGGCGCTGCGCCACGTCGGTGCGCACGATGCCGGCGCTGCGTATCGAGCGCGCCAGCACGAGGAAAATGGCAGGCAGCAGCACGCCGAGCAGGAGCAATGGCGCGTAGGTGTCGCTGGCGGCCATGGCCGCTTGCGGACGGGCCTCCAGCAACAGCCAGGCCAGGGCCGCGGCCACCACGTAGTTGGTGGCCACGGCCTGGACCATGTCGACCTGGCCGCGGCGTGCCAGCTTCAGCAGGATGGAAACGGCCACGCTGAACGCGATGGCGAGGACGACATAGAACATGGACAGTGCCACCGAGGGGACGAAGACGCGCAGGATCGCACGTCACGTCATGTCACGCGGCGTGACCTTCGATCGCAGCGCGCTCGGGCACCGGCGGCAAGGCCTCGTCCACCGTCAGTGGCGCGTCGCCGGCCAGCAGTTCCGTCGCCTCGGCATGGTCGGCCACCGCCGGCGGCGAACCGCGCAACGGCATGCCGGCCGTCTCGCGCACGAACAGCATGGTGACCAGTCCGATCACGGACGCACCCATCAGGTAGTAGGCCGGCAACAGCGGATCGCCCGTACGCTCCACCAGCCACGCGGTGACCAGCGGCGTGGTGCCGCCGAACAGCGAGACCGACACGTTGAACGCGATCGACAGCGCGCTGTAGCGCACCGGCGTGTAGAACAACGCCGGCAGCGTGGCGGGCATGGTGCTGGTGAAACACACCAGGGCCACGCCCAGGCCCATCAGGCCTGCGAAGATCAGCCAGTCGTTGCCGGTGCCCACCAGCCAGAGGCAGGGGATGGCTAGGACGAACATCGCCACGCAGGCGCCGATGATCATCGGCCGGCGCCCGAGTCTGTCGCTGAAGAAACCGCCCACCACGTTCAGCGGCATCATCACCAGCATGACGATGAGGATCAGCAGCAGGCCCTTGGCTTCGCTGTAGCCGAGCGTCACCGTGAGGTAACTGGGCATGTAGGTCAGCAGCATGTAATCGGTGACGTTGAACACCAGCACCAGCCCGATGCATTTCAGCAACTGCGGCCCGTGCACCGAGACCAGCTCCTTCAGCGACACGCGCGAGGCGTCGCCGGCCGCTTCCATGGCATCGGCATGCGCCTTGAACGCCGGGGTTTCCTCCAGCTTCATGCGCATGTACAGGCCCAGCAGGCCGAGCGGACCGGCGACGAGGAACGGTACGCGCCAGCCCCAGTCGAGCATCTGCTGCGCGCTGAGCAGCGTGGTCAGCGCGGTGACCACGCCCGCCCCGGCGATGTATCCGCCCAGCGTGCCGAACTCCAGCCAGCTGCCCATCTGCCCGCGGCGTGCATCGGTGGAATATTCGGCGATGAAGGTGGCTGCACCGCCGTATTCACCACCGGTGGAAAAGCCCTGCAACAGGCGCGCGAGCAACAGCAGGGCCGGCGCCCACAGGCCGATGGTGTCGTAGCCGGGAATCAGGCCGATCGAGAACGTGCCTGCCGCCATCATGATCATGGTCGCGGCCAGCACCTTCTGCCGCCCGAAGCGATCGCCCATCGGGCCGAATACCAGGCCGCCGATGGGGCGCACCAGGAAGGCCACGGTGAACGTGGCGAAGGTTGCGATCACCTGCGCCGTGGGGCTGCTGCCGGGGAAGAACACGTGCCCCAGGGTGACGGCCAGGTAGCCGTAGACGCCGAAATCGAACCACTCCATGGCGTTGCCCAGTGCCGCGGCACCCACGGCGCGTTTCAGCATGGCCTGGTCGACGATGGTCAGGTCGGCGGGCTTGAGGTGTTTACGACGGCGATGGAACCAGCCGAAATGGGCTTCGTGCCCGTGGCGATCTTGCATGGATGTTTAATCCTGTCACGCGAGCGGGCACGGCACGACGCAGCCGGTGCTTGCCGCCCAAGGGAAAGGGATGCGCCGCGTCAGTCGGCGGCGCGCGAACGGTCCATCAAAGGGACGCGTGGTTGCCGGCAGGTTGCATCGAAGCACGACGCGGCGCGGACAACCCCGGAAGTATACGTAAAACGGTGTTAAGCGCCCGTAGGCGGGCGACGCGGCGCCGTGGAGCCGCGCACGACCAGGTCGGGACTGAAGCCCTCGTTGGCCAGCGCGTGCGCGGGGTCGTCGTGCTCGATTTCGGCGATCAGGCGTTGCGCGGCATGGCGTCCGATTTCCTCGGTGTTCTGCCGCGCGGTGGTCAGCGCCGGCCACGACTGCTTGGAGAACGGGCTGTCCTCGAAGCCGGCGATCGACAGCTCCCAGGGCACATCCACTCCGCCCGAGCGCGCGGCGGCCAGCACGCCAGCGGCGATCTCGTCGTTGGAACCGAAGATGGCGGTGGGCGGTTCCTTCAGGGCGAGCAAGCGGCGCGCGCCACGAAAACCGTCGTCGAACGAGTAGTCGCCCTCGACCACCAGCTTCCTGTCCACGGGCAGGCCGTACTCGCGCAGGGCGTCTTCGTAGCCCTGGTAGCGCTCCGGGCTGGATCGATGCTCCTTGCCGCCCCACAGGAAACCGATGCGGTGGTGGCCCAGCTGGATCAGGTGCTCGGTGATGGCGTAGGCGGCGTCGCGGTCGTCCACGAATACACACGGCCAGCCGTCCTTCGGGTCCTGCCGGGCGGAAATGATGCGCACGAAGGCCACCTTCTGCTCGGTCAGCGCCGTCAGCAGCGCCGGCTGCTCCGACATCGGCGGACACAGCACCAGGCCGGCCAGGCGGTTGCGCCTGACCAGGTCGCACAACTGTTCCGCAAGCCTCGGCACGGACGAATCGCACGGATGGATCTGCAAGCCGAAGCCACGCTCGCGGCACACGGACAGCACGCCGTTCTGCATGGCGATCACGTAGTGCGCGTTGGGATTGTCGTAAACCAGGCCCAGGGCATAGGTGCGCTGGCTGCGCAGGCTGCGCGCGGCCTGGTCGGGCTGGTAATCCAGCGCATCGATGGCGCGCTGCACCTTCTCGCGGGTGCGCGCATGCACGGATGCCTCGTGGTTGATGACACGGGAGACGGTCTTCAGCGACACGCCGGCCCGCTCGGCCACGTCCTTGATGGTGGGACTACGCAATCGACGAACCTCGTAAGCAAGACGGCCATCCTACTGGATGGCCGTCGTCGAGCGAAGATGCCGCGGCTTACGTGCGGGCGTGCTGGCCCACCCGGTGGCCGGCCGCGCCGTAGTACAGGATGTAGAGGTAGCACGGCACCATCAGGCAGAGGAACACGGCCTGGAAGTCGTGGGTCTGCTTCAGGTGCGCGAACAGCTGCGGGATGACCGCGCCGCCGGCGATGCCCATGATGAGGAACGCCGAGCCGAACTCGGTCAGGCGACCCAGGCCCTTGATCGCCAGCGGGAAGATCGCCGGCCACATCATGGCGTTGGCGAAACCCAGTGCGGCGACGAAAGCGACCGACGTGTACCCCGTGGTGACATAGGTGCCGATGGAGAACAGCACGCCCAGGATCGCGGAGATCGCCAGGTAGCGCTGCTGCGAGACGAACTTCGGGATCAGCAGCAAGCCGGCGATGTAGCCCAGCAGCATGGCGAACAGCGTATACGAGGTGAAGTGCTTGGTGGCCTCGGGCGTCATGCCGAAGCCCTGACCGTAGGTGCCGATGGCGTCGCCGGCCATCACTTCCACGCCGACGTAGACGAACAGGCACAGCACGCCCAGCCACAGGTGCGGGAAGCTGAAGACGCTGCCCTTGTCGTGGCCGATGGCGCGCTCCGAGTTGTCGTGCGAGGCGCGGATCTCCGGCAGCGAGGAACGCACCACCCAGATCGCCAGCACCACCAGCAGGGCGGCCATCACCATGTACGGCATATGCACCTTGGCGGCGAAGGCGGCCAGCAGGGCATCCTTCTCGCCCGGTGTGGCGGCCGCGGCGATCTGCTTGTCGAAGGTGCCGATGTTGCTCATCACCACCGCGCCGAAGACGAACGGCGCCAGCGCGCCGGCGATCTTGTTGCAGATGCCCATGAACGCGATGCGCTGCGCCGCGCTGTCGATCGGGCCGAGGATGGAGATGTACGGATTGGACGCCGTCTGCAGCAGCGAAAGGCCCGCGCCGATGACGAACAGGCCGACCAGCGCGCCGGGGTAGATGCGCATGGTGACGAACTGGCCGAACAGCACCGCGCCGATGGCCATGACGAACAGGCCCAGGCCCATGCCTTTCTTCATGCCGGTGCGCTTGAGGATGAACGACGAGGGCAGGGCCAGGAAGAAGTAGGACAGGTAGAACGCCATCGGCACGAGGAAGGCGTTGACGTCGTCCAGGTTGAAGGCGAGCTTGACGAAGGTGATCAGCGGGCCGTTGAGCCAGGTCACGAAGCCGAAGATGAAGAACAGGACGCCGATGATGATCATCGGGACCAGGCTGGAATGGCGCGTCTCTTCGACGGCGACCGGTGTGGACGACATGGCTTACCCCTCGTTGTTGAACCCCGAATTGTCCCTTTATTGACTCGGCTGCGTAACGTTGTCAATCGGCAGTGAGGTTCTTGCGAAACCACAGGCGGCGCGTTGCGACTTTCGATGTGGCGGCGCGTCACGCGCCTTGCCGCAAGCGAGCCGGCGTCACGACAGCGTGTGCAAAGGCATGCATCGCGTACAGCCCCCCTGCGGCGCTGATCGTTCCTGTTGCAGCGCGTTATGGATTCCGCGTTGTCCTAGCCATTTGTCCTGTTGACAACGTTGTCATTTCACTCACAGACTCATGGCGAATCAGGGGCACCAAGGGGCACGGCGTGGGCGAATCGGCCAACCAGCGGGACATCGTGCGTGCGTCGCGTACCGGGGCGTTCATCGCCGCCGACGTGGGCGGAACGCATGCCCGCATCGGCCTGGTCCACCGGCCGCCGGGCGCGGCGACCATCGACGTACTGCATTACGAGCGTTATGCCTGTGCCGACTGGCCCAGCCTGACCGCGGTGCTGCAGGATTTCATCGGCCGTCTGGACGCCCGCGACGCCATCGAGCACTGCGCGGTCGCCAGCGCCGGCTACGTACTGGGCGATGCCATCGTCAACGAGAACCTGCCCTGGCCGGTGTCCATCGGCGATATCCGCGACACGCTGGGCCTGCACGGGCTGGCCGTGGTCAACGACTTCGAAGCGGTGGCCTACGCCTGCCAGTTTCTGCGCAGCCACGAGACCACGCCGATCATCCATACCACCGCCGAGCCCACCGTGGGCCCGATCCTGGTCATGGGGCCGGGCACGGGCCTGGGCTCCGCGGTACTCCTGCCGGGATCGCCGCACGCGACCGTGCTGGCGACGGAAGCCGGACAGATCTCATTCGCGCCGGGTAACCCGCGCGAGGTGGCCATCCTCGGTGAGCTCGCCCGGGGCCGTGACTATGTGTCGTACGAAACCGCGCTGTCCGGCCCGGGCCTGGTCAATCTGTACCGCGCGACGTCGGCGCTGCGCGGATCGGTCGCGACGTTGACGACGCCGGCGGCCGTCACCGCTGCCGCGCTCGATAGCAGCGATGCCGCCGCGGTCGAGGCGCTGGACGTGTTCTGCGGCGTGCTGGGCAGTTTCGCCGGCGATCTGGCCATGCTTTACGGCGCGCGCGGCGGTGTGTTCCTGGCCGGGGGCATCCTTCCCCGCATCCGCGACCACCTGATCGCCAGCCGTTTCGCCAACAGGTTTTTCAACAAGGGCGTCATGCGTCCCTTTCTCCAGCAGGTGCCGGTACGGCTGATGGACCACGGGCAGTTGGGCGTGATCGGTGCCGCCGGTCTCTACCTGCATGGTTCGAGCGTCCAGTGAAGGGTGGGAAAGGCAAGCAGGCTCGGCAAACCACGGGGTCGCAAGACCCTTCGATAGCAACGAAGCACGGCGCGGTCGCGAAACCCGTCGACGCTATTCCTCTGAGGGGAGGACACCATGTCGCATCGTAGAAACCTGCTCACGGCGAGCATCATCGCCGGATTGTGTTGTTTCACGGGTATGGCCGCCGCGCAGGACGCGCCGGCCCCGCCTGCGAAACCGCAGACCGCCCAGGAAAAAGCGGACGCCGAGAAGGCGGCGCAGCTCGAGGGCATCACCGTCACCGGCATCCGGGCCAGCCTCGAAAAGTCGCTGGACACCAAGCGCAACGCGGACGCCATCGTCGAGGCGGTCACCGCCGAAGACATCGGCAAGTTCCCCAATACCAATGTCGCCGAGGCGATGACGCAGATTCCCGGCGTCACCATCGACCGCCAGTTCGGCCAGGGCGACCGTGTGTCGATCGACGGCACCGACCCCAGCCTCAACCTCACCTTCCTCAACGGGCAGCCGGTGTCGCAGACGCCGTGGCAGTACGGCGCGCAGCCGAACCGCGGCTTCGACTTCACCATGCTCGCTCCGGAAATCGTCGGCCGCCTGGAAGTGTACAAGTCGCCCGAGGCACGCCTGACCGAAGGCAGCCTGGGCGGCACCGTGCTGCTGCACACGCTCAAGCCGCTGGACCTGCCCGCCAACACGGTGCGCGGTTCGTTCGGCCTCAACTACAACGACCAGGGCACGCCGGGCACGCGCCCGAACGGCTCGGCGCTGTACAGCTGGAAGAACGATGCCAACACCTTCGGCATGGTCACCTCCATCCAGCATTACGAGGAGAAGATCGACCGGCAGGGCTTCGAGATCTTCAGCTACAGCCCGGTGTCCAAGTGGGCGGCCAGCCCGGCGGTCGCGGCCGGCATCGCCAACGGCTCGCTCGATCCCAACGCCAAGGTGCCCGACGAGATCAACTCGGCGTGGTTCCAGCAGAAGCGCAAGCGCGACACCGCCACGCTCGGCTTCCAGATCCGTCCGACGGACAACTGGGACATCGACATCAACAACCTGTTCGTGCGCGAGAACTTCGACAACTGGAACCAGTCGCTGTATCCGTTCACCGGCGCCACGCCGGGTAACGTGACCAGCTTCAACCAGGGCCCGAACGGCGTCGTCACCGGCGGCCATGTCTGCGGCAACGACGATCCGGCCTGCCCGGCCATTGCGCAGAACACCTTCGACAGCAACATCCGCAAGTCGGTGGTCCGCACCGTGGCCCACGACCTGAAGTCCACCTTCCACGGGGATGGCTGGCAGCTGGCGGGCGCGGCGGGTTACAGCAAGGCGCGCAACGACAACATCTCCCAGGCGGTGATGGAGCCGGTCTACGCGGGCGGCTACACCTGGGACATCAACAAGGGCTTCAACTTCGACAGCCCGGCCGCGGCGCGCAACCCGGCCAACTGGCACATGGGCGACGTGCCCGGCCTGGGCGGCTGGCCCGGCAACTACGGCGACTACTCGGCGCAGTCGCGTGACACGTACGGCCAGCTGGACTTCTCGAAGTACTTCGACGGCTTCTTCAACGAAGTGGCCGTGGGCTACCGCTGGAACCGTCACGAAGAAGGCATGCAGGCGCATGTCTACGGTGGCAACGCACCGACCAACCTCCAGGACCTCGGCTTCGGCGGCTACACCGACACGCTGGATTCGCTGGGTGGCCTGGACGGCTCCGCCAGCCACGTGATGCCCGACCGCAACGCCCAGTACGCCTGGGTGCGCAACACCAACGGCGGCAACGAGGACCCTGGCACGTACCTCAACGGCACGTACAAGCTGCTGGAGAAGACCAACGCGGCCTATGTGCAGGGCAACTTCGCCGGCGGCGGCTTCCACGGCAATATCGGTATCCGCTACGTGGACACCAAGACCGATGGCACCGGCTTCAACTACAGCGGCGCACCCGTGCTGCCGGCCCCGGCCGGTTCGTGGCAGACCTCGTCGCGCACGTCGAAGAACTGGCTGCCCAGCCTCAACGTGGCCTACGACCTCACCGACGAAGTGGTGCTGCGTGCCGCGGCGGCTAAGGTCATCGCCCGCCCGCCGTACAACATGCAGGTGAACAACCTGTTCCTCAACGACTCGGTGCTGACCGGCTCGGGCGGCAACCCGGACCTGAAGGATTACAAGTCGAAGAACTACTCGCTGTCCGCGGAGTGGTATTTCGCGCCGCAGTCGTATGTCGCGGTCACCGGCTTCCTCAAGCAGATCGACAACTACACCGTGGTCGATTCGGCCAACGAGCGGCAGTTCAACTCGGGCCTGGTCAACGATCCGACCACGTTCGCCCGCCAGGTGGCGCAGGGCCTGTGCACGGCCGACGGCTTCTGCACGTACTCCATCAGCCGGCCGCGCAACACCGGCTCGGGCAAGGTGCGCGGCGGCAGCATCAGCTACCAGCAGGCGTTCGGCGACACCGGTTTCGGCACCACGGCCAGCTACACCTACGCCAAGGGCACGCTCGATTCCGGCGGATCGCTGCCGTACAACTCGAAGAACGCGTACTCGCTCAGCCCATACTACGAGATGGGTCCGTTCAGTGCCCGTGTCACGTACAACTGGCGCAGCAAGTACCTGGCCGGCGGCTACATCGCCGGTGCGCCGCCGGCCACGACGGCCGACTACGGCGACCTGGGCGCGACGCTGGGCTGGAAGCTCAACAAGAACGTGTCGTTCACCCTGGCCGGCATGAACCTGACCAACGAGACGTACAAGCAGTACCTCACGGTTACGTCGTTGCCGGTCGCCAAGTACACCACGGGCCGCCGCTACATGGCTTCGGTGCACTTCGACCTCTGATCGGCGGTAAATCTTCCGCGGCCATGGATGGCCGCCACCCTGATGCTTCATTCCCCTTCGGGCCCGACGACGCGACGTATCGGGCCCGTTTTTTTGGGTGACGTTTCCCCGAGGCTCGCCTCCACTTTCCACCGGCATCGGCGTTCGCCACAATCGACGATGCCGTTTCCCGCACCTTTCGGAGTCATCGATGCGCCGTACCCTCCTGCTCGTCCTGGTCGCCGGCCTCAGCGCCTGTGCCCAGCAGCCACCCAAGCGCAATGTGGGCCCCATCGACGACACGCCGCTTTCCCTCATCCCGCAGCCCGCGCACATGCAGCGGCTGCCGGGGCGCTACACGCTCGATCCGAAGGCCGCCATTACGGTGGCGCCGGGCGATACCGCGGCACGGCACGTGGCCGCCCAGTTGCAGGGGTGGGTGCGCCAGGCGCGTGGCATAACGCTCGCCATCGTCGAAGGCAAGCCGCGCGGCGGCGGCATCGTGCTGGCCACCAGCGCGGCGATCAAGGGCCGCGAAGCCTACACGCTGGATGTGGACGGCAACGGTGTGCGCATCGCCGCCAACGACGAGACCGGTCTCTACTACGGCGCGGTGACCTATGCGCAACTGCTGACCGACCCCGCCGCCCAGGCCGGCGTGCCGGGCCTGCATATCGTCGATGCGCCGCGCTTCGAATGGCGCGGCCTGATGCTCGACTCCAGCCGACACTTCCAGTCGGTGAGCGAGATCGAGCACCTGCTCGACCAGATGGCGATGCACAAGCTCAACACGTTCCACTGGCACCTCACCGACGACCAGGGCTGGCGGCTGCAGATCACCAAATACCCGAAGCTGACCGAGATCGGTGCCTGCCGCAAGACGGTCGGCCCCGATATCGCGCTGACCGGTAGTGCCGATACACCGTATTGCGGCTTCTACACGCAGGACGAAGCGAAGCAGATCGTCGCCTATGCGGCCGAGCGACACATCACCGTCGTACCGGAAATCGAGATGCCAGGCCATGCGCAGGCCGCTGTCGCTGCGTATCCGAAGCTGGGCAACGGCAAGAAGTTGACCGTGTCGTCCGACTGGGGCGTCAACACCGCGCTGTTCAACACCGACGACGCCACCTTCGTGGTCCTGCAGGACGTGCTGGACGAGGTGATGGCGATCTTCCCGTCCACGTATATCCATGTCGGTGGCGACGAGGCGGCCAAGGACGAGTGGGAACACTCGAAATCCGTGCAGGCACGGATGAAGACCCTGGGCATCACCGATGAAGAGAAAATGCAGGGCTGGTTCGTCGCGCGCATCGGCGATTACCTGGAAGCGCACGGCCGTCGTCTGATCGGCTGGGACGAGATCCTCGACGGCAAGGTGCCGGCCAGCGCCACCGTCATGTCGTGGCGCGGTACCGCCGGCGCGATCAAGGCTGCCAATGCCGGGCACGACGTGGTCATGGCGCCGTCGCCCACGCTGTACCTGGATCGCCTGCAGTCCACGCTGCCCGACGAACCGGCAGGGCGTCCTTCGGGACAGACGCTGAAAACCATCTACGACTTCGACCCCGTGCCCGCTGGCATCGCGCCGGACAAGGCGCAGCACGTGCTCGGCGAGCAGGTCACCGTGTTCACCGAATACCTGCCGGACTGGTACAGCACGCAGCATGCGATCTTTCCGCGCATGGCGGCGGTGGCCGAGCGCACCTGGTCGCCCAAGGCCGACTGGAACAGCTTCATCGCGCGGCTGCCCGCACAGATGGCGCGTTACCGCGCGGCGGGCATCGTGCCGGCCGACGGCGTGTTCGCCGTGGCGATCGCCAGCGAAGCCACGGCCGACGGCAAGGCACGCGTCACTTTGTCCAACCAGAGCGGCTACGGCACGATTCGCTACACCACGGACGGCACCGCACCCACCTCGCAGTCCACCGCGTACACCGCGCCGTTCGATGTGGCGTTGCCGACGACCGTGCGCGCCAATACGTTCCAGAACGGCTTTGGCCTGGCCGGCCCACGCGACCGCAGCATCGACGCGGCGTCGCTCCTGCATCGCACCAGCGACGGACTCGACACCTGCACCGACAAGCTGGCGCTGCGGCTATCCGCGGTCAACGCGGTGGACGGTGTGCGCCCGGTCTACAAGGTGGACATCATGGACACCTGCTGGATGTGGAAAGGCGTGAACCTCGACGGTCGCTATGGCATCGACATCACGGTCGACCGCCTGCCCTACAACTACGCCCTGTGGAAGGACGCCGCCGGCATCGTGGCGCGCAAGGCGCGCTCGGCGGCCGGCGAGATCGAGGTCCATCAGGACACCTGCACGGGCCCGAAACTCGCCACACTGCCGTTGGCCAAGGCGAAGGACGGCCGCGCCACCCTGCAAGGCACGCTGCCCAAGCGCGACGGTACGCACGACCTCTGCTTCGTCATCACCGGCAAGCCCGGCCCGAAGCTATGGGTGATCGGGGATGTACAACTGCGTTAAGAAGCAAGCATCCATGTAGGAGCGCACGATGTGCGCGATAAGCGTGCCGCACCGTCGCACGATGACGCGCACCGTCGAACGATGAGGTTGAACGGTGGGATCGCCCGGTGGGGGGGGCCGCGTCGCCGCGTTGTTGTTTTTCGCGCACATCGTGCGCTCCTACCTGTGGCGGTAGGTAGGCGGTGGGCGGATCAGGCGTAGGCGGCGGGGAATGTCGCATGGCGTTGCAGGGCCTTGCGGGCGTCGCGCTCGTCGTCGCCTTCCAGGGGTGTGAGCGCGACGAACTTGCCGGCCATCATGGCGGCCAGCGGCACGCCGTCGCGGATGGCGATACGGTTGCCGATCACCGCGGGCACCTTGGCGCCGGCGATGATGGCGCCGACCAGGTTGGCCGGGTCCGTGCCGGCGATGCAGACGATATCGCCGTCGTGGTCGCGATGGCGGATCTGGCGAAGTGCCGGCAGGGCCTCGGGCAGGGCGAATTGCTCGCCGACCAGACCGTCGACGAAGCGGCCCCCGCGGATCTCGCCACGGGCTTCCAGGCGGTGGTACACGCGCCGCAACTCGCGCCACGACGGCAGCCAGCTGGCCTCGCGCTCCAGGATCTTCCAGCTGACCACGCCGTAACGCCGAAGCAGCGTGCGGGCGATGTGCTCCAGGCCGTCGGCGTCGTTGCGCTCGTCACGAGGGCGCCGCGCGAGCGCCCAGCGCCCGGCGTCCTCGATGCCGCTGAGCATGTGCCGGCGGCTGCGTCGCTGACGGCTGCCGTTACGCTTGGCGGCGGGCAGCAACAGCGCGCGCAGGCCGGCGAAGCTGTCGGCAGTGACGCGTCCGGCCGCCACCAGTTCGCCCAGCGCGTCTTCCAGTTCCGTGCGTAGCAGGCGGGTGGTCGTGGCGATCTCGTCGAAGAACAGGGCGCCATCGTCGCGCAGTGCGTCGGCCACGGCCTGCGCACGCGACGACAACGCGGTTTCGCTTTCGGCAAACGGCACGGCGGCGGACCAGATCGGCAACTGCCGCCGCGGCAGCAGCACGATGGGCGTGGCGCGTACCGGCCCGCCGCTGCCCGTGCCCAGACGCAGCCGGCTCCACACCACGCGTCCGGCGCGGCACAGGTCATCCAGCCAGCCGATGCCGTAGTCGCCCACGCGCGCGGGCAGCAGTTCCGCTTCCCAGGCACCCGCAGCGGCTTCGAAACCCTCCAACTGCGCGATGACGCCGGCCAGCGCATCGGGGCCGGCCACCTGCGTGGCGCGGGTCAGGTGCTGCCAGTCGAGCAGGAAGCGCAGGTAGTCGCGTGGCGCCACGGGCTCTATCTCGCGCCGCAGCCGACCGATCGTGTAGCGGTGGATACGGGCCAGCAGGTGGCGCTCGCACCATTCCGTCCCGGTGACACCAGGCGAGAACGGCCCGCGCATGACATAGCCCTCGGTTTCGAGCGAGGTCAGCGCAGCCTCCACGTCGCCCACGGCGACGCCCAGCGACGTCGCCAGCAGGGCGGCCGGCACCGGGCCGAGCCCACCCAGGCGTCCGCGCACCAGGTCGATCAGCGCCGCGTCGGCCGTCCAGGCCTGGGCCGCGTAGTCCGCCGGCGCCACGATGGCCGGCATCAGTGTGGCCTGTGGATGCACCGCTTGCCACGCGGGCAAACGCTCCGCGGCGATCCACAGCGTCGTGCCGCCGATCGTCATCGCGGTGGCGCGGGCATCCTTCGCCAGGGCGGACAACAGCTTTTTCCAGCCCGGCTCGCGCGCGGCTTCGTCGGCCGTGACTGCGCCGAGCTGCACCAGCGCCTCATGCATTTCGTCCGCGCTGCGTGCTTCCGGCCAGGCCTCCTCGCGCACGGAGGCTATGGCCTCGGCGTCCAGCCGGCCCAGGTCGTCCGCCGTTTCGGCGGTGTTCCAGCGGCGCGACTGCACGGCCTGCGTCCGCCGTTCTTCCAGCGGCGCATCGTCGAGGAACGCGTACGGCGCGGCACTGAGTACTTCCGCCGCGAGTGGCGAGGGCGTGGCCAGGTCACGCGCGACCATGGCGATGGTGCCCGCTTCCAGGCCACGCAGGATGGTGAGCAGGCCTTCGCTGTCCATCGCCTCGTGCAGGCAGTCTTCCAGCGTCTGTTTGACCAGCGGGTGGTCGGGCACCTCGCGCTCGCCGACGAGGTTTTCGGCGCAGGCCACCTGGTCCGGGAACACGGTGGCCAGCAGATCCTCACTCTTCATGCGCTGCAACTGCGGCGCGACCTTGCGGCCGCCGGTGAACCGCGGCAGTGCCAGCGCCGTCGTCGCGTTCCAGCGCCAGCGCACGCCGAACAGCGGCGCATCCAGCAAGGCCTGGATCAGCACATGCTCGGCCGAGTTCGAATGCAGGTAGCGGGCCACTTCGTCCAGCGGAAAACTGTGGCTGGTGGACAGCGACAGCACGATAGCGTCTTCCGTTGCGGCCGCCTGCAATTCGAAGTTGAACTTCCGGCAGAACCGCTTGCGCAAGGCCAGACCCCAGGCGCGGTTGATGCGGCTGCCGTAGGGCGTGTGGATGATCAGCTGGGTGCCGCCGGATTCGTCGAAGAACCGTTCCATCACCAGCGTCTCGCGCGTGGGCAGCGCGCCCAGTGCCGCGCGTGCACGGAACAGGTAGTCGACGATCTGCTCGGCCGCAGCTCGCGACAGGCCCAGGTCGTCCATCAGCCAGCGCAGCGCGCCGTCACGGCCGCCCTGGTCGAACTTCGCCGAGATATCCGTGCGCAACCGCGACACGCCGATCGACAGCTCGTCCGTGCGCCCGGGCGCCTCGCCCAGCCAGAAAGGAATGTTCGGCGGCTGGCCCTGCGCGTCTTCCACGCGCAGGCGGCCCATCTCCACGCGCATGATGCGATAGGAGCGGTTACCCAGCTGGAACACGTCACCGGCCAGGCTCTCGACTGCGAAGTCCTCGTTGACGGTACCGACCACGGTGGACTGCGGCTCCAGCACGACGTTGTAGTCGCCCGTCTCGGGAATGGTGCCGCCGGAGGTCACGGCGGTGAGTCGCGCGCCGCGTCGTTCGCGCAGGCGCTTGTTGACCGCATCGCGATGGATATACGAGCCGCGTGGCCCGACCCGCGTGGTGAAACCGTCGGCCAGCATGCGCACGGTGTCGTCGAACGTCGCGCGTGGCAGGTCGCGGAACGGATACGCGCGGCGAAACAGGTCGAACAGCGCGTCCTCGTCCCATTCCTGGCACGACACCTCGGCGACGATCTGTTGCGCCAGCACGTCCAGCGGCTGGTGCGGCATGATCAGCGCGTCCAGTTCGCCACGGCGCACGCAGTCCAGCAGCGCGGTGCATTCCACCAGATCGTCGCGGGAGGTCGGGAACAGCCGAGCCTTCGGCGTACCGCCCACGGCATGGCCGGCCCGTCCGGCCCGTTGCAGGAAGGCAGCGATGGAGCGCGGCGAGGCGATCTGGCAGACCAGGTCGATGTCGCCGATGTCGATGCCCAGCTCCAGCGATGCGGTGGCCACCAGCGCGCGCAACTGGCCCGCCTTCAGGCGTTGCTCGGCATCCAGGCGTTGCTCGCGCGACAGGCTGCCGTGGTGCGCCGTCACCGCGTCGCGACCCAGCCGCTCCGACAGGTGGCGCGACAGCCGCTCGGCCATGCGCCGCGTGTTGACGAAGATCAGCGTGGTGCGATGTTGCTCGATCAGGTTGGCCAGCCGGTTGTAGACCAGCTCCCACATGTCGTTGGACATGACGGCCTCGAGCGGCACGGGCGGCACCTCCAGTGCCAGGTCGCGCCGACGCGCGTGGCCGATGTCGACGATGACGCAGTCGTCCGTGGCGCCGCCGGTAAGGAAGGCGGCCACCTTCTCGATCGGTTTCTGCGTGGCGGACAAGCCGATGCGCGTGATGCGTCGCTGGGCCAGCGCTTCCAGCCGTTCCAGCGACACCGCCATGTGGCTGCCGCGCTTGCTCGCCGCCACGGCGTGGATCTCGTCGACGATCACCTCGCGCACATGGCTCAGCATGGCGCGGCCCGAGGCCGAGCCGAGCAACACGTAAAGCGACTCGGGCGTGGTGACCAGGATGTGTGGCGGTCGCCGTTTCATCCGCTCGCGTTCGGACGACGGGGTATCCCCCGTGCGCACGGCGGTGCGGATCTCCAGGTCGGGCAGGCCCTGCTGGCGTAGTTGCTCGCGGATGCCGGCCAGCGGGGCCTCGAGGTTGATCCGGATGTCGTTCGACAAGGCCTTGAGCGGGGATACATAGAGGATGACGGTGCGGTCGCTCAGCCCGCCGTCGCGCACCCCGTCGCGTACCAGCATGTCGATGGCGGAAAGGAAGGCGGTCAGGGTCTTGCCTGAGCCCGTCGGCGCGGCCACCAGGGTGTGCCGCCCGGAGCGGATCGCCGGCCACGCGGCCACCTGCGCCTCGGTGGGCGCCGGAAAGGTCTGCGCGAACCAGCCGGCGACGGCGGGATGGAACGCGGCGAGCGGCGTCGACTTTTGTGAATTCATTGAACCACTTAACTGGGGTCGCGAGGCAGGACGGTCAAGGTTTCAGCTTACGCCGTACGGGTCTCGTGGGTTGCGATGAAACCGTTACTTGGCGATGGTGTAGGCCTGTCCCCCGGATCGAATGGAAGATCATGTCCGCTACCCTGCGCCGCTCCGCCCTCGCCTTTGCCGTCGCCGCGGGCCTCACCGCCTCCGTTGGCGCGGCCACGCCGCCTGCCCGCCCCTGGATGGATCGCTCGCTGTCGCCGGATCGCCGCGCGGAGTTGCTGGTGGCCGCGATGAACGACGATGAGAAGTTCCGTATTATCCGCTCGGACTTCGGCCTGGCCAGCGACAAGCACGGCGTGCCCGAGGGCGCGGTGGGTGGCGCGGGCTATGTGCCTGCCCTGCCCCGGCTCGGGCTGCCTGCCATCAACGAGACCGACGCTGGCTTGGGCGTCAACAAGCCCGGCATCGACGGCAAGGGTGCGATTTCATTGCCGGCCGGCCTGGCGACCGCAGCAAGCTTCGATACCACGGTGGCTCACGCCGGCGGCCGGATGATCGGCGGCGAGGCGCGCGGCAAGGGTTACGGCGTGCTGCTGTCTGGTGGCGTCAATCTGGTACGCGACCCCCGCAACGGCCGCAACTTCGAATATGCCAGCGAAGATCCGGTGCTGGCCGGCACGATCGTGGGCGCCGCGATAAAAGGCATCCAGGAAGCGAAGATCGTCGCCACGGTGAAGCATTTCGCCATGAACGACCTGGAGACCGGCCGCAACACGCACAGCGCCGAGATCGACCCGGTCGCCATGCGCGAGTCCGACCTGCTGGCTTTCCAGATCGCCATCGGCCACGGCAACCCGGGCTCCGTCATGTCCGCGTACAACCGCATCAACGGCACCTACGCCGGTGAGGACGACTGGCTGCTCAACCAGGTGCTGAAGCAGGAATGGGGCTTCAAGGGCTTCGTCATGTCCGACTGGGGTGGCGTGCACAGCGCCGGCAAGGCGGCACTGGCCGGCATGGACCAGGAGTCGGCGGGCGAGGTGTTCGACAAGGAGTTGTACTTCGACCAGCCGCTGCGCAAGGCCGTGGCCTCCGGTGAGGTACCCAAGGCCCGCCTCGACGACATGGCGAAGCGGATCATGCGCAGCCTGTTCGCCCACGGCGTCATCGACGATCCCATTCCGACCAAGGTCGTGACCCCGGTGCCCTACGTCGCCGACCGCCGCATCGCACGTGACACCCTGGAGGCCGGTGCCGTGTTGCTGCGAAACGAAGGCGGCCTGCTGCCGCTGTCGCGCAAGGGCCAGTCGGTGGTGGTCATCGGTGCGCATGCCGACAAGGGCGTGCTCGCCGGTGGCGGTTCCTCCACCGTCACCGACGAAGGCGGCGACCCGGTACCGGGTCTCGAGCCGACCGGTTGGCCCGGCCCCGTGCGCTACCACGCGTCGGCACCGCTCACCTTCATGAAGCAGCTGGGTGACAAGGTCAGCTTCGATGCCGGCACGGACCCGGCCGCCGCTGCCAAGGCCGCCGCGGCTGCCGACGTGGCGGTGGTCTTCGTGTCCAAATGGGCCGCCGAATCGTACGACGCACCGGACATGTCGCTGGCGCCCGCAGATGATGCGCTCGTCGCCGCCGTCGCCAAGGCCAACCCGCACACGGTGGTGGTGCTGGAAACCAACGGCGCGGTGAAGATGCCCTGGCTTAACCAGGTCGGCGGCGTCTTGCAGGCCTGGTTCCCCGGCTCCGGCGGTGGCGATGCCATCACGCGCCTGCTCTACGGCGAAGTCTCGCCATCGGGCCGCCTGCCGGTTACGTGGCCCAAGGACGAGTCGCAGCTGCCGCGCCCGACGATCCAGGCGGCCGGCCTGGCCAACAAGGACGCGCCCGCCGACACCATCGACTACAACATCGAAGGCGCCGACGTCGGCTACCGTTGGTTCGAGAAGACCCACCGCGAGCCGCTGTTCGCCTTCGGCTACGGCCTGACCTACTCGCGCTTCGACTACAGCGACTTCGCGGTGGACAAGGACGCCAAGGGCCAGCCGGTCGCCCACGTCACGGTGAAGAACACCGGCAAGGTCGCCGCGGCCGACGTGCCGCAGATCTACGTGACTGCCCCCGGTGCGCCGACGAAGCGCCTCGCGGGCTGGAGCAAGGTGGCACTGAAGCCCGGTGCCAGCCGCCGTGTCGACATCCCGCTGGAGCCGCTGGCACTGGCGCGTTACGACGCGAACGGCAAGCGCTGGCGCGTGGCCCCCGGCAATTACACCGTGCGCCTGGGCCGCTCGGCTACCGACATCGCCGGCGAGAAGACGGTGACGGTGGCGGAGAGCTTCCCGGTGCTTAAAGCGGCGAATTGAGATTTGGCGGGTGACAACGCGATGATGGGCGGCTGGGGTACGAATCTTCAGCGGATGCCAGGGCCTACCATCATCGCGGCGTCGTTGCGTTTTCTCGCTTGCGCCGCATCGACCGACTCGCACGGTCGAAAAATGGCCAGCGGCGTAACGCCATGGGCGCTGACAGGACGGCCGACGAGCTTCCGGAGTTCGTCAAAGATGGGGGCCATTGTCCCCATCAAGCCGGTATCGTCCAGCACAGGTCCGTAGCGCGGCCGGTCGGGCTCGGCATCCAGCACCCCAACGAGATGCCATTCCCCTTGGATCACCGAGCCATGCTTCAACCCCAGTGCATGGGTGTCGAGCGTCGAGTCGATATCGCCAAGAACGCCCCAAGCTTCGAGGCAATCGTGTGTTTGAAGGCTGAACTGCACAGCGGGCGGGAGTTGCTTCAAGGTTCGCCCCGCCATGTCCAGGCCTATCTGCTTGGCTTTGCGCTTGCCCGGCGGCTCATCGGCGACAAGCAGCCTTGCGAGGGGCGCCCACAACTGCTTCGCTAGTTCGATGTCCCGTATGGTCAGCTTGCCCTTGATGTGGACGATGCTGCCCAGCGGGGAGTTCAAACCCGCGTGCAGCATGCCCGACTCCTGCAAGACATGGAGCGCATTGCCGGGCAGAAGGCAGCGAGTGTCGAACGAGCGCTCCAGGGTCTCGGTAGCCGAGTCATTGGTCGTGCCGTCGACGCTGACGATAGCGGCAGCAAATTTTATCTTCCCTGCGTTGGAGCCCGTGTGCGATGACGTCTTTCGTGCCGCGATGACAACGCCATCGTCGCTTAGTTGAGCGAGCAGGGAACCGAGGCGGGCGTGGTCGACATAGACGAAATCAAAGACGGAAGCGTCCCTTCCCAGCTCTTGCGCCACGCTGTATGTCTCCCTTGATGCGCGTCATTTCCTTTTCGTGCTCGGCCATACGCTTGGCAATCGCGCTCACGGCCTCCGACAAAGTACTGCCGCCGGCCTTGGCGCCATTCTCATCAGCACTCGTATCGCCAACGATCTTCTCCATGTAGCTACTCATCTGACACCTCTCGTTCGACCCACTGCGGCTTAACGGACGGACAGTTTAAGTCACTGCACCAGGTCGCTCACATTTTGCCAGATGGGCGACATCACCGATTTGGCGTAGGGGCACGGCTCGGCCGCCCCGCCATAAAGAGCGCAGGCGGTCGTCCACGCCGTAATGACGCTCCGCAGGCACAATGCCCGCATGAACCTACGCCCTGCCCTCACCGCCGCTTTACTCCTCGCCATCGCCACGCCGGCTTTCGCCGATCCGCCCGACTTCGACCGCCCCGGTGCCGGCTTCGCCACCAGCGTGCTGCCCGCTGGCACACTGGCCCTGGAGCAAGGGCTGCCGTCGTACCAGCGGCAACGCCAGGACGGCTACCTCGATCGCACCTATACGGCCGACAGCGTCATCCGCATCGGTCTGGGTGGACCGGCGGAGTTGCAGGTGGCCGGCTCGGCCTGGAACCGGCTGGAAGAGCGCGGCATGGGTTCACGCCGGCACGCGGTGGGCCACGGCGACACCAGCGTCGGCCTCAAGATCGCCCCCGGTGGATCCAGCGATGGCGGTAACTTCAGCTGGGCGGCGCTGGGTAATGTCACGTTCGCAAATGGCGACAAGGACTTCGGCAACGGCGCCCGGGAAGTCAGCCTGGGTGCCACCGGCCAGTGGCAGGTCGACGAGACCCATCAGAACACCCTGTATGCCAACGTGGACCGCCTGAAGGGTCGCAACAGCTGGACACTGGCACCCACCTTCGGGCGCAAGTTCGGTGAGAACTGGATGGCCTACCTGGAGGCGGATGCCATCCATGACGCCGAAGACGGCAACGAAGTGCAGGCGGGCGGTGGCGTGGCGTACACCATCGGTGACCATGCGCAGCTGGATGCCTATGCGTTGCACCGGATCGGTAGCTGTGGGCCTTCGGTGGTCGCGGGTCTGGGCGTGTCGGTGTACTTTGGCGGAAAGCGTTAACGTACACAGTCAAGCAGGAGTGCTGGCGGAACATCGCGAGATGAGAAACGCTCGCGCGTGCACGGAGGGCGAGTTCTTCGACTTTCGCTATGGAGCAGAAATGGAAAGTGTCAGCTTGAGCGTAGATCACGGCATCCTCTTCGTTGTCGATCCAACGAACAGGGAAGCGATAGTCCCTGAATACGTAGAGGGTGAATTGGTTGCCGCGACGGATTCCTGTCTGTCGATCGCGGTCGACCCCTACGTCGATGGCGAGGTCGAGGTTTCATTGACGACAGAAGAAGTGGTCACTACCGGGCTTCATCTGGCTGCGACCCATACCCTGGCCGTGCCGGGTGGAGTCGTAGCGATCGGTACTGCAGAAGTGGATCGCGCCCTCGAAT
The DNA here is from genome assembly GCF_054055715.1 of Luteibacter sp. PvP120. Lineage (NCBI taxonomy): Bacteria > Pseudomonadati > Pseudomonadota > Gammaproteobacteria > Lysobacterales > Rhodanobacteraceae > Luteibacter > Luteibacter sp. PvP120. The sequence continues at coordinate 100,563 of NZ_JBSRXP010000010.1, read as the reverse complement.
ATCGGCTGTCGCCCGGCAGCGTGGTCATTTCGGTTTGGGCGGATTCATTCGTGAGCGCCTCGCGGGTGGTCGTTGCCATAGCCGTGACGCGGCACTAGGAAGGCTCGATCCCTTCGGCAGCGCATCTGGATTGCATGAGCGATGCGTTGGTTGTGGCCATTTGTACTATTCGTCGTCTTGTTCTTTGATATGCGTCAAGCATGCCTGGATCGAAGTCCAGCTGTTGAGACGGTTGTTAGTGCGAGGTTTGTCATGGCCTTCGAGCGTTACCTTCATGAGTGGATCGATAAAGGTCCTTCCGAAAACGGCATTCCGGTGGAGTTGCTGAAAGCAGCGCCCGTTGGCCTGCCGGAAGACTATCTTTGCTTCATGGCAAAACGAAACGGCGGTGATGGATTCGTGGGGAAGAGTTACCTGGTGCTATGGCCACTCGAGGAACTTGTTCCGTTCAACCGTGAGTATGAAGTTGCCACCTACGTACCCGGCCTTTTTCTCATTGGTTCCAATGGCGCGGGTGAGGGCTTTGGCTACGACCTTCGTCCGTCGTCTAAGCGGTCGTTGGTCATTGTTCCTTTCATCGGGATGGACTGGAAGGAGGCGCTGCCGGTGGGTTCCAGTATGGCGGAGTTCCTCCGTGTGCTTTACAAGGGCAGGTTGTTTGAGTGAACCTTTCTTGAGGGCCAGCCTCGCCGTCTGTGCTCGCTGAACGCGACGATCTGTAAGCTTTGTTCAAACGCTGTTTTTATAGCAACGAGAAGTAAAGAATGAGAGTGCGAATCAGCCAGAGGCAATACGAGCTTCTGAAGACGTCGGAAGAAACGATGACGTTACTTCCCTCATTCCTTGTCGCCGGCCCCGACCTCGTGTTGGAGGGAACAGGCTACGCCTTGTCCGAGTTTCGCGAAGCATGCGAAGATGTTTTGATACGCTTGGTCTGGACGAGAGCTATTATCCCAACAGCGATGGGGTCTTACTGGAAGACTTGATCGACAGGATGTTTGAGGTTTAGTCGAGCCATTCATTCCATCGCAGCACACTATGAGTGGCCGCACACCTCCGGACATCCAAGGTGCCCGTACATCGATCATGAAGAATGTTCTACTGATCCTGTTGTGGCTTCCGATGATCGTGCTGGGTCACGTTCTGTCGGCACTGATCTTCAGGCAAGGGTCCTTGGTGAGCTATGTTTTCTTTATTGCGTGGCCAATTGCGAATTTCTTGGCTGCTTACAAGCTGTGTCGGAAGGGGCACGACATCCTAGTCATACGATTAGTATCCTTCTTCATGGTGGAGCTTGCGGCGCTAGTCGTCTTGCTCACCTATGCCGCATGAGGAGATCCGGTTTCGCTGGTTCGCTTGCGGTTCCGTTGAAGCGAGGACGTGTCAGTGATGAAATCCCAGCTCGTGCTCCAGTGGTGTGAACCGAACCTTCCGGACTTCGATCAGCTTATCGCCATCGAAGAGTCACTGATCGCTGTCATCGGTCAATATGGCGAGATTGACGGTCACGATGTTGGAGCGGCGGAGTGCGATATCTTCATCGAGATCCACGAACCGATGAATTGCTTCGACGCACTCCGGTTGGCATACGGTAGGGAGTCCTGGTTCGCTACGCTAACAGCGGGATATCGCCGTCTGGATGAGCGGGCTTACAAGCCTGTCTGGCCTGCCGGTATGGTCAGCTTCAAGTTGGCGTAATCCATATATGCCCTCAACGTCTTTGCCGCATTACATCGAGTCGCTATGTCAAAAAACCTGGTGTAAAAGAGCGCGGCCGTTTTCCATTTCACTCACCTCCATGAGTCTTCCTTGTTCACTGCACTGTTGTGGTATCGGTCATGAGTGCGCCTGACTACGGGGCATACGGATTTTTTCTTGGAAGCGCACCTGGCATCGCTTACGGCTTATGGAACCTCTCTCGCGTTCAGCGGGTTGTGAGGGAAGCACAAAGGATCGCTCGCGATCACGGCGAGTGGTTGGATATCGATTCTTCCCCGTCGATTCGCTTCGACTACATATTCAGGCCTAAGCACTTCAGTCGCCCGGAAGACGGTGTTGGCGTTCGTCTGGCAAAGTCACGGCTGCTTTCGATTAGGCGCCAGGCGATGCGTCGCCATGTGACCAGCGCGCTTTTCGCGGCCATCGGAGCCCTTTTGGGTGTCATGGCGGCTGTCGGCGTAGCATCCGGCCCATGAGGTAGATTATCTCCGGTCGCTCTCGCGATTCGTCAGATGCGCTGCGATGATACCCATCGACCATCGACCATCGACCATCGAGGGAGCGGTCTGGCTTCAGATCACGAAGGATGTTCAAGGCAATGCAAATCCAAAGATTTCCATGGAAGGCCAGCCTGGCATTGGCAATCTCGTTCGTCGTTCACTACCTCGTCTACGCCTACCGATTCATGTGGTACTTGAGCTATCCGGATTTCGTCATGCTCATAGAGATCTACCTTGCCTTTATGGCGATTGTCGTCGCCGAATTCATCTTTGCTCCGACGTGGTGGCTCATGGGGTCTACAGCCTTTGCTTTAATGTTCATGCCAGCCGTCGCCCGTATCAACTACATACTTCCCGTCGGAATACTCTTTGGTGTAGTTGCGCTTGTATCGGCATGTCCATTCGTTGCAGTAGCTCTTTTGAGGACGCGTAAACACACCGAAATTGTGTAGTCCTCCCCTGACAGACGTAAGCCAACCCCTCCTGAGAAAATAGCCCATGGCCCACCGGGCGGCCCCTGTCAGGAAGCGAACCGTGCATAAGATGGATGAGATCGACTCAGGGGTCCTTACCCTCTTCGACGGTGGCCAGCCCGCTTGCCATGTCCTCCCGAGCAACCTCGTCGGCTGGACCAAGCAAGGCAACGCCCTGACCGTCATGCTGCGCGTAACCGGAGCGACGCGCGATATCGTCGAAGCGGTGCAAGTCTCCGTGGCCCCGGCCAACGCCGAGGCGCCTGCCGTGCTGGCATCGTGGATTCCGCCGGGCTCGCCCGATCAGCTTCGGCAGGCGCATGCCGAAGCGACCGTCGCCGCCCCAGGGTCGCGCCAGGCCTGACCGGCATCGTCAGCGTCGCTGACGAATCACTGAAACCCGGCAGGCATCGTGGACCCACGGCCTAGCCCGGTCGGTTCGCCCGCCGCATCGCGCGAATGACCAGCGCCGTGCCGGCCAATCCGATCACCAGACCCACGCCACCGCCCCAGAGCGAGCCGGGACGATCGTCGATCAGGTAGCCCAGCCCGAAGCCGAGCAGCGCGAAGAGGGGAATCGGTAAGCAGCCCATCGGGCCATGCTACAAAAAAACATGGCCCTCGCGCTCACGCGGAGGGCCATGACGACCGTCCCTGGGTCGGGTGGTCAGACCACCAGGACGCGGCCCGGCGAAGCCGGCGCAGCGTCACCGCCGATGAAGGGGGGGATCGATCCTGATTCTAGGGACAGACGGCATCCTGCCGTCGGATCGGTCATCGGCGATACGTTGGCCCGCCGGTGTGGGCCGGTGGGCGTAACGCTATCTTCCTTGGCTGGTCCGATGACGGATATAGGAGGATTCTTAAAGTTGGCTGCTATTTTCCCTACAAGAGGGCCAGCTCAGACTTACGTAGAAGCGCGCTTACCGCGATTCTGCAGGCCCGGTGCAGCGACACGGCTGCCCTCCGGTCGATCCTTGTGCTTGCTGCCTGCGGGCCTCGCCTGGGGCGAGGAAGGCGGCAGACCGCGGCTGGCCAGGCTGCGCAAGTGGGCGCAGTCGGAGGAGCCGTAATCGCGTTTTCCCGGTGTGCGTCGCATAAACCTTCTCCAGTCGGACTCCCCGCCTTACGAGCAAGTTGCACCGAAAAGACGAAAGTTTGAGTGGCGTGCCGGTGAAGGTTCCGTGACAGCCGAAAACGTGCCAGACGCCTTAAAAAAAGTTAAGGCGACGTGGAGGCCTTCGGCGGCATGCGCTGCAGTAGCTCGGTGGCTAGCGCTTCGTAGTTCTCGTCGAAGTGGTGCGAGCCCGGCTTCTTGTACACGGTGACGAACCACGGCAGCTTCGGATCGGTGCAGCCGCTGTCGTCCGCGTCCTCTGTGCCGTAGTAGCAGGCCATCGGCGGCCGGCCGCCCAGCGCGAGGATGGGCGGGATGGCATCGGTATGCACCACCGGGTTCAGCCACTGCAGGAAGTTATGGGTGTGGGTGGTCCACCAGCCCTGCTGCATGTAGCCCTCGAGTTCGATCTCGAAATTCACGTCGCGGCTGGCCGACAACAGCACCAGCTGGGCCAGCTTCGCCCGGTTGTCGGGGCGCAGCCGGCCCACGATGGTGGGCAACACGTCCGCGCCGAACGAATAGCCGATCAGCAGCACGCGCTGCTTGTTCCACTGCTTGGTATAGCGGTCCAGCAGGCCGTCCAGATCGTGGGCGGATTCCTCCGGCGAGCGGTACCGCCAGAAGTACTTGAAGGTGCTGACCCCGGCCACGGGAAGGCCCCGGCCGGTGAACACCGCGCCCAGGCGCTGGTCCAGATCCCACCAGCCGCCGTCGCCGGAATAGATGACCACCAGCAGGTCTTCCTGTCCGGCCGGCGCTGCGGCCAGTGCCGGCAGCTCCACGGTGGATTTCTCCATCGATGCGTGGGTCCAGGGGTGCCAGGCCAGCAGGGCCAGCACGATGGCACCGGCCACGCACGACAGCACGATACGCAGCACGTTCCTCTTCTTTGGCTTGCTCACCGGCGCACCACTCCACCCAGGCCACCGGAAATGAGGCTGGCCACGTTGGCCAGCGCCAGCGGCAGCGCGATGCCGCCGGGCACCGCGATATAGCGCGGCTCCCACTCGGGGTCGAACTTTTCCTTGTAGCGATGCAGGCCACGGAAGTTGTAGAAGCGCTCGCCGCGGCCGAACACCATGGCGCCGAAGCGGCTCCACAGGGGCGCGGTACGACGGTTCTGCAGGCCCGACAGGGGGGCCATGCCGAGGTTGAACCAGCGGTAGCCCTGGGCCTTGGACCAGGACATCAGCTCGATAAACAGGAAATCCATGATGCCGGAAGGGCCCTCGGGAAGGTGGCGCATGAGGTCGACGGACGCTTCTTCCATCGACGCGGTAAGGAACATGTTGGCGAAGGCTACCGGCTGGTCGCCCTGCCACACCACGGCCATCGGCGTGCGGGATAGATAGCGTTCATCGAACAGGCCCAGCGAGAAGCGCTTCTCGCGTACCTTCTTGTCGCCCATCCAGGCATCGGAGATGACCTTCAGGCGGGGCAGCAGCGCGGGCACGTCCTCCACGGGCACGATCTCCATGCGCAGGCCGTCGCGTTGCAGCTTGTTGACCGTGCCGCGCAGCGTCTTCTTCGACTTGCCGTCCAGGTTGAAGGTCTCCAGGCGGACGCGCGCTTCCTCGCCGATCTTAAGCAGGCTCATGCCCACGTCGAGGTAGAGGTCCAGGTCGGCCGGGCGCACCTGGTAGAACAGCGGCCAGCCGCCGGCGCGCTCGCATTCTTCGCGGAAGCTCCAGACCAGTTCGCGGCGGGCGTCCTCGTCGGTGCCCACGGGGTCGCCCATGGCCACCCAGCTGCGTCCTTCCACGTCGTACATGATGAAGGCACGGTCGTCCGGCGCAAAGCGCAGCATCTTGTCGCCGACCAGCGCCAGATGGGCCTGGGCGGAGTCGAACGATTTGACCAGGGGCAGCACGCGGGCCAGTTCGGCGTCGCCGGGGCGCGTGCGGCGGGCGCGTGCCGGGCGGATCAGGTTGGCCAGGCCGAACAGCAGCAGCGCGGCGGTAGCGCCGACCAGCGCACGCAGCGCGCGGGGCGCGCCGCCATGGTGGAAGCTGAACTCCCACCAGAGGTTGTTGCTGTATTCGACGTGCTTGAAGCTGAAGAACACCAGCCAGGTGGAGCAGGCCAGCACCGCACCGATGGCCAGCACCCAGCCCGGCGAGAAGCTGGCACGGAACAGCGAGGCCCGGCGATAGAAGTGCCGGTGGGCCGGCGCCAGGGCCAGGGCCAGCAGCGACAGCAGGGTGGCTTCCTCGTAGTCGATGCCTTTGAGCATCGAAAGGATGGCGCCGAGCAGCAGCAGCACCAGCGTCAGCACGTAGGCGGCGTCCAGCCGTCGTTGCAGGCCGCGGGCCAGGATCAGCAGCATCATGCCGACCACGCTGGAGAGGAAATGCGATACCTCCACCAGCGGCAGCGGAACGAACCCCCGCAGGATCTCCATGCGGCCCGGAATGGCCAGCGTGGCGCCGGAGAACAGCAGCACCGCGCCGGCGACCAGGGTCAGGCCGGCGAAGAACGGCGGCAGCAACCCGCTGAACCAGGGGGCGATCATGGCCGCGTGGCGCAGTGCGCGTATCTCGCGCCAGATCACCAGCACGGTGGCCACGCCCAGCGGAAGCAGGTAATAGACCGCGCGGAACGCCGCCAGCGAGCCGAGGATGGGCGCTTCCAGCCCGTGGTTGCCGGTGGCGCCAAAGCCGGCCAGCATCACCGCCTCGAATACGCCCAGGCCGCCGGGTACGTGGCTGATCAGGCCCGCCATCTGGGCCAGCACGAAGATGGCCAGGAAGTGGCCGAAGCCGCCGGAGATCGCCTCCGGCATCAGCACGTAGAGCACTCCCGAGGCGAGGCCCCAGTCCAGCGCGCCGATCAGGATCTGCCGCGCGGCCATGGCGGGCGTGGGCGTGGCGATCTCCCAGCGCCACAGGCGGATGGGCCGGCGCACGGTGAGCGACACCACGAACCACGCCAGCGGCACCAGCGACAGCACGATCGCCAGCGGAATCCGCAGGCCCGACAGGGGCACCTCGGGCGGGATCGGCACGAGCAGCAGGGTGACGCCCGTGATCGCCGCCAGGCCCAGCCAGAAGCTGAGTGTGGTGTAGAGCACCACGCGGGCGATCTCGCCGGGGGTCAGCCCGGCCTGCACGTAGAAGCGGTAGCGGATGGACCCGGACACCAGCAGCGACATGCCCAGCGCATTGGAGAACGCATAGCTGATGAAGGAGATCAGGCCGACCCGGGGGGCCGGCAGCCGCTTGCCCACGCTGGCCAGGCCGAACCAGTCGTAGAGCGTCATCACCGCGAACCCGGCGCCGGTCAGCAGGATGGCAAGGGCGATGTCGCTGTTGGGCAGCGCATGCACATAGCCGCCGATCTGGCGATAGGTCACCTCGCTGGCCATGGCCTTGAGCGCCCACAGCGCCAGGCACAGCAGCACGACGGACAGCAGGGGACCGCCAGCGCGACGGAACAGGGTCACATAGAGCGCAGGCTTGCCGGCTAGCGGCTGGTCGTTCATCGGGAGCTCCGCCCTCGTTTCTTCTCCCACGGTGCCGTGGCTCCCACAGATATGGATCGTAAGGCCGGGTAGGGTGCCACAAGGCGCGTTCGCGCGGCAGATCGGCTTTTCCTACGGGGCCACGATAGCCGACATTCGGGGCCGAAGCTCAATCTAAGCTTCGGGAAAGCCTTACGTAAGCCCACCTGCTTACCCTCGTGCTCGAACCCGGGCGTATAGGCGACCGGCCTTTTCCTGCGAGGCGTCATGACTTCTGTTTCGTCGGCCCCCGGTGCGCTGCGCCAGCGCTTCCGGCCGTTGGTCTGGTACGGCATCCTGTTCGTGGGCGTGGCGTTCCTCGTCCGTCTCATCCTGCTGGTCAAGACGGGGCACGAGATACCGCCGAGCCCGGGCAAGTGGCTTTACCTGTTCCTGGTCGGCTTCGGCTACGACGTGGTGGAGTACGTCTATTTTGCCTGGCCGATGCTGCTGGTGCTCTGGCTGTTGCCCCGTCGCGCCTATGTGTCCCGCTGGGGCCACCGCATCTTCCTCGGTTTCTGTTTCATTCTCGCTTTCGTCGTGCTTTACCTCGGCGCGGCGGAGCTGGTGTTCTGGGGCGAGTTCAGCGCGCGCTTCAACTTCATCGCCGTGGATTACCTGGTCTACACCCACGAGGTCGTCGGCAACATCCGCGAGTCGTACCCGATCGTCACCTGGTCGCTGATGCTGCTGGCCGCGACCGTCGCCGTGGTGTTCTTCAGCCGGCGCATGCTCGCCGCGCGTGACGATGGCTCGCGTTTCGGCGCGCGCAGCCTCGTGGTGGCCGTATGGCTGGTGCTTACCGTGGTGGTCAGTTTCGCCGTCGATGGCACCATGAAGGATCGCTCGGACAATAACTACGTGAACGAACTGGCCGGCAACGGCCCGTACCAGTTCGTCGCCGCGTTCCGCGAAAACGAGCTGGATTATGCGAAGTACTACCCGACCCTGCCGGATACGGCCATGTTCGCCAACCTGCGCAAGCAGCTGACGACGCCGGACGCCACGTTCGCCAGCGACGATCCGATGGACATCACGCGGCGCATCGCCGGCGACGGTACGGAGCAGAAGCTCAACGTGGTGCTGATCAGCGTCGAAAGCCTGTCGGGCGATTACGTCGAGGGCCTGGATGTCAGCAAGCACAAGCACCTGACCCCCAACCTCGACGCCCTGGCGTCGAAAAGTCTGTTCTTCAGCCAGTTGTACGCCAACGGCACGCGCACGGTGCGCGGGCTGGAAGCGCTGGCGCTCTCGGTGCCGCCGACGCCCGGCGAATCCATCGTCAAGCGCCCGGACGACGAGAACCTCTGGTCGCTGGCCGACGTGTTCAACGGCAAGGGCTATACCTCCGAGTTCCTCTATGGGGGTTACGGCTACTTCGACAACATGAACCATTTCTTCGCCAGCAACGGCTACACGGCGGTGGACCGCAACGCCATCGACAGCAAGGACATCCATACCGAGAACGTCTGGGGCGTGGCCGACGAGGACCTGTTCTCGTTGGTGATCAAGCGCATGGACGATGCTTACGCGAAGGGCAAGCCGTATTTCGGGCACGTGATGACCACGTCCAACCATCGCCCGTTCACCTTCCCCGAAGGACGCGTGTCACTGCCGCAGGGGCGTCGCACCGCCGCGGTGGCTTACACCGACTGGGCGCTGGGCGATTTCCTGAAACGCGCGGCGACCAAGCCATGGTTCAAGGACACCGTGTTCGTCATCACCGCGGACCATTGCGCCACCAGCGCCGGCAAGACCAGCCTGCCCGTGGATCGTTACCACATCCCGCTGTACATCTATTCCCCCGCGCACATCGCGCCGGGGCGCGTGGATCGCCTGATGAGCCAGATCGACATCCCGCCGACCGTGCTGGGCCTGCTGCACTTCAGCTACACGTCGCGCTTCTACGGCTACGACCTGTTCAAGCTGGAGCCCGGGCGCGAGCGCGCCTTCATCAGCACCTATCAGGAGCTGGGCTACCTGCGCGGCGACACGCTGACCTCGCTGGTGCCGCGCCAGCCGGTGAAGCAGATGCTGCCGCAACGCGATACGGGCGATGCCACGCCCGTCACGTCCGTCAACCAGGCCGATGCGGACGCCGCGATCACCTATTACCAGTCGGCGGCCTATCTGTTCACCAAGGGCCTGATGAAGCACGGCGCGCCGCACCAGACGGCGGCCACGCCTTAGCCAGGCCAGGCCGCGGTACGGCTACGCATGCCGTGGGTCGTCACGATCCACGGCATGCCTGCCGAGCCGGTTACGCCGCGGTATCGACCAGCACCAGCTCCGCATCCGTCGTCGCCGTGATGCTCAGCCGCGTCTCGTCGCGGATCGCCGCGCCGTCGCCCTTGTCCAGCACCTGCCCGTTGACCTGCACCGAACCGAAGGCCGGCACCATGTACGCATAGCGGCCCTCGCCCAGGGCGTACTCGATGGTCTCACCCGCCTTGACGCTGGCGCCGAGCACGCGGGCATCGGTGCGGATCGGCAAGGCGTCGCCGTCGCCCGGCATGCCGCTGGCCAGCGTGATGAACTGGCCCGAGCGCTCTCCCTTCGGGAACGGACGGGTGCCCCAGGACGGTGCCTTGCGCTCGCCGTCGGGAATGATCCAGATCTGGAAGATGCGCGTTGTCTCGTTTTCCGCGTTGTACTCCGCGTGGCGGATGCCGGTGCCGGCGCTCATCACCTGCACGTCGCCCGCTTCGGTGCGGCCCTTGTTGCCCAGGCTGTCCTCGTGGGTGATGGCGCCTTCGCGCACATAGGTGATGATCTCCATGTCCGAGTGCGGGTGCGCCGGAAAGCCGGTGCCCGCGGCGATGGTGTCGTCGTTCCAGACGCGCAGCGCGCCCCAGCCCATGCGTGCCTCGTCGCGGTAGGACGCGAACGAGAAATGGTGCTTCGCATCGAGCCAGCCGTGGTTCGCGCCACCGAGTGTGGCAAAGCGGCGAATGTCGATCATGTCGTGCTCCCCCGGCAATACCGGACTGGATGAGTGGATGGGTGCATTTTCCTCCTCCGCGCGCGCCACGGCGCATCGCTGGCCGGAACGGACTGTTTCCGTGGTGAGCCCGTGGGTTGCAATCCGGGCGTCCGCCGCCCATCTGGAATCATCGGCGGTTCGTCCGCCCCCCTTATTGTCGAGGTGTGCTCGGATGATTCCGTTTTCGGTACTGGACCTTTCCCCCGTAGCGCGTGGTTCCACGCCGGGCGACTCGTTGCGCCACTCGCGCGACCTGGCCCGGCACGCGGAGTCGCTGGGCTTCCACCGTTACTGGCTGGCCGAGCACCACAACATGACCGGTATCGCCAGCGCGGCGACGGCCGTGGTGATCGGCTATATCGCCGAGGGCACGCACAGCATCCGCGTGGGCTCGGGTGGCATCATGCTGCCCAACCACTCACCGCTGGTGATCGCCGAGCAGTTCGGCACGCTGGCGTCGCTCTACCCGGGGCGGATCGACCTGGGCCTGGGCCGTGCACCCGGCACCGACCAGGGCACGGCACGCGCGCTGCGCCGCTCGATGGGCCCCAGTGACGACCGCTTCCCCGACGATGTGCAGGAACTGCAGATGTACCTCGGCCCGCAGCGGCCCGGGCAGACCGTGCGCGCCGTGCCCGGCATGGATACCAACGTGCCGCTGTGGCTGCTGGGCTCCAGCCTGTTCAGCGCCCAGCTGGCGGCGCACCTGGGGCTCCCCTTCGCCTTCGCCTCGCACTTCGCGCCGGACATGATGATGAAGGCGCTGGAAGTGTACCGGCACATGTTCCGGCCGTCCGAGGTGCTGGACAAGCCCTACGCGGCGCTCGGCATCAACGTGGTCGCCGCGGATACGGACGCGGAGGCCCGTCGCCTGTTCACGTCGCAGCAGCAGGCATTCTGGAACCTGCGCCGCGGCGCGCCGGGGCAGCTGCCGCCGCCGGTGAACTCGATGGACGGCGTGTGGACGTCCATGGAGAAGGCCCAGGTGGACCATGCGCTGTCCTGCGCCGTGGTCGGCTCGCCCGACACCGTGCGCGACGGCCTGGCCGCGTTCATCGCGCGCACGGGCGCCGACGAGCTGATCATCACGGCGCAGGTCTTCGATCACGAGGCGCGCAAGCGTTCGTACACCCTCGTGGCCGAGCAACGCGCTGCCCTGGCCGAACGCGTCGCGGCCTGAGCGCGTGCGCGTCGTGCTCGACACCAATGTGTGCCTGGATGCGTTCGTCTTTGCCGACCCGAACGCGGCGGCGCTGGTCGGGGCCATGGTGTCGGGCACGCTGCATGCCGTGACGCGTCCGGATTGCCGGGACGAGTGGCTGAAGGTGCTCGACTACCCTGCGTTGAAGCTGGACCCCCCGCGCCGGGCCGCCGCAGCGGCCGCGTTCGATCGCCTGGTCACGCTGTTGCCGCATGAAGCCACGGCCACGCGGCTTCCGCGCTGCCGCGACCCGGACGACCAGAAGTTCCTGGAGCTGGCGTCGACCGCCGGCGCGGGTCTCCTGTTCTCGCGCGATGCGGAAGTGCTGAAGCTGGCACGACGCGCCGCGCGCGACAGCGGGTTCCGGATCCTGCGTCCGCAGGACTGGGCGCCGGAACCCCTGCCTGGCCTTAGTCCCGCGGAACCAGCGCGATGAGGTTGCGCAGGCTGTAGTAGTGGTCGTGCCGTGGCCAGTCCACGGAGGCGATGGCCTTGTGCCCCGCGGCCCACGGCTCGTTGTCCAGCAGCACCTCGATCTTGCTGCTGCCGTCGCCCACGTTGCCGTAGAACACGCGGATCCAGTGCACGTCGCCGGTCAGCGGGGCCGTGGCGATCGCGGCCTCCAGTGCGGAAAACCCTTCCTCGGGAATCTCCACGGGTGCGTCCTTCTCGCCGCGCACCGTGAAATCGCCCACGTAGAGGGTAAAGCGCTGCGTGCCGGCGGACACCTCGCGCACGTCCAGCTTGTCCTTGTCCACGGTGTGCCAGCAGGCCGCCAGCACCACGTAGAAATCGTTGCGCGCGAAGCTGTCCAGCGCGTCGCGGCAACCGGCCTTGCCGCCGCCGTTGCCACCGAAGCTTTCCTCGATGGTGCGTTCCTCGTCGAGGACGATATCGATGTCCAGGCGGCCCATGCCGCCCTCCTTGCCCTCGTGCCAGATGCCGCGCAGCGCCGGGTAATCGTCGCCTTCGGTAAGCAGCCAGTCTTCGTCGGGCTCGAGCGGGATCGCGTGTTCGGCAAAAAGGTCGATCAGGTGGTTCTGGATAAGACGGTCCATGGGTCGTCCGGTGGGGGAATGGGAGGATTATGCGTCTTCGACGCGCTTGCCGAGTGCGACAGCCGCAGCGGGGTTGCGTTCCTTCGCGGCGGAAATGAAATACACGAACACGTCGCGGCCTGGGCCGGGCGCCAGCGCCTCGCACACGTGTGGCAGGTCGGTCGGATCGCCGCCGGCTTGCCAGTCGCTCGCATGCGACGCCCATGCCTTCAGCTCCCTGGCGGGATAGCCATTCGTCTCCGTCGCCCGGCTGCGCATCAGACGCGCGTACACGAAGGGCCCCGTGAGGTCGGCGAACGACGGATGGTCGGGCGAGTCGGTGAACACGGTGGCGACACCGCGCTGGCGCGCCAGGGCCAGCCAGGCCGGGTCCATGAAGCTGTCGTGGCGCACTTCCACGGCATGGCGCAGGGCCAGGCCGCCGTGGCGGTCGGGCAGGAGGTCGAGGAAGGCGGTCATGTCGTCGGGATCGAAACGCCGCGTCGGCAGGAACTGCCAGAGCACGGGGCCCAGTCGATCGCCCAGGCCCACCGCACCGTCGAGGAACCGGCCGATGCGCTCGCCGGTGCCCGCCAGCGCGCGGCTCTGCACGATGTGCCGTGGCGCCTTCACCGAGAAGACGAACCCGTCAGGGGTCTCCGCCGCCCAGCGCCGGTAGATATCGATCCCGGGCGAGCGGTAGTAGGTGCCGTTGATCTCGATGGTGGACACCTGCCGACTGGCGTACTCCAGCTCGCGCTTTTGCACCAGGTCGTCGGGATAGAACAGCCCGCGCCAGGGCACGTAGGTCCAGCCACCCATGCCCGTGCGGACATGGCCGGAGGCCCGCGGCGTCGCGGGGGAACGTCGGGTCGCCATGGTCGGAGCCTCCGGAAGGGTCAACTCAGCGCGGTGGGCTGCTCGAACGGCAGGTCGATGGCGCCGGTGGCGCGGATCTCGCGCTGCGACCGTTCCAGCGCATCGCCCTCGCCGTCCACCACCACGAGGATGCGGCCCGCCTCGATCTCGCCCTCGAATTTCTGGCGCACCGGGTCCGGTGCGGAGGCGCCCATCAGCGCACTGGTCCATGCGCCGACCAGGGCGCCCGCCGCACCCGCCGCCACCGCGCCGGCGATGGTCACGCCCAGCGGGGGGATCGCCATGGCGACCAGGCCGGCCAGGATGCCGGTGGCGCCACCTTCGGCCAGCCCACGCGCGGCAGCGGGGGCGAAGTCGGAGTGCTCGTCCTTGCGGTGCTCGGGAATGGCATCCAGCTCGATGTCGTGCCGCGCGATGAGCGACAGGTCCGCGTCCGGAATGCCCGCATCGCGGGCGGCGCGCATGGCTGCGCGTGCCTGATCCAGACCGGACGTGCTGTAAACGTGGCGGGTCTTCATCGCATGTTCCTCGGGCACGTGGGCTGGCCATCCTTCCGCCCGTGGGGTCGACCCGGTGTGACGGGAGGGTCAATCACCGGGTTCCCGCGTGTTGGTGGTGTTTGATTCGAGAATCATTCGCACTTACGATGGCCGCCTTTCCCGCCCCGTCGGACCGACACCATGGCAGCTCACCCGCGCCGGCTACGCCGCTGGCTGAAGACGCTGCACCTGTGGCTGGGCCTCACGCTGGGGTTGCTCCTGGCGCTGGTGACCCTGTCGGGCAGCGTGCTGCTGTTCGAGCAACCGCTATTCGCGGCCATGCACCCCACCCTGGTGGCGCGTCCCCTGCCAGACTTGGCGACACAGGGCCACTCGCTGTCCGCGATGCTCGCTACTCCCGCCGCCAGGGGGTGGCGCGGGGTGTCGCTGCCCGATCATGACCTTCCCGTATGGCAGGCCCAGGAACGTGGCGGCAACCGTGCGTATTACGACGCCACCACCGGCGCGCTCCTGCTGCGGCGCCCGCAGGCCGGCGACCCCTTGCTGGTGCTGCTGGACTGGCATACGCACCTGCTCGGCGGTGAGCTGGGTGAAACGGTGCTCGGTGTGGTGGCCTGCACGGGGCTGTTCATGCTGTTTTCGGGCGTCTGGCTGTACTGGCCCGGCCGGCAGCGCGCGCTGCGGCACATCCGGCCGCACACCCAGCCGCCGCTGCTGCGCTGGGCGAGCTTCCATCGCGCGGTGGGTGTCGTCGCCCTGCCCCTGCTGATCGTGATGATCGGTACCGGCACCACGATGGCGTACCGGGGCGCCGTGCGTAACGGGCTGGCGGCGGCCTTCGCCGAGCCGGCGCGCCCCCGGCCGCCGAAAACCGCGCCGGTGCAGGGGCCGGTGGACTGGGCGGCCGTGCTCGTGGCGGCCCAGGCCGCTGCGCCCGATGCGGCGATCACCCGGCTGATGTTGCCCTCGAAGGACAACGGCACGGTGGTGGCGCGCATCCGTCGCCCCGGCGAATGGAACCCCGCCGGGCGCAGCGCCCTGTGGATCGATCCGCGGACGGCCACGCTGCTGGGGGGCGACGACGCCACGACGCTGGGCACCGGCAGCCGGCTGGCCAACGCCCTGTTTCCGATCCATTCCGCCGCTGTGGGTGGCCTGACATGGCGCATCGTGGCCTGTGTCGGCGGGCTGCTGCCCACCTTCCTGCTGGTTACCGGGGTGCTGTTCTGGCGCCGTCGGCTGAAACGCCCCGCCGCCACGGGTTGACCGCGGACGCCGCCGGTCGGCGCGCGATCAGCCTTGCGCGGCCAGCGTGGCCGCGATGCGTGCATCCTTCTCGGCCCACAGCGTGTTGATCCACGCCTGGAACTGCGCGCGGAACGCGGCGTCGCCCTCGTAGTCGCCGCGCATGGCGGCGGGAATGGGCAACCGGCGAATGTGCACGCGTACCTCGCGGATGCGGCCGGCGATCATGTCCATCATGGAGGTGGGGCCGTCCGGATAGACGATGGTCACGTCGAGGATCTGGCGGATCGCCTCGCCCATGGCATCGATGACGAACGCCACGCCGCCCGCCTTCGGGCGGAGCAGGTGCGTATAAGGCGAGCCCTGCGCATCGTGCTTGGTGCGGGTGAAGCGGGTGCCCTCGGTGAAGTTCATGATCGCCACGGGCAGGTGACGGAATTTCTCGCAGGCGCGACGCGTGGCTTCACGATCCTTGCCGCGCAGTTCCGGACGCGCTTCGATCTCCTGGCGCGAGTGCCGCTTCATGAACGGAAAATCCAGCGCCCACCAGGCGGGCCCCAGCAGCGGCACCCAGATCAGCTGGCTCTTGAGGAAGAAACGCATGAACGGAATGCGCCGGTTGAACACCTTCTGCAGCGCAGGGATGTCCACCCAGCTCTGGTGGTTGCACACCACGAGGTAGTTCTCGCGCGGGCTGAGGTCCTGGTCGCCTTCCACGCGCCATTGCGTACGGGTGAACACGCCGAACATCCAGCCGTTCACGCCCAGCCAGCTTTCCGCGATCCCTACCAGCACGCGCGACACGGCGTGGCGGAACCCGCGCAGCGGCACGATGAGGCGGATCACCGTCAGCAGCAGCAACGGCGTGACGTGCAGCACCGTGTTGACGAGCAGCAGCAGGCAGGCGAGGGGAATGCGCAGAAAGGCGGGAAGCGAGGCGAGCATGAAGGGCCGGCTTGGTGAGGATGCCGCAGTTTACCCCGTGCACGCCCGTGGGTAAGTGACCCCGCGCAGGTCCGGGTGGGTCACTTGCCGGCGAGTTTGCGGTTGACGGCGGCGAGGTCCTGGCGAAGCGCGTCGATCCCGTCCCAGGGGTCCTTCTTCAACCGGGCCAGGCGCTTGGGCACCGAGTGGATATCGAACGCCGCACCGGAGCGCACCTTGCCCAGTTCCTCCCAGCGCAACGGCACGGCCACCGGCGCGCCGGGGCGGGACCGCAGCGAATAGGACGCCACGGCGGTGGCGCCCCGCCCGTTGCGCAGGTAATCGACGTAGATCCTGTCCTTCCGGAGCCGCTTGGCGGCGGTGGCGACGAACTCCAGCGGATGCGCCTCGGCCAGCGCGTCGGCGAAGCCCCGCGCGAACGCCTTGACCTCCTTCCAGCCCGCGCCGGGACGCAACGGCACCACCACGTGCAGGCCCTTGCCACCGGTGGTGCGTACGAACGAGGTGAGGCCCAGTTCGGCCAGGAAGCCCCGGGTCATGCGCGCCGCCGCCACGACGCGCGCCCAGGCCACGCCGTCGCCGGGGTCCAGGTCGAACACCACGCGGTCCGCGCGGTCGGCATCGTCCACGTGCGAGCCCCACGGGTGGAATTCCACGGCACCGAACTGCACCAGCTCGATCACGCCCGCCGCATCGCGCGGGTAGAGGTAATCCGCGGTGGCCCCGGTTTCTTCCTTCAGTCGCGCGACCCCGACGTGGTCCAGGCCCGCCATGACGTGCTTCTGGAAAAAGCAGGGTGAATCGATACCGCCGGGGCAACGGATGGTGGACGTGGGGCGATCGTGAATGCCCGGAAGCAGCCACGCCATCACGGTCTTGTAGTAATCCACGACGTCCTGCTTGGTCAGCCCGTCGGCAGGGAACACCTTCCGATCCGGATGCGTGATGACGACGGTATCGGGATCGGCGGCCGGAGGAGGGGCATGGCCGGTGCGTCGCTTCGCTGCCGGTTTCCCCGTCGCCCGCGTGGACGGCTTCGTGGCCTTCTTGGCGGTGGCCTTCTTTGCGGCGGCCTTCGTGCGGGTAGCTTTCGGCGCGGCACGATCGCTGTCGCGAAGGTCGTCGGGTGACTTGTCCATACGCAGTGTCCTCAAGCTGGGCTGGCGCAGCAGATCCTTGTTGCCGATGCCGCGGTAGTACACCTCGGCCACCACGGTGGGCGGTACCCACAGGGCGCCGCGGAGCATGGGGTCCACCGCATCGATGCGGACCGTCGGTGTCTTCGACCCACCTTTGGCAAGGGTGTCGCCCAGTTCACGCAGCATCGCGTCGGTGAAGCCGGTGCCGACACGGCCCGCGTACGTCCAGCCGCCGTGCGGATCGGGGCGGGCCAGCAGCAGCGAACCGAATGACAGCCGCGATCCCTTGGCCGGGGTGTAGCCGACCACGGCGAATTCGTCGCTCTCCAGCCGCTTGATCTTCTGCCAGTCGTCGCCGCGACCGCCGCGATAGCCACCGTCGACGCGCTTGGCGACGATGCCTTCCAGCTTCTGTGCCATCGCCATGGCGAACACGTCGTCGCCGTGGCCCACGGTATGCGAACTGAGGTTGAGGTGGGCCGGCGCATGGGCGAGCATGCGCGCGAGCAGCGCCTTGCGTTCGATCAGCGGCACGCGGCTGAGGTCATGGCCCTGCAGGTAAGGCAGGTCGAACACCATGTACACCAGCGGGGCATGCGCCTCGCCCGACAACGTGCGTTGCAGTGCGTTGAAATCGCTGCGGCCCTCGCTGTCCAGGGCGATCAGTTCGCCGTCCAGCCGCGCACTGTCCAGGCCCAGCGCATCGATCGCCTGGACGATCTCCGGCACGCGATCGTTCCACGGCAGGCCGTTGCGCGACCACAGGTGGGTGGCGCCGTCGGCCACGGCGGCCACGATGCGGTAGCCGTCCCATTTCACCTCGTGCAGCCACGCCTCGCCCTGCGGTGGGGATTCGCGCAGCCGGGCGAGTTGCGGGGGGAAGAAGTCGCCCGACGCCCTGGCCTTGCGCGCGCCGTCCAGCGAGGCCGCCGACTTGGCAAGGGTAGCCACGGAGACGCGGCGCGTCGTGGGCGTGGCCTTCCGGCGCGCCGTGGAGCGGCTCGCGGCGGCACGGGTGGCGGGTGTCTTCGCCGCCCGCCGGGTGCTTTCGCGCATCGTGGCGTCGAGCAGGTCGTCGGCTTCCACCTCGCCGGCATAGGCGTCGTCAGCCTTGATCAGGAACCACGCCGGCTGGCGCTCCTTCCTGCCGCTGCGGACGAGGTGCCAGCGGCCCTTGAGGCGTTCGCCGAACAGTTCGAACTCCAGGTGGCCCTTGGCCAGCTGGGCTTCCGCATCGCCACGCGTGGCCCAGACGCCCTTGTCGAACAGGTCGACGTGGCCCTTGCCGTAACCTTCGTCGATGTCGCCCTCGAAGTCCGCGTACGACACCGGATGATCCTCGACTTCCACGGCCAGGCGCTTGACCTTCGGGTCGTAGCTGGGCCCCTTGGGCACCGCCCAGCTGCGCAGGGCGTCACCCACCTGCAGGCGGAAATCGAAATGCCGGTGCGATGCGTGATGCAGCTGCACCACAAAGATGGCACGGCCGCCGCGTGCCGAGTCTTCCGGCGCGGGTTCACGGGTGCGCCCGAAGTTCCGCTTGCGCTTGTACTCGTGCAGGCTCATGCCTGGATCATTGGTGAGCCCCGGTGAATGAGCCGTGCAGCGAGCGGAACGCCGACATCCCGATTTCAGAACCGTCGTATGGGGTGGCCCGGGGCACGCGAGCACAGTTACGGGAGCCCTCTTCCACGCGGTGCACCCATGTCGACCCGTCCTGCTCCTGCTTTCGTCCTCGCCCCTTTCGCTACTGTCTCCTTCGCCTTCGCCTGCCTCGTCGTCTCGCCGGAAGCCTTCGCGGGCTGCCTGTCGCATCCCTCGCAGGGCATCGCGCAGCCGTTGTCCTTCGGCACCGTGTCCGTCGCGGCGGATGCGCCCGTCGGCGCGGTGATCGCCGAACGAACCACGGCCGCCTGGAGTTCGCCCGCCTTCAAATGCGTCAAGCCGAGGCGAACGGGCAGCCTGGCCCTGTTCAACACGCCGGCCGCGGGGGGCGATAACGTCCACGCCACCAACCTTCCCGGCGTGGGCATCCGCGTCTACTTCTACAAC
The DNA here is from genome assembly GCF_054055715.1 of Luteibacter sp. PvP120. NCBI lineage: Bacteria > Pseudomonadati > Pseudomonadota > Gammaproteobacteria > Lysobacterales > Rhodanobacteraceae > Luteibacter > Luteibacter sp. PvP120. The sequence goes on along the minus strand of NZ_JBSRXP010000010.1, from coordinate 81,271 downwards.
AGCAACTATGGTGAGCGCGTACTGCCAGAGCGCGAATTCATTCCCTGGACCTTCAAGGCCCAGCTGACCAGCGCGCATTTCCGCGTGCAATTGATCAAGACGGGACCCATTCCCGACGGCGGCAGCCTCCTCTACGGCACGCTGGCCCACGCCGGCTACGACGACCACGCGCAGGTCCGGGTCGACCTCGTTCAGGGCCGCGTCGAGCCGCAACGCCCCACCTGCGCCTTCGCCGCCAAGCGGCTGGTGTTCGCCCTGGGGAAGGTGGATGCGCGCGATCTCGCCGTGGCCGGCAGCAGCGCATGGGCTACGCAGTCGCTGGTGGTCACCGGCTGCACGGGTGCCACCCAGATACTGATGACCTTCCGTGGCACGCCCGATGCGCGGCAGGCGTCGCTGTTCCAGCTCGATGGGCCCGGGGCGGCGGGCGGGGTGGCGGTGGAACTGCGCAGTGTCGATCCCGATGTCCAGGCCATCCCCAACGATCCCGCGCCCCTGGTGTTGCCCGCACCGAGCGAGGGGCAGGCGTTCGGTTTCCGCGCCCGCTACCGCACCACGGGTGCCGCGCTGGTGCCAGGCACCGCCAACACTCGCATCACGGTCAACGTCGCCTACCGATAACCCCGCGGCGGCGCGCGGAGCCACGTCCAGAGTTGTCGCCAAGCGCCCGCCGTGGCTAGGCTGGTCCTTCGATCGCCACGAAGCCCCCGCCCATGCGCCGTCCCGCTGCTCCCGCCGTGCACCTGCCCCGCCGCCGTTTCGTGCAGGGGCTGACCGTCGCCGGCATCGGTTTAGGTGCCGGCATCGTTCGGCCCGTATCCGCCACCCGCGCAATGGCACCGGTGGCGCCGCTACGCGGCAGCACGATGGATCTTGACGTGTGCGAGGCGGCGGTGGACTTCACCGGCCGCGCGCGTCGCGCCGTCACCGTCAATGGCGGCGTGCCCGGCCCTACCCTGTACTGGAAAGAAGGCGACACGGTGCAGCTGCGCGTGCACAACCGGCTGGACGTCGTGACGTCCATCCACTGGCACGGCCTGGTCGTGCCGGCCGACCAGGACGGCGTGCCGGGCCTGAGCTACGACGGCATTCCCGCGGGCGGCAGCTTCACCTACCGCTTTCCGCTGAAACAGTCGGGCACCTACTGGTACCACTCGCACAGCCGCTTCCAGGAACAGAGCGGACTGTACGGTGCCATCGTCATCGCACCCAGGGACCGCGAACGCCATGCGGCCGAGCGCGACCACGTCCTGCTGATCAGCGACTGGACCGACGAAGACCCGGAGCGGGTCTACGCGAAACTGCGCACGCGCAGCGACGTCTACAACACCGGTCGCCCCACGGTGGGCGACTTCCTGCGCGACGCGCGCGAGAAGGGTTTCGGCGATGCCATGGCCCTGCGCCGCATGTGGAACCGCATGCGCATGAACATGACGGACCTGGCGGATGTCTCCGGTGCCACCTACACCTACCTGATCAACGGTGCGCCGCCCGCCGCCAACTGGACCGGCCTGTTCACCCCCGGTGAGCGCGTGCGCCTGCGTGTCGTCAACGGGTCGTCCAACTCCATCTTCGACCTGCGCATCCCGGGGCTGCGCCTGCGCGTGGTCGCTGCCGACGGGCAAGACGTGGTGCCGGTCGAGGTGGACGAGCTGCGCCTCTCGGCGGCCGAGACCTATGATGTCATCGTCACGCCCACGGATGATCGCGCGTACACCATCGTGGCGCAGTCCATCGACCGCTCCGGCTACGCGCGCGCCACCCTGGCGCCGCGCCAGGGCATGATCGCACCGGTGCCGCCGCTGGACCCTCGGCCCCGGCTGGCCATGCGCGACATGATGGGCGCCATGGCGGACGACGCCGACCAGGGCGGCGACATGGTCATGGCCGAGCACGCGCGGTCCGAGTACGGCCCGGCTGTGGACATGCGGGTGGACATGCCGCGCACCAACCTCGACGATCCCGGTGTCGGCCTGCGCGAGCGTCCCCATCGCGTGCTGACCTATGCCGACCTGCATACGCTCGGTGGTGCGCTGGATACGCGCGAGCCCGGGCGCAGCATCGAGCTGCACCTTACCGGCAACATGGAACGCTACACGTGGTCGTTCGACGGGCTGCCGTACTCCGCGGCAAGGCCGGTGCACTTTCGCGCCGGCGAGCGACTGCGCGTCACGCTGGTCAACGACACGATGATGAATCACCCGATCCACCTGCACGGCATGTGGAGCGAGCTCGAATCGCCCTCGGGCACCTTCCAGGTGCGCAAGCACACCGTCAACGTGCAGCCGGCGCAACAGGTCAGCTATGCCGTCACGGCGGACAACCCGGGGCGCTGGGCGTTCCACTGCCACATGCTTTACCACATGGAGGCGGGCATGTTCCGCGAGGTGGTGGTCTCGTGACGCGGTGGATCGTGGGGTCGCTGCTCGCCCTCGCCCCGTGCCTGGTCCAGGCGCAATCGAGCATGGGCGACATGTCGATGGGCTCGATGCAGGGCGGTAGCGCGCCGGCCACCGCGCGTAGCGGCGACTGGTCCGACGGGGTAGCGCCGATGTCCGCGCATGGCATGTCGATGATGGACATGGACGATAACGCGTCCGCGGGCACGCTGCTGCTGGACCGCCTGGAATCGTTCGCGGGCCAGGGCGCGCATGGGCAGTCGTGGGAGGCCCAGGGCTGGTACGGCAACGACCGCGACAAGCTGGCCTTTCGCAGCGAGGGCGATCGCGCCGACGGTTCCACCAGCGGCGACGCCACGCTCGCGTGGAGCCACGCGGTAGCCGCCTTCTGGGATGCCCAACTGGGCGTCCGTCACGATATCGGGGCGGGACCGGAGCGTAACTGGCTGGCTGCGGGTGTGCAGGGACTCGCCCCGTACTGGTTCGAGATCGAGGCCACCGCCTACGCGGGCCCCGGCGGGCGCACGGCCGCACGCTTACGCGCGGAATACGAACTGTTGTTCACCCAGCGGCTGATCCTGCAGCCCGAGATCGAAGTGAACGCGTACGGCAAGGATGACAAGGCTCGCGGTATCCGCGCGGGCGTGTCGGGTGTCGAAGCAGGCCTGCGGCTCCGCTACGAAATCCGCCGCTCGGTGGCGCCTTACGTCGGCATCGCCTGGGAACACCTGACGGGCGGCACGGCGGATCTGGCCGCCGGCCAGGGGCGTCGTGTCACCGATCGACGATGGGTGGCCGGCATCCGCCTGTGGTTTTGATCCGGGTATAAATCCTGGCTTTTGGATGCCTTCACAATTTATTTGTGACGTGGATCACATTCGTAACTTAATATTGCCGCAAAGGCGCTGACTCGTTCGAACGAGCCGCGCCGAGTCCAGGGGGGCTCCCGGATATCCGTCGTTCTGCTCGGCTTCCTTGCCGGGTGCGCCCCTGCGTGTGCATGCGCCCCGAAACCAAGGTTGCCCGAAATGAATCGTATCTATCGCCTGTGCTGGAACGTCGCCACCTCGCAATGGGTGGCCGCCAGTGAGCTCGCTCGTGGCAGCCGCCCCGCCGTGCCGGGTACGACGACCCGGACAATCGGTCCGCGAGCGTCGTCGATCGCCCTGGCCATCGCCCTGGCGCTGGGCGCCGGCGTGGCGCATGCCGGCCAGACGGGCGGCCAGGTGGCAGCGGGTACCGGTGTGATCCACCAGGACGGCGCGGTCACGACAGTCAACCAGACCAGCCAGCGCTTGTCGCTGAACTGGCAGAGCTTCGACATCGGCGCGAACGAAACAGTCAACTTCGTGCAGCCGGGCCGCGATGCCATCGCGGTGAACCGGATCCTCGGCAACAAGGCGTCCGACATCTACGGCCACCTCAACGCCAACGGGCAGGTGTGGCTGATCAATCCCAACGGCGTGCTGTTCGGGGAAGGCGCGCAGGTGAACGTGGGCGGCCTGGTGGCCTCCACGCTCGACACCTCCGACGACGCTCCCGGAACCTCGTTGCGCCGTTTCAGCGGCGACGGCAAGGGCAGCATCGTCAACAAGGGCAGCCTGCGTGCTGCCAGCGGTGGTTACATCGCCCTGCTGGGCAATACCGTCTCCAACCAGGGGACGGTGTCGGCGCAGCTGGGTACGGTGGCCATGGGTGGTGGCAGCGCCGTGACCCTGACCTTCGACGGCAGCCGCCTGATGCACCTGCAGGTGGACCGCAGCACGCTGGATAACCTGGTGGAAAACCGCCAGCTGGTGCAGGCCGATGGCGGCCGGGTGTTCATGACCGCCGGCGCGGCGGATTCGCTGCTGGCCAGCACGGTGAACAACACCGGCGTGGTACGCGCGCAGACGGTCGAGAACCGCCACGGCCAGATCGTCCTGCTGGGCGGTATGGCCGCCGGCCATGTCGAGGTGGCCGGCACGTTGGACGCCAGCGCCCCGCACGGCGGCGACGGCGGCAGCATCGAGACGTCCGGCGCCTTCGCCCACATCGGCGCGGCCACCATCACCGCCGCCGCGCCCAAGGGCACCGCGGGCGCGTGGCTGGTCGATCCGTACGACCTGACCATCGACAGCACGGCAGCCGGCACGATAGCCAGCACCCTCAACGGCGGCACCAGCGTCACCGAGCAGACCACCGCCACGGGTGCCAGCGGCGCCGGCGTGCAGAACGCCTCCGGTGCCGGTGACATCACCGTCAACGCCCCGATCAGCTGGAATAACGCCTCGGCCACGCTCACGCTGGACGCGTACCGCGCGGTGAACGTCAACAGCGCGATCACCGGCGCGGGCACCGTGGTCATCAAGGCCAACGGCAACGGCGGCAACGGCAACATCACGCTGGGCAGCTCGGGCACGATCGCCGGTGGCGCGGGCGTCACGCTCACGGCCGCGAACAACTTCGTCAACAACGCGGGCTCCGCCGCGCTCTCCTCGGCCTCCGGCACGTGGCGCGTCTACTCCGCCAGCCCGTCGACGGACACCCGCGGCGGCCTCACGCCGCAGTTCATCCAGTACAACGCGACACCCGGCACCACGGTGCAGGGCGCGGGCAACGGTTTCCTCTACGCGCTGGCGCCCACCGTGGCGATCACCGGCCTGACCGGTACGGTGGAGAAAACCTACGACGGCACGACGTCCGCGTCGCTGGCCGATGCCAACTTCAGCAAGACCGGCCTCGTCGACGGCAACACGATGGCTGTCGTGAGCGGCACCTACGCCGGCAAGGATGCGGCCAGCGGCATCCAGGTGACTGCACCCTCGGCCACCTCGGCCTACACGTTCACCGACGCCACGGGTGCGGTGCCCGTCTATGGGTACACCGTGACCGGCACCGGACGGACCGCCGCCATCGGCGTCATCGATCCGCGACAGCTCGGCATCGCCATCGTCAACAACCCGACCAAGACGTACAACGGCACGCGCACCGCGACGCTGGTGGCCGGCAACTACCAGACCAGCGGACTGGTGTCGGGCGAGGGCATCAGCTTCAGCCAGCCCAACAGCGTGGCCTACGACGCGGCCAGCGCCGGCGCCACCAACGTCACCGCCAACTTTGTGGCCTCCAATTTCGTGGCCGCCAACGGCACGAAGCTGTCCAACTACGTGCTGCCCAGCGTCGCCACGGGCATGGGTACGATCAACAAGGCCAAGGTCCAGCTGTCCGGCCTGATCGGCACCGACAAGACCTACGACGGCAGCACGGCCGACACGCTCGACATCTCGCACGCCACCATTTTCGGTGTGATCTCGGGTGACACGGCGGATGCCACGCTCGATACCGCCGCCGGCAGCGGCGCGTTTGCCGATGCCAACGTCGGCAACGGCAAGGCGGTGGGAGCCATCGGCTTCCGGCTGGCCGGCAACAAGGCCTCCAACTACGACCTCGTGCTGCCGACGGACATCACTGCGGCGATCACGCCGCGCACCCTGACGATCCAGGGCGTGTCGGCCACGGGCAAGGCGTACGACGCGACGACCTCGGCGGCGCTTGCGCTCGCCAACCCGCAGCTGATGAACCTGGTGGCCGCCGACCAGGGCGCCATCTCGCTGGTGACCACCGGTGCCACCGGCAACTTTGCCACGAAGAACGTCGGCACCGGCATCGCCGTGGCCGCGAGCGGTTTCTCGCTGGCCGGCAACAGCCTGGGCAACTACACCCTCACCCAGCCCGCCGGCCTGACGGCGGACATCACGCCGCGCCGCCTCGACCTGTCCATCGTCAACAACCCCACGCGTACCTACAACGGCACCACCACCGCCAACCTCGCCGAGAGCAATGTGCAGGTGGTCGGGCTTCAGGGGGGCGAGACCGCCAGCGTGAAGCAGGCATCGTCGGCGTCCTACGATAGCGCCAACGCCGGTGCGCGCACGGTCACCGCCTGGCTCGAAGGGTCCGACTTCACGCTGGGCAACGGCGCGTCGCTGTCCAACTACACCTTCGACAGCACCGTCGTCGGTGCCGGCAGCATCGCGCAGGCACCGCTGACCTGGACCATCGTCGGCAACCCCGCGAAGCAGTACGACGGCACCACGGCTGCGACGCTCGACACGAACAACTACCGGGTCTACGGGTTCATCGCCGGCGAAGGCGCCACGGTGACGCAGACCGCCGGCACCTACAGCGACAAGGACGTAGGCACGCGCGGCGTCACGGCCACCGTGGGTAGCGGCGACTTCGCCGCCACGGGCGGCACGCTGCTCTCCAACTATGTGCTGCCGACCAGCATCAGCGGCTACGGCACGATCACCCCGCGCGACCTGGGTGCGCTGTCGGTGGTGATCAGCGGGCACCCGACCCGGGCCTACGACGGCACCACCGTTGCCACCCCGATCGCCGGCAGCGCCAACAGCAGTGGCGATTACACCCTCACGGTGAACGATTCCTCCAAGGCGTTCGCGCCCGGCGAAGGCGTCTACATCACCAAGACCACGGGTACCTACGCCAGCAAGAACGTCGGCAAGCAACCGGTGTCGGTGTCGCTGACCGACAGCGACTACACCCCGTACGGCGGCACCAGCTTGTCCAACTACACGCCGCTGCCGACTTCGGCGTACGGCACGGGCGAGATCACCCCGGCGCAGCTGACCGCGGCGATCATCAACACGCCGACCAAGGTCTACAACGGCACCACGTACATGTCGCTGGCGGCCACGGATTACGCCATCTCCGGTTTCGCCAACAACGAAGGCGCACAGATCGTGCCGTCCAAGCTGGTCGCGTTCGATACGAAGAACGTAGGCACCGGGAAAACCATCACGGCGCAGATGGCGACCACGTCCTATCTGGCCAACGCGGGTACGGACCTGTCCAACTACACGCTGGATTTCACCGCCGAAGGCCCGGGATCGATCACGGCTGCGCCGCTGTACATCCTTGGTGTATCGGCGCAGAACAAGACCTACGACACGACCGCCGCGGCCACGCTCAATAGTGCCGGGGCATCGCTGCTGGGTCTGGTCTCCACCGACACCGATGCCGGCAAGGTCACGCTGGCCAAGGGCACCACCGGCACCTTCGCCACCGGCGATGCCGGTACCGGCATCGCCGTAACGCCGAGCGGCTTCTCGATCTCCGGCAGCGAAGCGGGCAACTATGCGTTGCAGCCGTTGACCGGCCTTACCGCCACCATCAGTCCGTATACGCTGTCGATCAGCGGTGTCTCGGCCGTCAACAAGGTCTACGACGCCACGACCGCGATCGGCCTGGATACGAGCAACGGGGCCCTGCACGGTGTGTTCGCCAGCGACGCGGGCAACGTGGCGCTGGATACCTCCAGCGCCGGCGGCAGCGTGCGCTCGGCGAACGCCATCTCGGGCCAGGCGGTCACCGTCTCCGGGCTGGGGCTGAGCGGTAGCCGTTCCGCCAATTACCGCGTGGACCAGGTCAGTGGTCTGACTGCCGATATCGCCAAGCGCACGGTGACCGCGTCGATCACTGGTAACCCGACCAAGCCGTACGACGGTTCGAATTCCGTCACGCTGCTTGCTTCCGACTACACGCTTAATGGTTTCGTCGGCATGCAGAGCGCGACCATTCCGCAGTCGTCGACGGCGAACTACCTCGACGTGAACGCAGGCAGCAACGTCGGCCTGAGCTCCACGCTCTCGGTCTCGGACTTCGTCGCCGGCAGCAACACCAACCTGGCCAACTACAGCCTGCCCACCGCCGCCAGCGGCACGCGGGGCACGATCACGCCGTTCATCGTCAACCTCATGGGTACGCGCGTCTACGACGCCACCGTGCATGCCGATGCGTCGCTGTTCACCAGCGGCGGCACCGTGGCCGGCGTCAACGGCGAGACACTGACGCTGACCGGCTCCGGCAACCTGGTGACGAAGAACGTGGGCGCGCAGCGCGCGTTCGCCGACTTCGGCACGCTGGCACTGGGCGGTAACGGTGGCAGCACCGCCAGCAACTACACGCTGGCCGGCGGCATCGATTGGGTGACGATCACCCCGGCCGCGCTCACCGTCATCAATACCACCGCGGCGGACAAGGTGTACGACGGCAACACCGTGGCGCAGCTCAGCGGTGCACAGCTGGCCGGTGTGCTCGGCAGTGACACCGTGAGCCTTGATGGCGCGACCACGACGACAGGCACGTTCGCCAGCAAGAACGTCGGCACGCGCAACGTCACCACCGCCATGCAGGTCACCGGCAGCGACGCCGCCAACTACGTCGTGATACAGCCCACCGGGATCTCGGCAGCGATCACGCTCAAGAGCATCACGGCCACGGCCATCGCGCAGAACAAGCAGTACGACGGCGGCACCGCGGCGACGACGGCGCTGGCCTCGTCCGGCGTGGTTGCCGGCGACAGCGTGACCTTCGGCAGCAGCTCCAGCACCTTCGATGGCAAGGACGTAGCCAACGGTCGCACCGTCACCGTGTCCGGCATCACCGCCGGCGGCGGCGACGCCGGCAACTACACGCTGGGCAACACCTCCGCGACCACCACGGCCGACATCACGCCGCGCGTGCTCACGCTGACCGGCAGCCGCGTGTACGACGCCGGTACGACCGCGGCCGCGGGCACCCTGGCACTCGGCAACCTGGTGGCGGGCGAGTCGCTGGTACTGGGCGGCGCTGGCGCGCTGAACAGCAAGAATGTGGGTGTGTACCGCAACGGGGCCGGTTTCGATAACAGCGGACTGACGCTTGCCGACAATGCCGGCCTCGCCTCCAACTACACGCTGGCCGGCGGCGTCGACCGCTACACCGTGAGCAAGGCGGCACTGACCATCAGCGGCACGACGGCGACGAGCAAGATCTACGACGGCAACCGTAACGCGGCCCTGCAGGGCTCGCACCTGGACGGCGTGCTCGGCAGCGACGATGTCAGCATGACCAACACGGGGCTGGGCACGTTCGACACGAAGAACGTCGGCACGAACAAGGTCGTGACCACCGCCATCGGCCTCGCTGGCGGTGACATGGGCAACTACACCGTCTCGCAGCCGACCACCGTGCGTGCCGACATCACGGCCAAGGCGATCGCCGTGGCCGCGACGGGCGTCACCAAGGTGTACGACGGTACCACCGCCTCCGCCGCGACGCTGTACAGCAACGACCTCGCTGCCAACGACAACGTCAGTTTCAGCGCCGGCACCAACGTCTTCGACAGCAAGGACGCAGGCACGGGCAAGACGGTGTCACTGACCGGTATCGTCGCGAACGGAAGTGATGCGGCCAATTACACCCTGTCCAACACCTCGACCACGACGGCCGCGAATATCACGCCGTTCGTCATCGGCCTGACCGGTACCCGTGTCTATGACAGCACCGCCACCGCGGCGGCCTCGTTGTTCGGAAGCAACGGTATAGTGACTGGTGCCAATGGTGAGACGCTGACGTTGAGCGGCAGCGGCGTAACCCATGCGAAGAACGTGGGCACGTACAACCTGGCCGCCAATGGCACGGGTACGTTGTCGCTAGGCACCCTCGCGCTGACCGGTAACGGCGGTGCCAGCGCCGGCAACTACACGCTGACCGGCGGTGTGGATCGCCTCACCATCACGCCGTATGCGCTCACAGTGGCGGCCACGGGGGTGGACAAGGTCTACGATGCCAGCCTCAATGCGACGGTTACCCTGGCTTCCGGCGGCGTGTTCGGCGGCGATACGGTGAACTTCGCGTACGGCACGGCGCTGTTCGGCGACAAGAACGCAAGCGTCGGCAAGACCGTGTCGGTCGGCGGCGTCTCCGCATCGGGTACCGACGCGGCCAACTACACCGTCAACACCACCGCTACCACCACGGCCACCATTACGCCGAAGGCCATTGCCGGCAGCATCGTGGCGGACAGCCGCACCTACGACACGACGACGAACGCCACCACGCACGGCAGCCTGGCTGGCGTGATTGCCGGCGACAGCCTGTCGTATGCGTCCACGACGGGAAGCTTCCTCGACAAGGCCGCGGGCACCGGCAAGACGGTCGATGTCTCCGGCGTGCTTACCGGCGCCGACCGCAACAACTACGTGGTGACGGCCAATACGACAACGACGGCATCGATCGCCAAGGCCGCCATCGTCGTCGGCACCACGGCCAGCAACAAGGTATACGACGGCACGTCCGGCGCCGTCACCTCGCTCGGCAAGAGCGGTGTGCTCGGCAGCGATGTCGTCGACTTCACCAGCACCGGCGCCAGCTTCAGCGATGCCAACGCCGCCAACGGCAAGACGGTGACCACCGGCGGTATCGCAGGCAGCGGCGCCGACGCGGGCAACTACACCTGGAACGCCACCTCGACCACCACCGCCAACATCACGCCCCTGGTCATCAACCTCGTCGGTAGCCGCGTGTACGACGGCTCCAACGCGATCGCCGCGGGGGTGCTGTCCTTCCAGGGCATGGTCTTCGGCCTCAACGGCGATGCGCTGGCGCTGTCGGGTACCGGTGCAGTGGCCGACAAGAACGTGGGCAACACCAGGCCGCTGACGTCGCTGGGTACGCTGGCGCTGGCCGGCACCGGCGGCTCGATCGCGACCAACTACACCCTGGTCGGCGGCACGCACACGGCCAGTATTACGCCCAAGGCGATCACCGGCAGCATCGTCGCCGATGGCCGCACCTACGACACCACGGCCCTGGCCACCACGCACGGCAGCCTGTCGGGTGTGGTCGCCGGCGACGATCTTCGCTACACCAGCACGAGCGGCAGCTTCGCCGACAAGAACGCAGGTACCGGCAAGACGGTCACGGTGTCCGGTGTGCTCGGCGGCGGCGATCTCGGCAATTACACGATCGCCTCCAACGCCACCACGACGGCATCGATCGCCCGTGCGGCGATCCAGGTGAACACGATCGCCGCGGACAAGGTCTACGATGGCGCCGATACCGCGACCACGGTGCTGGCACCGGCCGGCGTACTTGGTGGCGACGTGGTCACCTTCAGCAGCACGGGCGCCCGCTTCAGCGATGCCAACGCGACCACGGGGAAGACGGTGACCACGTCGGGCATCGCGGCATCCGGAGCCGATGCGGCCAACTACCTCTGGAACGCGGCCTCCACCACCACGGCGTCCATCACGCCCTACGTGATCAGCCTGCAGGGCACGCGCATCTACGACGGCTCCACTACCGTGGCGGCGGATAGCTTCGGGCCCGGCGCGCAGGTGGCCGGGATCAACGGCGACACGCTGACCCTGTCGGGCATCGGTGCCGTCGGCGACAAGAACGTCGGCACGCAGAAGGCGGTGACCTCGCTGGGCACGCTGGGCCTGCAGGGCAACGGGAGCGCGCTCGCCGGCAACTACACGCTGCTGGGTGGCACGCACACGGCCACGATCACGCCGAAGCAGATCGTCGTCGACGCTACCGGCTCCACCAAGGTCTATGACGCCAACACGCTGGCGACGGCCGCGTTGTCGTCCACGGGTATCGTGTCGGGCGATCAGGTCGCCTTCTCGGCCACCAGTACGCGTTACGACACGAAGAACGTCGGTAACGGCAAGGCAGTGACGGTGGACGGCATCGCCGCCTCGGGTACCGACGCGGGCAACTACGCGATCAACACCGCGACGGTGACGACCGGCGACATCACGCCGCTGGCGATCACCGGCACCATCGCCGCCGACGGCAAGACCTATGACGGTGGCACGGCCGCGCAGACGCATGGCACCTTCGGCGGCACGCTGGCCGGTGATGACCTGGGCCTGGTGACCCAGGGGCAGTTCGTGGACAAGAATGCCGGTAACGGCAAGCGTGTCGACGTGGGTGCGCAGTTGACCGGTGCCGACGCGGGCAACTACGCGCTCACCGCCAACACGACCACCATGGCCGATATCCGCAAGGTCGTGCTCGACCTGTCCGGCAACCGTGTTTACGACGGCACCGCCGGCGCAGGCGCGGGCATGTTCGGCGAGCGTGGCGTGCTCGACGGCATCGCCGGTGAGTCGCTTACGCTCTCCGGCAGCGGCGTGCTGGCCAGTCGCAACGTGGTCACCGACCGTCCGCTGGCATCGCTGGGCACGCTGGCGCTGACCGGTAACGGCGCGACGCTGGCGGACAACTACACGCTGGCCGGTGGCCGCGACGTCGCCACGGTGACGCCGCTGGGCATCACGGCGGCGGTCACGGCCGACGACAAGGTGTACGACGGCAACGCCTCAGCCATCACCCGCGGTTCGCTGGGTGGCGTGGTGGCGGGTGACGATGTGCGCCTGTCCACGCTGGGCCAGTTCGTCGACAAGAACGCCGCTAGCGGCAAGTCGGTAACCGTGGCGGGGCGCATCGACGGTGGCGACGCCGGTAACTACGTGCTGTCCTTCAATCCGCTCACCACTGCCAGCATCGTGAAGCGGTCGGTGACGGTGGCCGCGCAGGGGACTGACAAGTTCTTCGACGGCAGCCGCAACGACACGGTGCGCCTGAGTGCCGACGGCATCCTGCCGGGCGACCAGGTGGGCTTCGCGGCGGGCAGCGCGACGTTCGCCGATCCGACAGTCGGCCTTGGCAAGTCGGTGCAGGTGAGCGATATCGCCGCAAGCGGCGCGGATGGTGGCAACTACGCGTTCAACACCACCACCCAGACCCAGGCGAGCGTCCACCAGAACGCGTCGCAGGGTGCGTCCGCCACTGCGCTGACCCAGATCGATGCGGTGCTGAACCCGGAGTCCATCGCCACCCCGTATGGCGTGGCCTCCAATGTCACCGTCGGCCAGTACTCGGGCAACCACAAGAAGACGCGCCAGCCCGTGGAGAAGAACGTGCAGCGTGCGGATTTCACGCCCGGTCTTTCCCTCCAGGTGGTGGAAGGCGGCGTGCGCCTGCCGGCGGATGCGATGCACTGATGGATCGCACCGCCACCGCCGACCCCATTCAACCCCTTCGTACCGGTCAATCGATGAACACTGCTTTGCTTCCCTCGCGCACCGTGAACCTCCTGGGCGCGTGCATCCTCTTCGCCCTTGCCGGCGGCGTTCATGCGCAGTCGTCCCGCGCACCGCAGGCTGGCGACCTGCTGCGGCAGGTGCCCACGGCGCCGCAGCCCGCCCGGGGTAACGACACCGGCCTCGAGGTGGCGCCTGCCGCCGCCGTGGCGACCGCGGACAGCGCCCCGTTTCACGTCACCACCATCGAAGTCACTGGGGCCACGCTGCTGCCCGCTGCCGAACTGCATGCCCTGGTAGCGACCGGTGAGGGCAGCGATCTCACGCTGTCCCAGCTGCAGGCGCTGGCGGCGAAGATCACCGCCGCCTATCGCGAAAAAGGCTACCCGCTGAGCGTGGCCTATGTGCCGGCGCAAACGCTGTCCGGCGGCACCGTGCGCATCGCGGTGCAGGAAGCGCGGCTGGGCAAGGTCACGCTGGAAAACCACAGTCGCACGCACGACGCACCGTTGCAGGCCACGCTCGACCCGCTCACCTCGGGCATGCCGATCTCCACGCACGGTTTCGATCGCAGCCTGCTCCTGCTCGGCGACGTGCCCGGCGTGACGGAAACCTCGGTGCTGCGGCCCGGCGATCAGCCTGGTACGTCCGACCTGGCGGTGCGTACCGACGACCGGCCGCGCTACACCGGCCTGGTGGCCCTGGACGACTACGGCAACCGTTACACGGGCCGCGTGCGTGCCACCGGTACGTTCAGCGTCAACAGCCTGCTCCACCAGGGCGACGTGCTGGACCTGACTGCGCTGAGCGCCGGCGCCAACATGAATTACGGGCGCGTGGGGTATCGCTACCTGCTCAACGGCCAGGGCACCGTGGTCGGTGCCGCCGTGTCCACGCTCGATTACAAGCTCAAGGGCGACCTGCGTGTGCTCGACGCGCATGGCACGGCCCAGGTGGCCAGCGTGTTCGTCAGCCACCCCTTCATCCGCAGCGCCCAGGGCAATCTGTACGGCCAGCTGGGTTACGACCGTCGCCGTCTCAACGACATGGTGGACGTGGTCGCGGTGCGGACCCGGCGGCACACACAGGGCTGGACGGCGACGCTTGCCGGCGACCAGCGCGACGCCCACGGCGTGACCAACTTCAACCTGGCCGCCACGTACGGCATGCTCGGCTTCGACGACGCGTTCGCCGAATTCGTCGATGCGGTGAGTGCGCGGACCAAGGGTCATTACCTGAAGTATTCGTTCTCCATCGCGCGGTTGCAGCAGCTGTCCGAGAACAACGCGCTGTACGTCGGCTTCCAGGGCCAGTGGGCCAACCGGAATGTCGACACGGCCGAGCAGTTCTATCTCGGCGGCGCGAACAACGTGCGCGGCTACGATACCGGTGCGCTCGCCGGTACTCAGGGACAGATGGTCAACCTTGAGTATCGTCGTACGCTGAACATTGGCGCGCCGGGCAACTGGGTGGCCCTGGCCTTCGTCGACGGCGGCCGTGTGTCGATTTACAAGGATACGTTCGCGCCGGGTACCAACAGCGTGCACATGCAGGATGCCGGCCTCGGCCTGCGCTGGCTGGGCGACGACCAGTGGTCGGTCAGCGCCGATGTGGCGCATCCGATCGGGGCGCGGCCGGCCATCCTCGGGCAGACGCACGATGTCCGCGCCTGGGTGCAGGTGCAGAAGGGCTTCTGACGGGCTGGACGCGCTGTTGACGGGGTAGGTGGTCTGCTGGGCGTCCTGCCTCGTGGAGCACCGCCATGCACCAGCGCGATCCCGACGACGAGCCCACCACGGGTTCGGGCGACCCCCAGCACCGCACGCCCGGCGCACCGGAGGAACCGGTCACCACCGGCTCCGGTGATCCACAACACCGCCCCGAACCGGAGAATCGCCATGGCGACCGGCTGGGCGGGTGATACCGCCGTACAGGACCAGATCGACGCCACCGTGGAGGATGCGGTCAAGCGGGCGCGCAGCCATCTGCCGAAAGGGCCCAGCCTGACGCACTGCGAGGAATGCGATGCGCCGATCCCCGAGGGTCGGCGCAAGGCCATCCCCGGGGTTCGCCTGTGCGTGGCCTGTCAGGAGAAGGCCGACCGCGGCGAGGCCGTGGCCACCGGCTACAACCGGCGCGGCAGCAAGGACAGCCAGTTGCGTTAGTGTTTGGGTGTCGGCCTGCCCGGGCGGATCGATGGATCGCCCAGGCAGGCCGGTACGGCCGTTTCCCCGACGAACGTCAGTTCGGCAGCGGCAGCGAGATGGCTTTCTGCTTGATCGCGGCACTCAGGGCCGGGAACGGGTCGATACCGGTCTCGTCCGTGATCGCCTTGACCGACATCACCGTGCACACCGTCGCATCGACATTGCTGCAGCGCCACACGGCCGCACCGCCTTCCGCCGGAATGTAGACCGCCTTCCAGGTGTAGTTCGGGACGATGACCGCATCAGCGCCGATGGTGCTGGGCGTCGGGCCGTCGAAGGCCGGGCCGGTCACGACCCAGGCTTCGCCGTCGTTGGTCACCATGGTGCGCAGGCTGGTTTCGATGCGCTCCCACTTGCCCGTGTTCAGCAGGTGGTCCTGCGGCACCATGTTGGCCAGCGAGAAACTCTGGCGCTGTGCGGTGGCGTTGGGCTCGTCACCCGACGGGGTCATGTGGCCGCGGTCGTAGCCGCTGCCCTTGTAGTCGGCCAGCTGCGAGCGGTCTTCCGCGGGAATGGCCGTTTCCGGATGGAAAGCGTCGGTACGCGGGGTGTTCTTGGCATTGGCGATCTGCGTGGCGGTCAGGTGCTCCGCGGACCACAGCGGACCCTTGGTCACGCCGGAGGCGATCAGCGCATAGGCGTCGTTGCACACCACGGTGGTGCGCTCGGCCAGCGAAGTGTCGATCAGGTCCGGGGCCTGCTGGCCCTGGAAGAACTGCGGACAGGCGGTATCGGACGCATGCACCGTGCCGGCGACGGCGAAGATGACGACGGCAACGGCACTCAAAAAGCGGTTTTGCATGATGTTCCCCAAGCGAATGGCAGTTCCCCTGCTCGCGAGCCCGGGTATTGTTGCCACGATCCATGACAGGAGTGGGACACCCGCGGGCGTGAAGTGAGACCTGGGTCGCACTTCGTATTCATGAAATCCACACACCGTTTCCTTTGATTCTTGCTATGAATCCCGCGTTACCTTCCGCCGGACCCTCGGCGGGCAAGGCAGGCCATCCCGGTCGATCGCATCGACGCAGACTACAGGCCCACCCAAGTGGACACGATAGACACACTGAAGATTTCCCGTCGCGGCTTCCTCAAGCTGAGTGCCGCGACGGCCTCCGCCGGCGCCGTGCCGCCGCTGGTCGCCAAGGCCGCGGCTCCTGCCGCGCCGCGTCCCCCGGTGACCGCCACGGTTACCCTGCACGTCAACGGCAAGCCGCAGACGCTTACCCTGGACACGCGCACCACGCTGCTGGATGCCTTGCGCGAGCACATGCACCTCACCGGCACGAAGAAGGGCTGTGATCACGGGCAGTGCGGTGCCTGCACCGTGATCGTCGACGGCCGCCGGATCAACAGCTGCCTCAGCCTGGCGGTGATGCACGAAGGCGCCCGGGTCACCACGATCGAGGGCCTGGGCACGCCGCAGGCCCTGCATCCGATGCAGGCGGCCTTCGTCAGGCACGACGGTTACCAGTGCGGCTATTGCACGCCGGGCCAGATCTGCAGCGCCGTGGCGGTGCTGGACGAGATCCGCGACGACATCCCCAGCCATGTCAGCGGCGACCTGGGCGTGCGTGCCACCCCCAGCCCGCTGGAAATCCGCGAACGCATGAGCGGCAACATCTGTCGCTGTGGTGCCTATTCGAACATCGTCGAGGCGATCGCCGAGGTAGCCGGGAGCAAGGCATGAAACCCTTTACCTACGAGCGCGCCACCAGCCCGGCCGCCGCCGCGGCCGCCGCGGTACGCCAGCGCAACAGCCGCTTCATCGCCGGTGGCACCAACCTGCTGGACCTGATGAAGATCGAGGTCGAGCAGCCCGAGCACCTCATCGACGTCAACGGACTGGACCTGGCCGCCATCGCGGCCACGCCGGAGGGCGGCCTGCGCATCGGTGCGCTGGTACGCAACACCGACCTGGCCGCGGACGCCCGCGTGCGTCGCGACTACGCTCTGCTTACCCGCGCGCTGGTGGCCGGCGCCTCCGGCCAGCTGCGCAACAAGGCCACCACGGCTGGCAACCTGCTGCAGCGCACGCGCTGCCCCTATTTCTACGACACCAACCAGGCCTGCAACAAGCGCCTGCCCGGCAGCGGTTGCGCGGCCATCGGCGGCTTCAGCCGTTCGCATGCGGTGATAGGCAGCAGCGCCTCGTGCATCGCCACGCACCCCAGCGACATGGCCGTGGCCATGCGCGCGCTGGATGCGCGCGTCGAGACCGTGCAGCCCAATGGCACCACCCGGCAGATTCCCATCGCGGATTTCCACACGCTGCCCGGCAGCACGCCGCAGGTCGAGACCACGCTGGTGCCCGGCGAGTTGATCACCGCCGTGACCCTGCCCCGGCCGCCCGGCGGCACGCACATCTACCAGAAGGTACGCGACCGCGCGTCTTACGCGTTTGCCCTGGTCTCCGTCGCCGCGGTGGTACAGAAGGACGGTACGGGGCGGGTCGCCGTGGGTGGCGTGGCGCACAAGCCGTGGCGGGTGGAAGCGGCCGAGGCGTCGCTGCCGCAGGGCGCCAAGGCGTTTACGGCGAAGCTGCTGGCCGGCGCCACGCCGACCGAACAGAATGCTTTCAAGATTCCCCTGGTCGAGCGCACACTCGGCGCGGTACTCGCCGAGGCAAAGGGCTGAGCCATGAAATTCGACACGCCCGCCACTACCAATCCCATCGACCGCATGAAGGTCGTCGGCCAACCGCACGACCGCATCGACGGCCCGTTGAAAACCACCGGCACCGCGCCGTACGCGTACGAGCAGCACGCTGCCACGCCCGACCATGCCTACGGCTACATCGTGGCGTCGTCCATCGCGCGTGGCCGCATCGCCGGCATCGATACCCAGGCCGCGCGCGGTGCGCCGGGTGTGCTGGCCGTGGTAACCGCCGCGGATGCCGGCAAGCTGGGCAAGGGCAAGTACAACACCGCCCGGCTGCTCGGCGGCCCGGAGATCCAGCACTACCACCAGGCCGTGGCCGTGGTGGTGGCGGAAACCTTCGAGCAGGCGCGGGCGGCCGCGTCGCTGGTGCATGTGGACTACGTGCGTACGCCGGGACAGTTCGACCTGGCGGCCGTCAAGGCCGGCGCGGTGAAGCCCGACGACGCCGACGCGGACAGCGCGCACGGCGACTTCGCGGCGGGGTTCGCCGCGGCGCCAGTGACGCTGGATGCCATCTACACGACGCCGGACCACGCGCACGCCATGATGGAGCCGCACGCATCCATCGCGAAGTGGGACGGCGACAAGCTCACCCTGTGGACATCCAACCAGATGATCGCCTGGGGCAAGGGCGACGTGGCCACCACGCTGGGCATGCCGAAGGAAAACGTGCGGCTGATCTCGCCCTACATCGGTGGCGGTTTCGGCGGCAAGCTGTTCGTGCGCGCCGACGCCCTGCTGGCCGCGCTCGGCGCGCGTGCGGCGAAGCGCGCCGTGGCCGTCACGTTGCCTCGCCCGGTGATGTTCAACAACACCACGCATCGCCCGGCCACCATCCAGCGTATCCGTATCGGCACCGACACCGCCGGGAAAATCCAGGCGATCGCCCACGAAAGCTGGTCCGGCGACCTGCCCGGCGGCGGGCCGGAAACGGCGGTGCAGCAGACCCGCCTGCTCTATGCCGGGGCCAACCGCATGACCGCCACGCGGCTGGCCGTGCTCGACCTGCCCGAGGGCAACGCCATGCGCGCGCCGGGCGAAGCGTCCGGCCTGATGGCGCTGGAGATCGCCATCGACGAGATGGCGGAGAAGCTGCACATGGACCCGGTGCAGTTCCGCATCCTCAACGATACCCAGGTGGACCCGGAACATCCGCAGCGCCCGTTCTCCCAGCGCCAGTTGGTGAAGTGCCTGCGCGACGGCGCCGACCGGTTCGGCTGGGGCAAGCGTGGCACGGCGCCGGGCAGCCTGCGCGACGGCCGCTGGATGGTGGGCATGGGCGTGGCTGCCGCCATCCGCAACAACCTGGTGATGACCTCCGCCGCGCGGGTGCGCCTGGGTACGGATGGCCACGCCACCGTCGAAACCGACATGACGGACATCGGCACGGGCACCTACACGATCATCGCCGCCACGGCGGCCGAGATGCTCGGGCTGCCGCTGGAGGCTGTAAAGGTGGTGCTCGGCGATTCTTCGCTTCCGGTCTCCGCCGGCTCCGGTGGGCAATGGGGCGCCAACAGCTCGACCGCCGGTGTCTACGCTGCCTGCGTGAAACTGCGCGAGGCCATTGCGGGCAAGCTGGGCCTGGATCCGGCCACGGCCGTGTTCGAAGACGGCAAGGTCACCGCCGGGGGCCGCAGCCTGCCGTTGGCGCAGGCTGCACGCGACGGCGAACTGGTGGCCGAAGACAAGATGGAATACGGCAACCTGGCCAAGAAGTACCAGCAGTCCACCTTCGGCGCGCACTTCGTCGAGGTGGGCGTGGACGCCGCCACCGGCGAGATCCGCGTCCGGCGCATGCTGGCGGTGTGTGCCGCCGGCCGCATCCTCAACCCCAAGTCCGCGCGCAGCCAGGTCATCGGCGCCATGACGATGGGTGTCGGTGCGGCCTTGATGGAGGAGCTGGTGGTCGACAAGCGCCTGGGCTTCTTCGTCAATCACGACCTGGCCGGCTACGAGGTACCGGTGCATGCCGATATCCCGCACCAGGAGGTGGTGTTCCTCGACGAAGCCGATCCCATCTCCTCGCCGATGAAAGCGAAGGGCGTCGGGGAACTGGGCCTGTGTGGCGTGGCGGCGGCCCTCGCCAATGCCGTGCACAACGCCACCGGTGTGCGTGTGCGCGATTACCCCGTCACGCTGGACAAGCTGCTCGATCGCCTGCCGGCGGTTGGCTGACCCCGCATGGTCCAGTTCGATTGCACGATGTGCGGCCGCTGCTGCCATGGCCTGCGTCTGCCGCTGAGCCTGGCGGAGGCCATGGGCTGGCTGCGCGACGGGCACGACGTGCAGCTGTTCTGCGAGGCGATTCCCTGGCCGTCCGAGCCTCCCGAGGACAACCTGCCCGCGATGCACAAGCGGCGCCGCTCGTTCGAGGCCATGAGCGGCACCCTGCCGGTGCGCGTGATCGCCACGCTGATGGCTTCCTTTGACGGCCCGTGCCCCAACCTGCAACCGGACATGCGTTGTGGCATCTACGACCGGCGCCCCGCCACCTGCCGGATCTACCCGGCCGAGGTGAACCCGTTCATCCGCCTGGACCCGGCGGTGAAGCTCTGCCCACCCGAGGCGTGGCAGGGCGAGACCACCATCCTTGCGGACGACGGCCGCTGGGCGAATGCGGACCTGGCCGCCACCATCGTCTGCGCGCGGGATGCCGATGCCTACGACGCGGTGCTCAAGCGCCAGCTGTGTGCCGCGCTGGGCTGCGCCACGGCGGCGTTGTCCAACGAGGGCATGGTGATCTTCTCGCCGTCGCGTGAAGCGGCCCTGGCGGCCTTGAGCGACACCCTCGGCAGCGATGGCGACGAGCGCCTGGCCACCGACATGTCCTGGCAGCTGGTGAGCAACCGGTCGCAGACGCTGGGCGCGTTGCTGGATTCGGGCTCGTCGTGCGCCACGCCGGCCACGATGGGCGCCGCGGGGCTCAGCTACCTGGGGTACTTCGAGACGGAGGTGGCGTGAGCGACTCCGGCTCGACGACGACCCGGTTGCGGCCTTCCCGCTTTGCCCTGTAGAGGGCGTCGTCCGCTGCGCGACTGAGCCGTTTGGGGTCGTAGCCGGTGGCGTCGGTGCAGGCCACGCCGATGCTGGTCGACAGGGACACGATGGCGTCTTCCGACGTCAGCGGCGATGCGTTGATCGCCAGGCGGATACGCTCCGCGATGGCGCCGCCGCGTTCCCGCGTAGTGCCGGGAAGGAAGATACCAAACTCCTCGCCACCCAGCCGGCCGAACAGGTCGGTCGAGCGCAGCTGGCTCTTGCATACGGTGACGACATGGCGCAGCGCGGCATCGCCGATGGCGTGCCCATGCGTGTCGTTCACCGCCTTGAAATGATCCAGGTCCAGCGCGAGGAAACAACCGTGGACGGACCGCCGTTTCAGGGTCTCGAGGCTACGCTTCAGCTCGGCGATGAAATGCGAGCGGATGAAGATATCCGTCAGTCCGTCGTGGGCCGACAACCGTTTGTAGCGGAGTTGCGAGCGCCGCAAGCGCACCAGCCCCCAGGTCACCCCCAGCAATACGAGCACCAGCAGCCCGATACGCAGCCGCTCGGTTTCCAGCGCCTTGCCGTCCATCTCGCGTTGCAGCCGCAGGATCTCGTTTTCCCTGAGCAGGCTGGCAGCCTGCATGCGTTGCGCGGCGACGTGCTGGCGCGCCGCCTCGTAGGCGAGGGTTCGCGCGCTCTCGTCGCGCCGGTAGCCCTGGTCCTGTGCGACATAGTGCTCGTGGTACGCCAGGGCGGCAGCGGCATGGCCGCTGGCCTTCTCCACCTCGTAGAGCACCTGGTAGGCATCGCGCAGCCATTCGTTGACATCGCCGGGGTGGCTCATCGCGACGGCGCGGCTTGCCCACTCACGTGCCTTAGCCAGCTTGCCCAGCTGCTGGTACGCCTGCGCGCGTTGCTTGGTCACCGCCACGAGCGCCGGGAAATACGTGCTGGCCCGGATGCCCGGCTCGATACGGTCGAGCAGCGCCATCGCCCTGGCCGGTTCGTGCTCGTCCAGGTAACGGTCCACCAGGATCAGCGACAGGGCGTTGGCGAAGACCGGCTGGCCGTCCTTCGTGCACTCGTCGATGGCGCCGGTCAGTTCGTCGCTGTGGGACGTGAGTTGCCTGAGCCCTTCCAGCGCCGCCACCTTCATATAGCGTGCAGGACAGGGCGTTTCCCCGGCGGGTGTCGCTGGCACCATCATCTGTGCGTATTTCAGGGCCAGGTCGTGTTGCCCTGCGAAGTTCAGTGTCTGCGACAGATGGGACAACAGCGTGAAGCGGGCCAGCGGATCGGTGGTGCCCGGCAACAGGTCGGTGGCCTCGTTCGCCTGCACATAGGCGTCGGTATAGCGCCCTTGCAACACCAGGTTGTCCATCAGCAACGCGGTGGCCTTGGCGCGGAGGGCCGGGTCGCCCGAGCGCACGATGACGTCGCGGAACACGGCCTCGGACTCGGGGTAGTGCCCTTCGAACATGCTTTCCCATGCATCCATGTAGCGCAGGTGCCAGGACTGCGCCGCGTTCATATGCGTGCCGTCCTGCCGAAGCTCGCCCAGCATGGCCAGGAAGCGTGGATGATCCTTCGTGCGGATCGCCTCGGCGTGCGTCAGGCGTGCGTCGATAGCATCGGCCGCCGGCGTCGCAGCCGATACCGCGGTGAAAAGCGAACATCCCATCCACGCCAGCGTGGCGAATGCCCGTCGCAGGGTCATGCCATGCCGTGGCGCGTGGGATGGGGAAAGGGAAGGGGCAACGGCAAGCTGCCGGTGTCGCCGGCGTGGCCATCGAGCACGACCCGATTGCGACCGGCGCGCTTCGCCTGGTAGAGCGCGGCATCCGAAGCACGACAGAGTTGCGAGAGGTCGTAGCCCACCGTCTCCGTGCAGGCCAGCCCGATGCTGGCGGAAAACGGAACGACGAGGTCGTCCAGTACCAGCGGCGAGGCCTCGAACGCCGCACGCAACTGCCCGGCGATCACCGAGCCCTGCAGGCAAGGCGCATCCACCAGGAGGATGCCGAACTCTTCTCCGCCCAGGCGCCCGAAGATATCCAGGCGACGCAGCTGCGCCTGGCAAATCGCCACCGCGTGCTTCAGCACCGCATCGCCGATGGCGTGACCATGCGTATCGTTGACCTGCTTGAAATGGTCGAGGTCGAACGACACCAGGCAACCCGCGCCGCCGCGCCTTTCCAGGGCGTGCAGCGCCCTCGCGGCTTCCGTCATGAAATGCTGGTGGTGGAAGATGCCGGTAAGACCGTCGCACGCCGACAACCACTTGAAGCGAAGCTGCGACCGCTTGATGCGCACCATCCAGAACACGATCGACAGCAGTGCCAAACCGAGCACTACGATATAGAGCCGGCTGGTTTCGACGGCCTTGGCGTCGAGCGCCTGCTGGAGGCGGAGGATGCTGTTCTGCTTGCTGAGGCCTTCGGTTTCGAGCTTTTCGGCGAGGAAGTGCTGGCGGGCGGCTTCGTAGGCGACGTTGCGTACATTGGCATCGCGGAGGTATCCCTGGTCCTGAACGACATAATGCTCGTAGTAATTCAGTGCCGAGGCATGGTGACCTTGTGCTTTTTCGATGGTGTAGAGCACGCGATAGGAGATACGGAGCGCTTCGTTGACATCACCGGGATGGCTCATGGCCACCGCATCCAGTGCAGCGGTCCTTGCATCGGTCGACTTGCCCAGTTGTTCGAAGATCTGCGCTCGCTGACTGGCCAGGCTCAGCGCGTGCTGGTAATAGCCGGTGGCCAGTACGTCCGGCGTGATCCGCTCGTTCGTCGCCAGTGCATCGTCCAGCCTGTGCTCTTCAAGCAAGCGGTCGATGAGGATAAGCGCCATGGTATGCGCGAACACTGGTTGATGGTCGTTCGTGCAGGTACTGATCGTGCTGAGCAGCTCAGGGCTTTGCGAGGTGAGCTTTCTCGATCCCTCGAGTGCCGTGACTTTCTGGACCATGGCCTGGCAAAGAGACTGCCCTGCGGGGGTCGCCTTGAGCATCATGTCGGCATATTGCAGGCCCAGCTCCGGCTGGCCTGCGAATGTAAGCATCTGCGAGAGGTTCGCCAGGAGTACGAACCGCGCGAGCGGGTCGGTTACGCCTGGCAGCGTGTCCGCGGCTCGCGTCGCTATGGCATAGGCTTCTGCGTACTTACCTTGCTCGTTGAGGTTGTTCATGAGCAGAGCTGTGGCACGCGTTGCCAGGGCATCGTCGTCCGCGTGCGCCATGACATCGCGAAGTACGACCTCTGCTTCCGGATAACGTCCTTCGAAGTTCAACTGATAGCCGTCGAGGTAGCGAAGGTGCCACTTCTCGCTGGTCGTCAATAGCGCAGTGTTTCGATGCAGTTCCGATAGTGCCTCGACGAACCGCGGATGGTCCTTCACCCGTATGGCATCGACATCCGCCAGCGATGGTTTGACGCTTCCGGCCGCATGCGCCTTATCGGCACACGCGGGGACAGCGTGCATGCAGAAGGCCAGGGCCACCAGGATCGGCCAGGAGTGCAGGCAGCGGCCACGGAAGCGAGTCACCCAGGGGAACTCAGTCCGCAGGCGTATCTTTGGGTTCGGCGGGTCGCGGAGTTGGCTTGTGCTCCTTATCGCCGCCGTGGTCGTCGTCGTGCTTGGGATGATCGGGGTGATGCGGGTGATGCGGGTGATGCGGGTGATGATGCTCTTCATCACCTTCGTGGCCACCGGTCTGGCTCTGGTGCTCGACGTGCATGTGCACGAGCCCGAGCTCAGCCGTCAGTGCCGTGCTGTCGCCATGATTGACCATTTCAAGCAGGCCCTTCGACGCGTCCGCTTCTTTGAGGGCCTTGGCAAGCTCTTCGGGCGACGCGTGCCGCAGATGGGCGTCCCGACCGATGGCTTCCAGTAGTTCGACAGTATCGCGCATGTTTTTCCCCTGATTTTCCAGCTTGACGCGCCGCTTTTTTAGCGGACGCAGTTTCCACCACGCTGAGGCAGTAGCGGCAGGCTATATCTTTTCTTTAACCGCGATGGTCGGGGACGCGGGCTCGATGCCCGAGCCATGCTCGGCATCCAGTGCATCCAGCCGTGCGCGCATCACGAGGTTGGGCTTGAGCGGGTGTAGCGGCGGGAGCACGAGTGTCTCCTGCCCCGTGAACTCCGCACCGACGAACTCACCAAGCGTCATTCGCTGGATGTGAGGCCCTTCGATCGGAAGCGTGGGGGCACGGTAGACGATGACACCATGATCGGCGGGATAGTCTTCGCGCAGGCGCTCTACGAGAAGCTCCCTGTACGCATCCGGCGTTCGGAAGCGACCCAGCGACCTGTCACCCACGACGCCCAGTTGCCAGAGAATCACGTGCCCCGTGGTATCCAGGTTCCGCTCGAAGAAAAGCAGCTGGCTGGCCTCCAGGTGCTGGCAACCCACGCGGCCCGGGTCGATACCGAGATCGGCGTAAAGGCAATCTTCAGCGGAAATGCCTGCTTCCATATGCGCCTGGTACCCTTCGGCGCGCGCGACTTCGATCACCTTGTGCGGCGACCAGGCAAAGATGCCGGGGTGACCGTAGAACACGGCGCAGACGCGTTTGCCCGCGCGGACTTCCACCATCATGAGGTCGACCCACTCGCGGTAGGTCTTCATGCGCGACTTGCCAGGCTTGTAGTACGGCTGGAGGCTGCGGACGTCCGGATTGAGTCGCTGGAGCCAGAGCTCGACCACGTGATCCGATAGCGCCGCAAACACGACGTCGGCCTGCTCGATATGGCTTCTGGACAGAGGCGTCAGATGCGAGCCGAGCGTTATGCCCATGCCGACGCAGGCGATGCTGCCGCTCGGTTCGAGACGTTCGGGTGCAACGGATGTGTTCATGGCGTGATAGTAGGCGAAATGCAGCAATTCGGTGCAAACGGTCAAGCCCCCGCTTTTAGACAGGAGGCACGACTTGCGGTGGATGTAGGGCGAGATGGCGGCGATTTTGCCGAAAAAACTTTGTCTGACAATCTCTTACGATTAGATGTGCTGTCTAATTCGACATCCAAAAATCGTCAATTCCTCCAACGGAAGATTGACGAAGGACGGGTATGGGGGAAGCTTCGCCATACTGCGACACGGCTCACACTGCCTAAGCGGACACCGTGAAGCCGTTGCACATCTATGACCGCCCATCCGACATTGAACCCGACATACAGCCGGCGCAGTGCAACGCCAGCACGCTCTCAACCAACCGGACGACGTCGCTATATGACCGACCGGCTGGTCGACCTCACTGGGCCCGCGCAGCTCAGCTTCGACGCCTTCGCCGACCACGGCGCGGTCTTCGCGTCCTTCCCGCGTGATCGCCAGATCACCGGCGGTGGCCTAGGCGTGCTGTGGAACTTCCGTCACTGGCCTCAGCTTCAACGGCGACGTGGCGCACGCGTTCACCAAGGTGATCCCGGGACAGGACAGCTGGCGGGTAGACTTCCGGGCGGCTGTGCACTGGGAGTGATCCAGCGTGCTGTCGTTACGCCATGACGCAAGATCTCGCGCATGCTTGCTCTTCCCTGGCTTCGTATACTCCGCTCTTTCACCGCGGATGTCGGGCGTGGGCAACAGAAAGTACCTGCGCTGCCTGATAGCGGCTTGCCTGATTTCGCTAGCAGGCGCGGCCGTTGCCTCGGAGCCGAACCATGCATCGGGCATGGACGATGCGACGGCTCCGGGTGACGACTTCTATGTCTATGCCAACGGCGGATGGCTCCGCTCTACGGCTATCCCGTTGGATCATGCCGAAGTTGGCTCGATGCAGGCGGCCGTCGACGACATGGACGAGAAGCTTCGTAACTTGGTGAATGCTGCATACTCGGCCCCGCCGGGGAGCAATGCGCAGAAGCTCCATACTTATTTTCGTGCATTTTCCGACATGCCGACGCGCGATCGCCTGGGGCTGTCTCCGGTGCAATCGCTGTTGGGCGAGATAGCGAAAGCGCCCGACCGCAGCACGCTGTCCTCGCTCATGGGACACGAACAGGTCGATTTCACCGGATCGTTGTTCGACATCTACATCGATGTCGACCACGACGACGGACATCAATACGCAGCCTTCCTGTCACAAGCCGGCCTGTTGTTGCCTGACCGTTCCTATTACCTCGAGCCGAACTTCGTGTCGGAGCGCGAAGCGCTTCGCGTCTATCTGGTCACGCTGTTCGAAGGTATCGGTACGAACGATCCTCGGCGAGTAGCCGACGACGTCATGGCGTTCGAAACCCGCGTGGCGAGTGCGAGTTGGAGCGACGACATGCAGGTGGCCTCCAACGAGCGCCATGCTCGCGCGACCGACCTGCCGGCATTGGCGCCCGGGATCGACTGGCCTGCGTTTTTCAAAGCCGCCGACGTGGGCGAAGGCAGCCGCGTGGTAATTGGCGAACCAGGTGCCGCCAAGGCGTTATCGGCGCTCTTTGCGAAAGCCCCGCTACCGGTGTTG
Organism: Luteibacter sp. PvP120; assembly: GCF_054055715.1. Lineage (NCBI taxonomy): Bacteria > Pseudomonadati > Pseudomonadota > Gammaproteobacteria > Lysobacterales > Rhodanobacteraceae > Luteibacter > Luteibacter sp. PvP120. The sequence continues at coordinate 53,681 of NZ_JBSRXP010000010.1, read as the reverse complement.
CGAGAGTGGATGACGGCCCACGCGATGGATCGCTCCGCCCCCTTTCTGGATAGTCGCCGGATCGCAGCGTGGCAGCGCTTTCACGGTCAGGCGCTCACGGGTCGCTCCACACCGCTGCCGATATGGCAACTCGCCATACGCGCTGCGACGGGTAGCCAATGCGTCGGTGCCGGAGGCCCGTCGGCGGATTGCTTCGGAAGCCTGCGTTGGGCCGCTGGCGATATCTACCTGGCGGCCTATTTTCCGGATGGGACACGGCAACAGGTGCAAGCCATGATCGATCAGCTTCGTGCGGCTTTTCGTCATCGCATAGAGCACAATGACTGGATGGCCCCTTCGACGCGCGAGCAGGCGATCCGTAAGCTGGACGCCTATACGGTGAAGCTAGGTGGACCATCCCATGCTGCCGATCTTCGCGCCGTGACAATCAACCAGCACGATCTTTCCGCCAGTGCGAGAAGTGTCGCCGCATCAGACTGGTCCCAGCAGTTGGCACGTCTTGGCGAGCGTGTCGATCCGAAGCGGTGGGTGGAAGCGCCTCAGAGTGTCGATGCCAACAACGGAACAGCGCTCGATGTCGAATTCCCCGCAGGCCTTCTCCAACCGCCGGTTTTCGACCCTGCGAGGGATGCTGCTTACAACTTCGGCGCGATGGGGGCTTTCATAGGGCACGAGTGGACACACGGTTTCGACGACGAGGGTCGGCACATCGATGCCGACAACCGAAAGCGTGACTGGTGGACCGCGAAGGACAACGTGCAGTTTCTGAAGCGCGCGAAGCAGCTTGCCAGCCAATACGATGCTTTCGAGCCCCTGCCGGGGGAGCACGTGCACGGCGAGCAGACCCTTGGCGAAGACATTGCCGATCTGGGTGGACTGTCTGTGGCACTGGATGCGTACCACGCGTTCCTGCACGGTCAGTCCGCACCGGTGGTCGATGGCTTGAGCGGCGACCAGCGCGTGTTTCTCGGTTGGGCGTGGCTATGGCGCGGGAAGAAGACCCGCGAAGCCCTGCAAGCGCAACTGGCGAACGACGTTCACGCGCCCTTCGAGGTGCGTGTCAACGGTGTGGTTCGCAATATCGACGCTTGGTACGAGGCCTTCGGCGTTCATGTAGGGCAGCGGCTCTACCTGTCACCCGGCCAGCGCGTCCGGATCTGGTAAGGCGGCTGCTTACGAGCTAGCTACGCTGCGGGCCAAGTCCAGCCTCGGGTAAACTAATGAGGTGACCACCCCCACCCAGAACGGCTACATCCTGACGCGCCAATGGCGGGACACGCGGGAAGGTAGCGAGGTCGAACTGTGGGTGGCCATGGAAGGCGGCGCCCGCCGCGTCGTCCTCACCGGGCAGCGCAGCGTGGCCTTCGTTGCCGCTTCCGCTCGGGAAACCGTGGAATCCGTGATCCGGCGCGATGCCGCCGTCGAGCTGGCACCCCTGCCGCTGAAGACCTTCGCGCAGGAGCCGGTGCTCGGCGTCTACACGCGCGGGCATCGGGTCATGCAGGCGCTGGAGAAGCAACTCTCGGAGCGGGGCGTCGTGCTGCATGAGGCGGACATCCGCCCCGACGACCGTTACCTCATGGAGCGCTTCATCACGGCGTCGGTGACGATCGAGGCGGCGGACGCCGATGCCGCCACCCTGGTCAATCCGCGCCTGCGTCCCGGAGAGCGCTACCGGCCGTCGCTGCGTACCGTATCGCTGGATATCGAAACCAGCGCGGAGGGCCAATTGTATTCCGTGGCCCTGGAAGGCTGTGGCCAGCGGCAGGTCTACATGCTCGGCATCCCTGCGGCGGGCGACGAGGTGCCGCACGATTTCGACCTGGCCTATGTCGACGACCACGCGGCGCTCATCGTCGCGCTGAACAACTGGTTCCGCCACCACGATCCGGACGTCATCATCGGATGGAACCTGATCCAGTTCGACCTGCGCCTGTTGCAGGCCTGTGCGGATCGTTGCGGCCGCGTGCTCACCCTCGGGCGCGGCGGCACGCCCATCGACTGGCGCGAACACCGGCATCGCGATCATTACATGTTCGCGTCCATCCCCGGCCGCCTGCCGATCGACGGCATCGAGGCGCTGCGCTCGGCCTCGCTGAGCTTCGCGTCCTTCAGCCTGGAGGCCGTCGCCCGCGAGCTGCTGGGTGAAGGCAAGGACATCGACGATCCGTACAGCCGCATGGACGAGATCGAGCGGCGGTTCCATCACGACAAGCCGGCGCTGGCGCGTTACAACCTGCACGACTGCGAACTGGTGACGCGGATATTCCAGAAGACGCGCCTGCTCGAGTTCCTGCTCGAGCGCGCCGACGTGACCGGCCTGCAGGCCGATCGCTCCGGCGGCTCGATTGCCGCGTTCACCTATCTCTACCTGCCGCGCATGCACCGGGAGGGGTACGTCGCCCCACGTACCGGCCGCGCCACCGGCGAATCCTATCCGGGTGGCTTCGTGATGGAGAGCCGTCCCGGTATCTACGATTCGATCCTGGTACTGGACTACAAGAGCCTCTACCCGTCGATCATCCGCACTTTTCTCGTCGATCCGATCGGCCTGGTGGAAGGCATGCGGGCGGTCGATCCCGATGCCTGGATACCCGGTCCGCTGGATACGCGCTTCTCGCGGACGACGCATTGCCTGCCTGCGCTCATCGCGCAGTTGTGGACGGGTCGCGATGCCGCGAAGGCGCAGGGCAACACCCCGCTCGCACAGGCATTCAAGCTGCTGATGAACGCGTTTACCGGGGTGCTGGGCGCCCCGGATGCGCGCTTCTTCGATCCCCGGCTGATCTCCGCCATTACCCTGCGTGGCCACGAGATCATGCAACAGACACGTGCATGGATCGAGGCCGACGGCTACGAGACGATCTACGGCGATACGGATTCGATCTTCATCGGCCTGGGACGTGCGCACGACGAAGCCGAAGCGCAGGCGGTGGCCGATACGCTGGTCGCGCGCATCAACACGTCATGGGCCGCCAAGCTACGCCAGGAGATGGCGATCGACTCCTACCTGGAGATCGAGTTCGACACGCATTACCGTCGGTTCTTCATGCCAACGGTCCGCGGCAGCGAGACGGGCAGCAAGAAGCGCTATGCGGGGCTGGTGCGTGACGGCGACGACGAACAGCTCGTGTTCCGCGGACTGGAAGCCGTTCGTAGCGACTGGACGCCGCTGGCCAGGCAGTTCCAGGAAGAGCTGTTCGGCATGATCTTCCGGCGGCAGCCTTACGAAGCGTACATCCAGGCTTATGTGCGCGACCTGCGCGAGGGCCGCCTCGACGAACGCCTGGTCTATCGCAAGCGCCTGCGTGGGAAGCTGGACTCGTACGACCGCATGACCCCACCCCAGGTCCGGGCCGCCAGGCTGGCCGACGAGCACAATGCGCGGCTCGGCCGGCCCCTGCAGTACCAGGGTGGCGGCTGGATTCGCTACGTCATGACCCTCAACGGGCCGGAACCCATGGAAGCGCGTCGCGCCGCCATCGACTATGACCATTACGTGGAACACCAGCTGCGCCCGATCGCCGATGCGATCCTGCCCCTGGTCGGCGGCCGGTTCGATACCCTGGTGTCGCAGCAGAGCCAGCTGTTCTGAATCAACGCCTGTCGTGCCGCGGTCTTCACGTGCACTCGACTCCGCCTTACAGGGCAAGGGGGAAGCTGGGCCTTCCCACCGCACCGGAGCCAGCCATGGCCGAGTCGAACGAATCCACGAAACCGAAGAGCCCGCGCGAGTACGACGCCGGCACGAGCGACCGGGTTGAGAAGAACCCCAAGACGCCGGAGTCGCCCCAGCAGCAGCACGACAACGAAGACCACGGTTGAACCGGGAGTAGCCCTTATGGCCGATCAAGAGCACAAGCCGCAGTCCGGCGATCGCAACAACGACTATGTCGCCCGCAACGACCAGCCCCAGCAGGTCAAGCGCGACAAGGCGATCGAGGAAGGTGAGCGAAAGATGGACGAGATATCCAAACGTGACGAAGGCGTGCGCTAGCCGTTGGTAGTGTTGCCGCCCCACGCACTTCACGCTCTAATGCGCCATTGAATCCCGCACCTTGCTACCCCACACAGTGACCGTTTCCTCCCAGACCCTCGATTTCCGCGCCCGGCGCCGTCTCGTCACGCGTGACACTATCGCCCGTGAAGCGAGGCGGCTGTTCCTCGAGCGGGGATTCGACCAGGTGACGATCGAAGAAATCGCCGCGGCTGCCGAGGTGGGGCGGATGACGGTGTTCAATCATTTCCCCCGCAAGGAGGACATGTTCTTCGAACACGACGAGCCGGGCAGGGAGCTGATCCGCGAGACCATCCGCCGTTACGATCCGGCCATCGGGCCGCTGGAAACGATGCGCCTGTTCGCCCATGAACTGGTCGGGCAGGGAAGTCCGTATATCCGCTTTACCTCGGCGCGGCAGAACTACGTCCAGACCATCGAGGCCAGCGAGACCCTGAAGTCCCGCATTCGTGCCATCCGTGACGAGATCGCCCAGTTGATCGCAGTGGGTCTGGCGGAACGCGTTGGCCGCGATCCGGCCGACGCCGAGGCCCACCTGGCTGCGGACATGCTGCTGGCCACTTACACGGTGGCGATGTGGCAGGCCCACCGGCGTTATCGCCAGCATCCCGACGCCGGAGAAGCCGCAGCCACCTTCCTTCGACTGGTCGACCAGGGCACCCGCGGCATCCAGGCCGCGCTGGTCGGCACGCCCTACGCCTGAAACGTCCGCAATCGGGACGGCCAGCCCTCTAAACGGACGAACCCGGGGATTGCTGGATCCCCGGGTTCGTCGTCCCGCCTCGCTTCACGTCCGGTGATCAGACACGTCCGAAAGCCTGCCGCAGGCGTTCACCCGACCAGACTTGCGCTTCTTCCGCCTTCTTCACCACCGCCGCCGCGCCGAAGAACTCGTGTGTCACACCCGTGTAGATCCGACGCTCGACCGGCACGCCGGCTTCCTTGAGCTTGTCTTCCAGGATGCCGCCGTCCGAGCGCAGCGGATCCAGGGTCGCGTTGACAATCGACACCGGCGGCAGGCCACGCAGATTGGCGTGCTCCAGGTCCAGGCGCGAATCCTTCTTGTCGTCTTCCGAGCGGACCAAGTGACCGACGAACCATTCGATCATCGCCTTGTTCAGCGGCTTGGCGATGGCGTTTTCGATATACGACTCGGTGTGTAGCGAGCCGGTCTGTCCCACCGGATAGACGGCCAGGACGTGCAGCGGTGCCTGCAGGCCCGCATCCCGTGCCGCGACCGCCGTGGCAAGGGCCAGATTGCCGCCCGCACTTTCACCCGCCAGGGCCAGGCGGGTGGGATCGCCACCTAGCGATGCGGCGTTGGCGATAACCCACTTGTAGCTGGCCAGGGCGTCGTCCCACGCGGCAGGGAATTTGTGCTCCGGCGCCTGGCGATAGTCCACGGACACCACGATGGCACCGGCCTGCTTGGCCAGGCCGCGTGCGCCCGCGTCGTACACATCGGCATTGGCGATGACCCAGCCGCCGCCGTGGAAATAGAGAATCACCGGCGGATTGACGATGCCGGTCGGGGTGAATACGAACGCGTTGAGCGCGCCGGCAGGTGTGTCGACCACGATGGTGCGACGGATGACGCCGGGTACGAGCACTTCCGGCGTGGCGTCGCGGTTCTGCTTCTTCAGCAGGTGGTTCACCGCATCCTTCATGGTTGGCTGGGTGCGTGCTTCCGCCGGCGTGAGTTTTTCTATGGCTTTGGGTTCGAGTTCGTTGAAGGCGATCGCCACCTCATGCATGTCGTGATCGGCACGAATGGCGCCGACGGCGTCGGCGAGTGCATTCTTGATGGGGTTGGGCTTGCCATGGTCTGACATAAGGTCTCCAGTCGTCGGTACGGGGATCGCACCTGACTGAAGATACGTGGCGTCCAAGCCGCCAGACGATGTGGCAGCGATATCGAGTTAAGCACGATGCATGCAGTTGAAGCCGCGTCGGACCTGGATGTGACATGAAAGTCACCGATGTGAATCCTGGCTGCCCCGCCAGCACTAACGGCGTTCAAGCGATCATCGAAAGGTAACGCTGTAACGTCGGTCCTACATAGAAGGCCATAACAGGCATCGTCAGTTATCGCCATGTTGTTCGGTGGTGCCGCCGAACCTAACGTGATGCGCCGTTTTGCGTCATTGCCAGAGGCGCGTCACGCCTGTGCGATGAACGAGCCGTCGGGATACTGGCTTGCCATGAAGTCCACGAAAGCCCTGACCTTGGGGCTTTCCAGTCGCCGCGACGTGTGCAGTACCCAAAGCTCGACATCGTCACCGGCAATGCCCCATGTCACTAATTGTCCGCTGTCCAGCATGCCGCCGACGATCGATCGGGGCAGCAACGCCGCACCTGCGCCAACGGCGACGGCATCGCGCACCATCAACAGCGAAGACAGGCGCAGCACGGGTTGCGGCACGATGGCGCGTCCGTCGCGTGTCTTCCATATATCGCCGTCGCGATGGCTCGACATCACGACGGCGCGCACCGGCAACGGATCGCCATCGCTGTCACTGGGTCTCGCGATCGACGGTGGCGCGACAAGCAGTAACCGGTCGTGCGCAAAGCAACGACCGACGAGGTCGGAGTCCTTGCGTGGATTGATCCGGATGGCGACGTCGAAGCGTTCCTCGACAAGATCGACGACGCGATCCTCGGCGACGGCCTCGATCTGCACGTCGGGGTAAAGCGCGATGAAGTCCGCCGCCAACCTCGCCAGCGCCACCTGCGCGAACAACTGCGGTGCGGCCACGCGCAGCAGGCCCCGGGGTGTGTCCATCCCGTCCCGCGCCGCCGCCAGGGCCTCGGCCACCTCGTGCATCGGGCCTTCCGTGCGGCTAAGCAGGCCACGTCCCGCCACGGTCAACGCCAAGCTCTGGCCGCCCCGCTCGATGAGCCGCACCCCCAGTGCGTCCTCCAGGTCCGCTACGCGTCGCGATAGCGTGGCTTTCGATCGACCGCTGGCCCGGCTGGCCTTGCCGAAGCCGCCGTGCCGGGCCACCAGCTGAAAATCCTCGAGCGCGCTCAGGTCCATGGTGTCTCAATAATGATACGCATGGTCTCGATCTTAGCGTCTGTGTTTCTTTATCGGTACCACCTATCGTTCTTTCCACCCAACCACCCTTCGGCCTTACCGGCCCATCAAAGGAGTCATGTCATGACCATTCTCGTTACCGGTGCAACCGGCCAGGTCGGCCGCGAAGTCGTCAACCAGCTCGTCCGTCGCGGTGCCGACGTGCGTGCCTTCGTCCGCGATCCGGCGAAGGCCGAGCTTCCCGCCGGCGTGGACGTCGCCAAGGGCGACCTGCTCGATGTGGACGCCCTGCGAAGTGCCTTCCAGGGTGTATCGACGCTGTTCCTGCTCAACGCCGTCACCCCCGACGAATACACCCAAGCCATCGTGACGCTCAACGTCGCCCGCGAAGCCGGTATCGAGCGGATCGTGTATCTCTCGGTCATCCACAGCGACCGCTACGTCAATGTGCCGCACTTCGCCGGCAAGTTCGGTGTCGAGCGTATGCTCGAAACGATGGGCATGCACGCCACCATCCTGCGGCCGGCGTACTTCATCGGTAACGACCTGAGCATCAAGGATGTGATCACTGGCCATGGCGTGTATCCCATGCCGGTCGGCAGCAAGGGCCTGGCCATGATCGATACGCGCGATCTGGCCGAGATTGCCGCACTCGAACTGCTGCGTCGCGAGAACGCCGCGCAACCGTTGCCGCTGGAGCGGATCAATGTGGTGGGGCCGGATACCCTCACCGGTACGGCCATTGCGCAGATCTGGAGCGATGTACTGGGCCGGCCCATCGCTTATCCGGGCGAGGACTTCGCGGGTTTCGAGGGCAACCTTCGCCAGTTCATGCCGTCGTGGACGGCGTACGACATGCGCATGATGACCGAGCGTTTCGTCAGCGACGGCATGCAGCCGGAGCAGGGCGATGTGGCACGCTTGACGGCCATGCTGGGTCGGCCGTTGCGGTCGTATCGCGAGTTTGCCGCCGATGTGGCGGGCCATTCGGCGACGTGATGCTTCGTCCGAACGCATTCGTGGCGGCTCACGTTTCCGTGAGCCGCCACGATGGGCTTTCACTGCCCGAGGTACATCCGGGCGTGTGCTCAGCCGGCGAGGTGCTTCATCAGTACCGTGGCCGCTTCCGACGAGGACGCGGGGTTCTGCCCGGTGATCAGCAGGCCGTCGGTCACGACGTACGAGCCCCAATCCGGACCCTTCGAGTAGACGCCGCCCTTGGCCTTGAGCTCGTCCTCGACGAGGAAGGGCACCACCTCGGTGAGGCCGACGCCGTCTTCCTCGGTGTTGGTGAACCCGGTGACCTGCTTGCCCGCGACCAGCGGCTTGCCGTCGGAGGCCTTCACGTGGCGCAGCACGCCCGGCGCATGACAGACCAGGGCGACCGGCTTGCCCGCCTCGATGAACGACTCGATCAGCGCGATGGAGTGCGCATCTTCCGCCAAGTCCCACAGCGGGCCGTGACCACCCGGATAGAACACGGTGTCGAAGTCGGCCTGCGATACGGTGTCGAGGCGGACGGTGTGGGCAAGCTGGTCCTGCGCCGCGGCGTCGCCCTCGAAGCGACGGGTGGCATCGGTCTGCGATGACGGCTCGTTGCTCTTCGGATCGAGCGGCGGCTGGCCACCCTTGGGCGAGGCCAGGACGATTTCGGCACCGGCATCCTTGAATGTGTAATAGGGCGCGGCCAGTTCTTCGAGCCAGAAGCCCGTCTTTTTGCCCGTGGTACCGAGCTGGTCGTGGGAGGTGAGGACGATGAGGACTTTCATGGTGACTCCTTGGGTTGCCGATAAGTAGACCGGTCGTCTAATCAATGGGTATTAAAAAACACGTGACGTGTAGGAAGCGTGCGGTTCAACGACGTCGCCCGCTCAGGTCGTCGGAAAGTGCAGGATCTGGCGCGTGGTGGTCATGGCCTTGTGGAAAGGTTCGACGTTGCGAACGATCTTGACCATGACGCTGGCGCCGAGCCAGAGCTGGTAAAGGCTCTGCGCCACGTCTGACGGTGGATCGTCGACAGACAGCGACCCATCGGCCACACCCGCTTCGATCGCCTGGGCCAGGTGCGTCACGATGCCTGCGGTGCCGCGCTTCATCGACGCACGCATCGCCTCGGACAGGTCGGACACCTCGGCACCGAGCTTCACCGCCAGGCACTTGCCCTGGCAGTCCTCGAACGACTGGTTGTGTTCCCAGGCCTGGAAATAGTGCTCCAGCCGCTGCGCCGCGGTACCGCCGGCCTGCCGGAGCAGGCGATCCATGTCCGCAAGGTAATCCTGAAAGTAGGCCTCGAGCATGGCCTCGCCGAAGGCTTCCTTGGAAGCGAAGTAGTGATAGAACGAGCCCTTCGGAACGCCGGCGGAGGCGAGCACCTCGTTGAGGCCGACCGCCGAGAAGCCCTTGCCGCCCATGATGCGCTGGCCGGTGGCAAGGATCTTCTCGCGGACGTCGGAGGATTCGATGGTGGCGGTGGCGGGGCTCATGGGTAAAGACGATACATGGAATTAGACCAGTCGTCTACTACGCATCCTGGCGCGAATGATCGACGGGCTCGTGGCATACCGTCCTCACTTGTCTGGCCTGACGAGCACCAGCTTCCCGAGCATGCTGCCAGCTTCGAGCTGCCGGTGCGCCTCGATCAGACGTGCAGCATCGATACCGTCGATGCGCTGCGTCAGCGTATGCGTGATGTCGCCCCGGTCGACCAGCTCCGCCACCCGCCGCAGCAACGCATGCTGGCGCGCCATGGTGGCCGTGCCGAACATGGCACGGGTAAACATGAGCTCCCAGTGGATCGCGATCGACTTGCCCTTGAAGGGGCTGATATCGAGGCCGACCGGATCGTCGATCAACGCGAACTGCCCTTCCGGAACCAGGACGTCGGCGATCTGCGGCACATAGGTCGCACTGTGGTTGAGGCCGACGACGTAGGCGACGCCATCGATGCCCAGCTTCTGCAACTGCGGTTTCCATGGCTGGTGGTGGTCGATCGTGTGATGGGCCCCGTGACTCATTACCCAGTCGCGCGTTTCCGGGCGGGACGCCGTGCCGACGATCGTCACGCCGGTAAGCCGACGGGCAAGCTGGGTCAGGATCGAGCCGACACCTCCCGCGGCGCCCACCACCAGCAGGACGCGGTGCTCCGTGGGGTCCGCTTCGTGCACGCGCAGCCGGTCGAACAGGAGTTCCCAGGCGGTGATCGCCGTCAAGGGCAGCGATGCGGCCTCGGCAAAGTCCAGCGAAGCAGGCATGGGACCGACGATACGCTCGTCCACGGCCTGCCGTTCCGCGTTGCTGCCCGGGCGCGTGATATCGCCGGCATACCACACGCGGTCACCGGCCTTGAAGCGCGTCACGCCCGGGCCGACCGCCTTGACGATGCCGGCGGCGTCCCAGCCCAGGATGCGCGGCTGCCCGGCCGGCACATCGCCATGGGCACGGACCTTGGTATCCACCGGATTGACCGACACGGCGCGCACGTCGACCAGCAGGTCGTGCTCGCGCAGCTCCGGCTCGGGCACGTCGACGTCCTGCAACGCCTGGGGCTGGTCGATGGGAAGGTTCTTGAAGAAGCCGACGGCTTTCATGGGGGGTATTTCTCCGTGACGGGTGCGGAAGCGATGACGCTATTCTTGCCTGGGATGAGGTCGCTTACTTGTATACGCCCAGTTGCTTGAGCAACACGAGGTTGTCTTCCAGGTGCCCGTTGTCGTGATCCGTCCATCCGTTTAGCAAAAGGGGCATAGCGATGAGCGAAGTAGGCTTGTCGTTCGCTGAGCACATCGCGTCGCGCTGAAAGACGGTGTTGCTGGTCTCACGTTACAGAAGAGAGTGTTCCCAGCCACGCCACGAGCCCAAGGATCATCCCGGCCAAACCCGTCTCCACCAACACGCTGCGCTGAAGGAGACGCAAGGCCCGGCTGGGTTCTCCCTGCTGCCGTGCGATGGCAAGCGCGGGAACCAGCCGGTAGCGGTTCATGCTCGCCAACACGAGCATCATCCCGAACAGCCACAGCTTGATGACGAGAAGATGGCCATAGCGGGTGCTCGCCAGCGTCTCCCACGAGACTCCGGCGATCATCACGTAGTTGATGACACCCGTCAGCATGAGCAGCGCGACGATCCATGCACCGACACGCGTAAAGCCATGTGCGGCCTCGCTCAGGAGGTCGATGGATTGCGGATGCCCGCGCCGTGCGTCTCGGGCAAGCAGGACGAACGCCACGAGTGCTCCCCACCAGGCACCAGCGGCCCATAGGTGAACGATATCGGCTGCCAGGTGAGTCATGCCGCGCGCCGCCGCATCCATCGCACCATGCCCGGTCCAGGCAAGGCTGGCCAACGAGGCCGCACTAGCGACGGACGCGATCGTCCACATCGGCCTGGCCGGCCGACGTAACGCGTGCCCCATAAACAGCAACGCCAGCAGCGCCACCATACGGACCTGCCAGGCCCAACCCATCGTGGTGTTGACCACCAGCACCGCGTACGTCGAGATAGGGATGTCGGACCAAGCCGCGGCGCCAACCATGCCCTTGGCCGACCACGCCAGGGCAGCGACCGAGAGCACAAGCCCTGCTATCGCTCCGAAGGCGATCAGCCGGCTATACGACCTGCCCACCCTGCCTGCGCGGTGCACCTCAGGCAAGGCGTGGAGTGCAAAGAGCGGCACGCCAAAAAGCATCATCAAGTCGCCGTAAAGTGCCCAGCGCAAGACGATCATCGGCAGCGCGTCATCCACCGATTTACTTCACTTCAAACGTAATCGAACCTTTGACCGCATGCGTGTCTACCGAAACCACGCGCCAGTCGACGCGGTAACTGCCTCGCGTCAGCGGACGGGTTGGCGTAACGACAAGGGTCTGGCCGTTCGTCCCCGTCGCGACCGCGGTAGCGACCTTCGCCGGGGCCATGGCCATGCCGGGCATGGCCGTGATCATGACGTCGGCAGCGGAAAATTGCGGCATCAACGCCTCGGAAAAGGTCAGCTGGATGCTACGAGGAGCTGCACCGACGGCTTTGTCGGCGGGCGTCGAGGAGATGAGCTTGGGGTGGGCGAGGGCGCTGCCGCTGAGGAGGAAGGCAGCAAGGCCGAACCACATGACAGCAACGCGTCGGGATGTAGGCATGTCAGTCCTGGTGGGCATCGGCTTGGAGGTTCACGCGGAAAGGTGAGTGTGGAGCGCGGTGTGGGTGAATCCACCGCTTCCGGCGCCAAGCATGGGACATGGACCGACGCGAGAGTCAAGCTCTTGATGCATGCGGCTCGTTACCGCATTCCATAGGTGAATTCACCGCGTCACAGCGGCCGCTTCAGCCTCCGATATCCTCGGGCAAACGCGCGACCTGTGCTCTGCTCAGCGTTGTGCTGTCACTTGAATTGAGCGTAATGAACCAACTTACCGGAGTGCCGGGCGCCGTCAATCGCTGCTCGGGCGCAGGTAGCGGCTGCAGCTTGAACTGGCAGAGCATGGCTGCGTGTGTCGCTGGACCGGCCGGCTTCGCTGGCTGACAAGAAAAGCCATGCCGCTCTAATGCGTTTACTGCGTCGGCAAGCGCAATGCCATTCGGAATCCATTGCTCAATCTGAGCCTTCGCTTCGCGCGCTGACTGCTGTGGCTGGAAGGTGTCGTTTGGATCGTTTCCACTCACGGCATTACATCCGTGCATGGCGACGGAGAGAGGAAAGATGCAGATCAATAGCGCTCGGGTCGATCTTTTCACGACGCGATATCCCTGGCGATGTGGGTATTGCCGTCTGGATGGTGACATTACGTGATCTTGGCCAGGTTCTGAACGACCGCTTGGCGGGTTGGCGCTACGCTCAGTAAAATGTAAAAATCAAGGGTTGAACGCCTCCTTTATGCCACCGGTCCCCGAAATAAATTGAAGACCCCCCAAGGCCTGCAGCCGTTGATCGATGACGGCATCATTGACGACGTGCTCCGGCCACTCAAGAGCGGCAAGGAGGCGGCGGTGTACGTTGTCCGTAGCGGCAACGACGTCCGCTGCGCCAAGGTCTACAAGGACATGGCGCATCGAAGCTTTCAGCAGCGCGTGCAGTATCAGGAAGGCCGCAAGGTAAGCAGCAGCCGTGAGGCGCGCGCCATCGGCAAGGGAAGCAAGTACGGGCGCAAGCAGCAGGAAGTTGCCTGGAAGAACGCTGAGGTCGATGCGCTTTACCAGTTGCGCGATGCCGGTGTTCGCGTGCCCGAGCCGTTCGGCTATTTCCACGGCGTGCTGGTGATGGAACTGGTCACGGACGCCGATGGCCTGTCCGCCCCCCGCCTGGGCGAGGTCGATCTCAGCGCCGATGAGGCTCGGGAATACCATCGGATCCTCGTGCGGCAGGTCGTGCTGATGCTGTGTGCGGGATTGATCCACGGCGATCTTTCCCCGTACAACGTCCTTGTCGGTCCGGATGGCCCTGTCGTGATCGATTTTCCGCAAGTCGTCAGTGCTACGGGAAATAATGCGGCGCGCAACATGCTGCTGCGTGACGTCAACAATCTCACCGCCTACCTTGGACGCTCGGCGCCCGAGCTGCTGGAGACGTGGTACGGCGAGGAGATGTGGGCCTTGCTGCAGGCCGGCGATCTCCGCGCCGATACGGAACTGACCGGTCATTTCGAGCCGGATGAGTCCGAGGTCGATCTGGACAGCATCCGGCAGTCCATCAATGACGCAAGAGAAGAAATGCTTATACGGCAGCAGGGACGTGAGGCGGCGGAAGAAGACTAGGGGTCAAGGACGCCATTGCATCCACCCAACCCCTTCCCTAAATTGGTGCAATGCAAGCACCAACCCAAGCCGACCTCCTGACGCTCCTAGGCACCGGCCTAGCCGTCGTCTCCACGGACGGCCGCGTCACCTGGATCAACCCAGCCCTCGGCGAACTCCTCGACGTCGGCCCCCGCACCGCCCCCGGTCAGGACCTGACCGCCCTGATGCGCAACCCGGCCCTGGCGGCGCAGCTTGACCGCGTCGCCCTCGAACGCCGCGCCTACAACCTCCGCGCCGTCACCTTCGGCGTCGCCCGCGGCCGTGAACTCACCGCCGACCTGATCCTCCAGCCCCTGGACGACGGCAGCATCCTCGTCGAAGTCCACCCGCTTGCGCCCGAACTTGCGGCAGCCAGCGCCGGTACCCCGCTCTCCGCCACCCTGCGCGGCTTCGCCCACGAGGTGAAGAACCCCCTCGCTGGCCTGCGCGGCGCCGCCCAACTGCTGGAGCGCCGCGTCGTCGACAAGGACCTGCGCCAGCTCGCCGCCATGGTGATCGCCGAGGCCGATCGCCTTGCCGCCCTGGCCGACGGTCTGCTCCGGCACGGCGGAGCGCCGCGTCTGGGTCCGGTCAACCTCCACGAATTGCTGGAGCGCCTTGAAGGTCTGGTCGTCGCCGAAGCGAACGCCCCGCGTGTGCGCCATGACTTCGACCCCAGCCTGCCGGACACCCTGGGCGACGCCGATCGTTTGCTGCAGGTGCTGCTCAACCTCACCCGCAACGCCGGCGAAGCGGGGGCGTCCATGCTCACCCTGCGCACCCGCGTGGAGCATGGCGCGCGCGTCGGCGAGCGCACCGTCCGCGCCGCCTTACGCGTGGACGTGATCGACGACGGCCCCGGCGTGCCTGACGACCTGCGCGACACGCTGTTCCAGCCGCTGGTGTCCGGTCGCCCCGATGGCACCGGGCTCGGGCTGGCGCTGTCACGCGAGATCGCGCTCGAACACGGCGGCGACCTTCGTTACACCAGTCGTCAAGGCGAGACCGTCTTTTCCCTCTACCTCCCGATGGAGCGTCCGCATGACTGAGATATGGATCGCCGACGACGATCGCGGGGTGCGTTTCGTGCTGGCCGAGGCCCTGCGCGATGCCGGTCACAGCGTGCGCGAATTCAGCGCGGGCGATGCGGTGCGCGCGGCGCTGCACGAAAGCCGCCCGGCCTTGCTCGTCACCGACGTACGCATGCCCGGTGAGAATGGATTAAGACTGCTCGAAGACCTCACCCGGCGCAACATCGGCCCGGTAATCGTCATGAGTGCGTTTACCGATGTCGCCACGACGGCGGCGGCGTATCGTGCTGGCGCTGCCGATTACCTGGCCAAGCCGTTCGACCTCGACCGGGCGGTGGAGGCGGTGGGTCGCGCGCTGGCCGCCGCCCATGAGGAAGTCATCGCGCCCGCGCCGCGCGAGGACGAACACGCCCTGCTCGGTGAGAGCGCCGCCATGCGCGAGGTATTCCGCCTCATCGGCCGTGTCGCGGCCAGCGACCTCAACGTGCTGATCACCGGCGAGACCGGCACGGGCAAGGAATTGGTGGCGCGCGCGCTGCACGAGGAAAGCGCACGGCATGGCAAGCCCTATGTCGCGCTGAACACTGCCGCCATTCCGTCGGAGCTGCTGGAAAGCGAGCTGTTCGGCCACGAGGCCGGCGCGTTCACCGGCGCCACGCGGCGGCAAGCTGGGCGGTTCGAGCAGGCCGAAGGCGGCACGCTGTTCCTCGATGAAATCGGCGACATGCCGATCGGCCTGCAGACGCGCCTGCTGCGCGTGCTGGCCGGTGGCGAGTTCTATCGCGTGGGTGGGCGCGAGGCGATCCGCAGCAACGTGCGCATCGTCGCCGCCACGCACCAGGACCTGGAAGCGCGGGTGGAGCAGGGCCTGTTCCGCGCGGACCTCAAGCATCGGCTGGATGTGGTGCGCATCCAGCTGCCGTCGCTGCGCCAGCGCAGTGGCGACATCCCCTTGCTGGCCCGGCATTTCCTCGCCCGGGCGGCTGCCGAACTGGGCGTGCCGCCCAAGCGTTTCTCGCGTGGCGCGATGAAGGCGGTGGAGCAGCGCGATTACCCGGGCAACGTGCGTGAGCTGGAAAACCTCTGCCGTCGCCTTGCCGTGGTGGCGCCGGGCCTGGAGATACTGGCCAGCGACCTGGGCAGCCTTCCTGCGCGGGAGACGCGCGGCGTGGAATGGACGGATGCCCTGCGCGTCTGGGCCCAGGATGCCCTGGCGCAGGGCGAGCCCGATATCCACGCGCGTGCCCGCGAGGCGCTGGACAAGACCCTGTTGCAGGCCGCCCTGCTGGCCAACGATGGCCATCGGCAGCACGCTGCGGCGGCGCTCGGTGTCGGCCGCAACACCCTCACACGCAAACTCGGTGCGTCGCGCAAGCGGCGGCCGTCCAATGGACAACCCACATGAGCCTCGACATTCGTCGCGCCGGTCCTGCCGACGCGGATAACCTGGCCCGCTGGAACACCGCCATGGCCTGGGAGACCGAACAGAAGCGGCTCGATCCCGCCATGGTGGCGCGCGGCGTGCGCACCGTTCTCGACGAGCCACGTCGCGGCTTCTACCTCGTGGCGGAGCGGGATCGCGTGCCGGTGGGCTGCCTGATGGTCACCTATGAATGGAGCGACTGGCGCTGCGGTGACTTCTGGTGGGTGCAGAGCGTGTATGTGGAAGCCGAAGCGCGCGGCACCGGCGTGTTCGGCGCCCTCTACCGCCAGGTGAAAGCGATGGCTGAAAGCGCCGGTGCCGTGGGGCTGCGCCTGTACGTGGAGCTTGAGAACGAACGCGCGCAACGCACTTACAGCGGGCTGGGCATGCAGCGCTGCCATTACCACATGTACGAGGCCCCGCTGGGGGATTGATCAGCCGACCAGGAGGCGCAGTTCGCCCGTATCCACGGCCGCGATGCGTGCCTCGAACTGGCGCGCCGATATGGCCTTGCCGAACAGGAAGCCCTGCATCTGCGGGCAGCCCGCATCGCGCAGGAAACGGGCCTGCTCGCCGCTTTCCACGCCTTCGGCCAGCACCTGCTTGTTCATGCCCCGGCCCATCGCGATGATCGCGCTGACGATGGCTGCGCTGTCGTTGTCCCAGGCCACGTCGCGGATGAAGGCGCGGTCGATCTTCAACGTATCGATGGGGAAGTGCTTGAGGTACGACAGGCTGCAATAGCCGGTACCGAAATCGTCCAGGCTCAGCGACACACCCAGCGACTTCACGCGATGCAACAGCCGGGCGATGTGGTCGCCGCCCTCCATCACCGTGCGCTCGGTCAGCTCCAGCTCCAGCAGGGTGGGATGGATGCCGCTGTCGGTGATGATGCCGCTGAGCGCTTCGAAGAAGCGCGTGTGCTGGAACTGCAGGGCGGATACGTTGACCGATACGGAGAGCGGTCGGTAGCGCCGCGTCCACAGCTCCGCCTGGCGGCAGGCCTCGCGTAGCGCCCACTCGCCGATCGGCACGATCAGTCCGCAGTCTTCCGCCACCGGGATGAACTGCTCGGGCGTATAGACGTCCACGCCGTCCACCTGCCAGCGCAGCAGCGCCTCGGCACCGACGATGGCACCCAGGTCGACATCCACCTTGGGCTGGTAATGCAGGCAAAGCTCGCCGCGCGCCAGCGCCTTGCGCAGTTCCACCTCGATCCGTACACGGGCGGCATTGCGCTCGTTCATGCTGGGATTGAAGAAGCGGTAGCCGTTGCGGCCCTGCATCTTCGCCTCGTACATGGCGGCATCGGCGTGGCGCAACAACGACTCCGCATCCGCCGCGTCCTCGGGATACACGCTGATGCCGATACTGAAACTGATGGCCAGCGGGGCGGCGTCGACGCTGACCGCCCGGCTGCAGGCGGCCAGCACCTTCTCCGCCACGGTGCTGGCATCCGCCGGGCCGTCGATCACCGGCAGCAACACCACGAACTCGTCGCCACCCAGTCGGCTTACCGTGTCGTCCGCGCGCACCGCCGCGCGGATACGTCGCGCCACCTCCTGCAGCAGGGCGTCGCCGGCCGCATGGCCCAGGCTGTCGTTGATCTGCTTGAAATGGTCGATGTCGACGAAGAGCAGGGCCGCACGCTGGTTGCGTCGCGTGGCCGCCGTGGTGGCGAACTCCATGCGCGATTGCAGCAGGGCGCGGTTGGGCAGGCCGGTCAGGGTGTCGTGGTGGGCCAGATGCGCCATCTTCAGCGCCAGCGCGCGCGTCTCGCTCACGTCGTGGAACACCACCACCCCGCCGACGACGTTGCCGGCATGGTCGTGGATGGGCGCGGCCGAATCCTCGATGGGGCTTTCGAAGCCGTTACGGTGGATGAGGATGGCGCCGGTGGTGAGGCCGACGATGGTGTGCCTCTCCACCGCGGCCCGCAGCGGATTGGCCAGCGGCAACCCCGACACGGGCTCGCGCAGCTGGAACACTTCGTCCATCGGCCGGCCGACCGCTTCCTGACTGGACCAGCCGGTCATGGCTTCGGCGATGGGATTGAGCGAGGTGACGACCAGGTTCGTATCGGTGGTGATCACGGCATCGCCGATGGACTTCAGCGTCACCTGCGCCAGTTCTCGCTCGCGGAACAGCGCGTCCTCGAAGGCCTTGCGCTCGGTGATGTCCTGCACCTGCGAAATGAAGTAAAGCGGCTCGCCGTGCTCGTCACGTACCAGCGAGGCGCTGAGCAGGCCGTGCACCGTGTGCCCATCGCGATGCACGTAGCGTTTTTCCAGCAGGTACGACGGGCGTTCGCCGGTCAGCAAGGTATCGACCAGCGCCAGGTCGCCTTCCAGGTCGTCCGGGTGGGTCACGTCCTGGAAGGCGGTGCTGAGCAGTTCGTTCTCGGTATAGCCCAGCATGCCGCACAGGGCGTCGTTCACCTGCAGCCAGCGGCCGTCCGGCCAGACCAGCGCCATGCCGATGGAGGCGTGGCGGAACGCGAGTGAAAAGCGACGCTCGCTTTCGCGCAGCCGCCCTTCGAGCAGCCGCCGGCTGGAGATGTCGGCGAGCACGATGGACACACCGATCGGCTGTCCGGTGTCGTCCTGGTCGAGGGTGAAGGTGGCCTGGGCGTAGCGCCCCGCGGTATTGGCCAGCCCCTGGTCGAAAAACGGCCGGGAGGCCAGCGCGTCGCGGATGCCGTCGGCGATCAGCGCACCGATCGGCGCGGGCAGGGCATCGTCAGCACGGCAGCCGACCAGCGAGGCGCCGTCCGATCCCATCCACGCGAGGAACGCCGGGCTCGCATAGCGAAACCGCGTATCGGCATCGACGTAGGCCAGCATCGCCGATGAGCGATCCAGGAGGTAGGCGGGCCAGTCGGTGGGATGAGCGTTGTTCACGTCATCCCACTCTAGTCCGTCCGTCTACGGTTAACTATGCGAAGACGTCCTAATCGTGGGGCCGTACCGGCAGGGTCAGTGCAGCGCGGGTGCCGGGGCCGTCAGTGCGCCTTCGCCGTCCAGCATCACCCGGCCCAGGGTCTGCACTTCGCTGGCGGCACCGTAACGCTCGGCCAGCGTTTCCAGCAGCGGCACCAGGGCATCGGGTGCCAGCGGGTAACCATGGGCCAGGATGCGCGCCTTGCCAGGTACCGGCTGCGCGACGGTGATCGCGGCCATGCCCAGGCCGGGTGCCTCGTGGGCATAGAGTCGCGGCGCCTCGGCCGCGGGGTCGGCCTCGGCCAGCGCCTCGACCAGGTAACCGGCGGGGCCCGGCGGCATGCCGTCCATATCGAGGGGCACGTGATGGGCCGCCAGCAGCGCCGCGTACTGGCGCAGCTCGAACAGGGTGCCGGCAAACTCGTGCGCGGCGTTGCCGCCCTTGCTCGCATCCCGGGCAAACCAGTCGGCGAGGCCGGGAATACCGACCCGCCCCTCGGCGTAGCGCAGGGGCAGGCCCCGCGAGCCCAGCGCGGTCTCCTGCTTGTACGGCGTAAGCAGCGCGGTTTCCAGCATCGTCCACAGGGGCGCCAGGTTGACGTGCTCGTATTGCACGCAGGTGAGTGCCAGCAGGTCGTCGCGGCTGAGGTAGCGCGCGTGCTCCAGTCGCATGCCCAGCGTGCGCATCAGGAAGTCGGCCGTGGCCGTGCCGGCCTCGCCCTTGGCGGCCAGTTCGCGCTCCATCGCCTGCGACAGGTCTTCGGCCTGGTCGGCGGGTGCCAGCAGCATCCATGGCACCAGGCGCATCGGGCCGCCGGCGTAATGCGGGTCGGGCACCAGCGGCTGGGCGGGCATGTGCCCCTCGTGCGAGCCGAACGCCACCACGCCACCGGCGGTGACCACGCGCGGCACGCGGCGGGCCAGTTCCTCCAGCGTGGCGAATACGGGGAAACCCGGACGGAGCAGCTCCACCCCGTCGAACAGCGCACCGGCCAGCGCGAAACGCGAGGCCTCGACGCCGGGCAGCAGGGTGCGCAGGTCGTCAGCCACCAGGCCGGCCAGGGCCTGCGCCTCGTCGCGGGTCAGCTCGAGCCGGTCGGGCATCTCGCCGTCGGCCAGCTCCAGGGCGAGGACGGCAGGGCAGGCGATCAGCGACTCGTTCACGGCGGGGATTTCCGAACGGCAAAGGAATGCGATTCTACCATCGGGGTCTGGCGGGGTTTCCCCGGGACGGGATGCGGGTTAGCCTTGCCGATACGCGTTCGTCGGCGATCGTCGGCGTCCGCGATCCCTTCGCCTTCGATCCGGTCCTTCATAAAGCATGGAAAAGACGCAAAAGCGTGTGGGTGTGGTCGGCGGCGTCCGCATTCCTTTCTGCCGCAACAACACCGCCTACGCCGATGTCGGCAATTTCGGAATGTCGGTGAAGGTGCTGGGTGCCCTGGTCGAGAAGTTCGGCCTGCATGGCGTGGAACTGGGCGAAGTGGCCATGGGTGCGGTCATCCGCCACTCGTCGGACTGGAACCTGGCGCGTGAAGCGCTGCTCTCGTCCGGCCTGGCGCCGACCACCCCGGGCATCACCTCGGCGCGCGCCTGCGGCACCTCGCTGGACAACGCCATCGCGATCGCCAACAAGATCGCCACGGGCCAGATCGAGGCCGGCATCGCTGGGGGCTCGGACACCACCAGCGACGTCCCCATCGTCTACGGGCAGAAGCTGCGCAAGCGTCTGCTGGCGCTCAACCGCGCCCGCTCGCTGAAGGAAAAACTGCAGGCCGCCACCCGCGGCTTCTCGCTCAAGGAACTCAAGCCCTCGTTCCCCGGGGTGGCCGAGCCGCGTACCGGCAAGTCCATGGGCGACCACTGCGAGCAGATGGCGAAAACCTGGAAGATCGGCCGCGTGGAGCAGGACGAACTGGCCCTGGCCAGTCACCGCAACCTGGCCGCCGCCTATGACTCCGGCCTGCTGGACGACCTCGTGGTGCCGTTCCGTGGCCTCAAGCGCGACGGCTTCCTCCGTGCGGATTCCACCCTCGAAAAACTCGGCTCGCTCAAGCCGGCGTTCGACAAGACCTCGGGCCAGGGCACGCTCACGGCCGGCAATTCCACGGGCCTGTCCGATGGCGCCGCCGCGGTGCTGCTGGCCAGCGACGAGTGGGCCGCGGCCCGCGGCCTGTCCATCCAGGCCTATTTCACGCATGCGGAAGTATCGGCGGTGGATTTCGTCCACGGCGAGGGCCTGCTGATGGCCCCGACCGTGGCGGTGCCGCGCATGCTCAAGCGGGCGGGGCTGACCTTGCAGGATTTCGACTTCTACGAGATCCACGAGGCGTTCGCTGCCCAGGTGCTGTGCACATTGCGTGCATGGGAGAACGACGACTATTGCCGTACCCGGCTGGGCCTCGACGGTCCGCTGGGTTCGATCGATCCGGCCAAGCTCAACGTCAACGGCTCCAGCCTCGCGTCCGGTCACCCGTTCGCGGCCACGGGGGCACGCATCGTCGCCACCCTGGCGAAGATGCTGGAAAAGAAGGGTTCGGGCCGTGGCCTGATCTCCATCTGTACCGCAGGCGGCATGGGCGTCACGGCGATCCTCGAACGTCCCTGATCCTGTCCGTTCCCGAGACCGCATGCTCGCACTTCGTACCAGCACGTCCCTCAGCGCCCTCGGGCTCGTCATCGGCATTGCCGGCACCAGCTGGCTCACCGCCCTGACCTACGAACGGGCGCCGGCCACGCGGCCGTTCGCGGAAATCGTGATGCCCGGCACGGGCCATGGCCTGCCGCGGCCGGCGGCCCGGTCGGCACGCACCGATGCGGCGGATGCCGTCACGGAGAACCGTTCGTTGCGGGAGCGGTCCCGTGCTGCGCCGGTTGTCCGGCCGTCCGCCCCGCGCGTCGCGGCGACGCCCCGGCAGGCACCGAACGACCTGGTACCCGTCTACACCCCGTCGCCGCGCTATCCGATGTCGGCCTTGCGTGCACACCGCGAGGGCCAGGTGGTCCTCAGTGTCACGGTGACGCCGGAGGGTGGCGTGGCGGATGTCGCCGTGGGACGTTCCAGTGGCGACACGGACCTGGATCGCGCCGCCGAAGAGGCCGTGCGCAACTGGCGCTTCGCCAGCGCGGAAGACCGCGGGCCGCGCTATACCGCCGACCTGCCGGTGCGCTTCGAGCTCACCCGCCCCGACTGATCCTCAGCGGCAGTCCATCAAAGGATGCCCGCGGCCGATGAGCCGAAGGCCGTGATCATGCGCGTGTAGATCAGCTTCAGCGACACGTCCACTTCGGGAAAGTCGCCCACGGCCTCGTAGCAGTCGAAGAAGCGCGGGTCTTTCCAGCGCATCGGGATGCAGCCGGGCTTGAGCTGGTAGCTGGTGGCATAGCGGAACGGCCACAGATCGAAGAACGGCAGGCGCTCGGAGACGTCGCCGATGAATTCGTTGACCGACGACAGCACGGGGATGGTTTTCTGTCGCGGACCGATCGACCAGGCGTTCTCCGGGCGGATGTCCTGCATGATCGAGTCGCGCAGGCGGTCGGAAAAACGCTTGTCGTAGATGATCACGCCCGATTCGGTGTTGTAGTGGTCCGAGCGCGGGTCGAAGTTGTGCGTGCCGACCATGGCGAAGGTGTCGTCCACCACGATCGACTTGGCGTGCAGCCCGAAGCGCACGCCCTCGGTCAGCAGCGGTGCCGGGCGGGATCGCGGCCCCTGGTGCGGACGGCGACCGCCGAAGGCCATGAAGCCGGCGGATTCCGAGGGCGCCGCCTCGGGCAACGCACGGCGGCCACTGCGCCGTCCCGACTTGCTGGCGCCGCTGCCGCTCCCGCTGGCGGTCAGCAGGGGGGGCGACGGTTCCTCGCCGGTCTGCCATTCCCGTGCGTCGGGATCGCCATTGGCCGGGTGCGGCTTCATCTCGTAGATCTCGAAGCCGTAGTCGATCAGGTAACGCTTGCGATGCTTGTATGACATGGCATACACCGCGAACGCATCGGTGGAGGCCAGCGAATTGGTCGAGACCACCACGCGCGGGGGTGACGGCTTGCGTTGCAGCGTGCTGAAGATCTTCTTCGCCGGCTTGCTCATCACCAGGTACGGCGTCTGCAGGATCACCTCGCTGTGCGCGTTACGCACCAGGCCCATGATGTGGCGGGTGAGCGCACGCGCCTCGCGCCGTTTCGGCTCGTCGGTCTTGCCGGGCAGGTCGGACAGGTATTCGACGCGGTTCATGCGCAACGTGTCGCGCTGGATACGGTCGGCGATCCACTCGGGGTTTTCCGCATCGGCGACGATGTCGACCACGCGCTCGGGGTGCTCGTAGGTCGGCGTGGTCCAATGGCGCGGGTCGTCGGTGTCGCGCACCAGTTCCTTGTTGACGTCGCGCAGATGCGTGAGCTGCACGGCACGCTTGTGGTTCCAGAACTGGGCGAAGCTGGCGCCCATGGCCCGGGCGGCGGGGCCGCCGATCATGACGTCGCGGTCCACGTAGTCGAACGTGCCGTCCCAGTCGAAATAGCGATCCTCGTAGTTGCGGCCGCCAGTGATGCCGATGACGTCGTCCACCACGATCAGCTTGTTGTGCATGCGCTGGTTGAACTTGAAGAAGCAGCACACGATGCCTGCCGCGAAGGCCATCGGTGTGGTGTGCGCGCTGTGGAAGGTGGGGTTGTAAAGGCGGATCTCGAGGTGGTCGCTGGCGCGCGCCAGCCCGGCCAGCAGGCCGGCATCGCGGAAGGAGAACAGCTGGTCGGCCAGGATGCGCACGCGGACGCCGCGGCGAGCCGCCCGGACCAGTTCGTCGAGGACCAGCTTGCCCGCGTCGTCTTGCTCCCAGATGTAGGTCTGCACGTCGATGGTCTGCGTTGCCGCGCGGATCAGGTTGATGCGCGCGGCCATGGCGGTCTCGCCGTCTTCCAGCAGCGTGGCCACGTGCACCGGCCGCGTGTCGGTGGATGCCGCGTCCGCTTCCCGGGCCGCGTCCACCAGGGTGGACGGCGCGGCGCAGTGCTCCGCCTGGACGCAACTGCTCTGCCGGTCCACCGTCAGCGCGACCACGGCATCGGCCTTCCGGATGCGCTGCGCGGACAGCGAACAGCCCGAAACCGCCAGGACGGCGATGATGAGAAAGAGTAGGTGGTGGCGTCGCATGGCGGGGATCATAGGTGACCCGTCACAACGCGACGTGAGTGCCTGTCAGGGCGGGCTGAGGACGATCGCCATGCCGAGGTTCACCCGGTCGGACAGCGCACCCCGGCGCCCGCGCATCTCGAAGTCGGTGCGGTCGATCATGCCTTGCAGCTGGAGCACGCAACCGGCCAGCGCGTCCGGCGGGCAGCGGTTGGCCTGGAGGTGGAAGGTCGCGGGACGGGTGATGCCGCGCATGGTCAGCTGGCCCTTCACGTCGCCGCCCTGGCTGATGAGGTCCAGCGGCAACGGCTCGGACACGAATTGGATCTGCGGGTAATGCACCGCGTCGAAGAATTCCGGCGCCAGCACCCAGCGCCGCAGTCGGGCCGATTCCATGGTGATGCTTTCGGTGGCCAGGTCGGCGCGCACGATGGCCGTGCGCGCCTCATGGTCGATGGCCAGCTCACCCCGGATATTTTCGAAGCTGCCGGCGACCGTGCTCACCCACAGCAGGCGAACGCTGAACTCGGCCCTCGAACGGGTCGGGTCGATCCGCAGGTCGGCGGCCGACACCGGCATCGTCGACAGCAGCAAGGCGATCGCCCAGAGCAGGTGGCGCATTCATGGGACTCAGTTGGGAGGGGACCAGAAGGTCTCGAGTTTGGCCTTGCCCGGTTCCAGTCCACCACTGAATACCAGTCGGGCCATGCCACCCGGCGGCATGCCGCGGTAATCCTCTGACCTGCCTTCGACAAGAAAGGCGACCAGTTGTTCAATGCCGGGGTTGTGCCCGACCAGGACCACGCGTTCCACGTCGGCTTGCTGGTCCAGCAGGTCGTAGAGGTCGCCCGGCGTCGCGTCGTAGATGCCTGCCTCGTAGGAGGGCTCGACCTGGCCGAGCGCCAGGGCGGCGGTTTCCCTGGTGCGCTCCGCGGGGGAGCAGAGGATGCGGTCGTACTTCACGCCGTGGCTGGCCAGCCATTCGCCTGCGGCGCGCGCTTCGTTGCGGCCGTGCTCGGTCAGTTTTCGCTCGCGGTCGTCCTTGCCGTCGGTGCCGGGCTCCGCCTCGGCATGGCGCAACAGGATGAGTTCGTGCATGGGTACCGTCCTCCGCTAGGCCACGTGTGTGGCAGGTCATGACGCGTCCCAGTCGGCTCAGGTGCTCCGCTTGATCCAGCGCAGCAGCTTCCCCCAGTCGTCCTGGTGTCCGCGTACGTTTTCCGAGTGGTAATCGAAGATGCCCTTACCGAGCGCTGTGAGCAAGACGTACGCCTGCGAGTCGCGAAGTTCCGCCACGACGGGAAACGGCGCGCGTTCGCCCAGCTCGGCGATGGCGGCCTGGCTGGCGTTGGTCCACGGCTTGAGGCGATTGCCCACGAGGCCCACCGGCAGCTTGCCGCGCTTCACCCGCGGGATCGCGCGGAGCACGGCCAGGAAGTCGAGGGTGGCATCGAGGTCGAAATGCGAGGGCAGCACCGGCACCAGGATGACGTCGGCCTTGTCCAGGTAGGGTTCGAGGTCCTTCTCGGTGACCCCGGCGGGGGTGTCGACGATCACCCGCTGGATGGTCTCGGGCAGGCGATCGAAGGCCTTGCGGCTGCCTTCGACGGCGGTGACGGCCGGTACGTTTTCCGGCCGCCGGGCGGTCCAGCGCAGGCTGGACTGCTGTCGATCCGCATCGATGATGGCGGTCTGCTTGCCGGACTGGGCCCAATGGGTGGCGAGCTGGGTAACCAGTGTGGTCTTGCCGCAACCCCCCTTGCTGCTTGCCACGAGCGTCGTAAGCATTTGCGCGCACCTGCTTTGGGCTGTTCCCTAGCCTACACACCCGTGGGCCACAGGCAAGGGCGATCAGAACAGTTTATTGCGGACCTTGGGCATGACCACGAGGATCAGCGTGGCGATCGGTCCGAGGAACAGCGACAGTAGCCACCAGGCCAGGCCACCACGGTTCTTGCCTTGGGCCAGGCCAGCGTTGATAAGGGAAAGTGTGCCCCAGCCAACAAAGAAGCCAGCGCGTTCGCTGGCGAAGAGTGCGAATTGGTCCATCGTAAACTCCTGTTCTATCGCAGGATTGTGCAGCGGTCATGCTGACATGAGATCGGCGGTCCCCCCGCATCGGAGGCCGATGGTAGCAATGTCCGTCGTCGACCGGGCCGAAACGGCGCAGGCTGCGTTCATGGTCGAACCGTATTCTTGTCGTTTTATTTCATGGAGATGGCTGATGCGCGGATGTCGCGTGCTGACCCTGGCCCTTGCGGGCCTGCTCTCGCTGCCGGCTTTCGCGGCAACGCCATGGGCGGGTGCCCAGGGCCCCGCGCAAGGTCCCGTCAAGGGGCCCGCGGTGCAGAAAGACCAGACCAAGGCCTTGCTGCAGTTCCAGAAAGACCTGGCCAGCGTGCTGGCACTGCGTACCGAAGCCGAGCCCCTGCTGGGCGCGGCCCTGCTGGCGCGTCCGCTGACCAACCCGCCCGCCGTGCTCAGCTATCACGCCCTGCTGGAGCGCGCGTCGCGTAACGCGGACGCCGGCCCGGCCGTCACCTGGGCCCTGCTGGCCGACTGCGATGCGAAGGCCGGCGCCTGCCCGAACACGGAAGCCCTGGCCACCCTGCAGAAGCAGGCGCCGGACAACGCCGCCGTGTGGCTGCTCAAGCTCGGCGTGGACGAGCACAACGGCGCGAGCAAGGACGTGCGCAGCGACCTCACCCGCGCCGCCAATGCCAAGCTCTACGACGACTACCTCGGCTCCAGCCTCAAGGCGCTGGCCAACTCGGTCAGCCAGCTGCCGCCTCCCGCGGATACGTTCAACCCGTTGCAGGGTGCCGGCGCGGCTGGCGTGCAGATGGTCATCGTCTACGGACTGGCCAGCTCGCAGCCGTTGCCCGGCTTCCAGGTCACGGCCAAGTACTGCGAAGACAACAAGGCCGACGCCGGCATCGTGGGCGACTGCCTGAAGCTGGCCAAGGTGCTGGAATGGGGTAGCAGCCCGCTGGGCCGCTCACTGGGCCTGCACCTGCGCGAGACCCTGTCGACGGATACCGCCGACCAGCAGTCCGCGAAAACCGCGCGGATGAACCTGATCTGGCAGATGCAGCGTTTCGCCCAGCTCAACATCCAGGCCCAGGGTGACAAGGCCACGGCACAGAAGCTGCTCTCGCTGGCCCGCAGCGGCGGCACGGAAATGAGCGTGGTGCTGGCCGCGCTGCGCACGTACGGCATGCCGGCGGAAGCACCGGCCGGCTGGGAGCCGGCCAAGGTCGAGCAGTAGTCCCGTATCGGACGGCAACGTCCGAACGCCCGAAACGTTGTAGGAGCGCACGATGTGCGCGACATGTTTTCGCGAAACCTAGGGGCTGGCGCGCCAGCTCCCGGGTTCGGCCTCAAAACATGTCGCGCACATCGTGCGCTCCTACATCAACATCCAGCGTTGTTAGCCGTCCAGCGGTGTCAATCATCCAGCGTCGTTGATCGCCCGGCGCCGTTGATCGGCGGCGTTCAGTCGCCCAGCTGCTCGCGCATGAACTCGGGCTGGGCCAGGGCGCCCTTGTGGATGTCGGCGTTGTAGTACTTCGTGGGGAAGCCCTTGCTGATGGCGCCGCGCTCGCGGAAACCGGACAGGTCGCCGTCCTTGCGCGCCATGGTGCAGCTCCACCAGCCGGTGGGGTAGCACGGCTGCGGGAAGGGCAGGGTGCGCACGGCCTTGAAGCCCGACGTACGCATGGCCGAACGCATGGCCTTGATCAGCTCGATGTGCGCCAGCGGCGACTCCGACTGCTGCACCAGGATGCCGCCGTGACGCAGTGCCTTGTAGCAGCTGGTGTAGAAGGCGGCGTTGAACAGGCCTTCGGCGGGGCCGACCGGATCAGTGGAGTCGACGATGATCAGGTCGATGGATTCCGGGTCCGCCTCGGCCATGTACTTGATGCCGTCGATGAAGAGCAGCTCGGCGCGCGGATCGCCGTTGGACTCGCACAGTTCGGGGAAGTATTCCTCGGCGAGGCGGGTGACGCGCTCGTCGATCTCCACCTGCGTGGCCTTCTCCACTTCCTCGTGCTTGAGCACCTCGCGCAGCGTGCCGCAGTCGCCGCCGCCGATGATCACCACGCGCTTGGCCCGCGCATGCGTGAACAGCGCCGGGTGGGTCATCATCTCGTGGTACAGGAAGTTGTCGCGGCTGGTCAGCATGACGCAGCCGTCGATCACCATCAGATTGCCCCAGTCGGTCGTCTGGTAGATCTCGATGGTCTGGAATTCGGTCTTTTCGGCGTGCAGCAGGCGCTCGACGCGGAAACCGATGGAAGAGCCCGATGCCTGATGGGCTTCGGTGAACCAGGTGAGCTGCTGTTGCGACATGACTCGAATCCTGAAAGGAGGTAGGGGGCCAAATCAGGGATTGTACCGGCTCCCGGCCCGAAATCGGCCAAGTCGCCGCCCTGCCAGGCCGGTAGGCGCGATACACGGATGTCATCCGGCGCCGTTACACTAGGAGGTCTGTCCCGCCCTAACCGGCGGGGCGGGCCCAGTCTGGTCGGCCCCGCGGCGTGCGAGGCTCCCGGTCGCCAGACCCGCTTCAGGTCAAGGTTCGCCGCTGCGACTGTTCCGCGCCCCCCACGGGGACACGACACAATCACTTGGAGATCGTCGCCACCATGACGAACTGGACCACCGAACGCGCGAAGCTGACCTACGCCATCCCGCACTGGAGCAATGGCTATGTCGACGTCGCGGCCAACGGCCACCTGCAGATGCGCCCGCGTGGCGACGAGGGCCCGACCCTCGACCTGCCCGCCATCGTCGAACAGGCGACGGCCGAAGGACTGCGGCTGCCGCTGCTCGTCCGTTTCCCGGACATCCTCGCCGACCGCCTCGCCCGCTTGCAGGAAGCCTTCGCCAAGGCGATCGACGATGTGGACTACGCCGGCTCCTACACGGCGATCTACCCGATCAAGGTCAACCAGCAGCGCGGCGTGGTCAGTGAACTGGTCGCGGCGGGCGAGGAAGGCTTCGGCCTCGAGGCCGGTTCCAAGCCCGAGCTGATGGCGGTGCTGGCCTACGCCCGCCCCGGCAGCATGGTGGTCTGCAATGGCTACAAGGATCGCGAATACGTCCGCCTCGCCCTGATCGGCCGCAAGCTGGGCCTGCGCGTGCATATCGTGATCGAGAAGCTGTCGGAGCTCGACCACGTGTTCGCCGAGGCGAAGGCACTGGATGTCGAGCCGCTGCTCGGCGTGCGCGTGCGCCTGGCCTCGATCGGCGCCGGCAAGTGGCAGAACACCGGTGGCGACAAGGGCAAGTTCGGCCTCAGCCCCGGCCAGGTGCTGGAGCTGATCGAGCGCCTGGAGGCCGCGGGCCTCAAGCACACGCTGAAGCTGCAGCATTTCCACATGGGCTCGCAGATCTCCAACGTGCGCGATATAGCCGCCGGCATGCGCGAAGCGGTGCGTTACTTCGTCGAACTGCACCGGCTGGGCGTGCCCATCGACGTGGTCGATGTCGGCGGTGGCCTAGGCGTGGACTACGAGGGCACGCGCTCGCGCAGCTACAACTCGATCAACTACAGCCTGGGCCAGTACGCCGCCAGCATCGTCCAGCCGCTGGCCGAGGCCGTGGCCGAACACGGCATGCCGGCGCCGACCATCTTCACCGAGTCCGGTCGCGCCATGACCGCCCATCACGCCGTGATGGTGGTGAACGTGTCGGAAGTGGAGCCCGTACCGGAAGGCGCCATACCCGAACCGCGCGCGGACGAGCCCACGGTGCTGCGCCACCTGCGCGAGACCCATGCCGAACTGGATACCCGCCCGCCGCTGGAGCTGTTCCATGAGGCGCAGCACCATTTCGCCGAAGGCCAGGCGCTGTATGCACTGGGCCAGCTGGACCTGCGTGACCGCGCGAAGCTGGACGACCTGTTCTACGCCATCGCCAATGCCGTACGTCCGCGCCTGCTGCCGGCAGAGCGTGCCCATCGCCAGGCGCTGGACGACCTGGACGAGAAGCTGGTCGACAAGTACTTCGTCAATTTCTCGGTGTTCGAGTCGGTGCCGGATATCTGGGCGATCGACCAGATCTTCCCGATCGTGCCGATCTCACGCCTGGACGAGGAACCGACGCGGCGCGGCGTCATCGCCGATCTCACCTGCGACTCGGACGGCCGTATCGACCACTACGTGGATGCCGAAGGCGTGGACGTCAGCCTGCCGCTGCACGCGCTGCGGGACGACCAGTCCTATCGCCTGGGTATCTTCATGGTCGGCGCCTACCAGGAGACCCTGGGCGACATCCACAACCTGTTCGGCGATACCGATGCCGTCAACGTCCGTGCCACCGCGGGCGGCTACGAGTTCGACCACATCCGTCATGGCGACACCACGGATCTGATGCTCGATTACGTCGGCTACGACCTGAAGCAGCTGCGCCAGTCCTACGCCGACCGTCTTGCGGCCGCCGGCATTACCGGCGAAGAAGCGGAGGTGTTGTCGGCATCGCTGGACAAGGGCCTGACCGGCTACACCTATCTGGCGGAGACCGTCGGCAAGGACGCCCCGAAGTAAGGGGCGTTACCCGTCATGGCTTGCGGGGTTTAGCTGCCTTCCTTCAAGGCAATGGCGCTGATCCCCGCCGACTGCAACCGCTGCTTGGTGCCTTCCAGGTCGGTCGCCGACTTGAACGGCCCCAGGCGCACGCGGTTGTAGGTCTGGGCGCCGACCTTTACCGACTGCACGTTGGCGACGAACCCCTGCAGGGCCAGCTTGGCCTTCAGGGCTTCGGCGTCGGCCGCGCTCGGGAACGCGCCCACCTGCAACAGGTACCCGGAACCGCCCGACGCTGCGGGCGCGGCCGGCTGGGCGGGAACGGCGGTCACGGTCTGCGTGGCGGCCTTCGGCAGGTTCGCCGCGGCCTGTTGCGCCTGTGCCTGCTGCTGTTGCGCGGCGGCGGCCTGCTGGGCCTGCGCCTGCTGCGTGGCCTGCAACTGCTGCTGTTGCTTCTGCTGCTGGGCTTCGGCGCTCGCCTGTGCGCGGATCTCCGCATCCGGAATGCGGACTTCCTTCTCCGACAGCACGGAGTAGAAGTCGTACGACGGCTTCTTGGGCTTCTCCGGCGCGGTCTGCTCGACCACGCCCGGATCGCTGCCCTTCTGGGCGGTGGCCTCGGGATTCGGCGCCGGCCCCTGCTGCTTCTGCATCATGGGGATCAGAGTACCGCGCATCGCGAAGGCCATCAGCAGTGCGCCGGCCAGGATGCCGATCAGTGCCCAGCCCCAGCCGGGCATGCCGCTGGAACCGTTGCGGACGGCCTGACGGCCCTTCGTCGCCTTCTTGCGTGTCGCCATTACATGCTCTCCGGGGCGGAAATGCCCAGCAGATCCAGGCCGTTGCGCAGCACCTGCTGTGTTGCCGCCACCAGGGCGAGGCGGGCGTCGCGCAGGTCGGCGTCGTCCACGATCCACTTGTGCTCGTGATAGTAGCTGTGCAGCGCGCCGGCAAGCTCGCGCAGGTATTGCGCGATCAGGTGCGGTTCCAGGTTGGCCGCCGCGGACTCGACCATCTCCGGGTACCGGGACAGTTCGACCATCAGTGCCGACTCGTGCTCGGTGGCGAGCAGGTCGAGCTTCGCCAGCCCGTTGCCCCGATCCGTCGACAGGCCACGATCGGCCAGTTCGCGGAAGACGCGGCAGGCGCGGGCATGCGCGTACTGGATGTAATAGACCGGGTTGTCGTTGCTCTGCGAGCGCGCCAGGTCGATATCGAAGACCAGCTGCGAGTCGGCCTTGCGGGCGATCAGGAAGTAACGCGTGGCGTCGCGCCCGGCCTCGTCGATGAGGTCGCGCAGGGTGACGTAGGAGCCGGCGCGCTTGGAGATCTTCACCTCTTCGCCGCCGCGCATCACCGTCACCATCTGGTGCAGCACGTACTCGGGCCAGTGCTTCGGGATGCCCGTGTCGAGCGCCTGCAGGCCGGCTTTCACGCGGGCCAGCGAGCCATGGTGATCGGAACCCAGCTCGGTGATGGCGCGCTCGTAGCCGCGCTGCCACTTGGTGCGGTGGTAAGCCACGTCCGGCAGGAAGTAGGTGAACGTGCCATCGGACTTGCGCATGACGCGGTCCTTGTCGTCACCGAAGTCCGTCGAGCGCAACCAGAGCGCGCCGCCTTCCTCGTAGGTATGGCCGTGTGCGACCAGTTCCTTCACGGTCTCGTCGACCTTGCCCTCGCTGTAGAGCGACGACTCCAGGAAATAGACGTCGAAGCCGACGCCGAACGCCTTCAGGTCCAGGTCCTGCTCGTGGCGCAGGTAGGCCACGGCGAAACGGCGGATATCGTCCAGGCTGTCCGCATCGCCACTGGCGGTGACGGTCTCGCCATCGGCCTCGACCGACTCCCGGGCCAGGAAGGCCCGCGCCACTTCGGCGATGTAGTCGCCGCGGTAGCCGGACTCCGGCCAGCCGGCCTCATCCGGGGCAATGCCCCGGGCGCGCGCCTGCGTGGACAGCGCCAGGTTGGCGATCTGTACGCCCGCGTCGTTGTAGTAGAACTCTCGGAACACTTTCCAGCCGCTGGCGGCCAGCAAGCGGCTGAGGCTGTCGCCGATGGCCGCCGCGCGGCCGTGGCCGACATGCAGGGGGCCGGTCGGATTGGCCGAGACGAACTCCACGCCAGCCGTGCGGCCGCCACCATCGCGGTTGTGGCCGTAGCGGTCGCCTTCGGCCAGGGCCTTGTCGATCTCGGCATGGAAGGCCGCCGGGGCCAGGAAGAAGTTGACGAACCCGGGCCCGGCGATCTCGACCTTGCCGACCAGCGGCGACACCGGCAGCGAGTCGACCAGATCGGTCGCCAGGTCGCGGGGCTTACGGCCGGCCGCCTTGGCCATCATCATCGCGACATTGGTCGCGAAATCGCCGTGCTCGCGGCTGCGCGTGCGTTCGATCACGAACGTCGGTGCGACGAAGTCGGACGGCAGCTTGCCGGACTCCCGCATGGCCCCGATGGCCTGCAGGACGAGTTGTTTAAGCTGTGCTTTCACGGGATGGGCGATGCGGATATGGAACCGGCAATCCTATCAGAAGGGGCACGAAACCCGGTCGCGGGGATCGCCGTCGGCCTGCACCAGCCTGTGGATAAGTCTGTGGGCAATAAGTGCTGACGGCATGCCATAAGGCCATGACGGCCGTCTGACACGTTTGCGTAACAAGAAAAGACCATCCAAAACAATTGGTTGAATCACTCTCCTGTGCCAGGACAGCAAGTGTGACGTCCAAGTGGCAATTCTTCGGAATGTGCATAAGTCGAATCGCGCAAGTGCCCCGGCGCGTCGTCACGGGCCGTATGGCCGGTCGTCATGTCGTTGTCATCGCCATTGGCCACACTTCTTTCCGTGCCCCGGCGTCTCCCCGGCCCAAGGCACACGGGCTCACCGCGCCCCTCCCTCGAAGTGGTGACCCCCCAACGGCGCGAGCGGCACTCGCGCCGTTTTTTTTGCCTGCCGTCCGGCCTACAACAGCCCGGCGGCGGCCATCGACACCGGGGCACCCTGGCCGATGACCAGGTGATCCAGCACCCGGATATCCATCAGCGCCAGGGCGTTCACCAGCACACGGGTGATCTCGCAGTCTGCCCGGCTGGGTTCGGCGGCGCCCGAGGGGTGATTATGGGCGAGGATCACGGCACCGGCGTGGTAACGCAGGCAGGCACGCACCACCTCCCGTGGGTAGACGCTGGCGCCGTCCAGCGTTCCGCGGAACAGCTCCTCGTACCCGAGCACCCGATGACGACTGTCCAGGAACAGGCAGGCGAACACCTCGTAGGGCAGGTGCCTCAGTCGGGCCGTGAGGTAGTCCGCGCTGTCCTCGGGTGAGGTGATGGCCGGGAGGTCGGCCAGCTTCTCGCGTAGCGACCGGCGTGCCAGTTCGATCGTAGCCACCAGCCGCGCGCGCTTGGCCGGCCCGACACCGGCCAGCCTGGGCAGGTGGTCCGGGTCCGCCAGCAGTCGCCCCAGGCTGCCCGCCTGCGCCAGCAACGCCCGGCCGGTGGCGACGGCATCGCGCCCGGGCACGCCGTTGCCCAGCACGACCGCCAGCAGCTCTGCGTCGGACAGCGCGGCTGCGCCGTGGGCATGCAGGCGCTCGCGCGGCCGATCGCCCACCGGCCACTGCCGGATGGTCAGAGCGGGCGCCGCCCGCGTAACAAAAACCGGTGTGCCGTCGCGCACCGCCGAGTGAGGGTGATGGCCCTGCTTCATGGGCTTGGTTTCCGTAGGCCGACCGATGGCTGGCGTGATCTCCACGTTAGGCGTGTCGGGTTCCGGTGGCGATAGAACGATTCTGAAAAATGGCTTCTTCACGCATTGCCGAGGAGGCGGCACCGCGCCGTGCGAGCGACGGCGGGTTCGGCATGTAGGTGATTGCAGTGCGTACCATGCGGGCAGCAGTACCCTTTGATCCTCGACCCTGGCATGCATGACGGACAGCTTCATGAGCCTTACCTATGAAAACCGACGGAACATGACGGCCTCCGAATGGCAGGAGGTCGCTCGGCTCGTGCCGGTACTTTGCGGTATGGCAAGGTTGGGCAACCCCGTCCTTATAAAGATCGACGGCTATCGCGATGTGTCAGGCAGATATACGGTCGTGGTGCATGGGGGTGTCGATGAATCTCCGCTATTCCGGTGCGACGCATCGAGCTTGCCTGCGCTTCTTGCCGAGGCGGTTCACGTCTGTGGCCTGTCGGACGCCCCTGTTGAAGAGGCTGGCGCAGCCAGCGAGCTGGCCGATGCATTCCGCCTGGCAGATGCTGCCGTTCACGACGAGTCGTTTCTGGCTGTGTACGCGCAGCAGTCTTCGCACCGGCCCTATTTCAACTTGGTCTACGGCGAATCGTCAGGCCTGAAGCCATCCTGCCTGAAGCTTTGTGTCGATGGTGACGACCTCGCTTCCATGCTGCCGGGCATCTACGCGAAGACGTCATTTCCGTAGCTGCCGTAACGTCCGCTCCAACGTCATATCCCGGTAACCAACCCTACCTACGCTCAGCCTCCCAGGCTTTGCCGAGGCGTAACCGCCTCACGCGCCGCTCCGCCCCTGTGAGTCCGATGTCCGATTCCCCCAACGGCCTGGCCCACGTCCTGCTCGAACAGGACGGGCCGCTGCATCGCTACGTCCGCAGCCGTACCGGCCATGCCTGGGATGCGCAGGACCTGGTCCAGGAGACCTACCTGCGCCTGCTGTCCGCCGACCCGGAGAGCATCCGCAACCCGGAGGCCTACCTGTTCACCGTGGCCACCAACCTGCTCCGCCAGCGGGCGGGCGGTCGCCAGCCGGGCGCGCGGGAGGACGTTGGTCGCGACGACCTGCTGGAGCGCCTGGCGACGCCGTGCCATGCCGAAGCCGACGTGGACCGCGATGTGCGCAGCAAGCGACTGCTGGCGCTGATGGAAAGGCTGTCCCCGAAGTGCCGGGCGGTGATGCTGCTGCATTACCGCGACGACCTGAGTTACCGCGACATCGCCGACCAGCTCGATCTGTCGGTGCACATGGTGAAGAAGTACATCGTCAAGGGACTGGCCGCATGCCGGCAAGGAATGGCGCGTTATGCATGATCCGACCACGCTCGCGGCCCGGCGTATCGCCGAGGAAGCCGGCCAGTGGCTGCTTGCCAGTCGCGAGGGCCTGGACGAAGCCTCGCGCGTCGCCTTCGTGAACTGGCTGCGCCACTCGCCGGCGCACGTCGCCGAATACATGGCTACGGTGCAGCTCGACCAGGACATGAAGGAGGCCGCCGCCCGCGAGCCGGTCGCCGCGTCGGTCCTGGTCGCGCAGGCCGCCTGCGAGCCGGCCGTGGTCGTGTTGCGTCCGGGTGCGGTGGACCCTGCCCGCCGCGCGCGGCCACGCCACGCCACGAGACGCACGCGTCGCTGGCCGTGGATCGCTGGCGCGTTAACCACGGCCACCGCCCTCGCGTGGGTCGTGCTTGCCACATGGCCCCGGCAGGACGCGCCGCCCGGCATCGTCTACACCGCGCCGATCGATGCCGTGCGCAGCATCGACCTGGCCGACGGCAGCCGCATCCAGCTCGATCGCGGCAGCCGTATCCGCGTGAACCTGGACGCCGCCCGCCGCGACGTCGCCGTCCTCGACGGAACGATGCTGCTCGACGTGGGCCACCGTTCCTACGCGCCGCTCACGGTGACCCTGGGGCGTACCACGCTCCGCGACATCGGCACCGTTTTCCAGGTCACGGCCACACCCCGTGCGGGCGAGGTAATCGTGCTGAGCGGGCAGGTCGATGTGATGGCGCCGCACGAAGACCGACCATGGTCGTGGACGGCGAAAAGCGCTCCCCAGGTCGTCGCCCACCTCAAAGCCGGCGAACACGCCACCCTGGCCAGCGACGGCAGCCTCACCCATCTGGAACCGCACGAGGACCTGTCGAGCGACCTCGCCTGGTTGCCCGCGGAGATCGATTTCCACGATGCGCCCGTGGCGGACGTCGCCCGGCGCTTCAACCACTACGGCCAGCCGCCCCTGCTGATCGACGATGCGCAGGTGGCCGGGACGCGGATCAGCGGACGCTTCCACGCGCGTGACCCGTCCGGTTTCATCGCCTATCTGCAGACGCTTCCGGGGGTGGAGGTGCACCGTGACGGCGAGGGTATCCACATTGCCCGCCGCGGGCATGGCGGCGCCGCGGCGCGGCTGTAAGAAAAGATTCACGAAGAAAACAGTACCCGACCTGGTTCCCCCTGACTCGTATGTGACATGCGCCACGTTGCGCCCTGTCTCCCTTCACGAGTTCTCCCGCATGCGAAACACACTCGCCTTCTCCCTTGCCGTGCTGCTCGGTACGCTGCCGCTTTCGGTCCTCGCGGCGCAGGTCGCCAACGAGGCGCCGATCGCCGCGCTGCCGCTCGATCAGGCCCTGGACACGTTCGCGCGCCAGACCGGCATGCAGGTGGTGTATACGCCGGATGCCGTGCACGCCCTGCGTAGCACGGCGGTTCCCGCCGGCCTCGAACCACGGGGGCAACTGCATGCGCTGCTGGCGGGAACGGGGCTGGACTATCGCTTCGTCACCGCCTCCACGGTCACGCTGGTGCCGGCAGGCCATCCCGACAAAAGCGTCGCGGCCGCTCGCCGCGCCGACACGCTCCCCCCGATCGATGGGGCCGAAGGCACACCGCGCGACCTCGCTCCGGTAAGCGTGCAGGCCAACACCGTCGATACGCTCGCGCCCAGCGCGCCGCCGCTGGAAGCCACGCAGCCCACCTCGGTGATCGACGAGCGCTTCATTCGCGACGGCCTGCGCTTCAACGCCAACTTCGACGACATCATCAAGTACTCGCCCAGTGTCACCGTTACCTCGCCGGAAGGCCCGGGCATGGGCAAGAACGAAGGCATCAGCATCCGCGGCTTCCAGGACGGCCAGTTCAACATCACCTTCGACGGCATTCCTTTCGGCGACGCGAGTGACCTGCATCACACCACCTCGGCCTACTTCAATAACCACGTGCTGGGCCAGGCGGAGATCGATCGCGGTCCGGGCGGTGGCGCCACCCTCGGTAACGCCACCTTCGGCGGCACGGTGGGCCTGCGTTCGCGCGATCCCGCCAAGGTCGACGGGGTGACGCTCTATACCACCGCAGGTAGCTGGAACACGCTGGCCGGCGGCGTGAGCGCCGACGAGACCATCGGCAACACGCGCATCTTTGCCGACATCTCGAAGGAAAAGAGCGATACCTACCTGAAGGGGGTGGACGACGAGCGCGAGCATGCGTTCATCAAGACCCTCACCACGCTGTCGCCGGGTACCACGCTTACCTTCGTCAGCAGCTACAACCGCGAACACCAGAACACGGTGCAGGGCGCCACGAAGCAGCAGATCGACCAGTTCGGCTGGCGTCGCGGCCTGACCGACGATCCGTTGCTGCAAAGCTACAAGGGCTACAACAACGCCGCGTACTACTCCAGCTTCACCTACGTGGGTCTCGTGACGCAGCTTGGCGCGTGGACCATGGATAACAAGGCCTATCTCAATACGTTCGATCACTGGGCCCGCAAGACCACCGACGCGACCGACGACAACCCGGCGGATAACGGGGTGACCGTGTACAACGCGGCGGGCAAGAAGGTTTCCACGCTGAAGCACGACGTGCCCGGCAAACTGTCCGACTCCGGCTTCCATGCGTTCGGTGACGTGCTGCGGTTCGAACGCGAACTGGGCCCTGGGCAGTTGCAGACCGGTGCATGGCTGGAACGCAGCCAGGACGCCCGTTACCAGTACCCGCTCGACCTGACCACCGGCGTGGCGACGGGCACCAAGTACGGCTCGACGTATAACTATCTCTTGCGCGACCGCACCGACACGTTCCAACCCTATGTGCAGTACGACTGGTCGATCACCGATGCCCTCACGCTGAGCCCGGGTGCGCGCTACAGCACCGTCACGCGGCAGATGAGCGCGCCCGTCAGCAAGCAGAATGCACGGGTATCGCAGTACGACTCCGCCAACTACAACGCCCTGTTGCCGTCGCTCAGCCTGCACGACAGCTTCAGCGACCGGTGGGCCGGCTATGCCCAGGTGGCGAAGGGGTTCCTCGCGCCGCCCATCGACGTGATCGAACTGTCGGGCTCGCGCAAGCTGGATCCGGAAACCACCACGAACTACCAGATCGGCACGGCGTATGCCGATCGCGGGCTGACCTTCGGGGCCGATGTCTATTACATCGACTTCCGGAACTACCTCGCTTCCACGCTCGTCAACACGGATGTGGGTCAGCAGCCGACCTACCTGAATGCGGGCGGCGCGATCTACAAGGGCGCCGAAGTGGAGGGCACCTTCGCGCTGACGCCGGCGCTCAGCCTTTATGGCAATGCGACCTACAACGAGGCGACCTACAAGCACACCGACACGCGCATCGCCGGTACGCCGAAGCTCACCGCCGCGCTGGGTGTGCTGTACAGCAGTCCGCTCGGCTACTACGGTTCGGTGATGGCCAAGTTCATCGGTGCCCAGTACGGTAGCGACAACGCGACCGACGGCAGCGGCAATACGGTGTTCGTCGACGACCACCGCCTGGCCGCGTACGTTTCCACCGACGCCGCCCTGGGCTATCGCAGTGCCGACGGCGGTCCCACCGGCAAGGGCTGGTCCGTCAGCATGGACGTCAACAACCTGTTCAACGTCCACAAGTTCATCGGCTACGCGGGTACGCAGAGCGTCAGCGGCGACGCCCTCTACTGGGGCCTGCCCGGGCGCGGCGTCTTCCTCGACCTGTCGTTGAAGCTGTGAGGGCGCCGACCGTGTGGCGCCTGCTGGCCGTGGTCGCGGTGCTGGGCCTTGCCGCACCGGCGGCCGGGGCCGTGGACGCCGGCACGTCGCCGCGCGTGCTGGAGCGGGTGATCCTGATGCGCCATGGCATCCGCTCGCCGACCAAGGCACCGGCGGACCTGGCTCGGTATGCCAGCGATCCCTGGCCCTCGTGGCCGGTGCCGCCTGGGCAACTTACGGACCATGGCCGCGACACCTTGCGCTCGCTCGGTGGACGCCTGAGCCAGGACCTGCGCGACGCGGGATTGCCTCACGACAGTTGCAAGGGCGAAGTGCGGGTGATCGCGGACAGCACCGCGCGTAACCAGGCCAGTGCCGTGGCGCTGCTGGCGGGCCTCTCCCCCGGCTGCGCGCCCGTCTACCAGGCGTTTCCCATGGGCAAGGACGATCCGCTGTTCCGCGGCGCGGCCGCCGGCGATGACGACGATGGCGGTGGCATCCAGGCCGCGGCCATCGACACGCCGATCCTTCAGACCCTGGCCGTCTTGCAGCAGGTGCTGCTGGGGTGCCACGACGACGCCTGCCTCACCCGGGCGAAGGCCGGGGGCAAGCAGGTGCTGCTGGGGGGTGACGCGGCGAAGGCCCTGAAGACGGCGGGCTCGCTGTCCGAGAACATCATGCTCGGCTATGTGGAAGGCATGCCCGCGGCGCAGTACGGCTGGGGCCGACTCGACGCCGCGGGCGTCGCGCGCCTCATCGGACTGCACAATGCGTCGTTCCGGCTGGCGCATGCCACGCCCGCCGCCTCGCGGTCGCGTGGCGGCACGATGCTGGCGTATGTCACGGCGACGCTGGCGCAGGCGGCCGCACCACCGACCTCGGTCAAGTCCCTCGTGGCGCCGGGCACGCGCGTGCTGGTGCTGCTCGGTCACGATACCGACCTGGCGGCGCAGGCGGGCCTGCTCGGGCTGGACTGGCACGAGGCCACGCGGGCTGACGACTACCCGCCCGGCGGTGCCCTGGTCTACGACCTGGTGCAGACGCCCACCGGCAAGGCCGTTCGCCTCACGGTCGCCATGCCGACACTGGATGCGTTGCGAGCGGGAAACATGACGGCGGCCGGTGCCCTGGTGCGACAGGTGCTGGCACAGCCGGCGTGTGGCGGCGTGACGCTCTGCCCCGTGGACCGGTTCGTTGCGGTCGCCGCCAGCGCGGCGGGAAGCGCGGTGTCGGCCCACGCCGGCGACGAGCCTGTGGTGAAGCCGTGAGGCGAGGTATCTCGCAAGGCCTTTCTCGCGCCGCCTGCTGCGCGGAAATCCGCTAAGCTGACCGACCCCCGCCACCGCGCCGTTCCGCCATGAGTCTTCATCAGCGTCGCATCCTGATCGGCGTCACCGGCGGCATCGCCGCCTACAAGATCTGCGAGCTCGTTCGTCGTCTACGCGACCTGCAGGCCGAGGTACGCGTGGTGATGACCGAGGGCGCCACGCACTTCGTCACGCCGACCACCTTCCAGGCGCTCTCGGGCCAGCCCGTGCGGGTCAGCCTGTGGGATGAACAAGGCGAGGCCGCGATGGGCCATATCGAGCTCGCCCGCTGGGCCGAGCGCGTGCTGATCGCACCGGCCAGTGCGGACACACTGGCGCGGCTGGCCCATGGGCATGCGGACGACCTGCTGACCACCGTGGTGCTGGCCACGGCGGCGCCCGTCTATGTCGCGCCGGCCATGAACCAGCAGATGTGGGCCCATCTCGCCGTCCAGGCCAACATCGGTACGCTGCGGGTCCGCGGTGTCGAGGTGCTGGGCCCAGCCGATGGCGACCAGGCGTGTGGCGATATCGGCTCCGGCCGCATGCTGGAGCCGCACGAACTGCGCGACATCCTCGTCGCCTCCTTCGGCGAGCAACCGCTGCGCGGCCGTCGTGTCGTGGTCAGCGCCGGCCCCACGTACGAAGACATCGACCCGGTGCGCTTCATCGGCAACCGCAGCTCCGGACGCATGGGTTTCGCCGTGGCCGCCGCCGCGCGGGACGCCGGTGCGGAGGTCACCCTGGTGGCGGGCCCCGTCGCGATGACCACGCCCGTCGGCGTGCACCGCGTGGACGTGCGCAGCGCACGGCAGATGCACGATGCGGTGCTGGCCGCGGCGGACGGCGCGGACATCTACATCGGCGCCGCCGCGGTGGGCGATTACCGTCCCGCGGAGCTGGCAGGGCACAAGCTGAAGAAGACCGCCGGCTCGCCGCTGCGTCTCGAGCTGACGGAAAATCCCGACATCATCGCCGCGCTGGCCGCGCGCCCGGTCCATCCCTTCCTGGTCGGCTTCGCCGCCGAAACGCGCGATGTGGCCGGGTACGCGCAGGACAAACTGCGGCGCAAGGGCCTGGACATGATCGCCGCCAACGACGTGGGCGCGGGCAAGGGTTTCGAGGTGGCGGACAACGCCCTGCATCTCTACTGGCACGATGGCGACATCGCGCTGGCCCGTACGGCCAAGACCGAGCTGGCCCGTCATCTCATCGCGCATGTCGCCCGACATTTCCTCGCCGGACACGGAAGCACCCCTTGATCGACATCGAACTGAAACTCCTCGACCCGCGCCTGGGCACCAGCATTCCCCTGCCGGAGCCGGCCACGGCAGGCAGCGCGGGCATGGACCTGCGCGCGGCGGTCGATGCCCCGGTCACGCTCGCGCCGGGCGAAAGCCAGCTGGTGCCCACGGGTCTGGCCATCCACATCGGCGACCCCGCCTGGTGCGCGCTGATCGTGCCGCGTTCGGGCCTGGGCCATAAGCAGGGCCTGGTCATGGGCAACCTGGTCGGCGTGATCGATGCCGACTACCAGGGCCCCCTGATGATTTCCTGCTGGAATCGCGGTAACGCCGATGTCACCATCGCACCAGGCGATCGGGTAGCACAGTTGCTGCTCGTGCCGGTGGGGCGTCCACGCTTGCGCGTGGTGGAAGGGTTCACGCCGTCGCAGCGGGGCGAAGGCGGGTTCGGCTCGACCGGTATCGGCTGATTCGCCAGGGGAAACGAGGGGCACCATGGCTGGGAAAAAGGGCGGGGAAGGGCGGGCATCCCGCGCCGATCTGCGAGGTCTGCTACCTCTGGCCGGCGCAACGCTGCTCATCGTGGTGGGCGCGTTCTGTGCCTGGCAGGCCTGGCTGATCGCCGATGAGGGTGCCGCGGCGGAGCGCACGCGCGACGCGCAGCGCCAGGTCGTGCGCGATCTCGGCCAGCTCTATGGCGCCAAACGCCAGCAATTCCTGCAGGCGACCGCCGCCCCCGCCGTCCAGGCGGCGATCGACGATCACGCCGCCGCGGCCGCGCAACTGCATGCGTTGCTGCCGGCTGCCGCCGTGGTCGAGGTATACAGCGCCGGCCTGGACGAGGTCGTTCGGGCCAATTTCCGTGAGTTCGGTTACGCCAAGGCGGCGCAGTTGCTGGCCGCGCTGGGCTCGTCCGAGCCGCCCGTCGCCGCCACCGCCGTACGCGGCAATCGGCGCTTCCTTTCCGTGGCCGAGCCGATCGCCGTCGGCGGT
The DNA here is from genome assembly GCF_054055715.1 of Luteibacter sp. PvP120. Taxonomy (NCBI): domain Bacteria; kingdom Pseudomonadati; phylum Pseudomonadota; class Gammaproteobacteria; order Lysobacterales; family Rhodanobacteraceae; genus Luteibacter; species Luteibacter sp. PvP120. Next base: position 10,539 of record NZ_JBSRXP010000010.1, on the reverse strand, counting down.
ACGCTGCGCGCCTGGGCCTGGCTGGAATACCCGTTCGACGACATCGTGGCGCGCTTCGACGCCGCCTCGCCCGGCGGCGGTCGGCTCTCGCTCCGGCAGGGCAGCGGGGAAAGTGGCATCACGTTGCTGGCCAAGGGCTCGACCTCGGTCGATTCGGACGGCCAGGAGACGGTCGTCCCCGGCACGTCCCTGTATGTCGTGGCGGCCATGCCGCAGGCCTTCATCGTCATTCCGCACTCGGTGCCGCTGGCGGCGCTGCTCAGCCTGATCGGCCTGGGCGCGGGTGGGTTCCTGCTGTGGTCCAGCCGGCGCCGTCCGGTACGGATCGAGGCGCCCGCGGAGCCCGAATTCCTGGTGGCCGAGGTGCCGCGCAAGCCGCGCCTGCCGCCCGCATCGGTCCACCCGGGTGATGCCCCGGGTGAGCGGGCGCGGGTCGCACCGGCGCCGCCGTCTACCCCGGCCATGGCGACGGCGCTCGACGCGTCGATGTTTCGCGCCTACGACATTCGCGGCGTGGCCGGCACCTCGCTCACGCCGGATGTAGCCCATCGCATCGGCCAGGCGATCGGCGGGCTGATGGCCGAGCGTGGCCTGCACGAGATGGTGGTCGGGCGTGACGGCCGGCTTTCCGGGGAGTCGCTGGCGCGCGGCCTGTCGGAGGGCCTGCGCGCCGCCGGCATCGACGTGATCGATATCGGCCTGGCGCCGTCGCCGCTGGTGTACTTCGCGGCGTTCCACCTGGGCACCGGCTGCGGCGTGGCGGTCACCGGCAGCCACAATGCAGCCGACCACAACGGGTTCAAGATCGTGGTCGGCGGCGAGACCCTGGCCGAAGCGGCCATCGCCGACCTGCACCGCCGGATCGTCGAGGGCGAACTACGCGACGACGGCGTCGGAACCTGGCGCGAGCAACCCGTGCTCGATGCCTACGTGGCCCGCATCGTGGGTGACGTGTCCGCCGAGCGGCGCCTCAAGGTCGTCGTGGATGCCGGCAACGGCGTGGCCGGCTTGGTGGCGCCTCGCGTCCTCGAAGGGATCGGCTGTGAAGTCATCCCGCTGTATTGCGATGTCGACGGCACGTTCCCCAACCACCACCCCGATCCGTCCGATCCGCGCAACCTGGCTGACCTGATCGCGGCGGTGCACGCCCTCGGCGCGGACCTGGGCGTCGCCTTCGATGGCGACGGCGACCGCCTCGGCGTGGTCACCGCCAAGGGTGAGGTCATCGACGCGGACCGGCTGCTGATGCTGTTCGCCGGCGATGTGCTTTCCCGCAATCCCGGCGCCACGGTGATCTACGACGTGAAATGCACGGGCCACCTGCGCAAGGTCATCCAGGATGCCGCGGGGGTGCCGCTGATGTGGCGCACCGGGCACTCGCTGATCAAGGCGAAGATGCGCGAGACCGGCGCCGCCCTGGCGGGCGAGATGAGCGGCCATTTCTTCTTCGCCGACAACAACCGCTGGTACGGTTTCGACGACGGCATCTACGCCGCGGCGCGCCTGCTGGAGATCGTCGCCGGCGACCCGGAAGAACGCAGCGTCGCCGAGCTGTTCGATACCTTGCCCCGGAGCGTATCCACCCCCGAGCTGAAGTTGCCGGTGGCGGAGGAAGGCATGGCGTTCCGCTTCATGGACGCGTTCCGCGCCGGTGCGACGTTCGACGACGCCCGGGTGACGACGATCGACGGGGTCCGCGTGGACTGGCCCGACGGCTGGGGACTGGTGCGTGCATCCAACACCTCGCCCGCACTGATCTTCCGTTTCGACGCGGACAGTGGGAAGGCGCTGGAGCGCATCAAGCAGGCCTTCCGCCAGCGCCTGCTGGCGGTGGCCCCGGATCTGCCCCTGCCGTTCTGACCGGCGGGTTCCGGTCGGGGCGGGATCAGCGGCCGGACGAGTCCGCGGCCTTCAGTTCGCGATAGTGCTTCAGCTGCGCATCCATGTTCACCTGGGCGGCATCCTTGGCGGCCTGCTGCCGTTGTAGCGCCGCGCGCAGTCCGGCCACCGTGTTGCGCTGCTCGGTGATCCGGTCGTTCAGGTAAGGCGGCACCGGCTGCTTGCTGCGCTCGAGGTCACCGGCGCGATTGAGCAGGTCGGCCAGCGCCTTTTCCTGGCCCTGCAGGTTCATGCGCGTGGTGCGGGCGGCCTGCTCGACGTTGTCCAGCTCGGCTTGCTTGGCGGTCGAGAATGCCGTTTCATCGGGATACGCATTGAGCAACTGGGCATCGTCACGCTTGCGCTGGTCGGCTGCCGCCTGGACGGCGGCCTGCTGCTCGGCCACCTTGCGTGCGGCCTCGCGTTCGTCGGCCGTCAGCTGGCGATCCACATGGCGCACCGTCACGCCCTGCGCGTTGACCACGTCGTAGCCCGACTTCATCGCCTCGGGGGTCAGGCTGTCGCTGAAGAACGAATGGCCACCGGCGTCCTTCCACTTGTAGCGGAAGTTGTTGTTGTTCGTGGTGTTGTCCTGGGCCAGCGCCATCGTGCCGAAGCACAGGGCCGTCGCCGCCATCATGTAACGCACTGCTCGCATGGTGTCCCCTCCTGTGCAAGGAGTATAGCCAGCCGGGAGTGACAGGCTACGCCCGCCTCCCCAAGGCTGGACACCGACGGCCATCCTGGCCGGATACGCTCAGGCCTGGACGCCGTATCGCTCGCGGTAGGCCAGCAGTCGCTGGTGTTCCGTCGCCAGATCGGGCCGCTCGCCTGCATAGGTCAGCACGTCGGCCAGTGTGGCGATGGCAACGACCGGGATGCCGAACTGGGCGGCCACTTCCTGCGCCGCCGACAGCTCGCCTTGCCCGCGTTCCTGCCGGTCGAGCGCGATCAGCACGCCGGCGGGTTCCGCGCCCTGGGCACGGATCAGCTCGAGGGATTCGCGCACGGCCGTGCCGGCGGTCATCACGTCGTCGACGATGAGCACGCGGCCGGTCAGCGGCGCGCCGACCAGGTGGCCGCCTTCGCCGTGATCCTTGGCTTCCTTGCGGTTGTACGCCCACGGCACATCCCGCCCCTGGGTGTCGGCCAACGCGATCGCCGTGGCGGCGGCCAGGGCGATGCCCTTGTAGGCCGGCCCGAACAGCATGTCGAACGGTACGCCCGAGCGGGTGGCCGCGGCCGCGTACGACCGGCCGAGACCGGCCAGGGCGGCACCGGAATCAATCCGGCCCATGTTGAAGAAATACGGGCTGCTGCGCCCCGATTTCAGCGTGAAGTCGCCGAAGCGCAGCACGTCGCGGGTCAGGGTGAGTTCGATGAATTCGCGCTGGTAGTCGTACACGGGGGGATCTCTCAGTGGGTCCAGGGGTGCAACGGGCGCCACATCACGTATTGCGGGCCGGCCGGACCGCCATGGTACAGCTCGTCGTCTTCGCGATAGCCCGCGCGGCGGTAGAGGTGCACGGCGGCCTCGTTGCGCAGGTTCACCGTCAACACGATGCGCTCGCGGTCGGGATGGCGGCCTTCCGCATAGGCCTGGATGGCATCCAGGGCGCGGCGGCCGAGGCCCTGTCCCTGCCGGCCCGCGTCGATCATGAAAGAGCGCAGCGCCACCGCGCCATCCGCCAGCGGATGATCGCCCAGGGCCGTCGCGCGCCGGTCGATGCGGACGTAGCCGACCACCGCCTCGTCGACCAGCAGCGCCAGTGCCTCGCTGCCCGGGCACACCGCGGCGTCGGCCAGCGAATCGGCGGTGCGCCCGGCAAACGGCACCTGCCCGGGATGCACGGCCACCGCGAGGACGGCGGCGCGAAGTTCGGCGGTGACGGGCGTGACGCGGACAGGCGGGCTCATGCGCGCATTGTAGGCGCAGGTATGATGGACGGGTCATCGAATGCCCGATCAAGGTCCCATGCGCATCATCTCGCTCAACGCCAACGGTATCCGTTCCGCCGCCACCAAGGGTGTCTTCGAATGGTTGCGCACGCAGGAGGCCGACGTGGTCTGCCTGCAGGAAACCAAGGCCCAGGAATACCAGCTCACCGACCCGATGTTCCGGCCCGACGGTCACCATTGCTTCTACCACGACGCGCGCAGCAAGAAGGGCTACAGCGGTGTCGCGATCTACTCGCGCCGTGAGCCGGACGAAGTGCGCGTATCGCTGGGTCGCGAGGATTTCGACTGCGAAGGTCGCTACATCGAGGCGCGCTACGGCAACCTCAGCGTGGTGTCGTTCTACATCCCGTCGGGTTCCTCGGGCGACGAGCGCCAGCAGTACAAGTTCCGCGTGATGGAGTGGCTGACGCCGATCCTCCGCGAATGGGCGGCCAGCGGACGCGACTACGTGCTCTGCGGCGACTGGAACATCGTCCACACCAAAAACGACATCAAGAACTGGACCTCCAACCAGAAGAACTCCGGCTGCCTGCCCGAGGAACGCGCCTGGCTCGACCTCCTGTTCAAGGAGATCGGCTGGGTCGACAGCTTCCGCGCGCTGAAGCCGGAGGCGGTCGAGTACACCTGGTGGTCCAATCGCGGCCAGGCCCGCGCCAACAACGTGGGTTGGCGGATCGACTACCAGATCGTGACCCCGGGCCTGCGCGATCGCCTGCGCGACTGCTCGATCTACCGCGACGAGCGCTTTTCCGACCACGCGCCCTTCATCGTGGACTACGCCGAGTGAGCGATACCGCCGCGGCGCCACGCTACAAGGGCTTGCGTGGTATCGCCGCCGCGTTCGCCCAGCCGGGCGCCGTCACCCTGCTTTTCTTCGGTCTGGCGTCCGGGTTGCCGTTCCTCCTGGTGGGCAACACGCTGTCGGCGTGGCTCAAGGAATCGGGCGTCGATTACGGTGCGATCGGCGTCGCCAGCTACGTCACGTTTGCCTATAACTTCAAGTTCCTGTGGGCGCCGCTGGTCGACAAGTGGCGCCTGCCACTGTTCGGTCGCCTTGGCCTGCGTCGCGGCTGGCTGATGTTCGCCCTGCTGTTGCTGGGTGTCGGCCTGCTCGGCATGGCCGCGTTCCCACCGACGCTCTCCCTGGCGCGCTTCATGGCGGTCACCCTGGTGGCCGCCTTCGCCGGCGCCACCATCGATATCGTGGTGGATGCCTATCGCGTGGAGATCGCGCCCCCCGAGGCCCAGGGCGCGCTGGCCGCCACCTATACGCTCGGCTATCGGTTGGGGCTGATCGCCGGCGGTGCCGGCATCCTGATCGTCGCCGACGCGCTCGGCTGGCAACGCGGCTACGTGGCCATCTGCGGCCTGCTGGTCATCCCTGTCATCGCCGTGCTGCTGGCCCGCGAGCCGGAACACCGCGTGCGCGAGCGTGTGCCCATGCGGGTAGCGATCCAGGAGGGCTTCGTCGGGCCGTTCCGCGATTTCCTCTCGCGCTACGGTCTGGGGCTGGCGCTGGGCCTGCTGCTGTTCGTCGCCCTGTTCCGCCTGCCGGACCAGATGCTCGGGGTCATGGCCTATCCCTTCTACCTGGACGCCGGTTTCAGCAAGACCCAGATCGCCGAGGTGTCGAAGGTGTACGGCGTGATCGTCGGCATCGTCGGCGCACTGCTGGGCGGCTGGGCGGTCACCCGCTTCGACATGCGCCGCCTGCTGGTGATCTCCGCCATCGGCGTCGCGGTGTCCAACCTGCTCTACCTGCTGATGGCGATGAACCCCGGGCAGACCTGGGCGTTCGTGGCCACCCTGTCCGGCGACAACTTTGCCCAGGGCTTTGCCGGGCCCGTGCTGGTGGCCTTCATGTCGGGGCTGGTCAACCGCCGGTTCACCGCGACGCAGTACGCGCTGCTGAGCGCGCTGGCCAACCTGCCGGGCAAGCTGCTGGGTGGGCTCTCGGGCTTCCTGGTCAAGGATTCGGGCTACGCGGCGCTTTTCATCGTCAGCACCGTGTCCATCGTGCCCACCCTGGTCCTGCTGGCGCTGCTGTGGCACCGGATGCCGCGCCCCATGGCCGTCGAAGCGACGTAGGCCGCACGGCCGGTTTTGGTCACCGGCCGGATGTGTGTAAGATTTCCGGCACAGGGGGCATGCGCGAGGAGTAAAACGCACGTGCCAGATATCATCGTGAGACACATCGACGAGCAGATGGCCGAGCGGATCAAATCGCTCGCGCGCGAACGCCGCTGGTCGATCAACGAAGTGATCCTCCACGCATTGCGCTACGGGCTGGGTTTGAGTCCGGGCGACGTGTTCAGTGAACTGCTGATCGAGCCCGGCGACATCGCGCACCTCACCGGTGCCTGGGATGCCCAGGAGCAGGCCGCCTTCCAGGAGGCGCTGTCCGCGTTGGCCCAGGCCTCGCCGTCATCGCTGGCGGACGCGGCAGCGCGTAGCGAAGCGAGCCCCGCCGAGCGGGTCTAGCCGTCGAGCGGTCCGGGTGCAGGCGCCGCATAGAGGGCGCCCAGTAGTCGAGGGCCGCGCGCCCCGGTCACGACCGGCAGGTTGCCCGGTTCGCCCCGCAGGCGGCGATACGCCAGCCAGGCGAACGCCATGGCTTCCAGCATGTCGGGGTCGATGCCGAAGTCGGTGCTCATCCGCAGCCGAGGGCCGTCCAGTCGATCGGCAATGGCCTGCATCAGGCCTGCATTGTGCACACCACCCCCGCAGGCGACGACGTCGATGGCGTCGGGCGCGTGCCGTTCGATCGCTTCCACCACACTGACCGCGCTCAGTGCCAGCAGCGTGGCCTGCACATCCTCGGGGGGCAGTTCGCCCACGCGGGGGTGTGCCGCCAGCCAGGCGAGGTGGAAGTGTTCACGTCCCGTGCTTTTCGGTGGCGCGAGCGCGAAATACGTATCGGCCAGCAGTTCGCGCAGCAACGGCGCGTCCACACGGCCGGACGCGGCGAAGCGTCCGTCACGGTCGAAGGCTTCCCCGCGGTGGCGCAGGCACCAGGCGTCCATCAGCCCGTTGGCGGGGCCGGTGTCGAAACCGGTCACGCCGCCGTCGGCGCCCAGCAAGGTGATGTTGGCGATGCCGCCCAGGTTGAGCACCACGCGCGCGCCGGACACGGGGCGCAACACCGTGGCGTGGAAGGCCGGTACGAGCGGAGCCCCCTGACCACCGGCAGCGACGTCCGCGCGGCGGAAATCGGCCACGGTGTCGATGCCGGTGCGTTCCGCAATCACCGAGGCGTCGCCGATCTGCAGGGTGAAGGGGTGGTCACCGCCGGGGCGGTGGCGGATCGTCTGGCCGTGCGAGCCGATCGCGGTAACGTCGGACCGGGCCACGCCGGCTCGTGCCAGCACGGCCTGGGCCGCATCGGCGAAGGCCACGCCCACGGCCACATCGAGCCGTCCGTAGCGGTCCAGGTCGAGGCGTTCCTCATCCTGCGCCACGGCCAGGATCAGCTGGCGCAGGGCGTTATCCCAGGGATACGTGAGCCCGGCGACGAGGGCCGGGCGTTCGTTCTCGAAGCGGACCAGCGCGGCGTCGATGCCGTCGGCGCTGGTCCCTGAAATGAGGCCGATGTACAGGCCGTCGGCACGCGCCATCGATCAGTCGGTGCCGTTCGCGCCGGTGTCGACACGGGCGAGCTTGGTGCTGTTGTCGATCTGCTTGAGGCGAGCCAGCTGCGGTCCGACCACGTCTTTCCGGAACTTCGCCAGCTGGGCGGCCGGCAGCGGCTCCGGCTTCGGCAGCGTTACCGTCTGCGGATCGCGCTGGACGTTGTTGACGCGGAATTCGTAGTGCAGGTGGGGGCCGGTGGCGAGGCCGGTCATGCCGACAAAGCCGATGGTGCTGCCCTGGCTGACCCGCTGGCCTACGCGCAGGTTGGCGAACTTCGACATGTGGCCGTACGCGGTGCTGATGGTGGCGTTGTGCTGGATCACCACGAAGTTGCCGTAGCCGTTCATCCAGCCGCGGAACTTGACCACGCCATCGCCCGCGGCATGAATCGGCGTGCCGGTGGGGGCGGCGTAGTCCACGCCCTTGTGCGCGCGCATCTTGCCCAGGATCGGATGCATGCGTCCGGCGCTGAACTGCGAGGAGATGCGGGTGAAGTCGACCGGGATACGTAGGAAGGAACCGGTGAGCGGCCGCCCTTCCTCACTGTAGTAGCTGTATTTGCCGTCGCCGTTCTTGTAGCGGTAAGCGGTATAGCGCTTGCCCTGGTTGACGAACTCCGCGGCGGAGATATCGCCGTCGCGCAGGAACGAGCCGTCGCTGTACACGTCGTCGTAGATGACGGTGAAGCTGTCGCCGACGCGCAGGTCCTGCACGAAGTCGATGTCGAACTTGAACACCTCGGCCAGCTTCAGCACCATCGCGTTGCTCATGCCGGCCTGGGAGGCCGCGCCGAACAGGGAACCGTCGATGACGCCGTGGACGATGTGCTCGCGATGCTGCACGTCGCGCGTCTGCGTCGTCAGCTGGGGCTTGTCGCCGTCGATGCGCAGGGTGGCGATGTTGGCTTCGTCCTGGTCGAAGCGCACGCCCTTGAGGGTGTGGTCGTCGCCGACGAGGAACTGGAACTCCTGGCCCGGCTTGATCTGGTGGAAAACCTTTGCGCCGCCGGCACCGTCGATCACGTGCTGCAGGTCGTTCATGGTCAGGCCCTGCGCCAGGAAGATGTCGGCAAGGGTCTGGCCCGGCTTGACCTGCACCGTCTGCCATTCTTCGATCGGGGCGATCGGCTTGATGGACGCGGGGTCGATCTTCGGCAGGGCCAGCGGAACGACCGCGTGGGACTTCGACAGGGCCATGGGCACGGTGACCGCGGAACCGGTGACCGTCGTCTGCTTCTTCATCGCACCGGCCCAGGCGGGGATGACCAGGGCGGAGAGGATGACCAGGAGGAACGCCGTGCCGGCGAGAATCCAGCGTTCACGGCTCCAGCTCAGCGGCTCGGCCGAGGCGTTACGACTGAACGACCAATGGGCACGCGAATCGTAGAAGTGCGAATGCCTGCGCTGTGCCTTGCGCCGGATGGCCTGCTTGCGGGCGCTGTGCGCCCTGCGGTTTGCGTCACTCATCGTCTTTGTCTATCCGCTCGCCCCGAGTTGTCGCGTACCATAACGGCCGCGTGTAAAGGCCGTCAACGCCTTTTCCATCAAGGCTTTGCAACACATCGTGGGGTTAACGCACAATTAACCCCCATGCCGTCTTCACTGACAAATGTGAAGGACGCTGACTTACAGACTATAGAGAGAAAGCATGAACGAGCTGGAGCAGGCCCTCGCGCTGATCGCGCGTGGCGCGGACGAGATCATCAAGAAGGACGACCTCGAGGCACGGCTCAAGACGGGACGCCCGCTGCGGATCAAGGCCGGATTCGACCCCACGGCCCCCGACCTGCACATCGGCCACACTGTGCTGCTCAACAAGATGCGCCAGTTCCAGGACCTCGGGCACCAGGTCATCTTCCTGATCGGCGACTTCACGGGGATGATCGGCGACCCTACGGGCAAGAACGCCACCCGCAAGCCGCTCACCCGCGAGGACGTGCTGGCCAATGCCGAGACCTACGCCGAGCAGGTCTTCAAGGTGCTGGACCGGGAGAAGACCGAGCTGCGCTTCAACGCGGAGTGGTTCGGCAGCATGGGGGCCGCGGACATGATCCGCCTGGCCGCTACCCATACCGTGGCGCGCATGCTGGAGCGCGACGACTTCGCCAAGCGGTACAAGTCGGAGCAGCCCATCGCCATCCACGAGTTCCTCTATCCGCTGGTGCAGGGCTACGACTCGGTGGCCCTCAGGGCGGACGTCGAGCTGGGCGGTACCGACCAGCGGTTCAACCTGCTGATGGGGCGCGCCCTGCAGGAGCACCACGGGCAGCCGCCGCAGATCGTCCTGACCATGCCCCTCCTGGAGGGCCTGGACGGGGTCAACAAGATGTCCAAGTCGCTGGGCAACTACATAGGTATCAACGAACCGGCCATCGACATCGTCACCAAGACGATGAAGATCGGCGATGACCTCATGTGGCGCTGGTTCGAACTGCTCAGTTTCGACGTATCGTTGGATGAGCTGGCCGCCATGAAGGCCGACGTCGCCTCCGGCACGCTCAATCCCAGGGAAGCCAAGCTCCGCCTGGCCCGTGAACTGGCCACGCGCTTCCACGATGCCGGCGCCGCAGAACAGGCGATCGCCGGCTGGAACGCCGTGGTAACAGGGCAGGGCGATACCAGCCTGCTTCCGCTCGCAGAGATCGCCGTGCCCCCTGAAGGGTTCCGTCTGGCCTCCCTGCTTACCGCCGCGGGCGTCACGCCCAGCAATTCCGAGGCGAACCGCAAGCTCAAGGAGCGCGCCGTGCGTATCGACGGCGAGGTGGTGGAAGATGCTTCCCGCACGTTCGTGGCTGGTTTCGAGGGTGTGCTGCAGGTCGGCAAAAGAAATTTCGCCCGTATCCGCCTGATTTAACGGCGCTTTCAAAAATAATTCACGAAAGGGGGTTGCAGCCCTTTCTGAAAACCGTATTATTCGCCTCCCGCAGCGGCCCACGCCGAAAGGCAAACGCTACGGCAGCTATATCGCTTCGGCGACAACCTCGAAAAAAAGCTTCACGAGGGTGTTGACGGAAACGAAAAACGATATAGAATGGGCGGCTCACTAGGACGAAACGTCCTGACGACGAAAGCG